>CADCBP010000005.1 GCA_902799705.1 uncultured Bacteroidales bacterium
CCGCGTGGCACCATCCTTTTCCGCGAAGATTTCGGCGGCAATGACCCGTCTGATCCGATTACCAGCCAAGACCCTTTGACCACGATGAGTTCAAGATATCGGCAAGAATTCAACGTCCTATCATGGGTCTCCAGCGGCAAGTTCGTAGTCGCCAAGCATGGATGGAAGAATAATTGGGAAAGCAGTACTACCGCTAATATGGATTCTCAGTGGTTCATCCAAGACGACCACACCTATCCTAATGATTACACGCGCGGGTATTTATTAGAGGTAGATGGTATCGGGGGGAATGACGCTTTTTATACCACAACCTTCCCTGTGTGTCATGAGTTAGATCTCTCTTTCTCAGCCTACGTAGCGAATGTGTTGGAACCCGGGCATAATTTTCTCCGTCCCAAAGTGCGTTTTCTTATCCAGGACGAGCGGACAATGGATACTATTTGGGAACAATCTACCGGTAAAATCGAGCCTGCTCCATCTGATTACCGGCAATATGGTGTCCCGACGACGATGTCTGCGCCCTGGCACCTTGTCGGAGCCTCGTTCCATGTGCCGGAAGGAGTGGATGAAATCAGACTTTCTATCTTCAACGACGAGAATGCATCAGGCGGTAATGATTTCGCCATGGATGATATAGAGATCCGGCTCTGCAAACCGGAAGTGGCTATTCTCTCCGAGCATGAAGTTTGCCTGGATTCATCGTATGTTTTCGAGACGTCGGTGACGGCAGATGGCGGTTTTAAGGAACCTTATAATTATCTCTGGCAGTATGCCACGGACAGCCTGGAGTTCAACAGTGACGGATGGACCAATGTGGTCTTGGGCAAAACGCTCGCCTTTGATTCTATCAAACCGGAAAATGAAGGCTGGTACCGGTTCTGCGTCACCTCTGACGGCGTGGATGTAGAGACCGAGCGCTACTGCCGCGCAATGAGCGAACCGTTCCATCTTACTGCCCATCATTGTTGCCCGAAAACAGTCGATGTAAGGACCAATACGACTGCGAGGTCAAACGGGGTGTCTATACCCTTCACACGAAGTTGTGTTGCCCCGATTTGCAATACGCTCCTGCAGACACCACCGTCTGCGACACTCTCATGCCGTTCTTCTGGCACGGCTTGGTCTTCGAAGAGGCGGGTACAAAAGAGGTGATGGAGAAGAGTCCGCGCGGATGCGACAGTATATTGCATATCTATACACTCAATACGGAACTGTGTTGCCGGGACATTCAGTACGCGCCGAAAGACACAATCGTGTGTGACACCCTCATGCCATTTCTTTGGAACGGCGTACTTTTTAAAGAGCCGGCGACACAAGAGGTGATCGAAAAGAGTCCGCGAGGCTGTGACAGTATATTGCATATCTATACGCTCAATACGGAACTGTGTTGTCCCGACCTTGTGTACGCACCATTAGACACGGTTGTCTGCGACACACTCATGCCATTCACTTGGCGAGGCGTGCTGTTCGGAGAACCCGACACACAGGAGAAAATGGAAACAAGTCCGCGAGGATGCGACAGTATTCTCTATATCCTTACCTTGGACACCGTTCATTGCGAGCGTTTATATCCGATTATCGTGAACAAGTACAACTGGCAGCTGCTTTGCGACAACGTTGTCCTGCGACGGATTTTCCCCGACCGGACACCTACGGCTTTTCAGTGGTATAAAGACGAAAAACCTATTCCAGGAGCCATGGAAGACGACTACGCCGAGCAGAACATCTTGAACGGCATCTTCCAACTCCGCGTAGTCCTGGACCACGAAGAAATCATTTGGTCCAATATACTGGAAATATTCGAATCCATCGAGGAAATTCCGGTTCGGGTACGCATCTATAACAGCCGCGGAGAAGAGATCCCGGAAAGTCAGGTAAGTCACGGATTTTACCTCTATCGGTTTGAACAAGGTGAACATGTATGGGCCCAAAAACGATTGATACTATGAAACACGTTAAACTAATTTTGTTATTCTTGCTGGTGTCGCATGCAGCACACGCGAATCATTTGTTCGAAATAGGTTTTCGAGGGGGCATGGCAGGTTACGACGCCCAATGTCACTATGTTTCTTCTGTTGCGGGGATACATGGCGGAATGGTGGTGAGTTATGCCTACCATTCCTCCCAGGTGATCGGTTTCCGTGTCGCCGCGACACTGGATCGCGGACAGGCCGGTTTTAACAAACTCGATTATGTCGATAGTTACTCGGTGATTGACGTGGAGAACGAGTTGATGCAGGTGGACTATTCCATCGGGCGGCTGGAGGAGAACTACAGCACGTGGGCCTTCGGAATTCCTGTTCAGTTGGCTATTACCCTAAACCATTTCTACCTGTATGCAGGACCGAAAATCGTTTTTCCTTTCTCCGGAAAGTGGAGTGAAAAGGCAGAAAATGCCGCGTTGTCGGTGTATTACCCTCAACGGGACAACAGGGTGTATAACTCATACCCTCTTGCAGCCTCGCCCTCTTTCCGCGAATCGCAGGGCGGGGAGTATCAATCGCTTCCGAAAGTCCAGTACTGGCTGGCAGCGGAGGTTGGTTATGACATCCCCATTCACACGGGCAGACGAAGCAATTCCTTCCTTTCCATCGGGGTTTATTTTGATTATTCGTTCTCTCTGATAGCCGATGTACCGTCAGAGCGGATTTCATTATTAATGCTCTCGGACACGCGGGACGGTTTTCCGCTTCATCGGATCTTGACGCCGATAGTTCAGTCACAGCGTCAAGGTAAAAGGCTTGTTTCAGCAAGACGCCCCTTTGATGTTGGTATTAAGCTCTCGTTCCGCATTGCGCCGTACGACCCGCTCCGCCGAAACAGTCAAAGCTGCCGTTGTTACGGAATATATGACCTTTAAATTAGAAATACATGAGTAATAATTTGCATATTTCAAAAAAAAGTTGTACCTTTGCATCGTGATACAATTCAGTGTGCGGAATTTTGTTTGTAATCTATTGATTTTAAGATGATTATGATAGTAAAGACAGTAATAATGTCTAGGATTATAAGCAAACGCCCCTTGAGCGCATAAGAGATTACCCTGAAAATAGACCGAAAAAAGCGTAAAGATAAGTATAGATAAGTAGTGATGCGTTAATTTTAGACAAAAACAGATAAAACCCTTTGAGTGCTTTAGGAGCGTTGCTCCTTGTACAAATTGGTAGTTAAACCTGCTTGTAATCTAACGAGTAAAAGCACTCAAAGATATAAACATAAAAAACATTTCAAATCAAATCGCAAAGTCAAATATTCCTTCATAAGATACTATATGTCAATACGATATGCGATTATAAATGCAAGTTAACGCATCAGTAGTATTTAATAATTAGTAAAGATTAGCCGTAAGACAAGATAAACAACAGATACAGATATGTCAAGACATCTAAAGACGACCGTGATTGAGCGTTTGGCAAATACGATAGCGACGTTTGTATCATTGCCAGCAGGGTCCACGCCTCATGCCCGGGGTGTGAAGTATTTCCGTGCAAACACGGCAATAGACATGCTCTGGGGTGCGATGGATTTGGAGCAAGAGGGTCAGAAATATAAGAAGCGTATAGTGGTTCGTCCGGCACGATTTCGGGACGGATTATTTGAGTTATATACGTATCATTTTCCGAAGAAATGGTCAGAGGCATGTATGGCGAACCGTGAGATGATCAAGGCGGCTCAGCGTCGTGCGCACGCGTTGGAGAAGGATTACAGTCCGGAGGGATTGGAATGGCGGATTCGGTTCTTTCAGCATTATTTTCGTGTGTTCAAGTGCGGCGGCAAGCCGGAGGAAGGTTTCAAGGCTTATTCACGGTTCTATCAATATACGTATGTAGCTATTTATCGGCAGTTAAAAGAGGAGGCACAAAAAGCGAATGAAAAAGAGGTCGAAATAGAGGAAATCAGCTTCGAACCGATAGATTTTCGTCCCCGTTTGAGGGAGTTCGCAAGTCCTCTTCGGAGAGCGTACAACTATTTAGAAAATCAAGATTTGCAACCGCATGATATTCAAGAAGTTGCAAATCCACCAAAAATTCCTCGTACAACTGCAAAATTTGCACATGTCAAAAAAAAGCAGTAATTTTGCACTCGAATTTGAAAGGGTAAAATAGCCCTCGGAAAATTGTACAAGAAAACATCAAAAAATCAGTAGAGATATGAAGACCTCAAAACACATCGGTTTGCTCATCGCAACAATGGTAGTATTAAAGGGAACGTGCGCCTACGCGCAGGAGGATATATCCGATCGTTACGCCTGGCGGCTGGACAGTGTGGTAGGTTCGATGCCTGTTTTCCCTGCGGTGACAGACAGCACGCCCGTCAAGCCGGATTGGTATGCGCAATACACGTACGATGCCAACTCCGTGACCGTAGTGTCCAGTCTCCGGGTGTTGTGGCAGGACACGATGACCTTTATCTATCCCAGAAAAGACGTCTATACCTGGGCTGTGGACAGCGGTTCGTATCTCAAGGAAGTGTATAATGGCGAATACAAAGGCGGTGAATTAGTCGGCAACTTCAACACGTACCCGAACGAGCGCAAACTTGTAATGAAAGACAGCGTGCGTAACGTCTATGACGTGGAAGGAAAGCTTATTCGTCAGATACGCAACTATGACTATATCACTTTCCGTCTCAACACCGTCTATGACGAGCAGACAGGAATGATGACAGGCATGGAATGGACGCCATACAACCGCACCGTCCGTACAGAGAATGATTCTGTTTCGGTTGACTATACCTATAAATATAACGCGTCTGCACGCAAGTGGGAAACGAAGTCCGAAAGCGTGGTACGCAATTCTTACCGCAATCATATTCTGTATATGTCTATCCGTGAATCTAACTACACCTATCATGAGAACGGCGAAATAGCTTCTCTCCATGTGGACATCTCTGAATATAACCCAATGGGAATTGATACACTTTGGATAAAAGCCGAAATAAAACGGAATACAGAAGGCAAAAACACCTATGGACGGGAAACGGTAACTACGCGTAAAGATCCTGTTGCACGCACTCGGGAGAGTTCTTATACTTACGATGAGCAAGGAAATCTCGTGTTCACCGACAATATCGAGCGACGGATTGACCGTGCTACGAATCTCTGTATCAGCGAGATTCATTCCGAGCAGTCGGGCAAGGTATGTCTTTCCAAGCAAGAGCGTGAATGGATAATCCGTACCCGTCCTATGATGAGCATAGAAGGGAAAACTACCTTGCTGACGCTGGAGAACAATTACACCAACGACAGTCTGAAACGACACCATTGTATTCGCTACGATGAGAATTACAACATCGTATTGGATGTGGATTCGTTTGTCAACTCCAAAGGCATGTGGTGCTACGAGCGCAAGGAATACGATGCGGAGGGAGAGAAGATATACACCGTTTCCAGCCGTGAAGACCCGGCTTACGGAGGCTGGACTATTTTTAGCGAAGAGGATCATCGTCCGGCAGAGTATTATAAACTACTATTGGTCAATATACAAGGTTGGAGCGTCAATGGGGGAAAATATCATTACGATACTATCCGGGAAACGCATTGGTATTACTCCAATAAATTCGACATGTCCCGCAAACGGGAAAAACTGGATACCAAAAACTTCACTTGGAATTTGTTAAACTACAGCCGCGAGGAAACCACATTTAATTCCGACGGAACACCTGCCTCCACCATTGAATATATCAGCAATGATCCGGAAGGAACCGTTTGGGAAGAAAAATACCTCTATACCTTCACGTATGATGAGGAAATCGGTTTGTACCTGCGTATCAAGACAGCAGAAATGGCGGATAATGGAGACGGCACCAAGTCCTGGCAGGCTCTGGCTCAACCTCTACCTGACTGGTATTATAAGTTCGGAGGAGGTAAAGCCGGTATGGAACGTGAATACTATGCCGAGGTACAAGAAGATATAGAAGGACATCAGGCACATCTGTATTACTATAACTATGTGGACTCTACCGCCTCATGGGAACTGACATATCGGAAAGATGTTACTTACTTCCCCGAACCGGATTGCAAGAAAGAAGCATCGAGATATTTCTGGAGAAAGGAAAACTCAAGTATGGTTGTTCCCGGAAATCGGACAGAGGGGCTGGAACTCTTCACCGACACCTTCGATATCTTCGATGAATTCGGCACTTTTACAGAGCAGCACGCCTATCATTGGGAAGATTCAACAACACTTATTTGTGACACGATCATCCGCAACCAGCCCACCTACGATGTCCTCGGCCGTTTGACGCAGCGCATCGAGTGGTACACATGGAGCAATACAGGCAATATCCCGTATTGGAAATACCGTTACTTCTATCGTCCGGACGACGGTACGCAGTATGATTGCGTTGCTGTTTCGCAATACGGCGGCTCATCTATGGGGTGGACTGATTTCCAATTGACGAATGACGGTCTTGGAGATGTCTCTTATGATGAACAGGGACGAGCTGTCGAGCAGATTTACTACCGTCTGGATAACACGGCAACCGCACTCGTACCCAAAACAAAACACATCAATCATTACGAAGACGACAATGCCGACTGGTATTTCCGCGAGACCTACAACTGGTCGGATACAAACAATGCATGGGAATTCGCTAATTCTTCCTATCGCGGTCCGGCTACTTTACCGGTTATTTCTCTCGATGAATCCGGCAATATAGTACACTACGAGTTGCGCAACGAGGCCTACAATCTGACGTACGGAGCATCCTTGGAAACGGAGCCTGTGCTCTCACCGGCATCGTTCGGAATTCAGGAAGCGAACCAGCTTCTCTACACCGATTGGCTCAACCCGAATGCAATGAAAGCGCGTATCCTGACGGCACACCATCAGTCGGAAAATAAATACGGCATTTTGGATCCTGTGAATGCGCAATACATGGCACGCTACTACTACACCCAACTGAGTGCAGAAGTTGATACCGTAAAAACGCCGACAGAAGAGAACTTGGAGATTGAACCCGAAGAGAACACCGCTACTTTCACATGGCCGGCTGTCAGCGGAGGTGCTTCCTACACGCTCATTATCTGGGCAGATGAAGCGCAGACGGAGAAAGTATGTACTCTCCACTTGGCTGCTGACGGAACGCTGATCTCCATTGACTTCTCCAAAGCGCCTCGCCGCGCACCTGCCGCCTTATGGAGCGCACCTGTATTGAGTACCACAATAGAAAACCTATTACCTGGTACACAGTATTGGTACACCCTTGAAGCCTATGACGATGTGCTGCTGCTCATTGACACCGCCCATGGTTCATTCCGCACAAAAGAAGGTACAGAAGATATCGATTTCATCGGGGAAAAAGAGAATGTACACAAGTTCCTGAGAGACGGACAGATTTATCTGCTCCGCGGAGGACAGATGTACGATGTACGCGGACAGTTGATAATTGAAAATTGACAGTTATGGTTCGCGCAATGATGCGCGAAAAATGCACGGAGATTTAATTGATAGTTATGGTTCGCGCAATGATGCGCGAAAAATGCACGGAGATTTATATAAAAAGTTTATATAATTAGATAGTTATATGAAAACGAAAGTATTTATTATTCTTGTTTGCCTGACGATGATGGCAAGCAACTTGCACGCCACGGTTTATGAAGGCGTGTGCGGAGAGCATCTGACGTGGAGCTATGACACGGAGACGGCGCACATGACCATTGAGGGCTACGGCGAGTTGAAGAACACAGTCGATAGTCTCTGGTGGAACAAACAGGTGCTTCAGGCATCGTCATGGGCGACGGATTACAAGACGTACTATCCGTACAACTCCTGCAAGACGATTTCCTTGCCGGAAGGGTTGACGGGATTCAGCGGCGCCACTTTCCGCGACTGGTGGAACCTGACGGCGTGCGAGATTCCCGAAGGCGTGACGAAGATCCCTGCGAATCTATTTGAGAAATGCTACAAGCTGAAAGAGGTCAGACTGCCCAACTCTGTGGATACGGTAGGACAATTCGCCTTTGCCAATTGCACGACGATGGTGAAATGCGACTTGGGAAAGGGCGTCAAATACATCGGCCAGATGGCATTCGAGAACTGCTACGGGCTGAAATCCGTCCGGTGGTCGGACTGTCTGGAGGTGATCGACGGCAGTATATTTGACGGAGAACCCAATCACGCTGTATATGACCAGAACAGCGTAGCCACTATTCCACTGCAAGATACGTTGTTCTTCCCAGCGACGTTCCGCTCGAACAAACAGATCTCGTGGTGTATCCACTACAGTCCTGTTATTGTTTGGAATGCCAAGAACCCGCCGGCTTCTTCGTCTGTGTTCTATAATCTTTACTGCTATTGGAACGGGGATTTTATCTTCGGTCCGGATGTGGAGTTTGTGCCCGCCAAGCTGTGCCAGCAGGTACGGATGAAGAAAGTGGAACTGCCGGAAGGCTGTCAATGGATCGGAGCAGGTGCCTTCTCGGGCAACAACCAACTGGACACGGTAATTCTGCCTTCGACGCTGACGGCAATCCATCAAGAGGCATTCAAGGGTTGCTCAAAGATCAAACGAATCCGGATACCGGAGAAGGTGAAAGCAATCAATTCTTCCGTTTTCAACGGGTGTACGGCACTCACGCGGGTACATCTGCCTGATGGCATAACGACCATCGGAGACAATGCTTTCGCAGGATGTCCTAACTTGGATTCCATCGTACTACCGAAAGAACTGACGATGATTGGCGGTAGTGCTTTTTCGGGGATTAAGTTGCAGGACAGCCTCGTTATTCCCGACAAGGTGATCTCGATCGGCACGAACGCGTTTGAGAACTGGAGCGGGCTGAAGGAGTTGAGTATCGGCAAAAACGTCGTTCTCATCGGGGATAATGCCTTCAAGGGCGACAGCGCCGTCACGCATATCGCAGTATGGGCAGCCACCCCTCCGAGTGTCTCCGAAGGGACACTGGCGGATATCCCGGACAGCGCATGGCTCTCCGTCCTTCCCGACAGCCGCAAGTTGTACCGCGAGCACCCCTATTGGGGCAGGTTCCGCATGAGCGACGTACCCGACTCGGCTATGATACAGAAAACAGTCACTGTCGATCCGGGACAGACAACAGCGAACTTCACCTGGCCGACGGACAGCGCGGCGCACAGTTATCAGATAGACATCTATAAGGACGGCGCGGTGTTCTGCAAGTTGACTCTCGGTCCCAAAGGACAGCTTCTCGGAATTGCTTTCTCTATGCCGGGCAGAAAAGCACCGTCAAGTCAGGCGGAAAGCAGTCTGCCGTTTACGCTGAGTTTCCTGGTCACCGGTCTGGATGAGGCTTCGCGGTATAATTATGTCCTGTCAACATTGGACGAGAACATGAAGCCGATACATGTCTATTTCGGTGATTTCGCCACAACCGGTTACCCAGGAGACGATGTGAAAGGCTCCAGTTTCGAAGTAATTCCGACACCGCCCATCATCCCTTCCAACCCCGAAGCGAAGCCGACAGGCCTTGAAGACACCGATGTTTCCGGTCATTCCGAAACGAAATATCTCCTTAACGGCCAACTTCTGATTCGCCGCGGAGATAAAGTATTTACGTTAACCGGACAGGAGATCCAATAAACATTTATTTCAAAAGGAAAGTCCCGCAGATCACTGTATTTGCGGGACTTTTTTGTATAAAAATATACAAATACTTGCACATATCAAAAAAAAGCAGTATCTTTGTCCGCTTTTTTTAATTCATATACTATGAATGTTATCAAAACACCTATTGAGGGATTACTGATTTTGGAGCCCCAGGTTTTCCGCGATGCGCGTGGATATTTCGTAGAGACGTACAACGAGCAGCGTTACCGCGAAGCCGGTATAGAAGCGCATTTTGTTCAGGACAACCAGTCCTGCTCCACGTATGGTGTCGTGCGCGGTTTGCATTTTCAGCGTCCCCCTTACAGTCAAGCGAAGTTAGTATGCTGCACGGTAGGCCGCGTATTGGATGTTGCCGTGGATTTACGAAAAGGCAGCCCCACTTTCGGACAATGGTACAGCGTGGAGCTGAGCGAAGAGAACAAACGGCAGTTCTTCATTCCGCGCGGGTTTGCTCACGGGTTCTCGGTGCTGAGCAACCAGGCTATCTTCACGTACAAGTGCGACAATCTCTATCATCCGGAAGCGGACGGCGGCATTCTGCTCAACGACCCGGATTTGGCTGTTGATTGGCAGATTCCTGAAGAGTTGCGTATCATTAGTGACAAAGACAAAAAACACCCGCTTGTGAGAGACTTTGTCTCTCCATTTGAGATTTGAGATTTGTGATTTGAGATTTTATGAAGATATTAGTAACAGGAAGTAACGGCCAGTTGGGCAATGAGATGCGCGTGCTGAGTAAAGAGCACACGAAACATACGTATTTCTTCACGGACGTGATCGAGTCGGACAACACCGAAGTGCTGGACATCACCAACGCGAAGGCGGTTCGTGCTTTCGTTGAGGCTCACGGCATCGACCTGATTGTCAACTGCGCGGCGTACACGAACGTCGATAAGGCGGAAGAAGACGAAGCGACGGCGATGAAGATCAATGCAGATGCATTAGGCGTATTAGGCAGTCAGGGAGTGAAGGTCATCCATGTGAGCACCGATTATGTTTTCTCGGGTGACGAACACGTGCCCTGCCGCGAGACGGACCCTGTAGCCCCGCGCACAGCTTACGGCCGCACCAAGTACGAAGGAGAGAAACGTCTCTTGGCGGCTTGCCCGGAGGCGGTGATCTTACGCACCGCTTGGCTGTACTCGTCCTTCGGCAATAACTTCGTGAAGACGATGATCAAATTGGGTCGTGAGAAAGAGCAGTTAGGGGTGGTGTTCGACCAGATCGGCACACCTACCTACGCGGCAGACCTGGCATGGGCCATCTTCACCGTGATCGAGTCGCCTGTATGGTACCCGGGTATCTATCATTTCACGAACGAGGGTGTGTGCTCATGGTACGATTTCACGATCGCCATTCACCAATTGGCAGGTATCGAGAAATGCAAAGTTTTGCCGATTTTATCGGAAGAATATCAGTACAAGACACCCCGTCCGCATTACAGCGTTCTGGACAAGTCGAAGTTCAAGAAGACGTTCGGCGTGGAGATACCGCACTGGATGGCATCGCTGGAACGATGCATGGTAAAGTTGAAAGAGTGAAAGAATGAAAGAGATTCTGCGATTTTTGAAGGAGTTGTCGGTGAATAACAACCGCGAGTGGTTTACCGAGAACAAAGCCTGGTACCAAGAGTGCCATGCTCGTTTCGTGGAATTCAGCGCGGAGTATATCAAGCGTCTGTCTGAGTTGGATCCGAGCTTGGCAGTGTTGCAGCCTAAAGATTGTATCTGGCGCATCTATCGCGACGTGCGTTTTTCGCATGACAAGCGCCCGTACAAAGAATGGTTCGGTGTCTTTCCGGCGGCCGGCGTACCGGGCAAGCCGAAGACATGGGGAAAGAAATCCATGCGCGGCGGTTATTATGTACATATCCAACCCTGTCAGTGCATGTTTGCAGGAGGTATATGGGATCCGGGCAAAGAACTGTTAGACGCATTGCGGAAGGAGATAGAAGCCAACTACGAGGAGGTGGAAACAATCATGGCCGCGCCGAGTTGGCAGAAGTATTTCGGTCAGGATTTTGACTATATGTGGGGGGCTTTGAAGAAAGTGCCGGCGGGTTTTGATCCGAACTTCGTGCATGCCGACTGGTTGAAACATAAGACCTATACCTTCAGTACACCACTGACGGACAAAGAGGTGAGTGCGCCCGATTTCATCGACCAAATCACCGAGATCGCTGCAGCGGGCAAGCCGATGAATGACTTTTTGAACTACACATTCGAAGAGTACGGGGAGTTCCCGAGCAGATGCAAAAGATGAAAGAATGAAAGAGTGAAAGAGTGAAAGAATGAAAGAATGAAAGAGTGAAAGAGTGAAAGAGTGAAAGAGTGAAAGAGTTCGCGCAATGATGCGCGAGAAGAGAAAGACGAAGAAAGGACTTGCTAGTTCAATGGATAGAACGGGGCTCTCCTAAAGCTCAAATCCGAGTTCGATTCTCGGGCGGGTCACAAAACATAACAAACTAAAGCTCAAATCCGGGTTCTTAGCCCCACAAGGGGGCACGATTATTGCCAAAAGGCAATTTTCGATTCCCGGGCGGGTCACAAAACATAACAAACAATAAAAAAACATACGCCATGAAACACTTATGGTTACTTGCATTGGCATTTTGTTTTCCTCTTGCGCTCATTGCGCAGACAGACACGGTGTGCGTACAGCACGCAGGGTTGCAGCCTGACCGCACAGAGGTGAGAGAACAGCGTTTTGCCGTGGAGGAGACTCCTGAGATGCCGAAGACGTCGGACAGTCTGGTTCGCGTCGAGACTACAACTATTCATTATTTCACAGACACCCTCACGTGCATTATCTCGACTCGTGACAGCGTATCCAGGCAGCGTGAGGAGGTGATCAAGACCGATTCGACCGACCGCCGCGGACATTATATCGAGGCGCATGTAGGTTTGGGCTACGGTAGTCTGGGTTATGAGTTAAGCGGCCCCGCAAACCATGTGAACGGTTCGTTCAGCGCGTTGCTTCAACTCCAGTACGCTTATTTCTTCCATCCCAATTTCGGAATAGGCGCCGGTTTATGGTTCACGAACTACACGTCGATGGCGCACATAGGCGGCGATTATGTATGGACACAGTACGCCAACGGCAATCCGTTAGTGGACAGCGACACCGAGCAGAACTACCATCATACCGCCTCGGTTCACAGATGGCGTGAACGCGAGACGATACACAACTTAGGTATTCCTGTCTCGTTCCAGTTCCAATACAAAGAAGACGACTGGAAAGGTCGTATCTTCATGGCATTAGGTGTTGCTCCTTCGTTCTCGGTGTCAAAGAAATACCGCGTGCTGGAAGGAGAGATAGCCCATTCCGCCTACTATCCGGCATGGGATCTGACCTTGGATAACATGCATGAGTTTGTGACGAAAGACTACCGTAACGCCCCGCAGTCAAGGGGAGAGCTGAGTGTACGTCCGCAAGTAGCCGTATTCGCGGATTTCGGCGGATTGCTTCCGTTGACTCCTCAGATAGACTTGTTTGTAGGCGGTTATTTCAATGTGATAGCCAATGACGCGAACAGTTCCGCCCGCCGCGACATCGGATGGCGCGATACGCGATTCGACTTCATGGAAGAGTACGCCGGTGCCTACGCCACCACGAATGCCTCTTCATCGCATCCCTACGAGGTGGGTGTCAAGGTGGGTATTCACTGGCATTATATCAAGCCTGACAAGCATGAGACCGTTGATTACTTCGACTATTTCACTCGTCAGGACACCACGGTGGAGATGCAGGCACGGCGTGATACGATTGTCACGGATCGTATGGATACGATGGTACGCGCTCAGATAGAGAAAGTAGCAGAGGCCGTGGAGAAACTCAATAAGATATACTTTGCGCTGGACAGTTACAAACTGACGAACAAGGCTAAGTTCTACCTGTCCTCAATAGTACAAGTACTGAACGATGTGCCCGACGCCAAGATAGCGATTGACGGTCATGCCTCGGTAGAGGGCGATTCCATCCACAACGAACAATTGTCGTACAACCGCGCACAATCGGTATATAAGTATCTTATCCGTCAGGGGTTGAAGTCCGACCGCGTAGTGGTGTTAGGTCACGGTTCGCGTATCCCGAACGAAGAGAAAGACCGGGAAGAGTTGAAGCGCGACCGGCGTGTAGAAGTGAAAGTTATTCGTAAACAAAATGACATAGAATAAGGAGGCGAAGATATGAAAACACGATTATTTGTATTAGGTCTCTTAATGAGTTTGACGCTAGGTGTCAGCGCGCGTGTGTTCGATGCAGGCGAGCGCTTGTATATCAACATGGAGGCTCTGAGTGTGAAAGATGCCGGAGGCGATTTGCAATACGGCTGGTATTCCACCACCAACAATTATAACTACGCCTATTTCTTCAAAGGCAGTAAGAATGCCTGGAGCAGCCAGGTGAAGCAATACAAGGGAACTGTTTGGTACGTCGAGGCGCCTGCCGGCGATTGGGAGTACGTGGTTCTCACGCGGCATAATTCCGCCAAGCCGAATTGGGACACCAAAATCACCCAGACAGGAAACATCTGGTTCTACTACATGGACGGCAGCACGAAGAAGATGCGTGACCAGAACTACATCCAGAATTTCTACTATGGTTCCGAAAAACAAGAGGCGAACTGGGAGTACGTAGCTCCGGCTCCTTCGGGCAACCCGTCCACGTGGGAATATGAGGATGAGCAGATCTGTACGGACGCGGCGGGGACTCAATACATGCTGCAAGCGAAAAACTACGACTATGACAACACGTATGCGCACGCGTGGTTTAAATATGAGAATAATACGTGGACGCGTCTTGACGGAGCGGAATGGCGCACGAGTGAAGGGGACAAAGTATATGAAGTAACGCTTGGCGGCGTCAATTCGGATGTCTATTATTTCCTGCAAACCAGCCGTCCGTCCATGTGCCGTTTGCTACGTGTCCGTATTAATCAGGACTGTTCTGAAGGAGCGCCTGGCGCATGTAAAATCACCTCCTTCGTAGCGGTTGCAACCGAAGCCAACGTGACAGACAAAAAGACGACCTTGAACGGTGTAGTTGCTTTTGATGACAAGAAGAATGCCGGAAAGTTGCAGATATGGTGTCCCGGTATAGACACCGTGACTATTGACAACAACGATATCGAAACTCCGCAGACATTCAAGTTGCACGGATTCGATGCCTCGAGTTCAAAGACCTACACGCTCTATGCGAAGTTCCTGAGCGGCGAAGGTTGCGACGCCACTTGTAAGGTTACCGTGACTCCCCCTTCGGCGACTCCGACGGAACACACCACAACCGGAACAGCGACTGACGAGCGTTTGGTTCGTTTCACCGAGGAAGATGTGACTCTTACGCCTGACGAGCAGAGTTCGACTTATTTCATGTGGACCAATACGGCAGATAAAGACACGGTGACTACCGGCGCGCGCAACCATACCTTCACCGCCCCGGCGGATGAACAGCAAGTGACCTATTATTTCCTTGCGACCAATGACCCGCCTGCACCGGAAGGGAACCTCATCACCAATGGTACGTTCGAGGACCCTTCACTGGATAACAAACTGGAGAGTAACTATGATTTCTGGGGACGTGGTCATACAGACTATTACAAGAGCCATAAGAATGCTTCGGGCGGTTATGCCATCACGGACAATGCCAATATCTTCTGGCATGAGTTTCAGCACGTGACCGCACACGAAGGCACCTATTTCGGGCTGTTTGATTCCAAGATCTACGACGGCACGGACCAGGCAGCTTGGATTGCCCGCAGCGGCGACAAGAACCCGAAATTGAAAGTGCAGAAAGGTGTAAGTTATCTCTTCTCCTTCTGGGTGGCGAACATCAATGCCTATTATCAGATGAACAACGGTGCCCGTCTGCAGTTCCAAATCAGTTACGACGGTGGCAGTACATGGAATAACCTGGGCAAGGAGATTAACCTGGGCAACTATCTCGACAGCCGCTGGCATGGCATGTCGTCCATTGTCACACCGACCGTGTCCAGTACGAATGTCGTATTACGCGTCATCAACAATAACCCGAGTGACAAGAATATCGGTAATGACTTTGCGTTGGATGATATCCGCTTTGAGGCCATCACCGCCAATTCGTCCTATATCGCCGGCTACGAGAGTTTTCCGGTGACCTACCTGAAGTGCGTGATCAACTCCGCTACGTTCGAGCAACGTCAGCCGATAGGTTGCGGCACGACGGTAGCCGATGTGGACTTCACGGTGAACTTCACCCATCCGCGTGGCGACCTGTATATTTATGAGGGCACTACCCTTCTTGCGCAGATTCCGCACTCCAAGATAGGCGACGAGACGACATCTTATACGGGTGTGCTGCCAAACCAACCCGTGGACAACAAGGATCATGAGATCACCGTTTATTTCGATGACGGGCATGTAAAGACCGACGCACCTAAGACGTATATCTATAATGCGAAAGCCGTGCCGGCTATCAGCGTAGAGAGTCTGAGTTGGGGAACGGTGGCATGCGACGTACCGACCGTCACCTTAACCGCAGTGATCAACTACACGAACCAGAACGGTACGCTCACAGCCGACGTGGACGGCCACCCGGCAAACACCGCCAGCTATACGATTGAGAGCGATGATGCTTTGCAAGTCACATTAGTCATCCCGGGCATCGCAGCGGACGGTTTGAACAATCACGTGCTGAATGTGAACTTCGACGGTTCACACGGTTGCTCCATCGTCAACTACGCTATCCCTGAGGCTGCACCGGTGATGCCGGCTATCGAGGCGAAGAATTTCCAGTCCAGTGATCCGAGACCGACGTGTGACCTGACGACCACGCTGAGCTTTGATCTGGACTATACCTATCAGCAAGGCAAACTCACCTATTGGGTAGATGACTTAAGCGCTAAGACAGCGGCCTTCACTCCGCAGGACAAGAACAAACAGACTCTGACAGGACTGACGTTCGAGGGCATTCCCGCTGACGGTAAGAACAACCACGTGCTGCATGTCTCCTTCGACGGCCCGAACAGTTGCGTCAAGGACTATGCGTTGCCGGCAGTACCGTTCTCACCGGTGATTGATGCCATGCAGATCATTTCAACGAGTCCGAAAGTGACCAATCCGGCTGTATCCGACACCTTGGCATGCAGTACGAGTAGTTACACAGTGGATCTGTCTGTGACACTGCACTTTGATCCGAAAGGATTGAATCAGAATATCCAATTGGATTACAATGACGGCCAGGCACCACAGACCAAGACGGTTCTTGCTACAGGAAAGACAACAACCGTCACCGGATTAGACTTGTACAATATTGATGACACCACCAGTCTGCATGCCATTTATGCAGTATTGGTCGGTTCAGTGCCTGCTTGTCAGGAGAGCGTTACTTACCGTGCTCCTATCCATGCACATGTGCATCCGCTGTTTGATGTGACAGTAAGTCAGACGGCTTGCGATGTGATGAACTATTCACTGAGCGGAACAATTCTTTTTGACAAAGCGGACGATGACTTGGTCGTTTCATTCTTAGACGGCTCAAAGAGTCAGACCATTACAGTGCCTGTGGGTAGTCATTCGGCTGACTTCTTGTTTAGCGGATTAGACAGCGTGGGTACGGGGATGGAACTGAAGGCATGGTTCACCGGTAGTGCCACGGCGGCCTGCGAAGTGCTGTCCAAGCCATTTGATTCGCCGGTGATGCCGAAGACGGACACGCTGAATGTTACCTTTGGTCCGCTGAGCTGCACAGACGTGACAGCGACGCTGAGTTTTGATTTAGACTATACTTATCAGCAAGGCAAACTCACCTACTGGGTAGATGACTTAAGTGCCAAAACGGCGACCTTCACTCCGCAGGACAAGAACAAACAGACCTTGACAGGACTGACGTTCGAGGGCATTCCCGCTGACGGTAAGAACAACCACGTGCTGCATGTCTCCTTCGACGGTCCAAACAGCTGCGTCAAGGACTTTGCATTGCCGGCAGTACCGTTCTCGCCGGTGATTGATGCCGTGAACATTGCTGCCGTGCCGACTATCGTGCCGTGCGATGCGAAGGAATACACAATTACGGTGTCGTTCACCTCGCATTATGGACCTGTACCGTCAGACAAGAAAATCGTTCTCACGTATGACTCCCTTTGCGAGACAAAGACCACGTCACCTATCGCCTTGACGGAGTTCCCTTATAACCTGACCATATATAATATCGCCAATGGAATCCATTCCGTCTTTGTAGCGTTCGATGATGCACCGGATTGCAAGAAAGAGGCTACCTATATCAGTCCGGCACGCGAGACATGCGTACGAGACAGCGTAACGATTTGCGAGGGCGAGAGTTATACTTGGCATGAAAAGGAATACAGCGGTCCGGTAGGAGAACACGGCTACAAAGACGGCACCGACTCGCTCTATCTGTTCGTCAAAGAGAAACCAACCATCACTACGAGTGCGATCAACATGACGTGCGATGATGTGAAGATCGTCCGTGTTCCGTTCTCGGTTGTGAAAGGTCATCCCGATAACTTCGATGTCGAGATCTCCGGCAGTCATTATGCGGGTAGTCTGGATATTGTCGGCACAGACACCGCGTTTGCATTCACTCCGACGGCATTGGAGGCAGGAGATTATGCGGCGCATGTGACGGTAGGCGAGACAGATGTACCTTGTACGTCTGCGGTGGATATCCGGTTCACGCTCGCCCTCTCGGGTCAGATGTACAGCAAATGGACCGATGTGCTCTTTATCGGCAACAAGGGAGGCCGTTTCACCGCTTACCAGTGGTTTGCTGACGGCGTAGCACTGAGCGGCGAGACTCTGCAGCGTCTCTACGACCCGAATGGTTTGAGTGGTTCGGCTACCCTGTATCACTGTCGCTTGACGACCAGCGACGGCAAGACGTTGTACACTTGTCCGCAGGCCTTCGATGATGTGACACCAAGCCGCACTGTCGATACCACGCCTGACAAGGTGAAAGCTACTACGCTGTACGACACCATGGGGCGTGTCATCAAAGGCACACCGCATAACGGTATCTACATTATTGTAGAGGAATTAGAAGACGGCGAGATCCGCTCACGTAAAATATCGGTCTATGAGTAAACCTATATTACCGGCCTTGGCCGTCGATGCAGCCTGTAGCGGCAACCCCGGGGTAATGGAATTCCGCGGGGTAATAGCCGATACAGGCACCGAGGTCTTTCACCGCGGACCGTTCGAGCAAGGCACGAATAATATCGGCGAGTTTCTGGCATTGGTGTTAGGGTTGGCGTATATCAAGAAGTATAAGCTCAATTGGGTTATCTATACGGACAGCGTCACAGCCTTGGCATGGGTGCGTGAGAAACGATGCAAGACCAAGATCGAATGGAATGCCAAAAACCAGGATCTTTTCTTCATGGTGCGCAAAGCAGAAATGTGGTTGCACGACAACACCTGGACCACTCCTATTTACAAATGGGACACGAAAACCTGGGGGGAGATACCTGCGGACTTCGGGAGGAAGTGAATGATGGAATGGTGACGCAAACAAAGTTTGCTAAATGATGAATTGATGGAATGCAAGAGTGAAAGGGGTTTTTGACAAAGACAGATTGCAAAAATAAGATTTTTTGACGAATTATTTGCATACGTGCGAAAAAAGCAGTACCTTTGCGCCGCAAAGGTCAAAAGAAAACAAACAAACATACAAACAAATCAATTAATAAATCAATTAACAATTATGACAAAAGTAGCAATTAACGGCTTCGGCCGTATTGGTCGTCTGGCTTTCCGTCAGATGTTCGAAGCTGAGGGTTATGAGGTAGTTGCAATCAACGACTTGACCAGCCCGAAGATGTTGGCACACCTTCTGAAATATGACACCGCACAAGGTGGTTTCGCAGGCAAGTTCGGTGAGGGCAAGCACACTGTAGCATTCAAGGATGCCGTTCTCGCAGAGGACGGTAAGACGGTTGTAACTCCGGGTTCGATCACCGTTGACGGCAAGGAGATCACTATCTACGCAAAGCCGAATGCAGCTGAGCTGCCTTGGGGCGAGCTGGGCATCGACGTAGTACTCGAGTGTACCGGTTTCTATACCTCGAAAGCTAAAGCAGAGGCTCATATCCAGGCCGGCGCAAAGAAAGTTGTTATCTCTGCTCCTGCAGGAAACGACCTTCCGACCATCGTTTATAACGTAAACCACAAGACCCTGACTCCGGCAGACAAGGTTATCTCCGCAGCTTCTTGTACGACCAACTGCTTGGCACCGATGGCAGCAGCTCTTCACAAATACGCTCCGATTCAGAGCGGTATCATGAGCACTATCCACGCTTACACGGGTGACCAGATGATTCTCGACGGTCCGCAACGCAAGGGTGACCTGCGTCGTAGCCGTGCAGGTGCACAGAACATCGTTCCGAACAGCACCGGTGCTGCTAAAGCAATCGGTTTGGTTATCCCTGAGCTGAACGGCAAGTTGATCGGTAGCGCACAGCGCGTTCCGACTCCGACCGGATCGACTACTATCCTTGTAGCCGTTGTTAAGGGCAAAGACATCACCAAAGAGGGTATCAACGCAGCAATGAAGGCTGCTCAGACCGAGAGTTTCGGTTATACCGAGGACGAGATCGTTTCGAGCGATGTTATCGGTATGCGCTTCGGTTCGCTCTTCGATGCAACCCAGACCATGGTAGCCAAGATCGACGAGGATACCTATCAGGTACAGGTTGTCAGCTGGTACGACAACGAGAACAGCTACACCAGCCAGATGGTACGTACGATCAAGTACCTCGCAGAACTCAAGTAATACTAGGATACTATAGTTAGAGTTCTAGGCAAACAGAAACAGACGTCCGACGGGCGTCTGTTTCTGTTATATGCGTATGCGCGTAGGCGTATGCGCGTGTTTTAATTAGGAGTGGAGGCTCCGGAGTTGGCGTCCGTCTCTTGAGTCTTGGCTTTCGTCTCTTGCCCTGCCGGTTCCTTAACCGTGGCGGGTTTGTTTATTTTGTCGAAGGCTTTCAGTAATGTCGGGATGTCCGTTTTGCCGGCATCGTAGGTGACGGTGACGGTTTTGGTTTTGAGATCACAGACGAGGTCCTTGACACCTTTCTCGAAGGCGATATTCTTCATGATCTTATCGCAACAACCCTGACAGTGGAGGTCACATGAGAGGACCACTGTCTGACGGTTAGATTGTTTTGCTGACAGACCGTTCGCTGCGCTCACTGACAGAGCACAGAATACAGAACAGATGATAATTAAGAGATATTTTTTCATAATTGTATAATTTTTTTTCTAGAGTACTAAGATACTATAGGGGTCCTATGATACTATGGCACTAGTAGAGATCCTATCTGATAAACGAGGAAGGAGACAAGCCAAGCGAGGGCGAGGGAGTGGAAGACGGTGAACCATGCCCATACTTTTCCGGCCTCGCGGCGGAGGGTGGCTATCGTCGCTACGCAGGGGAAATAGAGGAGCACGAAGAGCATGAAACAGAAGGCAGTCAGCGGTGTAAAGCCAGCAGCTGAGATGTCTCCTCCATAGAGGATAGCGAGCGTAGAGACGATGGCCTCCTTCGCCGGCAGTCCCGTCAGCAGGCAGACGGACATCTTCCAATCGAAGCCAAGCGGCTCCAGGAGCGGCGAGACGGCCTTGCCGATGGAGGCGAGGTAGGAGTTCTCGAGGTCGTTGAGATTCTGCGAGGGGAAGTATTCGAGTGCCCAGATGATGATCGACGCCCAGAGGATGACGGTACATATCTTCTGGAGGTAGTCCGCCACGCGTTCCCATATATGCGCAGCGGTGGCGCGGGCCTTGGGCAGGCGGAACTCCGGCAACTCATTGACGGAGTCGTCGTCATCCTGCCGGAACCACGGGGTCTTCTTCATCACCACAGCAAAGAGCACGGATAGGCAGATACCTATCGCGTAGAGGGAGATCATGACGAGGGCTTTATAGTTCGCGAAGAAAGTATCTACAAAAAGCATATATACCGGCAACCTTGCGGAGCAGGACATGAACGGCACCATCAGCATCGTCAGCACACGGTCCTTAGGGTTCTGGATGTCGCGCGCCGCCATGATCGCCGGCACGTTGCACCCGAAACCCATGAGCATCGGCACGAAGGAACGTCCGTGAAGACCGACGCGGTGCATAATGGTATCCATGATAAACGCTTCGCGCGCCATGTAGCCCGAGTCCTCCATCAGGGAGATGAAGAAGAAGAGGATGATGATATTCGGCAGGAAGGCAAGCACGGCTCCTACGCCCTGCAGCACGCCGTCGATGAGCAGACCCGAGAACCAGCCGTCCGCCATGTGCGCATGAGCGAGCTCGCAGAGCGCGTTGATGCCGTTCTCTATCCACTCCTGCGGATAAGCGCCAAGGGTGAAGGTGCACCAGAACACGAAATACAGCACTGCCATCATGATCGGGAAGCCGAGCCAAGGGTTGGTCAGAACCTTGTCGATCTTCTCCAGACGTGTCCGGTGCGGGTCGTTCTTGGCGTGAGTCAGCGTCTGGGTCAAGACACCATGGACGTAGGCGCGGTAGGCGTCGTCGTCGCCCTGGTCGCGAAGGTGATAGATCGGGTGCGCCGTAGAGAGCGGCTTAGCCGCTGTGTCTTCTATCAACGTCAGGCACTCCTCCAGACCATAGTTCTTGCGCACCGACACACGGCAGGTGGGTACACCGATGAGTTGCTGCATTTTCGGGATATCCAGCGAGTGGTCGGTTGCCAGCAAGAGGTCGTAACGGCCGATGGCAAGGACGATCTTCTCATGCTCGTCGATGATATGCGGAGTGAGGAGAAGCGACTCCTCAAGCCTCGTGGAGTCCACCACCTGAAGCACCACGTCATATGAATGACCGTGCAGCTCGTCGGGGTTGTGCACCTCCGTGAATTGCAGGTCATGCGTACCTTTGTCCGCCAGACTACGGAGGGCGGACGTGAGGGCGGATTTGCCGCTCTGAGGCAGTCCTATAACAGCGATTTTGGTCATTCAGTATTCAGTGTTCAGTGTTCAGGATTCAGTTTAAAAATTTTGCGGTGCAAAATTACTGCTTTTTTGCGACATGTGCAATACCTATTTATGGGGATTTGATTTATAACGAACTGAGTGTTTGGCAGAGCCAGCGGTAACAGCGTTCAGTAGATGGGATGGAGAGACGTTCCTGCGGGGAGTGAACGCCATACATCTGCGGGCCGATTGATACCATGTCGAGGTACGGGTATTTCTCAAGGAATAATCCGCACTCCAGTCCGGCATGAATCGCCAACACTTTGGGTTCCGTTTTGAAGAGGTCTATATATGCTTTCTTCACTACCGTGAGCAGCGGTGAGTTGGGATTCGGTGCCCATCCCGGGTACCCATCGCCGTGCGTGACCTCATCGCAGGCGAGTGAGAGGGCTTGCTCCACCGCCCACTTGAGATGATGCTTCGAGGCTTCTTTCGAGGAACGCTGGGAGGTGTTGACTTCTATATATCCGTCGCGCATTTTGATGGAGGCGAGGTTGGTGGATGTCTCGACGAGTCCTGGCATGTCGTTGCTCATGGCGATCATACCATGCGGACATTCGCAGAGTGCCATGATGAGGCGATAGGCTTTTTCCGCCGGAATGAACGAGTCCGGCATGTCGCATGTCTCAAGATCCAGGCGCATGTCTTTTTCGACCTCTCCGAAGACACCTTCCATCTGCGCGACAAAATGGTTCCACTCAATACGAATCTGCTCTTTGTATGCCATTGGGACAGCGATGACGGCTTCCGCTTCGCGTGCGATGGCATTGCGTAGGTTACCGCCGTTGATAGAGGCGAGTTGCAGCTCCGTCTGCGGCCAGATACGCGCGAGGAACCATACGAGGATCTGGTTGGCGTTGGCGCGACCTTTGTTGATATCATCGCCGGAGTGACCGCCAAGCAAGCCACCGACTGAAAGTCGGATGGCTAATGAGGGAATGATGGAATGAGCCGCTTCGCTTAATGATGGATTGACAGGCTCATAGTGCATTTTGGCGAGGGTGTCGATACCTCCGGCGCAGCCGATGAAGATCTGGCCGTCGTCTTCGGAGTCGAGATTGATAAGCCGTTTTGATTGCAGCATGCCGTCTTTCAGTTTCATCGCGCCGGTGAGTCCTGTCTCTTCATCGACGGTGAAAAGGCATTCGATAGCCGGGTGTTGAAGTTCGGGATCGGTGATAGCAGCCAGCGCCATAGAGATACCTATTCCGTCATCTCCTCCGAGGGTAGTGCCTTTGGCTTTAAGCCATTCGCCGTCAATATAGGTCTCGATAGGATCTTTGAGGAAGTCATGCTGCACATTGCCGTCTTTCTCCGCCACCATGTCCATGTGCGCTTGAAGGATGACACCTTCATGGTCTTCGTATCCCGGTGTGGCAGGAACGCGCATGATGACATTCATGGCCTCGTCCGCCACGCACTCAATATGATGGGTTGCCGCGAAATCCTGCAACCATTTACTAATCTGTTCCTCATGCTTAGAGGGTCTCGGTACTTTGCATATCTCAGCAAAGATGTCAAACACTTTTTGGGTCATATTTCAGTCGTTTTAGTTGTCTATTAAATCGGATATGGAAAAAGACGGCAGGGATGGCGAGGGCGATGATGAACGCCAGCCACATACCTTTGGCGCCAAGCTCGAAATAAAAGGTGAGCGTCAGGCCCAGCGGCAAAGCAATGCCGATATAAGATACGAGGGCTATACGCATTGGTACACGTACATCCTGTATGCCGCGAAGCATCGCCGCACCGATACACTGGAGTCCGTCCGCATATTGGAACAGACCACCGATGAGTAACAGCGTAGAGGCAATTGACATGACCTCCGGGTCATTGGTGAAGATATACGGGATATAGTGTCGTCCGAATATCATGATTGCTGCTCCGATGGTATTCATCAGCAGGCACAGATGCACGGAGGCATGACTCGCCATGCGTACCGCCTTCAAATCTCCTTTCCCTAATTGATGCGAGACACGGATGGTAGTAGCCGATCCTATACCCAAGGCGAGCATGAAGGTCAAGTCACACATCTGGTTGGCTATGTGATGAGCTGCGAGTGCCTCTTTGCTGATCCATCCGATGATGACGAAGGACGCCGTGAAGAGAAAGGCCTCCGAGAAGGACTGCAAACCGATAGGCGTACCGATAGCAATCAGGTGCTCCACTTCACGCCGCGTTACCATCCACCGGCGGGCGGTAGTAAGATAACGGCGCCACTCTGTCTTGCAGATCATCGCCATAAAGAAAAGGACCGGCATGATAAGTCGCGCAATAAGCGTCGCCCACCCGGCGCCTTCTGCACCCATCGGTTGAAAGCCCCAATGGCCGAAGATAAACACCCAGTTGAGAACAATATTGAGGAGGTTACATCCAACCGTTATCATCATTGCCGCAAAGGTATTCCCGAGTCCCTCCAGAAACTGCCTGAAAAAGCAGAAAAGGAGGAAGGGAATGATGGAGAGCACTATTAATATATAGTACGGGCGCGCGCACGAGACAACTTCGGGTTCCTGCCCAAACTGGTCCAAACAGGGAATGCAGGGGGCGAGAAGTAGCAAAGACAAGGTACAAACCAAGGCGGTGAAGAGCAGTCCGTTGACTACATAGGAAGCGATCTGCTCATGCTTATGGGCTATTTCTTCGTCCGATGTCCCTTCAGCGAGCAAGCTTTCCAAGCGTCCGTGTACTTGTCCAACGAGCGGCGTGATCCCCATAACCGCGCCCATAGAGAAGACCATGACGGTAAAGAAAATGGCATTGGAGAAGGAGACGGCCGCCAAGTCCGCTGTACTATAATGTCCCACCATGATGGAATCCGCCAAGCCCACCAATGCGGCTCCGAACTGGGTCAGCATGACGGGAAACGCCACCTTTAAGTTGCGTTTATAATATGGCCAATATGCGGAAAACGAGTACATTTCGGGCACAAAGTTACAACTTTTTTTGCGTATATCAAAAACTTTTTGTAATTTTGCGGCATAAAACACCAAATACCATGCGAAAAAGTTTCTTTATCTTATTTACAGTACTCGCTTTATGTGCTTGCCAGCGCCAGTCGGTACACGTTGCTCATGCCACAACGGAAGCTCTTCCTATAGACGCTTCGTTGGACGCGATACAAGACACCGATTACTTAGCCCAGCTTGCCCCGTCAAAGGCAGCCTTGGAGCGCGAGATGAATGTACAAATCGGTTATGCGCCGGAACGCTTATGGGTCAATTCTCCCGAATGCCCGATGCTTAACTGGGCGAGCGATGCCTTATGGGAGGCGGCGAAGAAAGTGTATGACGGGCGCGTCGATATAGCTATCGTTAACATGGGCGGCATGCGTTGCGAATGGCCGGCAGGTCCGATTACCAAAGGCAATGTGTTTGAACTCATGCCGTTTGACAACCAGTTAGTTGTACTGACGCTGAAAGGCAGCGACGTGATCGAGTTATGCGAGTCCTTCGCCCAATACGGCGGACAGGGCGTGGCGGGTATGCGCGTGAAGACCATCGATGGTAAGTTAGCGGATGTACAGATAGCAGGCAGGCCTGTTGATCCGTCAGCGCTATACACGGTAGCCACCAGCGACTACTTAGCCGGCGGAACAGACCACATGGATGCACTGACGCATCATGTGGCGTACTGGAACAGTGAATTGCTGATTCGGGAATTGTATTTAGAGGCTGTTCGTGAGCAGGACACCATCCGCGCCGCAGTGGACGGACGCATGACCATGTTGCCATAAGGGGAGGTTATGCTCCACGTGGCCGAAAGGCGCATCGAAGATAACGGGGTAGTCGTAGTCCGCGACTGCCTCTTTTATTGTCTCATAGACCGACTGCTTCATCAACGGATCGTCCTCGCAGTCGGTGAACTGCCCCACGACGAGTCCGCTCAGATGCGCCAGCACGCCACTCATCCGCAGGTTACGCATCATGCGGTCGATATGATAGTGACGTTCGCTGATGTCTTCAATCAGAAGGACAGGAAACCGGTAACTGAACTTAGCGAGACCCAAAGGTGTGCCCTGAAGGCCATACAGGACGGAGAGGTTACCTCCGACAATAGGCGCATACGCCTCACCGAACCGGTTAAGCGGATGATGCGGGAGACGGTATTCGAGTTTGTCACCTGCGAGAGCCTTGCGGAAGAGTTGTATCTCTTCACTCTCTTCCGGCAGAGTAGCCAAGTGCTTGCACATGACGGCGTGCAGGGAAGGTTGTTGCGCGAGGCCTGCCGCCTGATGCAAGGCGGTGATGTCACTGAAACCGATAATGGGTTTCGTGATAGGAGGAACGCGGTCGATGATCCGTTGGAGTCCGTAGCCGCCTCGAGCACAGAGAACCGCATCGACGGATGGGTCCTGAAGTGCGGTGACGATGTCCGAGAGCCGGTCTTCATCCCTTCCCGCGAAGCGTCCCCACGCGTCACGCGCGTGCGCACCCTCGCTCACTATATATCCCCACGCGCGCAGGCGGGTGACAGCCCCGTCGATATACGAGGGGTCTATCACGCCTGAAGGGGATATAATACGGATATGGGTCATGCCTTACATCTCCGGTGCTCCCTCACGAAGCACGCGTGCGATGATCTCCACGGCCTCATCGATGACCGGCTCGGTATGGGTAGCCATGAGCGTAGTACGCAACAGACATTCGCCTTCTACGCATGCCGGCGCCATTACCGGATTCACATAGACGCCCTCATCGAACATCTTCTTGCCGTAGTAAAGGGTGTCAAGCGTCTTATAGGTGAAGATGGGCACGATAGGCGTCGGCGCCTCGATAATCTTCACGCCGGCCTTGATGAGTTGTTTCTGGAAATACTTCGCGATATTCATCAATCGTACCGGCCGCTCTGGGTCCAGGATCAACTGATGCAGCGCCTCAAGTGCTGTAGCAGCCGAACAGGGAGTGATCGATGCGGAGAAGATGAACGGACGGCTCACATGGCGCAACCAGTCGGCTACGCGGTGCGAGGTCAGCATACATCCTCCGATAGACGCAAGAGACTTGGAGAAAGTAAGCATGGTGATATCCACTTTGTCGGTCAATCCGAAGTGCGCGGCAGTACCGCGACCTCCGGGGCCTAAGACACCGAAACCATGCGCATCATCCACCATTACGCGGGCATTGTATTTCTCCGCCAACGCGCATATCTGCGGCAGTTTGCAGATGTCACCGCGCATAGAGAACACGCCATCGGTGATAATCAGTTTGCCGGCACTCTCAGGAATAGACTTGAGTTGGCGCTCAAGGTCCTCCATGTCCGAGTGACGATAACGGAGCACCTTGGCATAACTCAGACGGCAAGCGTCATAGATGGACGCATGGTTCTCGCGGTCGTTGAGGATATAATCATCTTTTCCCGCGATGGCAGAGATAATGGCGAGGTTGGTCTGGAAGCCCGTCGAAACGGTCATTGCCTCCTCGTACCCCGTGAAAGCCGCTATCTCCCGCTCGAGTTGCAAGTGCAGATCCAGCGTTCCGTTGAGGAAACGGCTACCGCTCACACCCGTGCCGTATTTGTCGAGTGCTTCGTGACCGGCCTTGATGACCGCCTCGTTCTCCGTGAAGCCCAGATAGTTGTTACTTCCGAGCATGATCACGCGGTGGTTCTCCATTTGCACGATGGGCGCCTGACGGCTCTCCAACTCGTGGAAATAAGGATAGATACCTAATTTGCGAACGTACTTGAGGGTCTCAAAGTGATCGCATTTTTCGAATAAATCCATATATTTATTTACGATTTGTTCATTTACGATTTACCATTTATTTCGTCATTGTATTTTTTGCCCAATGGCTAAATGAACAAATAAATGACCCAATGGTAAATGAGAAAATGGTAAATTAAAGAACGTTCAGGTCCTTGAGGATCGCAGTAGTCTTACGGACAGCAGCCTCGGACTCATGGAGTTTCGCGCGCTCTTCTTCACTGATGTTGAGCTCGAGAATCTTCTCGATACCATTCTTACCGATGATACAGGGCACACCGATGGTGATATCCTTCATACCGTACTCGCCTTCGAGTGCAGCGGAGCATGGAATCATCTTCTTCTGGTCCTTGATAATCGCCTCGGCTACAGAAGCAGCCGCAGCGCCCGGAGCCATCCATGCGCTCGTACCGAGCAGACCGGTCAGCGTTGCGCCGCCGACCATGGTCGATTTAACAACATTCTCCAACTCCTCCGGACTCAGGAACTCCGAGACATTGATGCCTTTGTATGTCGTGTAACTGGTAAGAGGAATCATCGTTGTGTCGCCGTGGCCGCCGATTACGAAACCATCAACATCATTAGCGTTGCACTTCAAAGCCTGGCTCAAGAAGTATTTCAGACGGGCGCTGTCGAGTGCACCACCCATACCGATGACACGGTTGCGCGGCAACTTGAGCGCGTGAAGCGTCAGATAAGCCATGGTATCCATCGGGTTGGAAACAACCACCAGAATAGCATTCGGGCTGTATTTGAGCACCTGGTCACAAACGGACTTCACGATGCCGGCATTCACGCCGATCAGCTCCTCGCGGGTCATACCCGGTTTACGGGGAAGACCGGAAGTGATGATCACTACATCCGACCCCGCAGTACGGCTGTAATCATTGGTAACACCCTCCACAACAGTGTCGAAGCCCATCAACTGGGCCGTTTGCATGATATCCATGGCTTTGCCCTCGGCAAAACCCTCTTTGATGTCAATAAGACATACCTCGTTGGCAACCTCATTGACTGCCAACACATTGGCGCACGTAGCTCCTACGTTTCCTGCGCCTACAACTGTAACTTTAGACATAATTGTATAGAATTTTTAGATATTGTTCGTTATGCATTCCTTCACTTAATTTACTAAAACTTTAGTAAAAAGCGTGCAAAGGTACAAATATTTTTGGATTTATGCAAGTTTTTTAAGAATAAATGCATTTTTTTCTTTGTTTTGTAGAAAAAAAGTAGTACCTTTGCACACGATTTTAAATTGGCGTAATATGTTTCATGCGAAAATGACAGCAAAAAGGAGCATTTTGTTAGCGGGTCTTTGGATGCTTTTGGCAATGCCGTTAATGGCGGATGATGTCGTATATCTGACCACGGAACAATTCCGCGGGCGTATTTTTGACTACAAGACAGAGAAAGACTGGAATTACAAGGGTAACAAACCTTGCGTGATTGATTTCTATACGACCTGGTGCGGTCCATGCAAACGCCTGGCGCCAATCATGGAGGAGATGAGTCAGAAATACTGCGACCAGGTGGTGTTCTACAAAGCCGACACAGAGCGCGAACGCGAGCTGGCATATATTTTCGGCATCAACTCTATTCCGCAAGTACTATATATCCCGATGGAAGGCAAACCTATGTTGCTCAAAGGACTCTATCCCAAAGAGGATATTATACGCATCATTGATGAGTTTTTGTTGGGTAAGAAAGAGACGAAGTGACGATGCAAGTAGAACTCGTATTACTCATATTATCATTACTTTTCTTCATTAGTATCTTTGCCGACAAGATCGGCTATCGTTATGGTGTTCCGGCCTTGCTGCTGTTCCTTATTGTAGGCATGCTTTTCGGCCCGCACGGTATCGGGGGGCTGTTCGGCGACCCGGGCGGCATTGCCATCAAGACGAGCACCGCGGAGGCGCTGAGTACCTTGGCGATGTGTATCATCCTCTTCTCTGGCGGTATGGACACGAAATTGAGTGATATCAAATCGGTACTCGCGCCAGGTATCACCCTCGCTACGTTGGGGGTGCTTCTCACTTGTGCCATCACAGGTGTACTTATATATTATATCTTCGGCTGGATACAAGCCGTGACGACACTCTCTATATGGTTCTCGTTGCTGATGGCGGCTACGATGTCGAGTACCGACAGCGCGAGTGTCTTCTCTATTTTACGCACCCATGGCATCGGGCTGAAACATGACCTCAGGCCCTTGCTGGAACTGGAGTCCGGCGCGAACGACCCGATGGCCTATGTGCTGACCACCACCCTCATCGGCATAGTGATTAAATTACAGACCTTCGTGGGGCTGGTGGAGCACGTTGAAGTATTGCCAATCGTCCAGACGATTGTTATCCAACTCGTGATGGGCACAGTCATCGGATTGGCTTTCGGCCTGGGGCTGGTGGCACTCATGAGACGCGTGAAGTTAGGCAACGAAGCACTCTACCCCGTGATGGTGCTGACGGCGTGTATCTTCATCTTTTCCATCACTTATTATCTGCAAGGTAACACCTACCTCGCGGTGTATGTGGGCGGATTGGTGATCGGCAACAACAAGTTCACGCGTAAGCGTCAGACCAAGTCGTTCTTCAACGGTTTGACCTGGCTCAGCCAGCTGATGATGTTCCTCATGTTAGGCCTTATGGTGGAGCCGAAGGAGTTATTGGACTACCATGTATGGCTACCCTGCCTGATTATCAGCATTGTGATGATCTTCATCTCGCGACCGCTGGCCGTATGGCTCTGTATGCTTCCTTTCCCGCAATACCATCAGCGGGACAAGATCCTGCTGAGTTGGGTTGGCCTAAAAGGAGCCGTACCCATCATCTTTGCGGTGATGTGCAAAGCGAGCGGAGTTCCCTATGCCGACTTGCTCTTTAATGTCGTCTTCCTTTGCACCCTCTTCTCGCTACTCGTACAAGGTACGACCATCACACTGGTGGCAAAAAAACTGAAGTTAGACACCCCGCCGGAGGAACAGCGCACCTTGGAACATTTCGACATGGACCTGCCGGATGAGATCCAGTCTTCGGCCCGCGAAGTAGAGGTGACAGAGAAACTCCTTGACAAAGGTAATACCTTGCGCGACATCTCTATTCCTCCGCACACACTCATCATCATGGTGCGACGGGGAGAAGACTTCTTCATTCCTACCGGCACAAGTGTCTTGGAAGTAGGAGACCAACTGCTTGTCATTCGCGACAAGGATGCCGAGGCATCGTACAAACAAATGACCGACGAGGCGGAAGAAGAGGCATTATGGCGCGCGGAGATGAGGGAGAAAGCACATAAGCGCTGGCTGCGCGCTACGCAATGGATGAGGAAGAAATGAGAGGATTGGAGATTGGAAATTTGACATTTGATAAGTATGGCTAAAACAACCGTTTTCTTAACCGGTGCAACCGGAACAATGGGTTACGCAGGAATGATGGAGATCTTGCGTTACCCGGACATGTACAAACTCCGCATTCTCGCTCGACCGAGCAAGAAGAACAAGGAGTTGCTGAAAGCTATCAGCGATCAGTATTCAGCCCTCAGCATTATTTGGGGAGATTTGACCAAGTACGAAGATGTGCTGAAAGGCGTTTCCGGAGCAGACATCGTATTGCACGTAGGAGGAATGGTCTCGCCGCAGGCTGACTATCGTCTGAAGGCAACCTTGCGCACAAATATCACGGCCGCAAAGAACATCACCAAAGCGGTGCTGGCGCAACCTGAAGACCAACAACCGAAAGTGGTGTATATCGGATCGGTGGCGCAGATGGGTGACCGTCGCGAACCCCTGCACTGGGGCCGCGCGGGAGATCCTATATGCGTGTCTGCGTATGACCACTACGGTCTGACAAAAGTGCTGGCGGAACGAATCATCACCGACTCAGGTATCAAGACCTGGGCAAGTCTTCGCCAGTCGGGTATCTTGTACCCCGCTATCTTGAAGAATTTTGACCCAATCATGTTCCACGTTCCCGTCCGCGGCGTGCTGGAATGGGCGACGGTAGAAGACAGCGGGAGGCTGTTGGAGCGTGTGTGCCGACCCGACGTACCGGAAGAATTCTGGAAGAACTATTATAATATCGGTTCGGGCAAAGAGTACCGTCTGTCGAACTACGAATTCGAATGCCTGCTGCTGGAAGCGGTTGGTTGTCCGAAACCCGAGAAGATATTCAACGCCAACTGGTTTACCACCCGTAATTTCCACGGCATGTGGTATATCGATGGGGACCGCTTGGAGAACTTGCTGCATTTCCGCGCAAACGTGCCGGTGAAGGAATATTTCGCAAAAATGGCACAGGCGAAGTCCCTGCCGGCGGGCATCAAGTTCGCTGCCAAGACACATATCGCCAAACTCTTCCCGCATTGTATTAAAGCGGCTATGTGGTTCATGGCTAACAGCAAGGAGCATGGTACTCAATGGTGGATTAAGAATAATATTGAACCGCGCATACATGCGTATTACGGCAGCCTTGAGGCATACAAAGCTATTCCTGACTGGGAGCATTTCGACGTGAGTCACAACAGCGAAGAGATGGTCAAACTGGATCACGGCTATGACGAGTCCAAGCCGCTGAGCGAACTCACCCTTCAGGATATGCAAGCCGCAGCCGTTTTCCGCGGCGGCAAATGTCTGAGCAAGGAGATGAAAAAAGGCGACTTGGACACCCCGTTGGAATGGGAAGACGCAAACGGAAACACGTTCCAGGCTTCACCGCGTCTGATCTTGCTCGGCGGCCACTGGAGCCCCTTCGACATGCCTTATCCCTACGCTGACGAACCCAAAGAGAAACAAGTGCCCTGGCATTGGGACCGGGTGGCCAAGCAGAACCCGTTCTTCGCACAATTATGGGCACCGCTCCATGATGCCGATGAAGACAATGTCTTCGGTCCTGAAATTTTTGAAGGTTGGGAATCCTAAACGCTCCGCAGGAGCACTAAACGCCGTGGGCTCTAAACGCTCCGTAGGAGCACTAAACTACGAAGTACCAAAATGTATTTTGACGAATTAGCTTTATCAGACGAGGTGTTGGATGCCTTATGGGACATGCATTTTGATGAATGCACGCCTGTTCAGGCTGAGACGATTCCGGTCATCCTGGACCGGCGCGACGTGATATCATGCGCCCAGACAGGAACTGGTAAGACGGCGGCGTACATACTACCGCTGCTAACCAATTTGGCTTACGATGACCATGACCCGGACAAACTGAACGCCATCATCATGGCGCCGACACGCGAACTGGCGCAACAGATTGACCAGCAGATGGAGGGGTTCGGTTTTTATGTGCCCTTCTCGTCCGTGGCTATCTACGGCGGCAAAGACACCAACGGCTCATGGGGAAACCAAGTAAGCGGCTTGCAGAAAGGTGCCGACATCGTCATTGCCACGCCGGGACGGTTGCTGAGTCAGATGAACATCTACAACGTCGATTTCTCCGGCGTGAAATACTTCATCTTGGACGAAGCGGATCGCATGCTCGACATGGGATTTTACGAGGACATCATGACCATCGTCAAGCGGTTGCCGCCGGACAGACAGACCATCATGTTCTCTGCGACCATGCCGCCGAAGATTCGTCAGATGGCGAAAGCCATCATGCATGATCCGGTTGAGGTACAGATTGCCGTGTCACGTCCGCCGGAGACTATTCATCAGATGTGTGCACGGCTCTTCGAGGCGCAGAAACCCGGATTTATCCAACTGGCGCTGCAAGGCAAGGGACTCAAGAAAGTCATCATCTTTGCCGGCAAGAAACAACGGGTGAAGGAATTGGCGCGGGCGCTGCGCACGCTGAAGATTGACGCCAGGGCTATGCACAGCGACCTGGAACAGAACGAACGGGACCAGGTGATGCTCGATTTCCGAAACGGTAAGGTGGATGTGTTGGTGGCGACGGATGTCGTGTCGCGTGGTATTGACGTGACGGATGTGCCGCTGGTGATCAATTACGACGTACCGCATGATGCGGAAGACTACGTGCATCGTATTGGCCGCACAGCACGCGCAGAGAACAGCGGAGAAGCTATCACCCTCGTCTCACCGGACGATGCACGGTATTGGCTGCGCATTGAGCAATTCCTGAAAAAAGAGATAGAGAAAATTCCGCTACCGGAAGCTCTCGGCGAAGGGCCTACAGATGACGTATACGCCATTCGTTCGGGTAAAGGTTGTTCTGGCGGTTCCCGACGTTTTTCGCGAAACCAAGGGGCACACCCTCGTAAGTCACGAGGAGCAAACCGAGGGGTACGTCGGTAAGAGTCAACGCTTCCGTTCGAAGGTACGCCAACGCCTGCTCGCGGGTCAAGGCTACATTGGGGAAGGCTTCCTTACGGAAGTCTTTCGTCATACTTAGGCTATGCTGCGGAGCAATGCCCTTGCCGCGCTCCTCGCCCAAACCGAAACCCGTAGAGATACAGGTCAGCTGGGTGGAGAACCAGTCTATGATCTCCTTGTATTTGAGCGGATAAGCGGTCGCAAAGCGGTCAGAGTAACGGATTGCCCAGTTGTCCGGGTGTTGGAGCCACGAACGCATCACTGGCATATACTCCGGATGAGGCATCGCTGCTTCTTTCTTCGGCGCTTTGATCTTTGCCGGCTGTAGCGGTTCGTCATACTTCCGTAACGCGCACAAGTAAAATCCCTCACCCTTGACTTTATGCGGATAGAAATGATAACCCATCGTTCCTTCTACGATTCCCCATGACGGGTCGTAGTCGATCGGCAGCACCTCCGCACCGAGACTCTCGGCCATCCACTCGACGTTTTTCTCGTTCTCCTCTTCGTTGAACGTGCAGGTGGAATAGAGCATCACGCCGCCCGGCTTGAGTGCGTCCCATACATCCATGAGAATGGCGCGCTGGCGTTCTGCACACTGGCGGACAGCCTGCAGGCTCCACTCGCTGCGGGACTGTTCGTCCTTGCGGAACATACCCTCACCCGAACACGGGGCATCCACCAGAATACAATCGAAGATATGCTTGCAGCGCTCGCCGTATTCGGCGGCGGAGTTATGGGTCACTACAGTGTTGCCGTTCCCCCATTTCTGGATATTCTCGCTGAGGATGAACACGCGCTGGCGAACCACTTCGTTGCTCAGAAGCAAACCCTCCGGACCGAGATACTCGCTGATGAGCGTGGACTTGCCGCCCGGAGCCGCACAGAGATCCAGAACAACAGACGAGGGATCAACATATTGCTCGAGAGCTTGCTGGATGAACATCGACGATGCTTCCTGCACATAGTAGCAACCGGCATGGAAAAGGGGATCCAGGGTGAACTGCGGACGCTCGCTCAGATAATAGCCGTCGATATGCCACGGCACCTCATCCGTGTCGCAATCAAAAGTCAGCACATCCAGTTTGGAGTTGAGGCGTATAGATGTTACGGGCGCCGTCTCCAGCGCCCGTAACAGCAGTTCTGCTTCATTGCCCAGCTGCTGTCGCATACTCTCTATGAATTCAACGGGCAGCATACACCTTTCACTTTTCGCCAATAGCCATTCGCCATTCGCCTTTATGGTACCGCGAGTGGGACTTTCTACGTAAGTCCTTGCGTGCTACTTGCTCGCCAATAGCCATTCGCCTTTCGCCTTTATAGTACCGCGAGTGGGACTTGAACCCACACAGCCATCACTGGCCAAAGGATTTTAAGTCCTTCGTGTCTACCGATTCCACCATCGCGGCATCATTTCTTATGAATTCGGCTGCAAAGGTAATGCTTTTTTTTGAATTGTGCAAGATTTTTAGTAAAAATTTTACTTTTTACATTGCTATTTTATCTACTTTTCTAACTGCCCTTCATTGCACTTCCAACTTGAACTCAGGCTTTTTACATTGCTATTTTATCTACTTTTCTAACTTGACCTTCATTGCACTTCCAACTTGAACTCAGGCTTTTTAGCGGACACACATGATTATTTAGTGGGACGAACCAATAATTCTATTTTGTTCATTTCAGGTCGATGGTATCGACCGCTTTCAGCGCTATGTTTATCAACAACCTCATTCCCGATGCCATGACCTACTGACCTTCATTGCACTTCCAAATTGAACTCAGGCTTTTTAGCGGACACACATGATTATTTAGCAGGACGAACCAATAATTCTATTTTGTTCATTTCAGGTCGATGGTATCGACCGCTTTCAGCGCTACGCTTATCAACAACCTCATTCCCGATGCCATGACCTCTTTCTGTACCGCGGGAGAATTTGAGAGCCTCTCCCCCCCTAAACCCTAAATCCTAAATCCTAAATTTGAAATCCTAAATCCTAAACCATAAACCCTAAATTTGAAATCCTAAATCCTAAACCTGAGTCATCTCAGGAGCACTTCAGGGGCACTTCAGGGGCACTTCGGAGGCATCCTAGACTTTATTAGTAATTATTGCCTGTAATTTGCTTATATTCAATGATTTACAAACATACTAATTTTTCGCAAAATAGCCCCTTTTCGCCATTTCATTTCATCAATCCATCATTGAGCGACGAAGTCGCGCTCATTCCATCAATCCATCATTGAGCGAAGCGGATCATTCCATCATTCCTGACACATCCTCCCCTTCAAAAGTGATACAGAATGACTAAAAATGTGTAAAAAATAAATTGTATGCAAATAAATTTGCACATTTCAGAAAAAAGTAGTATCTTTGCACCCAATTCGAATATAACAAACCATGAAAGTACTTCTGATTAACGGTTCGCCTCGTCGTGAGGGCAATACTTTTCTCGCTTTGAGCGAGATTGCGAAGGTTCTGGAGGAAGAAGGAATCGATAGCGACATCGTGGGTGTTGGTACGCACGCGGTGCGAGGATGCATTGCATGCGGCACATGCAAGCAGCACGGAGATAACCGGTGTGTCTTTGACGACGATTTATGCAACAAAGTCTCTGCACGCATGGCGGAGAGCGATGCACTGATTGTGGGCTCACCGGTCTATTACGGACAACCGAACGGCACAGTACTCTCTCTGCTGCAACGAATGCTCTATTCGGCAGGCAAGTATTTCGAGGGCAAACCGGCCGCAGCGGTAGCGGTATGCCGCCGAGGTGGAGCCACCGCGGCCTTCCAGACCTTGCAGATGCCGTTCCAGATGATGAACATGCCGATCGTGACATCCCAGTATTGGAACATCGTGTATGGCCGGGAAGCAGGTCAGGCTGCACTGGATGCGGAAGGAATGCAGACCATGCGTACCTTGGCGCGCAACATGGCATTCCTGCTGAAAGCAACGGATGGCAAACAGCGCCCCGAACCCGAACCGCGTCAATGGACTCATTTTGTCAAATAATTTGATTATCAATATATCATTTGTATAATAACTCTCCTAAAAACATATCTTATCATGAAAAAAATTTCCCTCTTATTCGCTATTTTTTTCGCTACCACCTTTGCTTGGGGAGCAGACATTTCCGACTTCGCCACGGGTTTGGAGAATGGAACAACAGGAATCAACAAAGGAGGTTGCGGTTCTATTGCTGTCTCTACTGATGTACCTCGAACGGGAGCACAATGCATTTCTACTATTTATACAGGAGGTTCGGGTGATAAATACTGGTATCCGGATGTCACTTTGGCATTGCCTAAGAATTCATATCTGCATTTGATTGCCTATGCGAAATTGGAATCTACGGATGAAACATCCGAAAGTTCAAGTACACAGGCCTATGCAGAAGCATATAATACCGGAAATTCTGGGTCTGGTTCAGCAGTAAACCTGACTACCTCATGGAAGCGCATAACTGCTTCCAGCAAGGCAGGTTCGGACAAAAGTGCCTCTGCCCGTTTCCATCGTAAGCATACCAATAAGAAAGCGGTGCTGTTTGACGATATCGTAGTATACGTCTCCTCCAACTCGTCTGTGGACTTGAAAGCTCCGAATCCTGCGACGTCAGCCTCAGCTTCGGAAACGGAGATTACATGGACACCTGGAACGGACGACAATACCGGGGTTCAGGCTACATTGATTTGGAAACGCATCGATGGGACCGATCATGATCTGACGCTGAATAATCAAGGTATCTATGCCTTGGCTCCTACCGAGGGACCGAAAGTAGATCAAAGCGGACATTGGGAATTGGTAAAAGTGTTAGCCGGTGATGCAACCAAATATAGCGCCAGCGGTACATTTGCCAGCAAAATGGACTACGCAATTGTACACCGCGACTTGGCATACAACTATTCTTTGCCTACCTACGTAATGACGCCGGATATGTCTGTCAAGACACTCTATTTGAAACCCGGAACAAATTGGAAGAAGAAGGGCGGGTCAGTAAATCCACGTTTTGCGGTGTATTGTTTTGGCGATGGAGAAAAATGGTATGACTTAGAGGCCGTAGATGCCGGATGCGGTTCGGGTACGGTGTATAAGGCTGAGGTGAGAGCAAATTACACTTCCTTGATTTTCTGCCGCATGGCAGGAGATAAGCCGGGAAATATCTGGGATAACAAATGGAATCAAACCGGTAACTTGACCATGCCTGCAACAGAAGCGGGTGTTTATGAAGTGCCTGATACTCAATGGGATGGCGGTACAAATTCCCAATGGAAAACGAAACCGATGAGTATCTGTATATCGGGTACGGACCTTTGCTTTGCAGGAGAACAACTGACTCTGACGGCTACCAGTACCGGTGCCACCAGTTACCAGTGGTACAAAGGCGGAACGGCTGAAAGCAATAAGATTCCGGGGGCGACAACTGCCACCTATATCAAATATAACTTTGCTTTTGAAGACGCTGGTGTTTACTATTGCAAAACGAAAATAGGAGATGGTCCAGAACTGGAAAGTGCTGGACATACCGTAAAGACACTGCGTATATACTTTAATAGTGGTCGTGGAGGAGGAGATGAAGGATATCTGGACTTGCGCAATACAGATCCTGCCAACCATAAAGCGACAGGTATGTTTTTCCTTGGCCAAGGATGGAAATACGCTTTCAGTGTAGCAGATGGCATAGGACATTACTATGGTCAAAATAATGCCGACAATGTATCCGGCTGGATGAATGTCGGAAACTCCACCGGTTGGGCGATGGATGTGGACGGTATTCAATGCCTTATAAAAGCAGAGAATGGAGCTACCTATATGTTCACCGTGGATTACTCCAATTTTACCGTTCCTGTCGTGTCTGTGAGCTATCCTCCCGACAATCAATCTGCCGGAATCAAGATCTATTTCGATAACAGCACGCTTAACTGGGAGGAACCGCTATATTACCGTGTCGGACGCGGCAAACGTGGTAGTGCTCAAGATCACACACAAGCTGAATTGATATCCAAAGTCCCGGGAACTGCTAATTTATACCAATACTCTACTCCTGCATACAACGATTTGGATGCTTGGCATATTGCTAACAACTGCGGCCATACCGGAAATGGTTATTCCATCTATAAAACCAAAACCGGCGATACGTATGCGATTACCAAATCTGTTACTTATGAAGGCGGCGCTGCAACGCAAGATTTCACGATTGAACCGACAGGAGCGCATTCGACTGGAGGAGACTCCGATAATAATAATTGCGAGTTCTATAAATACAATGCGTTGCCCGGCATGAAGACGCAGAATGTAATGATTGATGATCCGGAGAACGGAACTATTACCGTAAGTTACACGGATGTCAATGGCAATCCGCAGACGTTCTCAAGCGGCGACCGAGACCTGGCGCACACTTGTATCTTGACCATTTCTGCAGAAGCCGCGCCTTGCGGTTATCAATTGGCTTCGTTGACCGTGAACGGCGCTTCGTTTACCAGCGGCGACACCTATATACTGGATGCACGAACGACAATCGATGCGGAGTTCGAACCTGCCTCATATAGTGTGACGCTGCATACCAACGACGGACTTATCTTGACGGGCGATGTGACGGAATATACGTATGGCATCGGAGCAACCTTGCCGGCCAAGATGTCACTGACGGGTAAGGATTTCATGGGGTGGTATAACAACCCCGGCTGTACGGGTTCTCCTGTGACAGAAATCAGCACGACCGACTGCGGGAATAAAGAATTCTGGGCAAAGTGGGAGAATGAACGGACCAAAGTGACCTATATCATCGGTTCTTGCCAAGTAACCGGCGGAGAATGGAAACAAGGAGAGGACGGAAGTTACAGCGCATGGTTGTTCCATGGCGGAGCAACACCCGACAAGAACACCTTAGAAGCCACTGCCGATATCAAAATTCCTTCACTAAATACAACGGACCAGTATTTTACAAGCAAAGACGTAACCAAGCTCACTACAAATAGCATGTGGACTACATCGAGTGGTTCCACAAAATCTATCCGCGCTTTCAAAGTAGGAAGCGGCAGCACCATGAAGTTTGACTTGAAGGCTTTGGAAGCCAGCAGCATCATGTTCTATGTCTTCCCGAGTAGTAATGAAGCGTATTCGGTGGAAATAACAGTAAATGGTGCGACAACGAATTATCCTATTCCGTCTGGCGAGCAATATAAGTTACATCGTTTCGACTACTTTGACGGCCCCTATACCGGAGAATTCTCTATCAAGAGCAAAAGCAAAGAGAGCCGTGTAGTAGTTGTCGTTGAAGTACCGACCGTGACAATTACCTTTGACAAGAACTCCACCGGAGCTACAGGCACGATGGAACCAGTAGTCATTCCGAAAGGTACAGAGCACACCCTTCCGTCAAATACTTTTGAGTGGACAAACCATGAGTTCCAATGCTGGACAGAAGGTTCAACAATCGGCCCGGAAATAGCTAATGGAGCGAAGTACACAGCAAATACGGATGTGACGCTCTATGCCAAATGGGTGGAACATATTGAGACGACAGTCACGCTGAGCGCTCCGGACGCAGACAATGATGACTTCACTAAATCCGTGACCGCCGTTTACACAAAAGATCTGCCGACTATACCGGAGCTGCCAACACGCAAGTGGTTTACTTTCGACGGTTATTTCGAGAACCCGGATGGCAGTGGTAAACAGTATTATTCATCTACGGGCGAAAGTGTTAATGTATGGGACAAGACAACTTCGACAGCTACTATCTATGCCAAATGGACGGAGATTAAGCACACAACAATCACCTTGGTTGCTACCGGTGCGTATAACCATTATACATCCTCTGTCGTTGCTGCGCTTAACCAACCGATGCCTGCCATCCCGAATCTGCCGCTCAGCACTTCTAAAGTGTTTGCCGGTTACTTTGAGAATTCGGATGGCACCGGCAAACAGTACTACACCGCCTCTGGAACAAGCGCAAACAAATGGGATAAGGACGTAGCAATCAGCACCCTGTACGCCAAATGGATGGATCAATGCGATATAGCACCGACGCTGACTTCGGCTGCGCCTATTATTACTATCTGGAATGGACAAAAAGCGGATGTGACATTAGCCACACTGTCGTGCGCACTGGATACTACAACTCTCAAGTATTCGTTTGTATCCGCCTCGGAAAATATTGCGGGATGCGAATACAAATATTTCGACTCTCGTCTTCATCTCATAGGTACGCCTACCGGTTATTCGACCGAAACTACTAAAACCATCACTTTAACCTTCCAAAACAATTGTGATCCGGCAAGATCCTATAATGTGGAACAAACCATCCGCATCTATCCGACAGGCAAGAAGGCACGACTCGCCTTTATTATTACCGGTGAAAAAGGTAAGGAATTCAACAAATACACTGCCGATGACTCTACAAGTTGCGCAGAATTAATAGCTTACCTGAATAAGAAATATGACGTAACATGCGTGAACGGTTATGCAACAAAAAACACTTCCGAACTTGCTACTTATTATGCCCAATATGATCTGCTTATCGTGACCGACTTCCTTAACACGGGTGAGGGTTATACGAATGCCATCGGTACGCTTATTGATAAGAAGCCTATACTCAGTTTCGAGGCCTATGTGGCGAACCAATCTAACTGGCATATCGGCTCTAACCCAAAAGATCCGAAGCCAAAAGTACAAGACATGAAAGTGCTTTGTGCCGGTCACGCTATCTTCGCGGACGCCAAATATGACGATACAGATCCTGATCCGGTTGACGTAATCAATGATACGGATACCACCGTACATGTATTGGATGCACTGAGTACGGAAAAGGATGCGAAAGGATTGCAAGGCTTCACTATCAATGAGGCGCCTGATTTCATCTTCATTGCTACCGTCAAAGACGCCGACAACAAACGAGACTTGATTGTATGCTGCGAGCGACAAGTGGTATTCTCTGCCCGATTGATGCTCTACGGTATCAACTTCTACGAAATGGGTAACCTGTCCAAGGCGGGACGCATCATCATCCGTCAGATGGTGGACTACCTGCTGATGACCGATGAGACAAAGATTGCCGACTGCTCGCTGGTATTTGACAACGGCGCCGGCAACCCGGATAAGAGTAGTTGCGGCGACAATAAATGGAACAATCCGGCCAACTGGTATCCCGGATACAACATCATTCCGACTCCTGTGCATCCGACACGAATCATTGCCGAATGCCGTGTAGATTATGATAAGGCACATGCGGGTAGCGTGAAAGTGAACACAGGACGTGACGAGCACGGAAATGTCATGAACGGAAAATTGATTATCGAGCCGAATGGCGGATTGACCATCGCCGGTATGGTAGCGACAGTACATGACACCCGCTACGCTTCGCCTGTCACCATCGCGGCGGAGGACCTGTTAATAAAAGCCAACGATGGGTACAACGGTGCATTCGTCTATGGTAACAAAGAATCGGATGTACGCGCTACCGTGCAATACTACAGCCGCGGCTCCAACGCCCAAACACCTCATCCGGTATGGCAATATATGGGTATTCCTTTCCAGTCAGGAAAGACCGCTATCCAGATGTACCACTACGCTTGGATGTGCCGCTGGGCAAAGGGCTCGACAGACGGCTTAGGAGGGTTATGGCAATGGGTACAGAATGACGATGTACTACTTCCGTTTGAAGGATATTGTATCACACAAGAGGCTGCGAAGACCTATGAGTTCGCAGGGAAACTGAATGCGCCTGTAACAACCACGCTGCAGTTGGATAACCGCGATGCAGACAGATTCGCTTTTGCGGCAAACAGTTGGACCGCACCGATTAAGATTTCACAGATGAAAGACGAAGATTTCTACCACACGGAGAAATCGATTTATATCTACCACACCGGCACGTATGACAATTGGGACACACACAAAGACGAGGTCATCAACACCAAGACCAGTACCTCTCCTGTTTCACCTGGTCAATATGCCGTCATTCCTATTCACTCGTCGCCATACATCGGCGTGGACTCAGTCATTCCGGCGATGCAAGGTTTCTTCGTACAGACAACCGCTGCGGATGCTGAGCTGAAACTGGTTTATAATCGCGTGGTTTACGATGCTACTTATTTCAAAACCTCGACAAACCCGATGCGCGCACCGCGCATCAGCGACAGACCGGAAGTGATGCAACTGATTGTTACTGGAGACTTGTATGGTGACCGCGTACACCTGTTGGCACGCAACGATTTCTCCGATGAATACCAAGACGGTTGGGATGGTCGCAAGATTGAAGGCGATGAAGGTGCGCCCATGTTAGCCGTAGTGAAGGAGGCAGGAAACATGGCTGTAGCGGCTATCGGGTCTCTGGAAGAGCGCGAACTGAGTTTCCGCGCGGGTAGTGAGACGGAGTACACGTTCTGCTTCAACTACGAGGGTGAGACCATCTTCCTCTACGACCGCCTGACTGGTGAGGCTACTGAAATCAAAACAGGTAACACCTACTCGTTCACAGCGGAGAACAAAACACCGGCAAAACGATTCATCATCACCAAGAACCCGCCGCGTGTTCCGACGGATATTGAGAACACCACATACGATGCAACGCAATCCGGTGCAGAAAAATGTATCATTGATGGTCAGTTGTATATCATTAAGAACAACCGCTTCTATGATGCGCGCGGCGTGCGGGTAACATCCTTTAAAAGAAAGGAGGTTGCCCCATGAAACGCTTCCGTATCCAATTATTGATAGCGCTACTCGTTCTTATATGCGGTACAGCGCTGATGGGTGTCATATACATCGTCTTTAACAAACCTGAAGTATATGTCAATCCGGGTGTGGTGGTCTCCAATCCATCTCCTTTGTCCTCTCCCGTGCAACCTCTGCGCTCAGGAGCCAACTCGTTACTACGGTCACAGTACCCGTATTCATACACGATGGCACCACTGCCGCAGACCAAAGCACCGAAAGCAACGATGCAACCTTCGCGCGGACTCTATACCACCAGTAGCGCACAGGTGCAAGTCGTTGGTGGCGGTGCAGGCTACGGGATAGCAACCACTTCCGGAGCTTCCACACAACGGGGAATAAGTTATACCACAACAACGGTGACCTCCTTTGCCACCTTTGCCGCGAATCGACAAATGGCAGCGCCGGAAGCACAACATGCACCGGAAATGGCGGCACTCGTCAGTGCGCCACGTCGAGCCCCAGGACCACCGACACCGGGTGAACTGGACCCTGGACATCAATTAGTGGAACATCCGATAGGGTCTCCCTTGGTACTTGCTCTGATGGCAATACTCTATGCTATTATAAGAAAAAGAAAAGAAAATGCATAATAAAATTAATAAAAGAAAGATAATCAACGACCCTGTTTTCGGTTTCTTATCCATACCCAATGATTTGATATACGATGTGCTGCAACATCCATACGTGCAGCGATTGAACCGCATCCGCCAGTTGGGATTATCCTATTTAGTCTATCCCGGTGCCATGCACAGCCGTTTCGGGCACTCATTAGGCGCCATGCACCTGATGCACGAAGCCATAGCTTCACTGCGTCTCAAAGAAATAGAAATCACGGAGCACGAAGAGACCTCTGCGATGATAGCCATCCTGTTGCACGATATCGGACACGGACCCTTCTCGCACGTGTTGGAACATACGCTCGTAGAGGGTGTCACGCATGAAGATATCTCCCTCCTCATGATGGAGCGGATCAATATGGACTTGAATGGTCAACTGGACACCGCTATTGCTATCTTCAAAAACGAGTACCCGAAGCATTTCCTACACCAGTTGATCTCCAGTCAGCTGGACGTGGACCGTATGGATTATCTCTGCCGTGACTCGTTCTTCACGGGCGTGCAGGAAGGACGCGTAGCGAGTGAACGACTCCTCAAAATGTTGGACGTACGTAATGACCGGTTGGTGGTGCAGGTCAAAGGCATATACTCCGTGGAGAAATTCTTAGTAGCACGCCGACTGATGTACTGGCAGGTCTATCTGCATAAGACCTCTGTGGCTGCCGAGCAACACTTGATAAAAATTCTCAGCCGTGCTAAAGAATTGGCGAGGGGCGGTAATGAACTCTTTTGTTCGCCGGCCTTGCGGTATTTCCTTTACCAACCCGTGACATTCGACCTGTTTAGTCCCACGAGCGAGGCGTTGGAGAACTATGCGTTGCTGGACGATAACGACGTATTGTCTGCTATCAAGGCCTGGATATCCTGTGAAGACAAAGTGCTGGGTGCTTTGAGCGAGAGTTTTATCAATCGCCGCCTCTTCCGCGGGGAACTGCTTGAGGCCCCGTTGACGGAAGAACAGAAGGCGGAACTGAACAAACAATACGCGGCGCGCTTAGGCATCTCCGAGAAAGAGGCCTCCTATTGTTGGAGCGAACACATCTCCACCAGCAACACCTATTCGGAGAAAGCCGACACGATTGACATCCTCTATTCCGACGGCACCGTGCGCGACATAGCAGAGGCAAGTGAAATCTTGGACCTCAAGGCACTGACACACAAACCTATTAAACGATATTTATTCAAATACCGCTTAGATAATTAATGACTTAACCCGCCTGGAATCCTTAATTCTTAATTTTTAATTCTTAATTTCTATCATGCAGTTCAGTGCACAACAAATAGCAGCCCTTTTAGGTGGAGCCTTGTACGGCAACGCGAATGCAATGGTGAGTGATGTCGCACCGATTGAATCGGCGCAGGCACATCATCTGTCTTTCATCACCGATGCCAAATACCTGCCGTTCATCACCACTTCGAAAGCCGGCGTCATTCTCATCACGCGCAGCGTAGTGGATGGAAAGATCTCCTTCCCCGAAGGAGAGGGAAAAGCCGGCGGAGCCGTCATACTGGTAGATAATGCCCGCGGAGCGATGGCGCAGTTGTTACAAATCGTGTTCAAGGCCATGCACCCCGCCAAACACGGAGTGGAACAACCCTGCTTCATCAGCGAAGGAGTGGACATTCCGGAAGATGCATACATCGGCGCCTTCGTCTATATCGGCAAGAACGTGCGGCTTGGGAAGGGTGTGCAAATCTACCCGAATGCCTACATCGGCGATGACGTCGTCATTGGTGACAACACCATATTATACGCGGGCGTACGCGTGTATGTTCGTTGCGTGATCGGCGCGGATTGTATCTTGCATGCCGGCGTTGTAGTCGGTTCGGACGGCTTTGGCTTTGAACCCGATGCACACGGCGTCAATCAGAAGATTCCCCAGATAGGAAACGTCATCATCGAAGACGATGTCGAAATAGGTGCCAACACTACCATCGACCGGGCTATGATGGGCTCCACTATCATCCGCCGCAACGTGAAAATCGACAACCTCGTGCAGATAGCGCACAATGTTGAAGTAGGAGAATCCACGTTCCTCTGCGCGCAAGTAGGTATTGCCGGAAGTACGAAAATCGGCAAGCATTGCATCCTCACGGGGCAGGTAGGTGTTGCCGGACACATTGAGATTGCAGACAACTGTATCTTCGGTGCACAATCGGGGATCGCCAATAGTGTACGCAAGTCCGGCATGTACCAGGGATACCCTGCTATCGAGGCCGGCAACTGGCGGCGCTCTGTAGTAGGATTCAAACAACTGCCGGACATCCTCAAACGTCTTAACGAATTAGAAAAGAAATGAAACAACACACAATAAAAGCACCTTTTACACTCAGTTCCGTAGGCTTGCATACAGGCTTGCATGTCACAGCCACATTCAATCCGGCGCCGGCGAATACCGGCGTCTGCCTGCGCCGTATTGACCTGCCCGGACAGCCATGCCACCAAGCATTGGCTGACTACGTCTCTGGAACGGAACGGGGCACTGTACTCGAACGAGGCAAATGGAAGATTAGTACGGTAGAGCATGCCCTGAGTGCATTGTATGCAATGGGCGTAGATAACTGCATCATTGACGTGGACGCACCGGAGATGCCAATCTTGGATGGTAGTGCACGGTTCTTCGTGCGCGAGATAGAACGTGTCGGACTCGAAGAACAGGAAGCGGAACAACAGGTGTACGTAGTGCGCGAACCTATAGAGTATATTTCCGAGCACGGACACTCTATGCGCATCGAACCTTCTGACCACTACGAAGTAGAGGTGACGATTGCCTTTCAATCGAACCTGCTACGCGAACAACACGCTACGCTCAACAACCTCGCCGACTATCCCAAAGAGGTTGCCGCAGCACGTACCTTCTGCTTTGTGCGAGAGATAGAACCACTGCTCCGTGTCGGACTCATCAAAGGCGGTGACCTGAAAAATGCGTTGGTCATCTATGAAACAGAGATGTCACAGGAAGGTATGGATTATTTCTGCGATAAAATGGGCCAACCCCACATGGACGCAAAAAAACTCGGCTACCTGTCGCCGCTGAACTACCTCAACGAACCTGCACGGCATAAGTTGTTAGACGTCATCGGTGACCTCTCCTTGCTCGGACTCCGCCTGCAGGGACGAGTTGTCGCATACAAACCAGGACACACTTTCAATACACAATGTGTGCGCCGATTAAGAAACCAGATTATTAGTGAATAAAATTCTTAATTCTTAATTTTTAATTCCGCATGATTAGTCCTTTAGCTTATGTGAGCCCAAAAGCGCAAATCGGAAAAAATGTAACGATTGATGCCTTTGCGTATATTGATGATAATGTGATTCTTGGCGATAACTGCCATGTGTTCCCGCATGCCGTTATTGGTTGTGTCCCGCAGGACTTGAAGTTCCGCGGAGAAGAGACATGGACGGTTATTGGTGACAACTGTGTGTTGCGCGAGTTCGTAACCGTTCACCGGGGAACAGCATCCAAAGGAAAGACTGTCATCGGCAGCAACAACCTCATCATGGCCTACTGCCACGTAGCGCACGACTGCATCCTGCACGATAACATCATCATGTCCAATGTTACCCAGTTGGCCGGCGAAGTGGAAGTAGATGATTTCGCCATCATAGGCGGCGGCACGCTGGTGCACCAGTTCACACATATCGCATCGCACGTCATGATACAAGGCGGATCGAAAATCAACAAAGACATACCCCCGTATGCCATCATCGCTCGCGACCCGATTGCATTCTGCGGCATCAATTCCGTAGGACTTAACCGCCGCGGCTTCACACCCGAACAGATACATACAATACAGGAGGTGTACCGCCTTCTTTACCAAAATGGTATGAACATCACCCAGGCGCTCGACCATATCGAGGCTACCATGCCTGCCTCCAAAGAAAGAGATACTATCGTACAGTTTGTACGGAATTCATCCAGAGGTATTGTGAGAGCATAAGAAAAATAAATATCTTATAAACGAAATATATGGAAGAATTAGAAAGAAGCCTCAATTTTATTGAGCAGATTGTAGAGAAAGATTTAGCGGAAGGAGTAAATGACGGACGTATTCAGACGCGTTTCCCGCCGGAGCCGAACGGCTACCTGCACATAGGACACGTCAAGGCTATCTGCATGGATTTCGGCATTGCCGAGAAATACCATGGTGTTTGTAACCTTCGTTTTGATGACACCAACCCCGTCAAAGAGGACACAGAGTACGTAGAGACGATTGAACGCGACATCCGTTGGTTAGGTTTCCAATGGGGACAAATTTTCTATGCATCCGATTATTTCCAGCAGTTATACGACCTCGCTATCCGTTTCATCAAAGCCGGTAAGGCTTATGTGGACGAACAGACAGCCGAACAAATCGCAGAACAGAAAGGAACGCCAACCGAACCCGGTGTCGCTTCGCCTTACCGCGACCGTCCGATCGAGGAGAACCTGCGTCTTTTCGAGGCCATGCAACGCGGAGAAATAGAGGAAGGCAAAATGGTGCTGCGCGCAAAAATAGACATGGCAAATCCGAACATGCATTTCCGTGACCCTATCATGTACCGCATCATCACATCTCACCCGCACCATCGTACGGGGCACACATGGAATGTGTATCCGATGTACGACTTCGCGCACGGACAGAGCGACTATTTCGAAGGAGTGACGCACTCCATCTGTACGCTGGAGTTCGAGGTACACCGTCCGCTTTACGACTATTTCATCGACCAGTTCAGCGGACCTAACTTCTGCGGCCTCTCGCCTTACGGACCAAACTACCGACCTAAACAGCGCGAGTTCAACCGCCTGAACATCACCTATACCGTCATGTCCAAGCGTAAGATGCTCCAACTCGTCAAAGAAGGTCTCGTTGCAGGGTGGGACGACCCGCGTATGCCGACCGTTTGCGGTCTCCGTCGTCGCGGTTATACCCCGCAAGCAATCCGCACTTTCATGGATAAGATCGGTTACACCAAAGTGGAAGGAATGATTGACCAGGGACTGCTCGAGCACACCATCCGCGAAGACCTCAAAGAGACCGCACCGCGTGTGTGCGCCATCTTCGATCCTGTCAAACTCGTCATCACCAATTATGAGGGCGAAGGAGAGACTATCATCGCTGAGAATATAGACGGACATGACGAACTCGGCACGCGCGAAGTGAAGTTCGGCAAAGAGCTATGGATTGAACGCGGAGATTTCCTGGAAGAAGCAGACAACAAGTTCTTCCGTCTCAGCCCCGGTGGTCGCGAAGTGCGACTCAAGGCATCCTATATCATCCAAGCTACCGGCTGTGAGAAAGATGCTGCCGGAAAGATCACTACCGTCTATGCTACCTACGACCCCAACTCGAAGTCGGGCACCGAAGGAGGAAACCGCAAGACGAAAGCCACTATCAACTGGGTGGAATGCAACTCAGCCCTTGATGCCGAAGTACGTCTTTACGACCGGCTCTTTGCGGTAGAAAACCCCTCTGCCGAAGAAGGTGACTTCCGTGACTTGCTCAATCCAGAGAGTCTCGTGGTGAAAAATATCAAGGTGGAAGGTTCGCTGCGCAGCGAACTGCACGCTCCGGTATTGGTGAACGGCATCGAACAAGAAAACCACTACCAACTGCTCAAACAAGGGTACTTTGTGGTTGATCCGGACACCACGTCCGAGCATCTTGTGCTGAACCGCACCTGTTCGCTGAAAGATAACTATCTTAAGTAACCGTACCCGCAAGGCTAAGAAATAATGGGTCTGAGGACACGTATTTACAACGGCAAGGAACAAATCTTCTGTGAGTGGCGTCACCGATGGGTGCGCCTGACTCCGGAAGAATGGGTGCGACAACAATTACTACATCGCTTAGTGGAGATGGACTACCCCGCTCCACTCATCGCCGTGGAGGCTGCTATCTCCATTGGAGAAGCCAAGAAACGATGCGATGCCGTCGTCTATAATCGTTCCTTGGCGCCACTCATGCTTATCGAATGCAAAGCAGAAACAGTGCCCTTGACACAAAAAACGCTGGATCAAGCGCTTACGTACAACCGCTGTCTGAATGTACCTTATTTGATACTTCACAACGGTCCGCAGACTATTTTTGTAACTATACAACCGAATGGAACAAATACTATCTCTCAACGACTCCCTCGATACGCCGACCTTTTACGGCGTGAATAACAAGAATATCCTTTGCCTCAAGGACCAGCACCCCGATGTGCGTGTGGTAGCGCGAGGTTATCAAGTGAAGGTGACCGGATCAGAGGAAGCGATTACCAATTTTGAGAAATCACTGCAGTTATGCGAGCAGTTCTGTATCCGCAATAACCGCCTTACGGAACAAGACATACTCATGCTTCTTCATGGCGACAAACCGCAGGAACAAGCAACCGACAACCTCATCCTGCATGGCGTGAACGGTAAGTCTATCTATGCCCGCTCTACTAACCAACAGGCTCTCGTCAAAGCATACGAAGAGAATGATTTGCTTTTTGCCGTAGGCCCCGCCGGTAGCGGTAAAACATACACCGCTATAGCTCTCGCCGTCAGAGCACTAAAAAACAAAGAGGTACGCCGCATCATCCTTTCACGCCCCGCCGTGGAAGCCGGCGAGAAATTGGGCTTCTTACCCGGAGACATGAAGGAGAAAATCGACCCCTACCTGCAACCTCTGTACGATGCCCTGCAGGACATGATTCCTGCGACAAAACTGACGGAATACATGGAGAAAGGTACGATACAAATCGCCCCCTTAGCCTTCATGCGAGGACGTACCCTCTCCGACGCTGTTGTCATCTTGGATGAAGCACAGAACACCACCGCTTTGCAGCTCAAGATGTTCCTCACCCGTCTCGGATTCGGAAGCAAGATGATTATCACGGGAGATATGACACAGATTGATCTTCCGCCCACTCAAAAGTCGGGCCTGCGGGATGCCATGGACCGGTTCCGGTATATCAAGGAGATAAGTATTATCGAGTTCAACGAGAAAGATATTGTACGCCACCCTTTGGTAAAACAAATCGTGGCAGCCTATAAATAACTATACCATGAAAAGAATTCTTTTAGCCATTGTATTGGCTTTGGGTGTATGTCCGCTTTTCGCGGGCGTAACCACGTACACCTTTACCTCCCTCAAATGGGCATCGAAAGTAGGTGCGACTGTCTGTGACGGTACAACAGACGGATGGATTAGCAATAAAGACGCCACGGAGTACAATGCCGGACGTCTGGATGCACAGGGCAGACTCTACTCCTGCGGTGTAGGCGTAAAAACAGGAACTTCTGGAGCCGGCGCCACTTCTGTGATTACTTTCGAAGACGTGCGGCGTATCACCTTTAATTTCTGCCAGAACAGCTCCAAAGGCAGAGGTACTATCTATGTACAGATTGGAGAGAATGAGCCGTTGAGCATCAAGGTCAACAAACCCGCCACCAGCGGAGAAGGAGTCTATAACCGCGATTCCATCATCAGCCTGGAGACACCGCAAAGCGGAAAGATCAAGTTCTGGGTGGAGTGTACGGAGAATGCCATTTATATCAACACCATCTCTATCCGTTCGGCTTCCGGCGGCAGTTCGGTATTCACCATGGATACCTACCAACTCGTCACATCCGTGGATCAGCTGCAAGACTCCGACCAGGTCATCTTCGGCGTGGCGCAAGACGGAGTGAACTATATCATGGGTTATTACGACGAGTGGGAGTCTGTTAATAACATCCACGCTATCAAGGGACGCTATACTCCGGATCGCATGATGGTGGATGCGGATGAGCGCGCTATCTACACGTTGCGCATCGCCGAGCTGAAGGGACAGAAGGCGTATATCTTCCAAGATGAGTTGCGGTACGAAGAAGCTTATCTCGTGGCTTCCGGTGGTCAGACCAAGAATCGTCTGGCTGTTTGGACCGATGTCGTGGACGAAAAAACCTATGGTAACTACGGTTATTGGGATATCGCCATTGAAGCAGGTGGCAAAGCCGTCATCACAAACAAAGGTAACAGCAAAGCGAAGATTATCCAATACAATGCGCAGAATAATCCTACGCTCTTCGCGTGCTATGAGAGCCAGTCGCAAACGCCTGTCTGCCTCTACCGCCGTGTAGAAGCCATGGGCGACGTACCCGCTATTATTGCGCCGTTGGTGAACTTCGGTACAACGCTTAAGGCAGCTGATGCACGCACAATACAAATCAACGCCAACAAACTGGCGGAAGACATCGTCGTCACACATAGCAACACGCTCTTCTCGCTTTCATCGGAACTATTGGACCGTGACGGAGACGAACTGACCATCGCCTATTCGAATGTAGCCCCCGGACATTACACCGATACCATCGTCTTCACTTCCGGTGAGGTACGCGCCGAGTCGATAGTCCTCTTGCATATAGAGCACACGCTGTCCGTAGAAGAGGCGGTGCGCTCAATTGACAACGCTACCGTGTATCTGAAGGATGTTGTGGTAACCAAGAAATACGATAATTATATCTACGTCCGCGATGAGACAGGTAGTATGCTGCTTTTCGATCGTGGAGACGGAGCCACAGGAAAACGCTACGGCGCTGATGTAAAAGCAGGCGATCCGCTCTCCGGCGTGACAGGCCGTTTTATCAACTACTACGGTGTGCCGGAGATTGCCCCTACGGAGCAGTTTAAGATTGGTACAAATACCGAGGTACTGCCCGAACAAGCGGAGGCAATCATCGACTCCGCAGATGTGTGCCGGTACATGGTATTGGATAGTGCAGTGGTCAATGGCTGGACAGACTTGACATACAAAGGCAAACACTATGCCGTAGAGAATAAATTCCACCTGCCGAATTTCGATAAGGACATCCCTACCCGCACCTACGTCATCGTCAGCTACGATCATGATGTCGTCACGCTCTATATCATCAAGCAGGAACGCTATTCTTCGGAAGGTATCGAAGATATTGAGAGTGACCACAAAGCACGACTCATTCTGCGCGAAGGAGTCGTGATTGTACAAACGGAAGAAGGAAACTATACCTTACAGGGAGAAAAGATACTCTAAGGCTTCGTGCGCCTCTTCAGGTGTGATAACCTGATTGATGAGGGGCAAACCAATATCCTGAATGAGCGTGCAGTTAATCTGAGCTGTGCGCTCGTTCTTTTTATCCTGCTGCATCAATGCCACCAGGGCCTCGCGATCGGAACACTTGCATTGCGGCTTGCCGTAATAATGCAGCATGACTTGCGTCAACTGTTGCAAGGGCTCTTTCGGACAACGGAGTTTCACCACGCTCAGATACAACTCCGCTATCATCCCGTACACCACGGCATATCCATGCAAAAGAGGCGGAGAACTGACATCTGACTTCTGAATGCTGATTTCTTCCAGAGCATGTCCGAAAGTATGACCGAAATTCAGCACCTTGCGCAAACCTTCCTCTTTAGGGTCCGCCTCCACGATGCGCTTTTTGGCCGCTACGCACTGTGCTATCAGCGGTTTCAACGCCTCGCTATCCATCTTTTCCAAGTCATACTGCAGCAGTTGGTACCATAGGGCGGATTCGCTCACTAATCCCGTCTTAAGCATTTCGCCGAACCCGCTAAGCCATTGGTTGGCTGGCAAACTCTTTAGCCAATCCGGACATATTAGTGTCTCTACCGGTGGATCAAAACAACCGATACTATTCTTCAGCCCGCCGTAGTTGATACCGGTCTTTCCGCCTGAAGAAGCGTCAATCATCGCCAGCAAAGTTGTCGGTACATTCAGGTAGTCCACTCCGCGCTTGTACGTAGCCGCAGCAAAACCGCCTATATCCGTCAACACGCCTCCACCGATACATATCAACAATCCGCGGCGCGTGATGCCATGCGCAAAGAGAAAGTCCCAAATCCGCTGCACCGTCTCCAATGACTTATCCTCCTCACTCACCGGCATACATAGGACATTCCAACGGCTCTCGACGATTGACTTTCCCTTACCTGCCACTTCCTCGTCCATCACTACGCATATCTGATCCTGCGCATACTTCGCCGCGATGGTACGCAAAGCACTATGTAACTCTTCGCATATCATATTCGGGTGCAAAGGTACTGCAAATTATTTAAATATGCAAATTTTGTCTGATTTTTTTGCATAGTTCAAAAAAATGTACTATCTTTGCAGCCGAATTTGATACATTTATTAAGATGAAAGAGAATAATATCCCTATTGTTGACTGCCCTTACGGCGACTACATGATTGGTGATGCCAGCGGCAAACTGATGAATGAGTACGGTCGCTATCCATGTAAGATCACATGTGGCGTGTATGCATTGCTCGTTCGCGGAACAGCGCACGCAACCATCAACGTCACCGAATATGATTTCAAGGCGAACGATGTACTGCTTCTTGAGCCGGGTAGTTTCTTGCTCATCCGTGAGTTCTCGGATGATGCGCTGGTTTACTGGATTGTATTCGGAAGCAAGTTCCTCGAGAAATATACCATCAACAACCGCATGTCGCTTTCTGCACTTCAATTGCACTCGCCCAAACTGAGTATCAGCGAGAACCATGCCCAAGTGCTATGCTCGATGTACGATACGATTGTTGCGGCATTGAATGCCGAGCCCACCATGCTTGACTCCGAGAAGATGGTGCATATATTCAATCTGCTGCAGACAAGTTACACGAAGTATGCGCATGAGCAAGACGAGTACCTCGTCAAGCCGATGGACCGCAAGACGGAGATTTATCAGGATTACTGCCAACTTGTGCTGCAACATTACCAGGAGTGGCATCACGTGAGCCAATACGCCGAAGCCATGCGTCTGACCCTCCCTCACCTGTGCTCCACCATCAAATCCGTCGGTGACCGCACGGCCGGAGATATCATCATTGAGGCCATCATCACCGACGCCAAGTCGCAATTGAAGATAACGAATCAGCAGATTAAAGAGATTGCGCTAAACTTAGGATTTGATAATGTGGCGTTCTTCAACCGATTCTTCAAGAGCCATGTAGGTGTGACGCCTAAGGCTTATCGGAACGGATGAGATAGTTGGCGCTGCGAATCGCCTGCCACTTGGGCATTCGAATACGGATTCGTTTAAGATTCATACTTAACGGTTTTTATACATGTCTTCGTAGTACTTCTCGTACTCGCCGGAAGTGATATTGTCGAGCCATTCCTGGTTGTCCAAATACCAGCGAACCGTGCGCTCTATACCTTCCTCGAATTGTAGAGAAGGCTCCCAACCGAGTTCGCGTTGTAATTTCGTGGAGTCTATCGCATAGCGCATGTCATGTCCTGCGCGGTCGGTGACATAGGTAATGAGATCGAGGTCGGCGCCTTCCGGACGACCGAGCAAACGGTCGACGGTTTTGATGACGGTCTTAATAATGTCAATATTCTTCCACTCGTTGAATCCACCGATGTTGTATGTCTCGGCTACGACACCTTTATGATATATAATATCGATCGCGCGCGCGTGATCCTCTACAAACAACCAATCGCGTACGTTCTCGCCCTTGCCATATACCGGAAGGGGTTTGCGATGACGGATATTATTGATAAACAGCGGAATGAGTTTCTCCGGGAATTGGTAGGGACCATAGTTGTTCGAGCAGTTCGTCACGATGGTCGGCATGCCGTAGGTATCATGGAAGGCACGCACGAAATGATCCGAGGATGCTTTCGATGCCGAATAGGGCGAATGGGGATTGTACTTCGTCGTCTCATAGAAAAAGTCTTCACCATAAGCAAGATGGTGTTCTCCGGACGAGGCCTTGGTGGTGAACGGCGGTTCGATACCTTCGGGATGAGTCAGTTGCAACGCTCCGTACACCTCGTCGGTCGAGATGTGATAGAAGCGTTTGCCTTCATACTTCTCCGGCAGGGACTCCCAGTACAATTTCGCGGCCTGTAAGAGCGAAAGGGTTCCCATCACGTTCGTGCGGGCGAAAGTGAACGGATCTTTGATGGAGCGGTCTACATGACTCTCTGCGGCGAGGTGGATTATACCGGTGACATGCTCCTCCTGCATCAAGGCATAGATGGTATCGAAGTCACATATATCCGCGCGCACAAAGCGGTAGTTCGGCTTGTCTTCGATATCCTTCAGGTTAGCCAGATTACCTGCGTATGTCAACTTATCCAGATTGATGATACGATAGTCCGGATATTTATTCACGAATAACCGCACTACATGACTTCCGATAAATCCGGCACCGCCGGTAATGATAATTGTCTGCATATAGATAGTAAATTTAAAATTACAAATTATAATACGTATCGTATTTGTTTAAAATGATATATTCGTTCTTTGTTGTTTTCGTCTCTTAACACGATCTCGCCTGTCGGCAAGACATCTTGAATTTGCGCCATGAACGCGCCTTCTGTTCCTTCGCAGGCATTCATCGTCGGCGCGACACTCACTGCTCGCTCCACGAAAGGCCAGAATCCTTCTTTTCTGTATAGATGGTTTTTATACTCCTCCCACACATCCTCATGCAACACCTTTTGCACTTCGGCATACAAACCTTGCATCATTTCGTCTATGGCGTACGCTTTGTCCGTGATTTGTTTCAGCGAAACAGGATTCGGGGCATCGCTTCTCCATTCCGTCTGGTTCACATTCAGTCCAATCCCCGCAATCGAGTACTTGAGTTCATTCCCTATAATGGCGTTCTCTATCAGTATGCCTGCTACCTTTTTATCGCCCCAATAGATATCATTCGGCCATTTGATGGTAAAACCATCGCCTAACAAACGCCGCACGGCGACAGCCACGACCACATTGAGTTCAAAGAGGTTTTGTCTCGGCGGCAACAAGATCGAGCATAACAGATTCTTCCCTTCTTCGCTCTCCCATCCGTTCCCCGTCTGCCCGCGCCCTGCTGTTTGATAGCCGGCATACAGTAAGTGTTCGTTCTCCGGCCATTCGCCTCTCGCCAGCAGTTCCTTTAGCAGGGTATTCGTACTATCCGTCCTTTCAACTTTCACTTTTCACCTCTCGCCTTTCGCCCATAACCCTTAGTCCCCTCACCTTTCACTCTTCACCAAATCCAACAGGTATTGTTGTATCACCGTCTGTATGTTCTTCGCCTTTCCGGGTGCCGAATTGATGAGAATAGCAAAGACCCATGTATCTCCATTCGGCATGTCTATGTACCCTGCGAAATTCTTCGTGCCGGCAATCGTTCCGCTTTTGGCATGGATACGCCCTTCGAGTTCTGTCTTCGGACAAAGACTCTTGAGTGTACCGCTTTGTCCGCTCACCGGCAGCGAGGCCATCCATGCATCGACATTTTGACTGCGGAGCATTACTGTCAGCAGTTGTACGAACGTCTGGGCACTCACCGCATCTTGCGGAGCCAGACCGCAACCATCTTTGATGATCGCATTCTGAATGGTTACACCGCGGCGGCGCCAGTAGTCACGCAGCAAATCCTGACTGTGGTGAATCGTGCCCGGCAAAGTATAGCGTGTTCCGAGGAAACGGAACAGCGACTCTGCATACAGGTTATTACTATTCACATTCGTCTCTTTGATAATCTCCGAGAGCGGTTCCGAATAATGGACATACAATTCTGTCCGCGGTGGCGTCAACGGGTTATAATCGGCTTCGAAAGTAGCATCGCGTTTAACCGTCACTCCCGCTTCGCGCAGACGTGCCGTGAAATGACGCGCCAGAAGCAGTCCGGGGTTAGGCAGGTCTCCTTTGACGCCGAAGGTGCCTAAGTTGGACGGCACCGCGCCGGTCAGGTATCGCTCGTGGCTGTAAGGAAGACCACTCACAAACGCACCGTCGTATGTGATTTTATCACAACGGATTCGATTGATGAAGACGATATCCTCTACGTCCGGTTCTGTTTTTATCACTCTCGCGACACTGCCGGGTTCACCGCTCTGCAGCACGATGTTCATCGTGTTGCCGTAGTAATTGAGACCAAAGATACCCGGGGCATAATAGTTCCCTGCATCTTCGCAGAGCCAGTTGGGGTTTTGCGCATCTCCGTCGAGTATCGTCATGTCGGCTATTACGGCGCCGTCAATCTTTCTGATTCCGGCTTTCTGCACCGCTTTCACCCATTGCTCCAGAAAAGCCGTTCTGCCTTTCCATCCCAACGAGGGGTCACAGTTGCCACGGATATACAGATTGCCGCGGAGCACGCCGTTCTCTATCGTACCGGTGTACTCCAATACGGTTGGAAACCGGTAGCCGGGACCCAACACCTCCAGCGCGGCACCGGTCGTCAGCAGTTTCATCACCGACGCCGGCGGCACCACTTTGTCTGCGCGGTAACTGTCGATTACCTCGCCCGTATTCAGGTTCTGCACCAACACGGACATATTCGCCTGTCCGGTTAACGGATGGCTCGTCAGAAAGTTAATCGATAATATAAGCGAAAGAAGGATTTTCACTTTTCAACTAATTATCAACTATACAACTATACGACTTCTCTAAACAATAAACTCTAAACTTTCTCCAAGTATTCATGCATAGCCGCAGCAGCTTTGCGTCCGTCACTCATCGCAAGGATAACAGTTGCACCTCCGCGAACGATATCGCCTCCGGCGAAGATGGTCGGGATAGCAGACTGCATGCCTTCGTTCACTACGATGGTGCCTTTCTTGCTGATCTCCAGTCCTTCGACACTGGACGGTATCAACGGGTTCGGACTCACGCCTACGGCTACAATCACGAGGTCCACTGGAAGGGTGACAGTCTTTCCTTCTACGGGAACCGGACTGCGGCGACCGCTCTCGTCGGGTTCGCCGAGTTCCATGACTTGAAGTACGGCTTCTTTCACACGACCATTCTCATCGGCATGGTACTCAATCGGGTTATGCAGAGTCATGAATTCGATACCTTCCTGCTTGGCATGATGCACTTCTTCGATACGCGCCGGCATCTCGTCTTCCGAACGACGATAGATGATCATCGCGTGCTCTGCACCCAGACGCTTCGCAGTTCGGACAGCATCCATCGCAGTGTTACCGCCGCCGATGACGGCTACGTTCTTGCCGTATAACAATGGGGTGTCAGTCGCAGGGTTGGAAGCATCCATGAGGTTGACGCGCGTCAGGTATTCGTTGCAACTCATCACGCCGTTCAGGTTCTCGCCCGGTATATTCATGAAGCGCGGCAGACCTGCACCCGACCCCACGAAGATGCCCTTGAAACCTTGCTCCTCAAGTTCTTTGACCGAGATGGTCTTTCCTATGATTGTGTCGGTATGGAACTGCACACCGAGCGCACGCAAGCCGTCTATCTCCGTGTCCACGATGGCGTTCGGCAGACGGAACTCCGGGATGCCGTATTTGAGAACACCGCCTATCTCATGCAGCGCCTCGAACACATGTACCTCATAGCCGTATTTGGCGGCATCTCCGGCAAAGGTAAGGCCGGCAGGACCGGAACCCACGACGGCGATTTTAGCTCCCTTCCCTTCAGGGGAGGGTTGGGAAGAGGCCGGTTGACTATTCGCATAGTCCGCGCAGAAACGCTCGAGATAGCCGATGGCCACAGCTGGATGACCCATCTTAAGATGGATACATTGCGACTCACATTGCTTCTCTTGCGGACAAACGCGGCCGCAGACTGCGGGGAGAGACGAACTCTCTTTGATGACTGCCGCAGCTCCGAGCACGTCGCCCGTCTCCAGTTTCTTGATGAAGCCCGGGATGTTGATGTTCACCGGACAGCCCTGTACGCAGGTCGGATTCTTGCAGTTGAGGCAGCGGTGGCTCTCCATGATCGCTTGGTCAAAAGTGAGCCCTTGGTTCACTTCTTCGTGCAGCGATTTGACGCGCACCTCGGGACGCAGTTCGGGCATCTTGACGCGCTCTATGGCTGCGCGGTCTTTCGGGGTTCCGGCGAAGGGTTCCACCGGCCTTACCTCGGTCTTACATTGGCTTTGACCGTCGCTTGACCGTCGTTCGACCGTCGTTCTTGACCCGTCTTTGGATGCTTTGAATTGCTCCAGTGCCTCCGCCTCTTCCGCCTTGTATGATTTCATTCGGCTCAGCATCTCGTCCCAATCGACTGCATGTGCATCGAACTCAGGTCCATCGACGCAGACGAATTTCGTTTTGCCGCCTACCGTCACACGGCACGCGCCGCACATTCCCGTACCATCGACCATGATCGTGTTCAGCGAAGCCTCTGTCGGGATATTGTATTTGGCGGTGGTCAATGCCACGAACTTCATCATGATGGCAGGACCGATAGTGATACATTTATCCACTTGCTCGCGGTTGATCACTTCTTCGACGCCGACAGTCACGACGCCTTGTTTGCCCATCGAGCCGTCGTCCGTCATGACGATCACTTCGTCGGACCATTGTGCCAACTCATCCTTTAGGATGATCAGGTCTTTGTTACGTGCCGCCAGCACAGTGATGACTTTGTTGCCGGCTTTCTTCAGAGCCTCAGCGATAGGCAGCATAGGAGCGGCTCCAACACCACCGCACGCACACACGACCGTCCCGTACTTCTCGATACGAGTGGCGCGTCCTAAAGGACCTACGATGTCATGCAGACATTCGCCCGGCTCCATCGCCAGTAATTTATGGGTGGACACACCGATACGTTGCACCACCAGCGTGATGGTACCGCGTTCGATATCCGCCGCCGAAATGGTCAACGGGACACGTTCCGACTGCGCATCAACACGGATTATCACAAAATGACCGGCTCTGCGGCTACGCGCAATGAGCGGAGCTTCCACGACGAGCTCCGCTACATTGTCCGAGAAAAATCTTTTTGAGAGTATCTTATTCTTATCTTTCATGCGAAAGAACGATTATTACATTTAGAAATGTTTTGTTTCTTTACCTACAATAGAGGAAAGGAGGTTATTAGCCAGACGGGAAGCGCCGAAACGGAAGGATTCGTTGTTGAGCCATTCTTCGCCGAGGATCTCCTTAACCAGCGTGAAATGCTGCACTGCCTCATCGGTGGTCGATACACCGCCTGCAGGTTTATATCCCATCTTGATGCCCGTCTTCTCGCGCCAAGCCTTGATAGCGTGACACATGACGAAAGTAGCCTCCGGCGTAGCGTTGACGCTGATCTTTCCGGTAGAGGTTTTGATGAAGTCGCAACCTGCTGCCATCGAGAGGATGGAGGCTTTCCAGATGTTCTCTGCCGTCTTGAGCAGACCTGTCTCGAGAATCACTTTGAGGTGTTTGTCGCCACACACGGCTTTGAGTTCGCTGATCTCATCGAAACATTCCTGATAGTTGCCCTCCAGGAACTTGCCGACAGAAAGAACGATATCTATCTCCGTTGCGCCGGCTTTGATGGCCATAGCGGTCTCTGCCACCTTGACCTCCAGGAATGTCTGCGAAGCAGGGAAACCGCCGCTCACGCAGGCGATATTGAATTTCGGGTCTTTAAGTGCTTTGCGCACGAACTCCGCCATAGCGGGATAAACGCAGATGGCTGCTACATTGGGCACGCCCGGGAACTTCTGTTCGAAAGTATTGACTGCGTTGGCCATGAACTCTACTTTTGCGATCGTATCGTCTGCGCTCAGAGTCGTGTAGTCAATCTGGTGGAGGCATTCTTTCCATACCTCTACGTTATTATTCTCGGCAAAATGTTTTGCTTCGATGTCAGCCACTTGAGCTTTTACTTGCTCATCGGTAAACGGGCAGGGATACTGCGCAAATAATTCTTCAAAATTCATACTTTTGGTATTTTAATGGTTAAACTTCTTCGTTGGTGTTAATGGTCGGATCATCCTGGAGGCGTCCGATGACGGTTTCGTTACCGCGCACGGCTTCACCTACCGTAACGAACATCTCCGTATTGAGCGGCAGGTACATGTCCACGCGCGAGCCGAGTTTGATAAACCCGAGATGCGTGTTTCGGTGCGCCTGATGACCGGGTTTGGCGTATGTCACGATACGACGCGCCATAGCGCCGGCAACCTGACGAACAGCTATCTGCACTTTAGACGGCGTCTCGATGACTACAAGCGAGCGCTCGTTCTCCGTGCTGGACTTGGGAAGCCACGCGCCTTTGTGATGACCTTTCTGATGCTCGCTTACCAGCACCGTTCCTTCAATCGGATACCAGTTGGCATGCACGTTGAAGGGCGACATGAAGATGGACACTTGCAGTTTTTTCTCATGGAAATACTCATTCTCCTCCGTGGGCTCGACCACGACAACGCGTCCGTCCGCGGGCGCGATAATAAAATCAGGGTCATCTATCTCCAGCACACGCACAGGGTTGCGGAAAAAATAGGTGACGAACACCAGCAGAATGGCCGTCAGAATCAAGGTCACTGCAAATACCCAGTGGGGCTGGACAAACAGATAAATAGGTACGTTGATAATAAACAGGAGCAACACTGTACCCACAATCAAGCCGCGTCCTTCTTTGTGTATTCTTGGTCTTTTCATATTCGTTTTAATTCTTTCACTCTTTCATTCTTTCATTCTTTCAACTCCCCCACTGACTATACGGAAACTGCGCCAGCATTTCTGCCGCCTGGTCCAGTCCCTGCTGCAACTTCTTGTCCACCATCATCTTGAACATAAAGGGGATATCCGCCTTCACGGTCAACTTGATACGCGTGTCCGTCGGACTCACTTCTTTCAACTGAATCCAGAAGTTTGCATCCATCGGTATCCCTTCCGCACCGAACTTCACCGTATCGTTCTCAATGCGGTCCACAATGGCGATGGTGATCTTCTGCGCCAATCCGTCCACTTTCATGCGCACCCGGTCGGCACTCACTTCCATTTCCTGCACTTTGTCCTGTGGGATGAACTCCCGTACACGCTCCAAGTTCTCCATGTTACTGAGCACACGGTATATCTGCGCTGCCGAACAGGGAGCGGAGGTGATTTTACTCTCGTATTTACTTTCTGACATAAGTTTTGTTATCAATCAAGCGTGCAAAGGTACAACATTTTTTTGATATATGCAAATTTTCAATTTTCAATTTTCAATTTTTAATTGATTTTGCAGCCTTTTCTCATATTTCTGCTTTTCGAGGGAAGTACGTGCAATGCGTTTCTCGCATTCTTTGATGTCGCGAATGGTAACCTGCAGATGCTCCGCCCGCTCTACCATTTCTCTATCCCTTCCCTTTATGGAATGGTCGGGATAGGCTTGTCGCTTCCCCTCTTTATACACTAACAAATCCCGTCCGTCATCCCGTACCAAGATGCGCAAACTTCCCCCTTTCACCACATAGTACCCATGGTCCTGGTATTTCTCGTTTTTCTCATACGCGAAGAACGGTAACAGACTGTCCGCCACCGGCATCAACTGCTCCAGTTGCGACTGATAGTACGCCAGACTCGTTGTCTGCTCCACCAAATGAATACTGTCCGACCTGTGTTTGTCGGCTTTGTACTGCTCCACCCGCGACGGCTTATTGCACGCCATCAGCGCAAAGACACACGCTAAAAAAATCACTTTCTTCATAACGTTTGCAAAGGTACTGCTTTTTTTTCAAATATGCAAATAATTTGCATTTTTCTTGCGTATTTCGCAAAATTGTCGTACCTTTGCAGCCGCTTATACTATCCGCGATAATACTATGGCTAAACATCTCTACAACAGTAAGTTCATCACGCTGAAGAAAGACGAAGAAAGCATTGAATTGGAATTAGGCCTTGCCGAGCATCCTTTGATGCATGATGCCGACATGGACACGGACGCTCTTATGTATGAGCCGAAGGACGATGAGCAGATCCTGCAAGCCATCAGCAAGATCGAGTTCGAGCAGAAGATGGAATGGGGCGGCCCTTCTTTCGACATCGAAGGTGAAGATATCTCTTGCGCTACCGGACTCAAATACTGCCGGCCGACAGCCGAAGGTAATGATGTACGCGAAATGGCTTCTTACCCACAGGGAAAGGGCAAAGAGATCTTATGGATCCTGATGTTTGAAGGCAAGAAAAAAGAGATCTCTTGTGACCTCGAGTTATATGTCTTCTTCCGCGATGCCATGGGAGACATCCGGAGGTTGCATTACTTTGAGCACGAAATCCCCTTTCGCATAACGCATTCGCATAACGGCACGTTCTGCACCCTGCATATCCTGCGCAAAGACCGCAAGTCCATGGAATGCGGACGGTATTACGTAGCTTTTCGGTTGCGTAAGAGCAAGGGTGTCTATATCGGTCCTCCTTATATTCAGTATATCAATATCGTGCCCTCCAAAGGCTACACGCTCCAAGTAGAGTCGGATATGGTGGGCATGGACAGCATCTTTCGGCAGATGAGCATGCTCGCCAAGCAGAAGATGTTCAACGACAATCGTCTGGCGATGAATCTCCAGCCGGCACCGATTAACCTGCATGCAGCCGTAATGGGTGACAAAGGGTCCGGAAAAACCTCCTTCGCGCAAGTGCTGTTCGATTTCTATACGCAGAACAAGTTGATCCCGGAAGACGGTTTTCTGGACATCGTCGATGGGCGGCATTGGTTAGGACTCAACGAGGACACCTCTTCTATGGACAGCGATTTCTCGCTTGCCTCGGGAGGCATGTTGTACGTGGAGAACGCCGCTTCTATGATTGCTTTTGACTCGCGCGTGAACAAATACTATGTCGTCGAGGCACTGGCTAACAGACTGCGCGAAAAGAGTAACGACACCGCCGTCATCCTGGTCGATACTCCTGAACGCATCACCATGCTGCTCTCCATCGCCGACCTTCGGTCCTGTATCGGACAGATATACAAGCTGCCAACGCTGGGCATAGAGCAGATGATGGCGATTGCCGAGAGGGATTGCAAACGGCGCGGATTCGTCATCACGCCCGGCGCGAGGAACAACATGACCTCTTATCTCTCTTCCCTCCCCAACGCTACGACCACCGATGTCAATGTGCTCATCGACGAGATGATCATGAATATGTCCATGCGTGTCATCAATGCTTCGCAGGAGTTGTTCCAGGATACAAAAACACTGAGCGAGTTGCGGGAAGAAGACGTGCCGCAGCCGAAGATCGGGCAGTACGACCTCTCGCTGAAAAAACTCAACAACCTCGTCGGGTTAAACAAACTGAAATATAACATCGAGTCCCACCTTAACTTGGTGCGTTTCACCCAGTTACGGCAGAAGAACGGCTTAAAAGCCACCATGCCGCCGCTTCACATGATTTTCACCGGCAACCCGGGTACGGGTAAGACAACTGTCGCCAGCCTCTTGGGCGAGATCTACGCGTCCATCGGCATCCTGAAAACCGGCAAGGTGATCTCCGTGGATCGTAAGAAATTGGTCGGACAATATATCGGCGATACCGAAGCCAACACCCGCCAGGTACTGCAGCAAGCGCATGGCAATATCCTGCTGATTGACGAAGCCTATACGCTGGTCGGAGACCCGGATGACAAGAAAGATTTCGGACCGAAAGTGCTGGACTGCCTGTTGGAAGAGTTAGGCAAAGAGCAGACAGACATGATCATCATCCTCGCCGGCTATCCCGAAGAGATGGAGAAGATGCTGCAGACCAACAAAGGGCTCTCGTCGCGTTTCCCCTACACCTTCCATTTCGAGGATTATACGGAGGACGAACTGTTAGAGATCGCGCTCCGCACCGCCGCACAAAGCGGCTATACGTTCTCCGAGGACGCCGTCAAGCGCCTCAAGACCCTTATCCATCGCGAGATGGAGCGCGGCAAAGGACGTAACAAAGAGCGTTTCGGCAATGCGCGTTTCATCACGCGCCTTATCTCTTCGCGTATCATTCCGAACATGAGCCGACGTATTCTCTCGCCCGCTACCGTCGCTTCCACGCCGCAGCAGCTGTCGCTGATTGAAGCATCCGATATACCGACATCTGTTCAGGACGCCGACATGACCATCGATGAAGCGGAGGTAAACCGCATCCTCAAGCAGTTGGATGAGATGGTGGGACGCGAAGAGGTGAAACGCACGCTGCATAACCTCGTCACCCTCGCACGCACTAAACAGGCGAACGGCGAAGACCTGAGCGACACCATTCCTCTCCAATGGACTTTCACCGGTTCGACAGGTACCGGCAAGAGTTCCGTTGCACGCCTCCTGGCGCAACTGCTCCATGCCTGCCATCTCATCTCGTCCGACAAGATGACGCAACTGCGGATGCCGCAGACACCGTCAAACACATGGACCTCTTACGACATCGACCAACTCCTGCGCGAGACTATGAAACAGTCGGGACAAGGACTTCTCTTCATCGACCTGGACGATATCGCCAACAGTCATATCGACGTCCAGTGGTTCCGCTGCAAACTGACATCGCTCACGGCCGAGATGCCCGGTTCGTATGCATTCGTCATCGCCGTGGACGACAACCGGCTACAGACCTCGCCGATAGATGTGCCTATCAGCACGTCCACCATTCATTTCGAAGATTATACCGCCGAGGAACTGATAGCCATCTTGTGTCAGCGGCTCGACAAACGCGGCTACAGCATCACAGAAGAGGCACTCGCGGAACTCGACCGGCATATACGGACGTTGTGCGATAACCGCAGCAGCGGCTTTGCCAACGCCCGCACTATCAAGCATATCTATATCGCTGTCACCTCCGCGGCGGAACTAAGACAGAGCTCTTCGCCGCAGCCTGTGATCACCAAAGAGGAAGTGCAGTCCATCAAATGGAAAAAACTCAACAACCACCGTATCGGTTTTGGCGCATAAATGAAACGCAAGGAACGCATATTATTTGTCTGCCACGGCAACATATGCCGTTCGCCGATGGCGGAGTATATCTTCAAGCACCTCGTGCGCAAAGCCGGACTGGAAGACCGTTTTGAGATTGCATCCGCCGGTGTCTCGGACGAGGAGCAAGGCAATGACATCTACCCGCCTGCCAAACTCAAACTGCGTGAATATGGTATCCCCTACGGACCGCACAAGGCACACGAGATGACGCGGGAGGAATATGATTATTACGACAAGATTATCTGTGCCGATTACAATAATCTGACCTATCTCTCCTCTATCGGACATGTCAATTATGACGATGTCATGGACTATTACGACCCGGGCGAGAAAGAGTCACTGATGATGCAGTGGGCAGGCGAACAACGCGATGTCTCCGACCCGTGGTACACCCGTAATTTCGAGACGGCTTACCACGATATCTACCGCGCCTGCCAAGCCATCCTCGACAGTTATATCCGCGAATTTGAATGGCGCAAAATATGCGGCGAAGAATAAAAAGCATGGATAATGGAATGATATAACACACAACGTGAACTCCCTGGAATTATGAATAAAATTCTTCAAAACACCCATCGGATAAGTAATATCAACGTCCTCAAAGCGAGAGATTACTATTTTGAAAAGGCACGTCACTGGCATCGCGTAAGACGGTGGTTAACTTTGATTCCGCCTATTTTATTGGCTATAAGTTATATCCCTCTCCTTCCGCATTATGACATCGTTGCCGAGCAACGTGATTTATTTATTGGTATCATTACTATCATTGCATTCATTATCATACATTTTATTTGCGAGAAACAAATTACGCATAATTTGGATATTTCCAACATGCTCCGAGAAGAATACGATTGTAAGGTGTTAGATATTCCGCACAATCCCTTTACTTATTGCACAGAAGAACTGGAAACTTATCTCTCTAAGGCCTCAAACATACCGGATTATTACAAATATGAAGTTTGGTATTCGGAGATATTCGGAGATAACGGGCCAAGAAATGCACTAATCGCTCAATTGGATAACATTCTTTACACATACTATGCCTATAAGGAATATAAGCGATATATCATCATATCGCTTTCCTTCTTGCTGGTTATCTCTTTAGTGTCGCTCCAATTGGGTATTACGGTTTTTGCCTTGGTGGTAATTTCGCTTTTTAACGCCATTCAATATTACATTGAAAATTTATCAACTACCAAAGGACTCATTGAACGTAATAAAAGTTTAATCGAGGTTATTCGCTCCAAACAAGAGGAAATCAAGGATAACCTTAACCAAAATCAGATGGACGCTATCCGAATGCTGCAAGATGTGGTTATTTCCAACAGAGACCAAAGTCTTTTTATTCCGCATTACATCCGCAACAAACATCTGCGAGAGGGGAGTATATATTACAAAGAGTTGAATAAATTTAAACACGCCTATCTTGCCGACACGAATATTCAAATCCCTTCTTCTGCTGCAGAAATAGATATTTTCTCCCTCAACGAGTCAAAAATATACCCATTGTCCAAGATTCAAGAACGTTTATTAGGCATGTTGAATGACGTGATTCGGGTGTTTGATAAATACAGTATCATTTATACCTTGGATGGAGGAACTTTGATCGGCGCGATGAGAAGTCACTCTTTCGTATTTTGGGACGATGATATTGACCTGGCCATTCCAATTGACATGTTAGAAAAAGCCAAAGAGGCTATTCGCAAGGAGTTAGGCTCCGTTTATGACGTCCAAGATTATGAATCAGACTTGTATTATTCACCACGATTAAGCAACTTCCGGATAAGAGACAAGAAGAGTTGTATATCCGAAAAAGACAGTCAATTATATCCTTTGTACAATAGCAGAGGTCTTTTCATTGACATTTATTCATATACCCCTATTTTGGTCAATAGGCATATTGATGCATGTTTCCGCCGTGTTTTTATTCATCCGCTCCACTCGTTACTAACGCGGCTGGAAGCCTCATATCTTACCATTAAAAAGAGTCCCCTTAAGGAGAGACAATGTAAAAGGAGATTCAGAATTCTTAAGCACCTGTATATGCACCATGTCAATTGGTATTTAACACATGCAAAAAATGACGAATATTACGTTTATACACCTAATTATATCGAAAACAAGAAAAAACCGGGACCATACATTCCCAAAAATGACTTGTACGGAGAGAAACGAACAGAGTTCTTTGAGGGAATGAACTTACCTGTGCCGACTTGTCCGGAGAAGGTGCTCCAAGCGTATTACAGCAACTGGAGCGAATCTCCATTCAAGACGATACCACAATTGATTGCGACGCATGGAGCGGACAAGTGGTTTAGTGAAAATCTATTCCTTGTCTCTATCATGAAGCATATCAATCATGTTGATTTAAATTGAAAGAAACACGCTTACAAAGCAAAATATTCTGCCGCACATATACTAATCCGGAATGAATTATGCCCAACCATCTAATTTATATCTTTGACCTCGGCGGAGTGCTCATCCGCCTCGATGTGGGCCGCTGTATGCGGGCGTTCGAGGCCTTGATGGGCGAAGAAAACATGCGGAATCATCTCCTGGTCCACCCTCAGCAGCATAGACGAAATCCCCAACTTGTAACAGTCTTTCATGCTTTCAAACACGAACTATACACGAATTATTGACGAATTATACACGAACTATTAAGATAACAACAGTATGGCCAAGGTAGAACTTACAACCCCTTTCGATGAGATGTCTGGTAAACTTTCATCTAACGAACGTATCGTGATGCGCACTCGCTACGGACGCACGGAAGCTTATGCTTACCGGCATCCATATACGGGACCCATTTCCGAGAATCGAAAACCCGTCATCCACGCCTTCTCGGAAGCGGTCAAGCAATGTAAGACCGAGATGTCCGATCCGGAACGGCTTGCCTATTGGAAAGAACGGTATATACAGTACAATAAACTTGCTAAACGCAATCCGGCGAAAGCCAACCTCCAATTCATCGGCACCAACACGGACAAGTACTACCTCACCCTCCGGGGCTTCATCATCGCCTCCCTTTCCGTCCAAATCAGAGCACGGCAATAAAAATCCCGCTTCGGCCCATCCCTGTCTATCCCTACCTAATGCCTACCCCCGCCTAAATATGCCTATTCCTACATAAACATGCCTAACCCTGCCTAAACATGCCTATTCAGGCTTAAACAGGCCTATTTTTTCAAATATATTTGCGTATCTCAAAAAAAAGTACTACCTTTGCAGCCGCAAAGCTGCAAATGCCAAACCGCTGTGCTCTACAGCGTAAAAAAGGGAGTACAAGTGCAAAGTGTTGCGCAAAATGATATTATTAATTAGCGTTTGCTATTTATTCGAGATACCTCTAAAATTTGCCGATGGAAGAATGTATCACGCGAGTAAGTTCAGTGAACGTCCACTTTGTGGGCGGAACTTATGTGATACGGGTGTCGGCAAATACCTAGAGGCTTAAGGGAAGCCCATTTTTCTTTTGTCTCTGTATTTGCTGATTCTCGTATAGCGTATAAGTAGCGAACCATAAACAAACGCTACCATGAATGAATTTATCTCCACGTATATCAAGGAGATCAATCAACTCTATCAAACCGGTTTGACGACCGAGCACTCTTTTCGTCCTGCCCTGCAACGTCTCTTACACGATTGCACAGGGTGTACTGTCATCAACGAACAAAGCCATATTGATTGTGGAGCTCCGGATCTAACTTTGCTTAGCAAACAACTGCCCATCGCTTACATTGAGGCAAAGGACCTCGAAGACGGAGACCTCGATGGACGCAAGAAAAACCGTGAGCAGTTTGATCGCTACAAGGCTTCGCTGGACACGATTATCTTTACCGATTATCTGGATTTCCATTTGTACGAACATGGCGAATGGCAACAATCCGTTCGTTTGGCGGAGATACAGGGCAATAAGATTCGCTTGTCGGACGCAGACCGGTTTGTCTCGCTCATGGAGCATATTAAAAATGCGCGTCCGCAACGTATCACTTCTGCCTCCAAATTAGCCCAACTGATGGCAGGCAAGGCGCGTTTGTTGCGCGATATCATCGAGCAGGCACTCATCCAAGACGGCGACACACCAACCGAACTGCGTTGTTACATGGAGGACTTCCGTAAAACGCTTTTGCATGATATCACACCTAAGAAATTTGCGGATATCTACGCCCAAACGATAGCCTATGGTATGTTTGCTGCACGTCTGCATGACGAAAGCCCGGATGATTTCTCGCGTGCAGAAGCTGCGAACCTTATTCCAAAAACCAACCCCTTCTTGCGCAAAATCTTCCAACAGATAGCCGGCTTTGACTTGGACGAACGTATCGCGTGGATTGTAGATGACCTCGTTTCTGCATTTGCGGCTACCGATATGGAGAAGATCATGCAGGGCTTTGGGAAAGACACGCAGCAAACCGATCCCATTCTCCATTTCTACGAAGATTTCTTGTTCCAATATGACCCTGCCGCCAAGAAACAATGCGGCGTCTATTACACGCCCCAACCGGTGGTCGAGTTTATTGTGCGGGCTGTGGATGATATTTTGCGTACGGAGTTTAATCTGCCTATGGGTTTGGCAGACACCTCAAAAACGGAGGTAGAACAAGAAATACCGCAAGACCCCAAACATCGTAAAGAGAAAAAACTTGTTCATCGTGTGCAAGTCCTTGATCCCGCTACAGGAACAGGTACATTCCTTGCCGAGACCGTACGACTAATCAAACGTGACCTCGGCGGACAAATGGGAGCGTGGCCGAGTTATGTTCCGGAACATCTGCGCCCTCGATTGTATGGTTTTGAACTAATGATGGCTCCTTACACGATTGCGCACATCAAACTGGATATGGAGATAGGCGTCAAGATGGATAATCGTCTAAATGTATATCTTACCAATTCGCTGGAAGAAGCCAATATGGATTCCGGTACGCTCTTTGGCGATTATCTCGCGCAAGAAGCCAATGCCGCTTCCTGTATTAAGAAAGAGAGTCCTGTGATGATTGTCATGGGCAATCCGCCGTATTCGGTTAGTAGCAACAACAAAGGCGGATGGATCAACCACCTGCTTGACGACTACAAAAAGAACCTTAACGAGCGCAATATACAACCCCTTTCTGATGATTATATCAAGTTCGTTCGTTTGGCACAATACTATGTCGAGCGAAACGGAGAAGGTGTGTTGGCGTATATCTGCAACAACTCGTTTATTGACGGACTTATCCATCGTCAGATGCGTAGCGAACTGATGCGCGTCTTCGACAAAATCTACATCCTCAACTTACACGGAAATACCCGTAAGAAAGAGACCGCTCCCGATGGTAGCAAAGATGAAAATGTCTTTGACATTATGCAGGGTGTAAGTATCAATATCTTTGTCAAAAAATCCGGCAAGAGTAAAGCACCTGCAGAGGTTCGACACTTTGATTTGTACGGCTTACGAGAGTATAAATATGATTATTTGCATCGACATAATTTGCAATCTGTCAATTGGCAAATCTTAAATCCTAAAGAACCGCAATTATTCTTTGTGCCCAAAGATTTTAGCGTAGAGAAAGAATATGAAAAAGGATTTAAGGTAGATGAACTAATGAATTTATACAATAGTGGAGTTCAAACAGAAAATGATAGTGAATTAATATCAATTAACCCTTTTAATACTCCTTTCAATAACAAATATAATTATCGTCCTTTCGATGTTAGGTACATTAATTTTGATCTTCCCAAAATAGGAAGGCCTCGGATGAATGTAATGAGACATATGCTGAATACTAATATGGCTTTAATTGCTAAACGAGGATTTGGAAATGAACAAGCAGGTTATGGATTTGTTTCTGATAAACTTTTTGATAGGCGTGGATGGACTAATCCAGGTATGCAAGGGGCGGAATCCGTCTTCCCCCTCTACCTCTACCCTGAATCCGGCTCTCTCGACACCTCTCGCCGACCGAATCTGGATGAGCATATTTGGGCAAAGATTAATACCACCGTTGGCAAAGACACCACCCCCGAAGACATCTTCGATTATATCTATGGTGTTTTGCATTCGCCCGCGTATCGCGCTAAATATAAGGAATTCCTAAAGGTCGATTTCCCGCGTATTCCTTACCCCAAAGACTTAAGCGAATTTGAGCATTTCCGTTCTTTCGGCAACCAACTACGCGAGCTTCATTTGATGCACTCTGTGCCGGACCTCCATGTCACCTTCCCCGAATCCGGCTCCATGCTGGTCGAGAAAGCGGAGTTTGTTTCGTCTGTTGCGCCCGAATGGGATTCGGGCATCGGCTCTGCCGACTCTCCGTCCATTAGCCCCGAATCTGATTCGGGCATCGGTATCGTCCGCATCAACGCCACCCAGTATTTCGCCAACGTACCCCGCGAAGCATGGGATTTCTATATCGGAGGCTACCAGCCTGCGCAAAAATGGCTCAAAGACCGCAAAGGCCGCACACTCTCCTTTGACGATATAGAGCACTACCGCAAGATTATTTCTGTCCTCATGGAGACAAAGGCGATTATGGAACAGATAGGCTGACCCAACCGAAGGAGCATACCTAACCGCGGCACTTTCATCCCAGTGCCGCGTATTTTGTCTATTGTCCCACATGTCATGAGGCTTTTCGTCCCCTGCTCGTAGCGTAAGACGCGAGTTCTTTCTTCATTTATTCCAAGCGTTTATCAAACGATGCGCATTTCTTTGTATGTTCATTCCGTCCAAATTCAATTTGGACATCCGACCTCCTTCGTAACTACTCTGGGCATCTGCTCGGAGTTTTTATCGATAAGTAACCCTTAAAAACACAAAAAAACCAAACAAAATGCCGTATTTTGTAGAAAAGTTACAAAAATATGCATTTTTTTTGAAAAATATTTGCACAATTCAAAAATTAGTTGTAATTTTGCAGCGATTTTACAAAATTGGCATGGAAAATAGAATTTTTAGTAACTCAAAATAGCGGAAACCACACCTTAATATAAATATATAACATCTAGAAAAAATCAATCATACACATAACCCATAAAAACAAACAACATGGACAAGAACCCTGAAAATTTATTGTTAGCAATCGAATTGGAAAACATCTATTCCATTCGCGATACGGTGCGGATTGACTTCCGTGCTGCTAACATTAAAACAAAACAGGCAAAAATGTTATCGGACAACATTTTTGTCTGGAACAAACAGAAGATTCTGAAAACTATCGGACTCTTTGGACCAAATGCGGCGGGCAAATCGAATATCATCCAGGCTATCCGATTCTGCTGCCAACTCATTCTCGATTGCCTCATACACAATGAAGGCACTACGTTTAATTTTCGCCCCTTTAAATTTGAGGGGTATGATCAAAAACCTTCCCGCTTCTTTATTAATTTCGTATGTGACGGTGTGGAATATGAGTATCAATATACACTCACACGCGACGAAATAAAAACGGAAAGTCTTTATTTCTACTCTTCGAACCATCGACGCTCGCTTATCTTTGAGCGCGTCGGAGACATCTACCATTACGGAACAAAAGCCCCTATTGTGCGTCCCAAAGACGTAGAGATGAACACATCACGAAAAAATTTATTCCTTACGCGGGCAAGTTCTATGGATCGTGCTCTATTGAAAAGCTTATACAAGTTCTTCCTTAGCACTTTCCTGTTGCATCTTCGCGACCCTAAAGAGACTTTCACGGACGAATATTTAAACAAGAACAAACCGCTAATTCTTGAATTCTTGCGCATATGCGATAGCGACATTTGCGATATCGCGGTCCGCAATACCGTCGTTCAAAATCCGATTACGGTCACTATTGACGACCACGTTGTCCCACAAGAACCTTTCAGCTTTAGACAAATCATTACTTTCCATAAAGCGAATCCGGATGTCGCGTTTAATTTTGAAACGGAAGAATCGGACGGAACAAAGCAATTGTTCAAACTTATTCACCGTCTAATCGACGTCCATGACAATGGAAAATCACTCATCCTGGATGAGTTTGACAGAAGTGCACATATCCGCATGGCTGAGTTTGTGCTTAACTATATCCACGCCTCTGAATCTTCACAACTCCTTTTCTCCTCGCACAATGTACGACTGATTGACATGAAGCGTTTCCGCAAAGACCAAATCATCTTTGTGGAGAAAGACGATAGAGGTGCAACAAGCGTCAAACCCATGGTGGACTTTAAGGATTTCCGTGAGAATATGGATGCAGTTAAGGCATACATTAATGGCTATTTTGGAGCTGTTCCTTGTATAGAAACATCCGTACACGTGCTTAAGCAAATAATTAAAGAGCAACAGCAATATGACAGCCTCGCGTAAATCACAACCAGCGCACAAGTTAAGGGTGCCACACATCATCTTCTGTATAGGCGACGAGGCTGCCTTATATGCTTCCTCGCTTATGCAGAAGAATAGATGTAACTACCGCATAGTAGTGGTGCCCGATAGAGGGTATATAACTGCCCAACGTATTAGACAACATCGTGCTGAATTGCAGATTTCGCAGACTATCATCATCCCGCTTCTTATGGCGGAGAATCACACGCTGTATCAAATAATGTATGATAAAAAATCAAAAGAAATTAAATGCTTGGATTGTATCTTATATGAATATAAATTAGTCAGTTAAATAACGCCAAACCTCCTTTTTATGAAAATGATTATTTGTAATGAACCGGAACTATTCGACGACACTCCTTACCGGAAGTGGCACCCGAATGAAACGCTAGCCGAACTAAGGCATACGCGTCGACGTAAATTATCTTATCAAAATATTAACCTATCTGCAGGGATGACCTTCGTCGGAAAGCACGAACTACCGGAAGTAAAACCATATATAGGTGACGTACCGATGATCCTAACGCCCTATACAATGAAGGATACGGGCGATGCGCGCGGGGCTATTCACTTTTTTGTGGACGATTATAGATTTTCCGGAATGTATATGTGGGGAAATCTGGCCCATTTTACGGCGCAAGTGAGCCGTTATCGAACTGTGATAGCACCCGATTTCTCCCTTTACCTCGACCAATCGCGAACATTGAATTTATTTCAATTGTATCAAAATCGAGTGGTAACGGCCGCATGGCAACAACAGGGATTAAAGGTCATCCCGTCTGTCAGCTGGGGAAACGCAGAGTCATTCGATTATTGTTTTGAAGGGCTGCCTCAAAATAGTGTATTAGCCATTGGAGGCCTGGGAAATTCCCACCATCAGTCAATGATTGAATTATGGGAATATGGAGTGCACAAGACAATCGAGCATTTGCAGCCTATAGCGCTCATCATATACGGCGCACCCAAACGACTGGAATTACCGGTTAAGACTTATTATTTTAAAAGTTTTATAAACACTAGATTTAGACATTAACTATGGGAGGACAAAACTATTACAAAGCCGAAGGTGGCTTTTCACAGTATCTCTATCAACATGTGGGGGATGTTATAGAATATAATGGCATTCACGCCAAGGTGATTGAATATGTCGGAACAAAAGATCACCACGAGGGTTTGCCCTACTATAGCAATACATCCGACATGTATCTAAAGATAGCGGATAATCAAACCTATGTAGAGAAAGCTATCGTCTATGTGGATAGACATGCTGCTTTTGAGCTTGATTGGGGACATCCACATACTAATAAGAAAGGAAATGGACAATCCTTCGACGTTGGAGTGGTCCACGTGCATGAATTGGAGATATTTGGCAATTCTGTACGTAGAAAGCAAACAGACGCTCGATTCATGACTGCTGCAGAAATTAAGAAGTATGGAAAGATACTGAAAAAAGCATATTCACAAATTAAATTCAAATAATATGAAAGAGAAAGTAAATCAGTTATCCCAAGAGGATGTTCAACTGTTTGCCTCAATGGAAGGGCACTACCTGTCTGAAGAAGAGCGTGTCTTCTTTGAAACGATGAAGTATAAGGAGGAATATGAACTTGCTCCAATGAACGATTTGTTACTTGTGGAGGCTGATAACGAAGACAACTTATATTTCATTCGCATCTATGCAGATGAGTATGAGGTAGGATTGGGCGCAACAAAAAAACATTTCCAGTCGTTAAAAGAGGCATTAGAGACGGAACTCTCTAAAATCGGAATGCCGGCAGAGTATGGTACTTTTGGCGAATGGTTACGTCAGAGAAACTATAAGGGAATTAATTATGATGGGAACATCAATTTGCATTGAAACAACGTAAAGCTTCACGATTGGTCGTAATCGTCTGCATGCCTATGATTGTATAAACTGCCGCATGTTCCGCACTGCAATGGCACGATGTCGCTTACATCGGTTAACATTAAGCACCAGAGGTTCACAGCTCTGTTAGAAAAAGGTACAAAACATGTTTAACCAAAATTGTCTTATATGGTTACACATTTACTTTAATCTTCTAATAAGCCATTGAACCTGAAAACCAAACTATATTATAAAATTTATTTATTTTCCTTCCGACCCCAAGGCGGAAGTAAAGAAATCCTTGGGAAGTTATGGCACATATTGAGCCAATGACCCACATCGATTCGATGAAGGGTAAGTACGCTAAAACAGATAAGGTGTACACAAAAGTTCGTAAGTTTGATGAACGTACAATCGGTGTTCGTCTCAAGCATCCTGTGACTAACGAACCGCCTTCAGCAGCGCAGCAAACCGTGCAAGAAAAGTTCTTAACGATTCAAGCACAAGTAAAAACTGCTTTGGCAGATGCCGAGCAAAAAGCCGCGCTTATGGCAGAGTGGCAGAAGCAACGCAAGTGCAAAACACTACGTGGCTATGCTTTCCGCAAATTCTACAAACAGTCATTAACCCCTGAAAATCCTTAATGAGTTATGGCACATGTAGAATGGAGCGCCGGTATCGATAGCGTATCCGGCGCACTGGCTAAGCCCAGTAAAACTGGTCAGCATTCGTGCGACAAGATGCTTCTCGGAACTCATCGCGTGGCTCCGACCTCCAACGATCAGTGTACGCGAATCTATCTTCGCAAGAAGCGGAAGCGCTCGACCGAGCCCTCAGCCAAGGAGCTGCGGATCCGTTCCCGCTTCACCGAGGTAGGCAACGCAGTACGCCTGCGCGCAAAAGACCTCATGCAGATCAATGCCGACCAGGCTGCGTTCCTCGCACAACGCGACCTGCCCGACGGCAAAAAGACCATGAAGGCCTACTTGTGGAAAGTCTGCGGTGACGCGTACGACGAGCAGCACGGAGCGTAAGCGAGCAAGGCTTGCGTGTAGCACAAGCGGAGTCCGCATTGCGGGCTCCGCTCTGTTTATTGGCTGACGCCGTGTAGTGCGACCAAAGGTCGCGTTTAAACCGCCGAAGGCAATACACCCCATAAACTGCCGTCAGGCAATAAACGATATAAACGTGCAAAATTGTCCAAAAATCGCATAATTTTATAAATAAGTCATAATTTATTTGCATATTAGAAAAAATCTTCGTACCTTTGCAGCGTGAACTGGTATATAATAAAACGACATTTGGGTAAAAATGAACATTTTGTATTTCTAACTCACATTATAAACCCTTTAATTTTTTCATCTTATGAGGAGATTTTTTCTATTTATTTTCGCGGCATTGCTGACAAGTAATGTCTTCGCGTACAGTTATGCTCACCGGTATGTGGACCAAGTACCGGACGTCGGGCACTACACATGGTACCATGAATACACAAAGAATGGTGGTATTTGTTTCTACGACAAGTTCAGTCTGAGTGTCCCCGTAGATCGCTTGTACGTAATTCATATCTATGAGCGTATCCCCGGAAAGACCGGCATCGTCTATACCTACGATATGGACAACCCTGAGATGCGTTACTGGTATCACTATGGTGAAATCACCCCGCAGGGTTTCCGCTCTACTGAATTAGCTACTATGAGAGATTTAAATCATGTAGATTATGATTCTCCGGGAGGGAATGTGTGTAAATATATAGGGGATAAAATGGAAGAACTCCGCCAAAAAGGCTACACCCATTTTCGTATTGCGATAGAGGTGCTTGGTCGAACCACCCAGTTGTCCAAATGGTATCCTGCAGAGACGGAAAACAGCAACGATATCGACAGAGGGCTTTTCCTGAACAATTACCTTGACGTGGACTTTCCGGCATGGATAAATATTAGTCATTTCTTCGTTCCCGAGGAGGTTAGGTACGGCGACCAATTGTTGCTGGAAGGAATTATTAAGGCAAGCGGAAGTGTGAAATATAAATTCCAGGAGTGCGATAAATATGAGAAAGAATCAGGGAATTTCGTATGGAAGACAGTGAAATCCGGAAGTTTTACTACGGCAGAAGCCCGTGAGGGTCAGATGGTTCAATACAAGCGTGTATTTACCGGAGACGGTGTAAAGCCGAATCATCTCTATCGTCTTCTCGTTACGGACATACTGACCGGCAAGTCCGACTCCACGGGCGAGCATCTTGTCGTCCATAAATATGCGTGGGTGTACAATGATGGTGAGCCGGTCTATCGCCCTGCCGGAGAGAAGATAACCTTCCAGAAGCCGGCAGACTGTCAGGAGTACAGCTGGACCAGTGCCTGTCCGATGAGTTATACCGAAGATGGCAACTACATCGAATATACCATGCCGGCTTGCAATGTGTGGTTCGATGACAAGACCCCGAAATACACAGTTAAGTTCCTCAACGCCGATTACAGTCTTCTCAAGAGCGTTGAGGTAGCGTGTGGTGAAGATGCTACGGACTTGGCTCCGACGCCGACCATGGGTGATTATACTTTCATCGGTTGGAACAAGGACCTGACGAACGTACACAGTAGTTTCTCCGCTGTTGCCAAATACGACATCGGCGATAACTACTGGTTGAACGCTTATGTTACCGGCCATAAGAACGAGGTCTTCCCGTTCGCCGGAATGGAGAAGAACGATGCCCGCGCTATGGTAGGCGACAAGGTCATCGTGACAGCAGATGTCTTTGCATCAGCTAAGGCAGGCGTTTATTATGAGACGGCTCCATGGAACAGCAGCGAGCAACGCTTCCTTTGGGATCCTAATAGCGGAAAGAAAGTAGGGGACTACAACGATCCGAACCAAGAGCGTTTCTTCGACCAGGAGATTTCGATTGCTTATGATGCCAACACCCAATTTGTTCATCCGTTCGAGTACAAGGTAGGCGTGCGTTTCTATATAATGCTCGCGGGCGTGAAGGTGTATAGCGATCCGGTAGAGATTGATGTATGCTATCCGATGACGATCACCAGTCTCACGGGTGACAGTATCTTTGCTGAGAACGCCGATGGCGATTTTGTACAAGATCTCACGGCTATGATCCCTGCCCGCTACCACGATACGATTCGCGTGTTTGGTATCAACGGCGCTGGAGGCGGCTGTCTCAGTTTTGCCCGCGTGCTCTATCCTTCGCGTTCGTTAGACAACGGCGTAGATGAGCAAGGCCAGGCATATTTTGTCTGCCCGGGTGAGACCGAGACCATCAATGTGGATGCTGTCAAGAAACTCATCGTCTTCGATGGTGTGTATGGCAACGGCTATCCGAAACAACTCGACTTCACGGCCGAAGGATTCGGTAAACTCAACGGCTATTACGGCGAGGTAGTAACCTGCGGCGGAAGTATCCAGCATATGCCGGAAGACCCGGAGGAAGAAGGCGCTGTCTTCTTGGGTTGGCAGGCTTGGAATAACGACTATGCAGATGATGACTATCTCCATGTACCCGCTATCGATGATAACATCCTCGGTTTCACCGCGCAGTTTGAGTATCTGCCGGAAGTACCGCAATACCAAGTTCGTTTCTACGGAAAAGATGGTGCTCCGCTCTTGAAAGACACCCTCATTAACGAAGGCGAGAACGCCGTTCCACCGGCAGCACCGGAGGTTGACGGGTATCACTTCACCGGCTGGGACAAGGACTACAACACCATCACTGCCGATGTGGATATCACCGCTATCTACGGACAGGATGCCAAGACGTGGTATGTTCATTTCTACGATTTATCAGATGCTTCTTCAGGATACGATGTTCATACCACGGTGATTGTAGCGGACGGCGAGGCTGCCGTAGGCCCTGAACCGATAGCGAAAGAAGGCTATTCATTCGCATTCTGGTGCTTGGAAGGCGGTTCGTTCTACAACCATCCGGCCGACCCGGATCGTTACAAACCAGCAGATTTGAGTCATATCACACAGCATATGGCCGTATTCTCTAAATGGGATGTAGCGCAATATACGGTGACCTTCAACGTGGATGGCAAGCGGATATTGAGCAGATATATCAGTCATGGCTCTACCGTGACATCTTATGCCAACGATGCAGCTAAATATTTTGATCAATACAAGCCGGCAACAGAGTCAGAGGTTTACACGTTTACCGGTTGGACTCCCGAACTGGCACCTGTAACTGCCGATGTTGACTATGAGGCGGTTTACACCACAGCTCCGCGCAAGTACACTGTTTATTTCCAGAACTGGGATCATGTGCTGATTGACGAGCAACAGGTAGAGTACGGCAAGGCAGCACAAGCACCGGCTGACCCGACTCGCGAAGGATATACCTTCGTCGGTTGGGACCGCGAATTCGACAATATCATCGCTAACATGACAGTGACGGCCCTCTTCGAGAAGAATAAAGAAAACGTCACCTCCGGTATATGCGGAAAAGACGGAGAAGGCAACCTCGCCGATAACCTCACCTGGTCTTTTGACCCTGAAACCGGAACTCTCACCATCGAAGGTTCGGGAGAGATGATGGACTACGGCTGGTACCCGGATGAGGCACCGTGGATCTTCTATATTTACAAGATTCAGAAAGTAGTGCTGCCGAAAGGCATGACAACCATCGGAGACTATGCATTCGCAAGCTGCTGTGTGCTGACCGATGTGAATATACCCAACACCGTTATAACTATCGGCGAATCGGCGTTCGAGAGTTGCTATAGTTTGGCGGCTATCACGATTCCGAGCAGCGTAGTAAGCCTTGGCGGCGGCGCGTTCTGGGAGTGCACCAATCTGAAGTCGATTACGGACCTTGCCGTTACACCGCAAGTGCTGGGCGAGGGCGTCTTCGAATATGTTGATCAGCCGAACTGCAAACTGTATGTTCCGAGCGGCGCGGTTGAGGCATACAAAGCAGCAGAGGTATGGAAAGAGTTTGATATTCAGGTTGCGCAAGGTATCGAAGATATCGTTGTTCCTGCGGACAAGGCAGAGAAAGTGCTCATAGACGGCATTCTCTACATCGCCCTGCCTGACGGCAAGATATTCGACGCTCACGGCTTGCAAGTCAGGTAACAACAACTCAAACGAAACGTCAAAGGAGTCCTTCGGGGCTCCTTTTTTCATGTCAAATAACCAACTACATTTTACAACAATGACCAAGTATCAATTTCTGCTCTATTACCCGCAATGGATGGCGTATTACGAGTTTTATTGCGAACATAGCACGATGAGTTATACCGAACTGTCGTGCTATTTTTGCGTAACAAGAAGCACTATTTACCTAGCCGTTCAGTTCATGAAATCCTCCCATCCGGAGACCGTTCCAAAACTGCGGAACGCATAATCCGAATAATAGCAATACCTTTGTCGTCGGAAACGGCAATTCATGACTTCTTAGCCGCAAAAGAACAAACAAAAGAAAAGAAGCAAAAGAAAAAATAAGGACAAGACAGGACATGTTAAAGTTTAAAGTATAAAGGTGACCTAAGAGGCGACAAGCGGATATATACGGGATAAAATCCCTAACAATAAACAAAGTCAGGCGCAGGATACAATCACGCACTAACGGACGAAGGGGATGAAAGGGGGGATGTGCCTCTGAGTTGCCTCCGAGTTGCCTCCGAGATGCCTCCGAGATGCCTCTGAGATGCCTCCGATATCTATTTTGTAACATATTAATAATGAAGAGATTATGAAACAATCAAAAAAGCAAAAAAATGAGTGCTCAAGAAGAGGCTCAATGGCGCAAGGCTCAGCAGCAAGCACAACGTAGCGGCATCGTATTGACGCGTCGCAAGAGATAGAATAAAATTCTATTTTGCTAAAATTTTTCGCTCTAAAACTTGCGTATGTGCAATTTTTGTTGTACTTTTGCAGCCGCAAAATCAATGAATCTATGTACCACTTTGAATTAGTAAACTTACGCACCGGCGAGACAGGCGAAATGGCCATTCTGGATGATATGACCATCGAGGATTTCTGCCGTAACCTGCGTTGCGAGATGGGTTTACCCTACACCCTCGGCTCGCGTGGACACCTCATCATCGACAAACAGAACCGCATCTTCATGCAGGACATGGAGGTGATCGCGGAGCATGTCGATATGCTATGGGAAGGCGCCGATGACCCGAACGACCCGGACAAAGAAGGAGCCATATACGATGAGACATCCTATTTCCCGGAGGACAAACACACGCTCCAAGACCTGTTCCCGCAAGTGGGAGCGGACGTCCTGTACGGCCAGGACTATGACCGTATCGGCTGCAAACTGATAGCAATCACCGAGGACAAGGAAGAAGAAAATTTCGAGTAACACCCCGTCAGATCTTAGACATTAAATGGGGTAATAATTCCCAACAATTTTACGCGCCTCACTCAACGGGGCGCGTTTTTTATATTGTGTATCCATGTGATTCGATTTTGAGTGAGAGATAATATACATTTTTGAAATATGCAAATTTCAGGGACCGGAAAAGTAAAAAACAACAAAAAAAGAGCGCGGGCGCTTGCATATATCATTTTTTTATTGTAATTTTGCAGCGCATTTATGTTGGGGGAAAAATCGGCGAATAGAAAAACAAACACAAATATACCTGCAGCAAATACAAAATACCATCATAAGGAGAACACAAATACTCCACACCAATATTCTCAAGAAAAAGAATGCAACAATAAAAATTAATTCATTTAATACTTAAACATTATGGCAAAAAAAGCATTGAACAAGTGGACCGCTCCGAAGAGCGTAGCACCCGAAAGAATCATTCAGTTTGGTGAAGGTAACTTCCTTCGCGCATTCGTCGATTGGATTGTATGGAACATGAATGCCAAGACGAACTTCAACGGTTCTGTTGCGGTTGTACAGCCGATTGAGAAAGGAATGGTAGAGTGGTTGAACGGTCAAGACTGCTTGTACCACGTAAACCTTCAGGGTCGCTTGGACGGCAAGGCAGTCAATTCGCTGGAGCGCATTGACGTGATCAGCCGTGCGTTGAATCCGTATTCTCAGAACTGGGCATTCATGGCACTCGCCGAGCAGCCGGAGATCCGTTTCGTCATCTCTAACACGACGGAGGCCGGTATCACGTTTGATGACAGTTGCAAGTTCAGCGATGCGCCGGCAAGTTCTTATCCGGGCAAGTTGGTTCAGTTGTTGTTCCGTCGCTACAAGACTTTCAACGGCGATCCGACGAAGGGTTTGATTTTTATGCCGTGTGAGTTGATCTTCCTGAACGGTCACCACCTGAAAGACTGTATCCGCAAGTACATCGAGCTGTGGAAAGACGATTTCGGAGCAGACTACGCAGGTTTCAAGGAGTGGTTTGAGAAATACAACTATGTATGCGCCACGCTTGTTGACCGTATCGTACCGGGCTTCCCGCGCAAGGATATCGCGGAGATCCAGGAGAAAGTGGGCTACAACGACAACCTCGTTGTTCAGGCAGAGATCTTCCACTTGTGGGTAATCGAGAAGCCGGAGAACATGAGTATTGCCGAGTTGGAGGCAGAGTTCCCTGCCAACAAGGCCGGTCTGAACGTGCTGATTGCCGAGAGCGAGAAGCCTTATCACGAGCGTAAGGTGACGTTGCTGAACGGTCCGCACACGGTGCTGAGTCCTGTGAGCTATCTGAGCGGTGTGAATATCGTTCGTGACGCTTGCAACCACGAGGTATTGGGCAAATATATCCACAAAGTGATGTTCGATGAGCTCCTCGAGACGCTGAACCTGCCGAAGGACGAACTGAAGGCTTACGGCGAGAGCGTATTGGAGCGTTTCAATAACCCGTACGTAGATCACCAGGTGACCTCGATCATGCTGAACTCCTTCCCGAAATTCGAGACACGCGACCTGCCGGGTCTGAAGGTATATCTGGAGCGCAAGGGCGAGCTGCCGAAGGGCCTCGTGCTGGGTCTCGCTGCTATCATCGAGTACTACAAGGGTGGTGTTCGTGAGGACGGTGCTCCTATCCAGCCGAACGACGCACAGGAGATCATGGACCTCTTGAAAGAACTCTGGGCAACCGGCGACACCCGCAAGGTGGCAGAAGGCGTGCTCGGCGCAACCGACATCATCTGGAAAGAGTCCAAAGAGGACCTCAACAAGATCCCGGGTCTGACCGACCTCGTAGAGTTGTATCTCAACTCGATCGAGTCCATCGGCATGCTTAAGACCGTTCAGCTCATGCTCGCTGCCGACAAGGTAGATGACGTGATTGCAAAGATTAAGAGCCTCTTTTAAGTGACAAAGGGACTAAGTACAAAGGACAAAGGAAAATTTATGACTAATATTCTAAAAATCAATCCGGCGGATAATGTGGTGGTAGCAATACAACCACAGTCTGCCGGTGCGGTTATCGAAGTGGACGGCAAGCAGATCACCGTGTTGGAAGATGTGCCTGCAGGTCACAAGATAGCCATCAAAGATTTAGCCGAAGGCGAGAATGTCATCAAGTACGGTTTCCCGATCGGTCATGCCAAGGAGGCGAAGAAAGCCGGCTCCTGGATGAACGAGAACAACATCAAGACCAACCTCGCGGGTCTGCTCTCCTATGAGTACCACCCCAAAGAGGTCGTTCTCAATATCCCCGACGAGGGACGCACTTTTATGGGTTATCGTCGCAAAGACGGCCAGGTAGGTATCCGTAACGAGGTATGGATCATCCCGACCGTAGGCTGCGTCAACGGCATCATACAAAAATGCGCAGAGCGTTTACGTCAGGAGACGGGCGCGGACAATATCTTCGCCTTCACCCACAACTACGGTTGTTCACAGTTGGGTGACGACCACGAGAACACCAAGAAGATTCTCCGTGACATGATCCATCACCCGAACGCAGGTGCCATCTTGGTAGTGAGCCTAGGATGCGAGAACAACCAGCCGGATGTATTCAAAGAATTCTGCGGTGAAATCGATGAAGACCGTGTAAAATTCGTAGTGACTCAAAAGATCGAGGGTGACGAAGTGGAATACTGCATGCCTATCTTGCGTGAGTTATACACGAAGACGCAACATGACAAACGTGTAGCGGTGCCGTTGAGCGAACTGCGTGTAGGTCTGAAATGCGGCGGCAGTGACGGTTTCAGCGGTATTACCGCCAACCCCTTGCTCGGTTGTCTGAGCGATTGGTTGGTAGCACAAGGAGGTACGACCGTGCTGACCGAAGTGCCGGAGATGTTCGGTGCCGAAACCATCCTGATGGACCGCTGTGCAAACAAAGAATTATTCGATGAAACCGTACATTTGATTAACGATTTCAAGGATTATTTCCTGAGTCACGGCGAGCCTGTAGGCGAGAACCCGAGTCCGGGCAATAAAGCCGGTGGTATCTCTACGCTTGAAGATAAAGCGTTGGGCTGCACACAAAAATGCGGCAAGTCTCTTGTTCGCGGCGTGTTGCCATACGGCGAGCGTTTACAGGTCAAAGGACTCAATCTGTTGTCAGCCCCCGGAAATGACCTGGTAGCCTCGACAGCTCTGGCTTCCTGCGGTTGTCACATGGTACTCTTCACCACCGGGCGCGGCACGCCGTTCGGCACCTACGTTCCCACGATGAAGATCTCGACAAACTCGAACTTGGCGAAGAACAAACCTAATTGGATTGATTTCAACGCGGGTGTCATCGCCGAAGGCGAGCCGATGGAGCAGGTAGCAAAACGCTTTGCCGACTTCGTGATCGAGGTGGCTAACGGAGCGAAAACCAATAACGAGAAGAATGGTTATCACGAGATAGCCATCTTTAAGAACGGTGTCACTCTTTAGTCTTCTTTTCCCGCGTGTATGCCCTATATGCGGGAGTTATGTGGGAGAGCAAGCCGAGCGCGGGCAGTTATGCGACGAGTGTGTCGCCAAGCTGCCCCGCACGGAGCAAGCCGCTGTGAGGGAGAACAGTACGGAAATGGCCTTATGGGGAGAAGCACACTCGAAGGCCGCCGCAAAGCGGGTGCATCACCTGGACCACGCTGCATCGTTTCTCTTCTATGAGAAAGAACATCCGATTCAATCGGCTATTCACAAGATGAAATATGCCGACCAACCCATGATCGGATATTGGTTGGGACGCTATGCGGCAAAGGAGATGTTATACGCGGATTTCTTCGATGAAATCGATGTTATTATCCCCATGCCGCTCCATCCGAGACGTCTGCGCGAGCGAGGTTACAACCAAGCGGAGTACATTGCGAAAGGAATCAGTGAAATAACAGACATTCCTGTTGATGTGACGCACGTCACGCGCGCTCGCAACACACCTAAGCAGGCCATGCAACGCGGAGAAGACCGCAAGGCAAATGTAGCCGACGCTTTTTCCGTCAACCATCCCGAGCAGATGTACCATAAACATATACTGGTGGTGGATGACCTGATAACAACAGGCGAAACAATGCGCAGTTGTCTCAAAGCAATGAAGAAATTCAGAGGTGCAACATTCAGTGTCTTTGCCTTGTGCAAAGCACGTTAAACTGTTAAGTTTTAAAAAATGGTTTCGATGCATCGAAACGATAAATAGTTAGTAATGACCCAAAAGTATGATTTTCTTATTATCGGCGGCGGAGTAGCCGGTATGAGTTTTGCGCTGAAAGTAGCGCGAGCCGGAAAATACAAGATTGCGTTGTGCTGCAAAACAACGTTAGAAGAAGCCAACACGGCCAAAGCACAAGGAGGTATCGCCTCCGTGACGAACCTTAAAGTTGACGATTTTGAGAAGCACATCCACGACACGATGGTAGCCGGTGACTGGTTGAGTGACCCTGCAGCTGTCGAGCAGGTCGTTCGTAATGCCCCGAAAGGAATCGAAGAACTCGTTCATTGGGGTGTTAACTTCGACAAGAACGCAGACGGTACATTCGACTTACACCGTGAAGGCGGTCACTCCGAGTTCCGCATTCTTCATCACGCCGATGATACCGGCGCAGAGATTCAACGCGGGCTAATGGAAGCTGTGCGGGCGAATCCGTTCATTGAGGTGCTAGAAAATCATTTTGCCGTGGAGATCATCACCCAGCATCACCTGGGCGTACGCGTGACTCGCCGCACCCCGGATATAGAATGTTACGGTGCATACATCCTTAATCCTGAGACACAAAAGATCGACACCTATCTAAGCCGTATAACCCTGATGGCAACCGGCGGTACCGGTGCCGTCTATGCCACGACGACCAATCCGGAGATTGCAACCGGCGACGGTATCGCGATGGTTTACCGCGCCAAAGGACTCGTCAAAGACATGGAGTTTGTTCAGTTCCACCCGACAAGCCTGTTCAACCCCAAAGAGACCCATCCGGCGTACCTGATCACGGAGGCCATGCGCGGTTACGGAGGTATATTACGATTGCCGAACGGCGAGGAGTTCATGCAGAAATACGACCCGCGTCTGAGCCTCGCCCCGCGAGACATCGTTGCCCGCGCGATAGACAACGAGATGAAAATCCATGCCATCGACCATGTGTGTCTGGATGTCACGCACAAAGACCCCGAAGAGACCAAACATCATTTCCCGAATATCTACGCGAAGTGCCTGAGTATCGGCATTGACATTACCAAACAATATATTCCCGTTGCCCCGTGCGCGCACTACATGTGCGGAGGTATTAAGGTAGATTTAGACGGTCAATCCACTATTCACCGGTTGTACGCAGTAGGCGAATGTTCATGCACGGGCTTGCATGGAGGCAACCGCCTGGCATCGAACTCGCTCATCGAAGCCGTTGTCTATGCCGACGCCGCAGCGAGACACAGTCTCAGCGTAATAGAAAACTACGATTTCAACGAGAAAATTCCGGCATGGAATGACGAAGGAACGCTGAGTAATGAAGAGCGTGTATTGATTGCCCAGGACGTCAAAGAAGTCGGTCAAATCATGTCCACCTATGTAGGTATCGTGCGTTCGGATCTTCGTCTGCGCCGTGCATGGGAACGCTTGGATCTGCTTTACGAAGAGACAGAAGACCTGTTCAAACGCGTGAAGGCTGACAGGGAGATTTGCGAGTTGCGCAACATGATCAATGTAGGATACCTCATCACCCGTCAGGCTATCGAGCGCAAAGAGAGCCGCGGATTACATTACTCGATTGATTACCCCAAAAAAGAATCCGATCATCCTCAAGAGGTTTGGTAGGAGCAAATTAAATGACAGGAACAAACTTCCGACATATTGCCAAATATCTAATATCATGTGTTCTGCTATGTCTGGCAGTGCATGTCAACGCGCGCGTGTTCGAAGAGGGGGAAGTCATTTATGTCCAAAAGGCTCCAAGTAACTGGAGTTGGTACGGCGACAACGAGTATCATGGTAAATTCGCATATTTTTACAAAGAAGGAGGTTCTTCCTCTGCATGGAGTGAAGAGGCGAAAACCGTAGATCAATGTGATGATGTATTCAAAATAGTCGTTCCCGCGGGCGAATGGACCCATGTAATCCTGACGCGTAACAGTGTCAACAGCGGACCGGACTGGAGTAATGTCTATGACAATGGGACAGAGAATGTCAACAAGAGTGCGGATATCAAAATACCTGACGACCAAAACTACCTGGACAATTTCCGCCAATATAAAGATGCTGTCTCCCGTCCTGAATCCGATAAATGGCACTGGAGTGACTGCTATTTCTATCGGCCGACAGATGACCCGGTATCGGTAACCAAAATCGGCCAGGCAGATAAGGAAATTATCGAAGTCTGCACCCAATCATCGGGTGATCCGCTGTCGTTACAACCCCGTCTTATCAATGCTATAGACGGTTACGACTATATTCAGGGTCGTACTTGGTTCAAATGGGACGGTGTGAAATGGAAAGAACTCCCGTACGCCAATGGTGATTGGGGATTCAGCGGTCCCGGAGGGTTGAATGAAACAATAGGTGCTTCGGGTAGTCATACCTATTATTTCCTCTCCTCGAAAGAACCTGCCAAACAACGGTTTATTGAGATCTCTGTTACCAAAGACTGCTCTCCAACTTGCGAGATTACGGATTTCGGTGTTGTTACCTCCAGCGTAAACGTCCACGACAGCACCTATACGTTGGATGGTGTAGTTGCCTTTGGAGATGCTTTGGGTCAGACCTTACACATCAGTGTCATGGATGCCAAAGGCGAACATCATGTAGATTACGCTGCCCCCACTACTCCGTTTATTTTCAGTCTTCCGAATTTATATGCCGATGGCTCGACCTTAATAGCCACCGCCAGTTTCCTTAATTCCGGATGTACCCGTAATTCAGATCCTTACGAGGCTCCCAATGCTATAGATGGAATCAAAACCACCACATTAAACATAAAGCACAAGGAAACTTCCATCCTCACTCCATCGACCTCTGGTACGGATGGGTTCAAGTGGCACGACGGGAACACGACAGAACATGAACGCAAGATACCCGAATATTGCTTTGACACCACGCTTGTTTATACGTACTATGAGTATGAACCAGCGCCTTCAGCGACCGGCAACCTGATTGAAAACGGTGACTTCTCTGCCGATGAAAGTTTTTACGGCGACAGAAACAGAAGTATTGCAATTAAGGGTTCTGCCATCAGTGAATACAATTTCTGGGGTAAGGATGTATATGCCGAAAGTGATTTTTATGACAGATACAAAGACGGCGATAATAGTTTATTCGGCGGCTTCTCCATTGTTACCAATGCCAACGACTTTTGGAAACGCTTCACAGACAAGATTACAGCTAAAGTCGGTGACCGTTATGCTTTGTTCGATGCGGACAGCAGCGGTGTGAAGAAAGCTTGGTTTATCGATACAAACAAAAGTCCTAAACTGAAGCTGGCAAAAGGAACCAACTATATGTTCTCTTTCTGGGTGGCAAACATCAACAATTATGGTGAGATGAACAATGCTGCCATTTTGCAGTTTGCTATCAAATACAAACAAAACGGCTCTTGGAGCGAAGAGGAGCTATTAGGTAATCCTATTGACCTGAACAACTACAAGGACAATATCTGGCATCAGAATTCCCACGTATATACCTCTCCGGTGGATGCCGAGGAAGTGGAGATTATGGTACGAGACCTTAATACCAACAAGAACCCGGGAGGTAATGATTTTGCGCTGGATGACATACAGTTCCAGGCTATCACTGTTCATTCACAAGCCATCAAGAACTGCGAGCGTTTCGTTGTAAATATCTTCGAACCGGCGGTTACAGTCAATCCTCCGGCTATTCAAATTATAGAGACTCCGGCATGCGGCAAGACCGATTTCACGATGCAAGTGAAAGTGGGCTACTCTAAGTTGAACACCACATATCCCGTTTCCCTACAGTTGACGGATGATGTTTATGGTGAGATTTTTACCAGTCCCATTGAAATCAATCCGGCTGTTAACCCGAAGGAGATAACCCTCACGCTTTCCTCTGCCGACTACGAGAAACTGGTAGCAGACGGCAAGGAACACAAACTGACAGCCCGAATAATCCGTGATGACTGTCATGGCGTTGATAAGGGTGGGCAGAACAGCAACACGTACACTGCACCCGGCATTCCGGCTTTGACGGTAACAGACCCCATCGTTCCTACTCCGGAATGCGACCAGACAACATTTGATCTTGAGGTAAAGACAAACTATGCATATCTGACAGGCTCCCAATTATTATTCTATTGGGATGGAGAGTTACATTCGGAAGCTACGAAGACCATTTCCTACAGCCCGGAACTTGCAGAACCTTTAACCACAACACTGACCAATCTCACCTACGATGGTGGAAAGCATACTCTTCTGATTTGCACCAATAACACCACTCTTGACTGCCAAGACACCAAAGATATCGAAGTGCCGTTCTCACCGTATATTTATGATTATTCTGCAACACCGGAGCAAATGAAATGTGACGAAAAAACCTATAATGTGACTGTTGACTTTTTTGTCACCAACGGGCAAGGCAAGAATATAACAGTCTGGGGCAAGGAACAATCACAGACCTTTGCTGCGAAAGAGGGAGAGAATTCCGTTACATTCAAAGATATAGAAATCGACGAAAAGGAAGACTACTTCGACATCTGGTTTGAAGATGCAGTTGGCTGTACGAACAAGAAGACCGCCAAATACACGGAACCTGTTATGCCGAAATTGGAAAACATAGTGCCAAATATTCCTACGTCAGTCGCATGTAATACTACCACCTTCGATATGAGTGTCACTTTTGACTATATCAATCAGGACGGTACGTTGGATGTGAATGTGGATGACACTATACATAGTACACTATCTTCTCCATTCGTATCCAATAGTACGACCATTCAAACGGTAACAGCTACTTTTACTGGTCTTCCGGCAGACGGTACAAAGTCCCGTGAACTCAACATCGTCTTTACAGGAGGAACACACTCATGCAAACCCGAACCGATTCTTTTTGATGCTCCTACGATGCCGACTTTTGACGTCCACAACATGGCATTCAGTACATCTGGGGAGTGCACAGATGAGACGGCAACGCTGATTTTTGATTTGGAATACACCTACCAGCAAGGCAAACTCCTTTATAATGTGGATGGTGGTCCGGACTCTATCAAAGATATTACCGAGCAAAGCTCTCTCCTAACACTCACGGGTCTTAAATACGAAGGTATTCCTGCTGACGGAAAAACAGATCACGTACTCAATATAGTCTTCAATGGTGCAAATAGTTGTGAGGGAAGTTTTGCACTGCCGCAAGCACCGTCATCACCGGTTATCAATTCTGTAACGCAAGCATTTAAACCAGAATTTGTACCCAGTGAAGAACAATACCATGTTACATTGACGGTCAATTACAGCAATGCGTTGGGTAAGGACATCAAAATCAAAGATGGAGAGACAGTAATCAAATCCCGGACAGTCAATACCGATGAAGGGACTATAAATATCCAACTTGATTTCGACCTCGGTACCAGTCATGAGCTCAAGGTATATTTCGATGGACGTGAAGAATGTGCGAAAACACTGAACGTCGTATCTACAGTTGAGCACCAGACCATCTGTCCGGGAGACAGTATTGTGGGGTGGTATGATGAGCCTACGCTGTATCCAACGGAGAGCATGCACGAGTTCGTACATACTATCGAGGAAGATGACAAGAAGATGATTATCACTTTGCAGGTCTCATTCTTCTCTGTTCCTGCACCTATAGAGGAATGGGATGCACGAGTTCGTACATATTATCGAGGAAGATGACAAGAAGATGATCATCACTTTGCAGGTCTCATTCTTCTCTGTTCCTGCACCTATAGAGGAATGGAAAAATATCTGCGAAGGTACTTCTTATGAATGGCAAGGTCAGACATACACCGAAGCAGGAAATTACTCTATCACATTAGAGACTGAGGAAGGGTGTACGTACCCAGCCACTCTCCACCTCTCCGTCTTCCCTACCTATGATATGCCGGCGAAGGATACGACCATTATTGACGGTGAGACGTACACATGGAACGGGACAGATTATGAGACGGAAGGTGTCTATACCCAAAAACTGCAAACTGAGCATGGATGCGATAGTACCGTCACTCTGAATCTAAGCATCGCGGAAAACATCGTTGAGAATGTCTCTTTCAATATTGCCGAGCAATGCGCGGGCGAGGGAGCGTTAGAGATTGCTATTCAGCACACCGGCTATCTAACAGACGCACAATTAACCTTCTCCGAAGATGCTATACGGGCAGGCTTTGAGAATGGCACCTATCCGATAATAAACGATACCGTAACCATTCCATACAATGTCAAGGCGGGTATCTTCTCGGTAGGTATCGAGTTGTGGTTCCATAGCCGACTTAAATATAGCGGCAATGCACCGTTCACACTGCTATTCCCGTCAAGCGTATTAGAGCAGGGTTGGATGGATGCCATCTTCGTGCTCACACATGACTATAACGGCGGTTATGATTTCACAGATTTCCAATGGTACAAGAAAGGTCAAATGCTTGTTGGAGAAACAGGTCCCTATCTATACCAGCCTCTTGAGATAGGCGCAGAATATAGTGCAATGTTGACTGAGTTGAGTGGTCTAAGACTAATGACCTGTCCGATTATCATCACAGAACATACGGATATCACCCTCTATCCTACTATCGTAACGCGCAAAGAAATGATGCGTGTCTCCGTGACGCAGAATGCTCTTCTGACAATGTATAGTATGATGGGCGAAAAAGTAAGCACCCATTCCCTCACTCACGGGGAGACACAGATAGAAGCCCCGATGACACAAGGAATCTACCTGGCAGAGGTGGTTTTGGAATCCGGGAAACGCAAAGTCATTAAAATTATGGTGAGATGAAACGGAAATTAGTAATCATAGCAGCTATACTGACGGTGCAAATGACCTTTGCGCAGCATTATATAGGTGTCGGAGCATCCGTGTCTTCTCCTATCCAACTGGACAAGTCTGCCGCAACCAAACCCCTCATTGGATGGGGTGAAGGCGTCACACTGCAATACCAATACCGCCGTGGGCATTTCCTGCTGAGTATCGGAGCGGCTGTATCCGGAGAACACCCGCGCGTAAGTGTGGCAGACGAGACATTTGATCCACGAATGATGGACACCCGCGGAATAGAATTTAACTATCTCGGTTCTCTGAAAAGCCGTAGTGACTTGAGTTCAACGTTGTGGTTTCATACACCTGTGATGATTGGTTTTGAGACGTATCCGTTCTATATGATGGTGGGTGCGCAATATAGTTTATTCCTTACTTCCTGGACACATCAAACGGCACAACTGGCAGCCGCAGCGGATTATTTGGGTAGATACTATGATGACTATATTGACGACATGCCTACTCACGGGTATCATGACTATCAACCCGTTTCAACGGAAGGAAGGATGAGATACAAAAACGACATCCGTGCGCTTGTCGAGTTGGGAGGAACTCTACCCATCGGTCAAAACAGCAACGGGTTGGACAAGCTGCTTCGTATTGGAGCTTATGCGGAAATAGGATTGATGGACGTGTTGGACAAACCTGCCGCGCAAAACAAGACGGAATGGGATGTGTCCCAATACATGCATGTAGCAATGAACCATATTTATTCAGCCGCCAACGCCAATGCAGGGTCGTTACGAAACATCGTAGTGGGTGTGCGTGTTACGTGTCTGTTCCCAGCCGGTGGCGAATCGAAGAAAAGCAAACACTACAGGACAAACAGCAAATCCTCAAAATACAAATGCCGTTGTATAGGTAACCCTTATTTCTACTATTACTAAATCCGCTGCAATGAAAGCCATCTCCTTACATAGCGTAGTCCCCGTGCGGACGGAAGCGCGCGAAGGCGCGGAACAAAGTACACAGATGCTCTTCGGAGAATTATGCACGATAATAAAGCATTCAGATCGCTGGACGTTCATTCGTTTGGAGTCCGACAGACAGGAAGGATGGGTGGACGCGAAGATGATTGCTCCGATGAATACGGAGGAAGAGAAGGGTTATCGTGCAGCGCTGCAGAATGCCGCGATGGTGGCCATGCCAATGGCATACGCCGTAAGCGAGAACAATGGTCAGACTATTCCTTTGACGGCTGGTACGCGACTGGCTAATTATAAAGACGGACGCTTCGAAGTATTAGGTGTGGGTTTTCGTATCGACCCGTCGATGGTGCTTACTATGCCGCGGGAGATGAGTCAGGAGAACTTGTTGCAGGCCGTTCGTTTTTTCATCAATATCCCGTATCTATGGGGCGGCAAGAATGCAATGGGCATGGATTGCTCGGGTTTCACACAAGTGGTAATGAGTCTCTTCGGCAAGTCATTGCTTCGCAATGCCAGTGAACAAGTGACGCAAGGACGTGAGGTCAAGAAATTGAAAGACGTGCATGCCGGTGATCTGGTATTTTTCGGCCATGAGGATGGCAAAATCAGTCATGTAGGCATCGCTATTGATTCCGATCGGGTCATCCATTGCTCTGGCAGAGTAAAAGTGGAAAAGCTCGATGAGACCGGAATTTTCTCTGCGGAGCAAGGTGCTTACACCCATCATCTGGCGGCTATTCGTCGCATATAAAGAACACTTATGGATTTTCTGGATCAATTAAATACATCCCAACGCGAAGCGGTAACCTGCACCGAAGGTCCGTCGCTTATTGTGGCCGGTGCAGGTTCCGGCAAGACCCGCGTTCTCACCTATCGCATCGCTTATTTGTTGCAGCAGGGTGTACCGGCAAGCAGTATCATGGCCCTCACTTTTACCAACAAGGCGGCTCGTGAGATGAAAGAGCGTATCATGAAACTGGTCTCTGCCAGCGACGCGCGCTACCTGCGCATGGGCACGTTCCATAGTATATGCACGCGCCTCATACGCCCGTACGCGGAACTACTGGGTTATACGCACGACTTCACGATATACGACACTACCGATATGAAATCGGTACTTAAGGCGATAGGCAAAGAACGTGGATTGGACGAGAAAGTATATAAACCCGCTGCGGTACTGAGCCGTATTTCCATGGCTAAAAACTGCGGTATCAGTCCGGCGCAATACGGCATGAACCAACAGTTGCTGCGCGAAGACCGTGAAATGCGGATGTATGAGACCGCTACGATTTACGAACTCTATCAAGCGCGACTCAAAGCCGCCAATGCGATGGATTTCGACGATCTGCTGATTAACATGTTGCGATTAATGGATATCAGTCCAGAAGTGCGCGAGCAGTACCAACAACAATTCCGTTATCTGCTGGTGGACGAGTACCAGGATACCAACTATATCCAGTTTTTGCTTGTCAAACGGCTGGCTGAACCTCAAAACAACATCTGCGTGGTGGGTGACGACGCCCAGAGTATCTATTCCTTCCGCGGAGCAGATATCCGCAATATTCTCAATTTCCGTCAGGTGTATCCGCAGGCGAAGTTATTCAAATTAGAGCGCAACTACCGTTCCACACAGAATATCGTCAATGCCGCTAACTCTCTCATTCACAAGAATGTACACCAGATAGAGAAAACCGTCTATTCGGAAAAAGAAGAAGGCACTCCTCTGGCGCTGCAAGCTTACATGGACGACCGCGCAGAGGCAGAAGGAGTAACCAAACTGATTCAGTTTGCGCATCGCACAAATGGATATGATGATATCGCTGTTTTGTACCGCACGAATGCGCAGTCTCGTGCTTTCGAGAACGAGTTACGCAAGCATAACATTCCATATCGCATCTACGGGGGCACGTCTTTCTACCAACGCAAAGAGATCAAAGACGCCTTGGGTTATTTCCGTTTGGCCGTCAATCCGCGTGATAACGAAGCACTGCTTCGCATCATCGGTTTTCCCGGTCGCGGGATAGGTGATACGACCATGAAGAAAGTGGCAACAAATGCCATTGAGCACCATCGCGCATACCTCGACGTGATGCGTGCACCGGAAGATACAGCATTAGATGTGAGTGCGGCAACAAAGACCAAATTACGGGGGTTTGCAGTGCTCATGGACCAGTTGCGAGCTCTAAGCGATGAGGTGGATGCATACGAGTTCGCAGAACAGACGCTCCGTATAACCGGTGTTCAAACCGCGCTGACATTAGATCGCACACAGGAAGGAATAGACCGCGCACAGAATGTACAGGAGTTGCTGAATGCCATTCGGGAATTCGTGGAACAACGTCAGAACGAGGGTATTGACTATACCCCCATCACGGATTTTCTAAGCGAAGTCAGTCTGCTAACGGACCAAGACGACAACTTGGCGGACACGACGGAACGCGTGACACTGATGACTGTGCATGCAGCCAAAGGTCTGGAGTTTCCGGTGGTGTTCATCGCAGGTCTGGAAGAAAATCTCTTCCCCTCACAATTCTGCGTGAAACCGCAAGAGATAGAAGAGGAACGCCGTTTATTGTATGTCGCCATCACCCGTGCTATGGATCGCTGTTATCTGTCTTTTGCCCGTCAGCGTTTCCGCAACGGACAGGTAGCGTTTAACAGTCCCAGCCGTTTCCTCAATGACATCGACCGTCACTTTTTCGAACTTAGGAGGCCGGGTACAGACCGTTTTGCGGACAGAGCACAGACTATTACCGCTCCCCGCTTTCAGGAAAGGCCGGTTGCACAGACAAGACCGGTCGCTCCCGTCTCCGGTGCTACGAGTTCGATTGCTTCGTCAACCTGGAAAGCAGGCGACCGCGTGACGCACCGCGTGTTTGGGGACGGAACAGTAATACGCGCATACCGAGACGAAGTGACGGAAAACGACAAGATAGAGATTAACTTCGACAAGCAAGGCACGAAAACACTTCTGCTTACGCATGCGAAGTTGGAAAAAATTTAGCGGTAGATGAAATAGCCCGCTATTCCGGAAAGAATTATCAGTAAAATCGGGTGACTGAGAAAATCAGTCACCTTGTTTTTTATTATATTCGGCAAAACAGTAAAGAAGGCTACAAGGACAAAGATGATCCATGAGGTGGTATCGATAAACGTGGTGGGTTTAATCAGAATCAATGCCGCGGACGCTACCAGCCCGATGACGGTAAAGCGCAACATTCTAAGTGTCTGCTCGAAATACGGATTTCCATGGAATCGTTTCATGAGCCAGAAATAGGCTTTGCATATACTGAGCATGATGACAAGACTCGGCAGTACAATCGCGCAAGTGGACAAAACACTTCCCCAGAAACCGGCGATGGTATAACCTACATACGTGGCGCAGTTGATTCCGATAGGCCCCGGCGTGACTTGACTGACAGCCACGATGTCCACAAACTCCTGCTGGGTCATCCACCCGTTCGACTCCACTTCCATCTCGATGAGAGAAAGGATTGCCAGTCCTCCTCCGAAACCAAACAAACCAATCTTGAAGAAACTCAGAAAGAGTTGCAGGTAAATCATCTCCGCCTCCTTTCTGCGATATCCACGACAAACAGGGTGATGATAATCGTGGCAAGAATCACCCATATAGGATTGACATGCCCAAGCCATATAAGCAAAGCTGCAACAATAGGGATAATGAGCGTACTCCATGATATCTTGGCAGCCCGCGCCATCTTCACTAACGGCGCAGCAATAAGCGCCACAACGGCCGGACGAATACCTTTGAAGACGGCTTCCACAACAGGCAGTTCTTTCCATTGCGCAAAGACCATAGCGATGGCGAGGATGATGAGGAAAGACGGTAGAACGGCCCCAAAGACAGCACCGGCAACACCACGCCATCCGCCTACTCGCCAACCGATGAAGATGGCGGAATTAACCGCAATCAAGCCCGGCGCAGCTTGCGCGAGTGCAATCATATTCAAAAATTCCTCTTCATCGATCCACCCTTTGCGATCCACAACCTCCCGCTGGATAAGAGGCAACATAGCATACCCTCCACCGAGGGTGAAGGTGCCAATTTTTAGATATGTCCAGAAGAGTTGGAAAAACAAAATCTTAAAAATCGTACATTTTTTGCATAGGATTTACCCAGCATTTACATAGCAATTGACCAGCAGATTACCAGCAGATTAACCCCTGCAGGTTAAAAACGCACCAAATCTTAATAATCGTATATTAATCTTTGTTCTCGCGCAGTTGTTGCTTGACGAACTTCGCCAGCATGTTGATGGCTGCGTTGTTATGTCCGCCCTGCGGCACGATCACATCGGCATAGCGTTTACATGGTTCGATAAACTGCTCGTGCATGGGTTTGAGTACGCGTTGGTAGCGCTCGATGACTTGCTCAGCTGTACGTCCGCGTTCAAGAACATCGCGTTTCATAACGCGTATCAGCCTGTCATCTGCATCGGCGTCCACAAAAATCTTCAGGTCCATTTGTTCGCGCATTCGCGGTTCACGAAGCGCCATGATGCCTTCGACCACAATCACTTCGCGCGGCTCGATGTGGATTGTCTCGTTCGAGCGCGTACACGTTATATAGGAATAAATAGGCTGCTCAATGGGTTTGCCCTCTTTAAGCATTTTGATATGCCTGGTAAGCAATTCCCAATCGAAGGCATCGGGATGGTCGAAGTTGATATTCTGGCGTTCCGCGACAGGTACATCGCTACTGTCCTTGTAATACGAGTCTTGTGGAATGACTACTACTTCGCCTTTAGAGAGGCGTTCAGTAAGTTTTTTCACTACCGTTGTTTTACCCGAGCCGGTACCACCCGCAATGCCGATGATAAACATAGAGATTGTTGTTTTTTATCGGGGTGCAAAGGTAATATATTTTTTTTATATATGCAAATAATCACCACAAAATATATGGAAAATAAAAAATAATTGTCAAAAAACTTGCGTATATCAATAATTTGTAGTACTTTTGTAGCCGAATTTGATGTACTACCGCCTAAGCGGTGGTTCTGTGGCGCCAAAAAATGCGCAAGGAGAGATGCTCGAGTGGTTGAAGAGGCACGCCTGGAAAGCGTGTAAACTCCAAAAGGGTTTCCGGGGTTCGAATCCCCGTCTCTCCGCAAAGAATTAGACAAACAAACAAAAATACAAACTAACAAAATTTTATCTCATGAAAAAAGTATTTGCAACCCTTACCGTGCTGGCAATGCTTACCTTTGGTAGCGCAGTGATGATGGCACAAGAAGAAGCAGCTGCTGTTGAAGAAGCTGCTGTTGAACAAGTGGACGAGGCTGCTCCGGTAGCTGAGGAAGTAGCAGAGGCTCCGGCTGAGGACGGTGGTCTGGTAGCTCTCCACAAGACGCTGAAAACGAAATTTATCGAAGGTGGTGCCGGCTTCATGGCTCTGACCCTCGTTACATTGGTATTCGGTCTCGCGCTCTGTATTGAGCGTATCATCTATCTCTCGCTCAGCAAGACCAATACAAAACAGCTGCTCGATAACGTAGAGGCTGCTTTGAAAGAAGGCGGTATCGAGAAAGCACTGGAGGTTTGCCGCAATACGCGCGGACCGGTGGCTTCGATCTTCTATCAGGGACTGAGCCGATATGACGAAGGTATTGACGTGGTAGAGAAGACTGTTGCTTCTTACGGTGGCGTTCAGCTCGGTTTGCTCGAGAAGAACCTCTCTTGGATCACGCTCTTCATCGCTATCGCTCCGTCTCTCGGTTTCTTGGGTACCATCATCGGTATGATCGAGGCTTTCGATAAGATCCAGCAGGTAGGTGATATCTCCGCTACAGTCGTTGCCGGCGGTATCAAGGTCGCTCTGTTGACTACCCTCCTCGGTTTGGTCATCGCTGTTGTGCTTCAGTTGTTCTACAACTATATCCTTTCGCTCGTAGAGGGTCTGGTTAACGAAATGGAGGATAGCTCCATCAGCCTGCTCGATATCGTAGTAGAGTACGACAAAGCTCAAAAAAAGTAATAAGCTGATCGCTGATCGCAGATCGCTGAACACTGACGTTTAATCATTAAACAATTTTGAGCAAAATGAAAAACTATAAAATGATCCCTAAGATTGCCCTCTGGTCGCTGTTGGGTTTGGGCATCGTGTTTATCGCGTTGTTCTTCCTCGGTGGTTCGAACGGTAGTCTGGAGGTAGCTGGTGATTTCCTGGATATTCCTCGCTTCACCGATGCTTTCCTCATTTGGAACTACATCCTCTTCGGTATTGTAGTCCTGATCACACTTGCTGTAGTGATCGTAGATTTTGTCAATAACTGGAAGACCAATCGCCGCAAAGCATATATGACGCTCGGCGTAGTTTGCGGATTTATCGTTTTGGCATGCGTATGCTGGTTCCTCGGTAGCCCGGAGAAAATCAATATCATCGGCTATGAGGGTACGGATAACGAAGGCTTCTGGGCTCAGATGGCTGACGCTGTAATCTATGCTTGCTATTTCCTGATCATTGCTACTATTTGTACGATGATTTGGGGTTATATTCACACTCGCAAACTGAAGTAAATCACATTTATCATGGCAAAGAAAGTCCCACAGATCAACGCCAGCTCCATGGCGGACATCTCGTTCCTGTTGCTGATTTTCTTCCTGGTAACCACCTCTATGGATGTGAACCAGGGACTGGCTCGCCGTCTGCCTGCTCCTATTCCTCCTGATCAAAAGATAGAGGACAAGGATATCAACAAGCGTAACCTGTTGGTTGTGAAGATCAACTCCGCTAACCAACTCATGGTGCAAGGCCAGTTGATGGATGTGAAGCAACTCCGCGAGAGAGCGAAAGAGTTCATCAAAAACGAGAACAACGCGGATTATTATCCGAAAGTGTTCGAAGAGGATTTCGGTGCTCCGTTCGGCGTAGTAAAATACACCAAGGATCACGTCATCTCCGTCCAGAACGACGTGGATACTCAGTATCAGGCTTATCTGGATGTGCAGAATGAACTTGTAGCGGCATATAATGAATTGCGTGAAGAGTGCGCACAGAAGTATTTCCATAAAGCTTACAACGAGTTAGAAGAGGATCAACAGAAACAGATCCAAAAGATCTATCCTCAGAAGATTTCGGAGGCTGAACCTAAAAATTACGGTAACTAACATGGCAAAGATTCGTAGAAATGAGAAGCGTGAAATGCCGGCGTTGAATACGTCGTCACTTCCGGATATTATCTTCATGCTGCTGTTCTTCTTCATGTCTGTTACGTCCATGAAGGAGGTTAGCTATAAGGTGCAGTTCAGGAACCCGCAGGCGACTGAGCTGACGAAGCTGGAGAAGAAATCGCTCGTGCGCTATATCTACGTAGGTACGCCTACGGCAGAGTTCCGCAAGCAGTATGGTGCAGAAACACGTATCCAACTTGATGACGCTTTCGCAGAGACGAAGGAGATTGGCGAGTATATCGTCAACGAGCGTTCGTCAATGAAAGAGAGCGAGCAGGGTTTGATGACCGTGTCTATCAAAGCAGACAAAGAGACCAAAATGGGTGTCATTGCGGACATCAAACAGGAACTCCGTCGTGCTTACGCACTGAAGATCAGTTACGCCGCTACACAGCGTACAAGCTACTAAGCTGATAACTGATAGCTGAAAGCAAATTAAAGCCATCCTTTCGGGTGGCTTTAATTGTTTTTTGCAGTCTTTCTCATTCGCATCTCGTTCGCATTACGGACGTCTTAGTTCAGTCTCTTTCCTGTAACTTTCAACTCTCCGAGTTCCAGTTTCTTGCCTTTCTGCGGACGTCCGTTGGAGTCATACCAAGGCAGAACACGCAGATGGAGCGTCTCACCGGCAGGAACCAGAATCGGCTGAGTCAAGCGGACTATTATCTTCTTGCATTTCGGCAGGGCGGTGTTCTCGTAGATAGTGGTCACGCCCTTAAATGAGTCGCCGAAGCCATAGTTAATATGGATATTCATGCCCGCACCCCCTTTGGCTTTCACCGGCAAGGTAATGGTTTCTAATACCAGTCCTTTTTTCTTCTCCGCAGCGATCGTGTATTCGATATAGCGGTTAGCCACTTCGTCGATTTCTCCGGCAGGCCAAAAGCCTCCCACAGGCACAAAACCGCCTCTTGCGTGTTCAATATTTTGCAACTGGCTAATGGTTAATTGCTCACTAAACGGCGTTCCTTTAGCGTCGAAAGCAGCCTGTTTGCCTTTCTCTTCAATGTTTTGCGCATAAGCGGCAAGCATTCCTTTATCCGGCGCTGCCAGCCATGACTGCATTTCCTGCAACATCGGTTCCTGCGCAATGAGGTTATATGCCAAAGCAGCCATCGCCATTCCGCCTTCGGCACCCGTGTGCGTCTTGTCACCGCAATTGAAATAATGCGCCATGCAGAATTCTTTGCCTTGCCTTTCCAGTAAGTCCCTGCTGGCGGCGGTCATGTCCAGAAACGGCACCCACATATCTTCCGCTACTTCCCGCATACAACGTACGTAGTCTTTGTCGAACGTCCCTTCCTGGCGATGCACGCGCGCCGCTTCCCGGCTGCTCAACTCTTTTGTGCCGGGTAACTTATGCCGTCCTTCATCGTTAATCTTACCGTCCTTGAAATAAGCGCGACAGACAGGCGACATCAAAATAGGTGTCACGCCGTATTCGCGGGCTTCGTTGATGAATTGGTACAGGTATTGCTTGTAGGTTGTGTTGGGCTCCGTTCCGCGCATGTCGGTAAGAGTATCTTTTCCTTCTGCGCGCAGTTGGACATTCTGCACATAGACATCCTCGCCCTTGCATTTCTCATCGTTGTGGGCGAACTGAATAATGAGGTAGTCGCCCGAGCGGAACTGTTTCTTGACGGACGGCCATAAGTTCTCTGTCTCGTAGAAGGTGCGAGTGCTGGCACCGGATTTGCCTCTATTATTCACTTCGACAGAGTCGGCGTTAAAGAATGCCTGTAAATACATTCCCCACCCGCGTTTTGGCGTCGCCGCGGGTTTATATTCGGACATCGTACTATCGCCTATCGTGTGCACACGGGGCTTAGCCTCCATAACAGGCATAAAAAACAACGCACCAAGGACTAACAGAATGATTTTTTTCATACTAATACACGATTGAATTCTTTGGGAACGGGGCTCTCGAAGCGCACCTTCTTCTCCGTCACGGGATGGATAAACTCCAGCACTTTAGCGTGCAGACAGAGTCGGTCGATGGGACTCGACTCATTGCCGTGGCCGTACTTGCGGTCGCCTACTACCGGACAACCCTTGGAAGCGAGATGTACACGTATCTGGTTGGTGCGACCTGTCTCCAGGTGGAGTTCCACAAGGGAATATTGAGGAGTTAGAGGGTTAGTGGTTAGAGGGTTAGAGGCAACGCGAAGCGTCTTATAGTTGGTGATAGCTATGTCTCCTCCGTCATCGACCGGCGAGGAATAGACGACAGCATTGCGTTTGTCTTCGGTAAGCCACGTTGTGATCTTCCCTTCGCGGGGCTCTAACACGCCTTCTGCGAGAGCTATATATGTTCGATCGGTGACGAGTTCCCGCCAGTACTGACGCATATAATGCTGCAACTCTTCCGAGCGCGCGAAGACGAGCAGTCCCGAAGTCTCTCGGTCGAGGCGATGAACCACATACACACCTGCGCGCGCGTTCTGTCTTTTTACGTACGCGCGTAAAATAGACATCACTGTCGTCTCGCTGCTTCCCGGTGTAGCCGCTACGGTCAGCAAACCTGGTTGCTTGTTCACGACGATCAAGTCGTCGTCCTCATAGACGATTTTCAACTTCGGATGCGTCAGTTGGCTGTTGCCCCGTCCGGAAGAGACGGTGACTATATCGCCCGCCTTGAGGGCAAAGTCATGGCGCGTCTGGATTGCGTTTCCTACTTTGACACGCCGCTGGCCAAGCAGTTGCTTGACCGATGAGCGCGCCATGCCTCCCATCTTAGCGATGAGGAAATCCATCAACTGAGCGGGTTCGCTCACTTTCAAAACTGTATCTGCTTTACGTTTCATCATTTCTTTTTACAAAGTATTGGAGCGGCCCAGAAATAATACTCCGGTTTTGTATTTTTGATCCATGCGATGCCGGCCATCGAGTTGATGACAAGGAAGAAACAGAAGAGCACCAGAGAGAAGATATTTCCGAGGTATATAAACAGCACGATTCCCGCCACGCTGTATATGAACCAATACAGCCACGAGTCGTTTTTGCGATAAATCAACCAATAATTTGCGAGGAACGAGGACGATATCATCAATCCGTTGCATAACTTCACGATGACATTGTCTCCGAATCCGTTATGTTGAAATATAACGGTTTGGATGAAGTAGTCACCGGCTATGACTGCCAAACCGATAAATATCGACAGCCAGAAACGCGGGATATCCAGAAACTTGGGTTCAAAACTGGCGCCTCCGTCATCTTTCTTCCTGCTCCATTTGTAGATACTCATCATTTGGAATGGGATGAAAACGAAGAAATAGAGGAAGGTACTGTCATAACTCTTCTGCAGTGTGAATTGTACGCCGAGCAAGGCGGACATGACAATGCCGGCAAAGAAACCGGTGTAGTTCTGCGGGTCACGGATAGTGAGTATATAGGCGACTCCGATGACGGATGCGGGTATTCCGACGCACCAGGCAGCGTCCGTCCATTTAAGCAGTGTTCCGGGGGCAAAGATGAACTGCTCTGCTACCCAAAGCAATCCGAAAATCACTGTGAACATTGCGATTGAGAGAAGTAAGTTGCGGCATAAAGCGCGCCATAAAATGTTTTGCATGTTAGATAGGTCGCTACGCGACGTTAAAGGGTTAAAATGGTCGCAAAAGCGACGTTAAACAGTTATTATAAAAACAACAAGGGGCAAGCATGCGCTCGCCCCTTGCCACACAAGTATTACTTGCGGTTGCGATTGCCGTAGCGAGACATGAACTTGTCCACGCGACCGGCGGTGTCCACCAGCTTCGATTTGCCGGTATAGAACGGGTGACTCGTGTTCGAGATCTCAAGCTTGATCAGCGGGTACTGAACGCCGTCGATTTCAATCGTGTCCTTCGTAGCTGCTGTAGAGCGGCTGAAGAACTGAGTACCGTCAGACATATCTTTGAAAACTACTACACGGTAGTTATCAGGATGAATTCCTTTTTTCATAATTTAAATTGAAATTTAAATTCTGGAGTTTCGGCTTCGTCGAGTTGCGTAAGCGAGCTTACGCTCGACTTGCACGAACCTTCATAAATCTTTTGGTTAATACTCTAGTTTACTCAGCTACTACGTTCAGCTTGATGTCAGCTTTTACCTCACGATGGAGACGAGCCTGTGCGGTGTACTCACCCACTTGTTTGATCGGCTCAGCGATAGTAATCACTTTCTTGTCGATCAGGATCTCTTGAGCCTTAAGAGCATCAGAGATGTTCTGAGTGGTAACGGTACCGAAGATCTTGCCATCCTCGTTTGCTTTTACTTTAACCTCGATTACTGTCTCAGCCAGTTTAGCCTCAAGAGCTTGAGCGTCAGCCAGCAGTTTAGCTGCTTTGTGGGCCTGCTGTTTGAGGTTCTCTGCGAGCTGTTTGCGGTTGCTTTCGTTAGCGATGATAGCAATCTTCTGCGGGAGAAGGTAGTTACGTCCGTAGCCGTCACGAACTTTAACGATGTCGTTTTTGAAACCCAGATTAGCCAGGTCTTGAATCAGAATTACTTCCATGTTCTTTCCTTTCTTGTTAGTGGGTTAATTACTTACTTCATCATGTCAGTTACGTAAGGCAGCAGAGCCAAGTGGCGTGCTTTCTTAACGGCCTGAGCAACTTTGCGTTGGAACTTCAGAGAGGTACCGGTGATACGACGCGGAAGGATTTTACCTTGCTCGTTGAGGAACTTCTTGAGGAACTCAGGATCTTTGTAATCGATGTACTTGATACCGCTCTTCTTGAAACGGCAGTACTTTTTCTTCTTCTGATCCGAGCCTTGCGGAGTCAGATAGCGAATTTCGTCATTCTGTGCCATGATTAAGCCTCCTCTTTTTTAAAGTTGTTACGACGCTTCTCAGCGTACTCGAATGCGTACTTGTCAAGACGCGTTGTCAGGAAGCGGATGATACGCTCGTCACGACGGAACTCTGTCTCGAGGGTAGCGATTACAGCGGGCTCAGCATCAAACTGAAGGATGAAATAGAAGCCCGAATTTTTACCTTGGATGGGATAAGCGAGTTGCTTCAAACCCCACTCCTCACGGTTCAGGATGGTACCGCCATTCTGCGTGAGAAGATTCTCGAATTTTTCTACAGCCTCCTTCGTCTGCGGCTCAGACAAAACGGGAGTTAAAACGAAGGCTGTTTCGTAATGATTTACCATTGTAGTAAAATCTTAATTTAAATTGTTAATACTATAATCCAGTTGACTAGTATGATGCTAGTCTTCCAGTCTTTTTCTGCGCGAAAAAGCGTGCAAAGGTACTGCTTTTTTTTGATATACGCAAATATTTCGCTGTTTTTTTCGATTTTTTAGCTCAAAGCGTAACAAAAAACCGCACATACGCTGTCACGTACATGCGGTTTTTTGATTCATCCACTCTCTTTAGAACACCGGCGAGCGGCGAGCCGGAGCACCAGAAGGACCGCCCGGGAATTCTTCTGCGCTTGGGGACTGGACATGCATCAAGTCGTTACAACCAAATACTACTACCTCGCAAAGAGGCATTACATATAACTTCTTTTCCATGATTCTACCTCTTTATTTTACAAGTTGTCCATCTATTGTATAAACCTTCTCACCACGGATGATGAAAATCTGATCATTAACGAGCACTTTCTGAGCTTTCTCTGCACCATCAGCAATTACCTCATCATACCCGGTAGCGATTTGCGGGCTTCGTGCGCTCACGCGCAATCCATATTGATAAGCAGTACCACGTTCGAGCATGAGCGTATAATCACCGTCCGAGAGGTTGGCTATTGCCTCTCCGTCGCGTGTGAGGTAAAGCGTCAAGTCACCCCGTTGTGCCAGCGCAGAGATAGTGTATTCGCCTGCGGTAGGTGCGAAGATACTGAGCGGGAACTCAGCACGGCCGTTCTCAATTTGTGCAGTGTTCTTACAGAGGTTCGTATTATAACGCTCCATCCACATCTGCGCTGCTTTGGATCCGATACCCATCTTGGCCAGATCCTGGCCGATGACATAGGTGTTGTCTTTGTCCTCTGCGGTCTGTACAATGAGCCGGTCGTTCATCTGTCCATTACGTGCAATCTCGATTACGAAGCGGCTGTCTGCCTCCGAAACTGATTTCGGTGCGCGACGGTATGCCGGCATGCCTGCTCCGCCTCCGGTGGTAGCAACAAAAGCCGTTACCGTAAGTTGCTTAGCAGCCACCTGTGCAAAGACGGGCTCAGCAACAATCATATTATTCACATCGGTCGCCGTATAGCCACCGGAAGCCGGATCATATTTCAGCACATCAGATGAGCCATCCAATCCAAGATCGGCATGGAACAATGCCGGGTTGGCAATCGCGTTCCAGTTGGCTTTGGCATCAGTGCCACCTGTTACGTCGACAGCCGTCTTTACAGTAATAATTGACGTGCCGCGCTTCATATGGAACTCAAGCGAAGGTTGTGCGGAAGCGAGATAAACCATATAGAGTTTACCCGGCATCATAATACCACCATTCTCATCGACGTATTTCCAAATATTGCGGTTTCCTTCTCCGTTATCATCACGGGCATATGCTACCGCGTCAAACTCTATCATATCAAAGCCAACTCCGACAGTCAGACGTTTACCATTTGCATACACACCGGTGCGAATATCAACCTGCCATGGAGCAGCTACGGCATACCATGTACGTGCAGGGACGCCACCTGCAGGAGCCAGTTTGAAGATAGCGTCTCCCTTGATGTCCAAATAGTTAGCATTGAGAATCTGTCCGGAAGCATTGATTCCATTAGAGGTCAAGATGAAGTTATTCACTTCTTTAGACTCATCCAATGTCACTTTAGCATCGCTTCCGCCCAATTCGTAGTCCTCCAATGCAATAGCCGTGAAGTTTGCCGTGAGGGTAATATCCTCTGTCAGCGTGAAGGCCGCGTGTGCTGCATTTTCATCTCCGTCGTCCCATCCGTCAAAGCGATATTTCTCGCTATCGTAAGTTACCGCCACATTATCTACATTCTTACCATAATCAAAGGAACCCGCGCCCGTGAACGTACATACGCCCGTGAGATTGGATTTGAGGGTTACGGTATATTGGTTCGTGGTCGGTGTGAAGACCGCCTTATAGGTAGCATCGCCCATCACCGTCTGGATTTGCGGGTCCCATGCGAACTTATAGGTAAATTCAGCTGTATTTTCTTTAGTCGGAGTAGCGGAGCAAACCGGCGTTTCGCCGTATGAATATTCATTCGATTCAATTACACTATTGTCCTCATTCAAGAAAGTAATGGTATATTTCTTCGCTTCCTCGCGGTACACTGCTTTGTATGCTTTCGCACTGTTTTCGGATACTGCTTCAATAGCCGGATACCAACTATCGAAGACGTACGTGTACTTGTTTGTTTCGGGCTTGCCGGCAGGATCAGCAGGAGCCACCGGTACATCTCCAACAGCTACCATATAGGGAGTGTCGTCCGTCGGTTTGAGTTTGGTTGTACCATCGTAATCATAGAAGGTAATCGCATACTCCTGCGGTTTCGTATCCACCCAAGTAGCACGGTAGGTGGCATCTCCTTCTACAGAAATGATCTCCGGCTCCCAAATTAAAGTATGACCAGTGCGTGTCGGCATGTTTTCGCAAACCGGCCATGCGTTGTGGACAAGTTGCTGACGCTCAATCTCGTCTCCACCTTCGTTGAGGAAGATGACTGTATATTTGCGTTCTTCTTTCGTATATTTTGCTGTGTAAGTTACATTTGACGTAACTTTGCCAAGTTCCGGAGTCCATCCTGCGAAATGATATACATAATCCATATCAGGTTCAAGTATAGGAGTTTCTCCGAGATACTCAGCCATCGTTCCATAAGGTACAGAGTAATCTACTTCTACCTGCTCTCCACCATCCTCTATATATGACTTTATTTCCGTACCGTTCTCATTGAGCCATGTGATGGTGAATCGTTGCTCCATCCACTTGTCTTCTTCCTCATCCCAATAATAATAGGTGTCGTTGTTCGGGTGGATACAATGGTAAAGGTTCTCCACCTTCTCCACTTCCCACCATTGGCAATCGCTCATGAGGATAAAGAGACGACCTGCTCCGGCTTTGTCACTATAGGTATGGTCAGCGTTGCCAACCATCTTTTCGCCATCCCATTTTGCATTGACTGCTACGTATTCCGCCGGTTTGGCGTAATAGGTCGTTTGACCACCTACGATCTCCTTCATGAAGCACGGATCTTCCGCTACCTGCATCGTCGTCCATTGGTCGTTCATGTAGCAATAAGAGGTAGCTGCCTGTGTTCCTTCAGTCTCTACAAACGTACCGTCGCCATTCAGCAGTTTGGCAGGTGTGCAGAGCTCGAAGCCATAGACTCTTTCATCTTTATTTAAAACGGTATGGATAGTAATAGGATACTGGGTTCCCATGCCGTAGTCATTATGGTCATAGTTTACCAGCACGGAAGTACCGATACCTGTTAGATTGCCGGAACCATCCATTTTTACTCCGTCGAAAGCAGGTGCATCCGCGTCAAAGATGAAGGTACCGGCATCCTCATTAGTAGAGATGATAGATGCACCGCCGGTGCCGTTTTCCGCCAGTCCCATGGTGCTCAAATCTTTAGACCACGAGGTATAGACGGAGCAGTCCTCGCCGGAACGGAAGGTACCATGTACAATCAGTTTAGCATCTCCGATAGCCGCGGGTGAGGCAACGGAACGTGCAGTAGGTTGCGCATCCAGCGTAGCCGAATAGCGTACTATCTTACCGAACTTACCACTATTGCCTACATAACCTCCAGTTTTTCCATTGTACGGACTGGTAAAACTCCATTGGTCTGCATCGTAGAGATAAAGCGCTCCCTGCGCCACACCTTCTGTATGGTCGTTAACCACTGCTACCTCTGCCTCTTTATCCACCTCTACTTCCATACCCGGGAGACAGGATGTACTCTGCGTGAACTCCATATAACCGGTGAGGAGATGAATCTTGAAGTTAGACGTCAATGGGAGTACGAAACTACGAGAGTCAAGCATTAAATTCAATGAAGTAGAAGAACCAAACATAGCCCCCGGTACTTCACCGAGATCAATGACAACCGAACCAAGTTGAGCACCACTATTGACCTCATACACTTGTTTATCATTCTTAACGTCATAGAATTTGCGTACCCACGTATTTTCCGCATCCGCCATCTCATTCATCAAGAACATCGCAGGTTCACCTTCCTTGCCCACCACCTTAATATCGTTCGCATAGGCATTGATAGAACCCGACACATTGACTGACGTTGCGCAGATAAGCGAAGAGCCCGGATGGTATTTCACCGGCGACTCAACGTTCTGGATAAAATAGGTATACACGGGGAAAAGGTGGGTCAAATCACGCCATGTAGGATTCATCCCTGGTATATCCATCGCCATCGTGAAGGAGATATCTCCACCCTTCCAGTCTCCCATTTGGAACATTTCGCGAACCGTAGCACCACGTCGTGCATCGATCTCGCCAGAAAGGTAGTTGCCATCCGCATCAGTCGTGCCATCGCCGGTTACAAATCCCCAGGCACGCAATACAGAACCATTGCTCAGAGTAATATGGCTGCCCGGCTTGAGAATCAAATGGCCATAGTTTCCTCCTGGCACGCCCATTTCTTCGCCCGCACCATATTGCGTACAAGAAACTTCAATCGTACCTTGTACCGTCATATTTACTCCAGATTCGAAAGTCAGTTTACGGAATTGCTTAGGTGTTGCGATAGAACCCGTTTTACGCGGCACAACAGGGTTAGCCGTTTGCTGCTCATCGCTCATTGGAATAAGAAGAGTTGCATTAGCAGGAATAGTATAGTAACCTGCCTGAAGCGTATAGTCATTCTCCATGATGATGATGACCTCTTCAGCGAGGTGGTTGTTCGCATAAGCCAAAGCATCCTCCAAGGAAGCATATACTGCCTTGCCTATGCGGCAAACGCTGACATTGGAAGCCTGCGCAGCCTCTTGGTCTCCTACGAAATAGAGATATCCTTCGCGGAACTCTACACCTCCCGTATTACGCCAAACCTGTTTGCCAAGCACCGTTGTGCCTTCGGCATTTTGGAAATATCCGGCTTTGAAAGTCACTGTGCCGGCAATTAGATTATCCGGGGTCGCAAACTTACCATTATTGACGGTGAGCGAACCGCTCTTGCCGTTCAGCGCTTTTGTTCCACCGGAGACAACCGCCAGTTTCTCAATCGTAGCCGTACCGCCATTGGTCTGTACTCCGTATTGCGTACCGCTGATTGTACCGCGTTTGATAGTCGCCGTACCTCCAGTGACATTGATTGCTACTGCGCCGGAGAATGTACCTCCATTCGCGGTGAGACTCTTAGTTGAAGTCAAACCGGCTTGGAATTCACCATTCGTAGTGGTGAGTGTACCATTATTGGTAGCTGCTCCGGTAATAACCGCTCCATTCTGCTCTACCGTACCGCTTGCGCCGATGGTAAGCGAACCGAACGCACCACCTTCCAAGATTGCCTTTCCCGCTTTAACATTCAGCGCATTGGCAGAACCGCCGAAGGCACTATGAGCCACCGTTACATTACCTCCGTTTACCGTCAGGGTATTGCTCAGCGTATATCCATTGAGGTTAAAAGTAAGACTCTTGTTAATAGAAACCGGAGAGGCATAATCGGCGTTCAGTTTGACCACATCGGTCGCAGCAGCTGCTGCAATCATTGCCGTCAGATCTCCGCGGCCCATTTCTTCTCCGTCTTTATCATAACGAACAGCTTGTCCCTCACCGCCGCTAGTACGTGCAGAGAGATATACTTTCATCTTCACACCGGCATAGGTCTCCAATACCAGTTCTGCACCATATTCCGCCGCATTGCCGTTCGGGGCAGTAAAAGTAACCGGAACGCTAATTAAGGCATAGTCTCCGGAGAAAGAGATATTGGAGGTATTCCATTCCGTGATAGAAGTTTTCCAAGTTCCGGCAGTACCTGCTTTGTTGGTAATCACCGGCAACTTAAAGTGCTTCACGTCATCCGCCGAACTCAACGCCCAGAAACCCGGCGTCTCAGCGCGGAAAGTAACCGTCTGCGTACAAGTCGGATTCTCGGGCGTCATGGTGTTATCACCAGTAATCTCATACGACACAATCTTCACCTTCTCGAAGGCCGCATATACCGTATATTCCAAGATATTGGCCTTTGCTGTTTTGGAAGAAGGATTCACCTTGATGGCCGCATAGGTACCACTTCCGACACCTAAATCCGTATAACCGTCCGTAAAGGACCATCCTGTAAAATACGATCCGGCATTTGCCTTGGCGTACACTTTGAAATCCACAGTAGCGCTAATCAGACTGGAAGCCAGATAGATATCGCTCCATCCTTCTGCGCTATGCACAGACTGATAATCTCCCTCGCCAGGCTCTACCGAATGTTCATCCTCGCTCACGAAAACCAAACCGCTACCGAGGGTGGTAGTAGCCGGTTTTGCCGTCATGCGAGCCCAGAACGCCAGATTGACAGCATCTTCATCCGTCATACCCGACATGTTCACCGCACACATGGTATTCGCTCCGGAAAAAAGCCCGAGGAGTACCAATGTTAAACTTAAAAAATACTTTCTCATCATATTAATTGTTTTTAAAATGTAAATTCTGCCCTTTTATTTTTTTATTTAGCGCACATGTACACCCACATACACACATACGCCGCAGAAAAGCGGCGCAAAGGTACAACTTTTTTTAAAATAAAAAAAATATATCTGTTAAAAAGTGCCGAATTTTTACATTCTGCCAAACAGAATTGGCAAATAATATGTAACCATGTGAATTTTCGTGCGAATATTTGCATATATAATTTTTTTTGCGTAATTTTGCGGCCAAATTGCATAATGCGTGCCTGTATGCACGCAGCACACGCGTTAAAATAAGGAAATGGCAAAATCTGAGTTTATTATTGAGGTAAACCACGTCTTTAAGCGTTTTGAGGACGGTAAGTATGCGCTGAATGACGTCAGCCTGCAAGTGAAGAAAGGCGAGTTCGTCACTATTTTAGGTCCTTCGGGCTGTGGCAAAACCACGTTATTGCGGTGTATCGCCGGTTTTCAGGTCGCCTCATCGGGTGAGATCTTACTGAAAGGCGAGGACGTGACAAAGACTCCGCCTTACCAGCGTCCGGTGAACACGGTATTTCAGAAATACGCATTGTTCCCCCACCTGAATGTATTTAACAACGTCGCCTTCGGGCTGAAGTTGAAGAAAGAAGCTCCTGAGACGATCAAGAAGAAAGTTCGTCAGGCGCTGAAGATGGCTAACCTGACGGGTTATGAGGAGCGTGAAGTGGACACACTTTCTGGCGGTCAGCAACAACGTGTCGCCATCGCCCGTGCGATAGTCAACAAGCCTGAAGTGCTATTACTCGACGAACCTCTGTCGGCGCTGGACCTCAAGATGCGTCACGACATGCAGATCGAGTTGAAGGAGCTGCATGAGAAACTCGGCATCACATTTATCTACGTGACCCACGACCAGGAAGAAGCGTTGACTCTTTCCGACCGCGTGGTGGTGATGAACGAAGGCAAGATTCAACAGATCGGTACTCCGACGGATATATACAATGAGCCGCAAAACTGCTTTGTGGCCGACTTCATCGGCGAGAGTAATATTCTTAGCGGCACGATGATCCGCGACAAGCGTGTGGAGTTCTGCGGACAGGAGTTCGACTGTATCGACACCGGTTTTGGCGAAAACAACCCCGTGGATGTAGTCATCCGTCCGGAAGATATATATATTTGGGCGGTGCCCCAAAAGAATGATGGATTGAGCCGCCCGCCAAGCGAGCTAAATGATGCGAATGATGGAATAGAGGACGATCCAGAGGATCGGGTGCCGAAAGGTAAGTTCACGAAATGGTACGGCGAGGTACAGACGTGTATCTTCAAGGGCGTACACTATGAGATGCGCGTGCTGACACCCGACAATTACGAATTCCTCATTCAGGACTACCATGAGTACCTTCCCGGAACGGAAGTAGGCATGCTCGTGCGACCGGAAGATATCCAGATCATGAAAAAAGAGCGCTATATCTACAACTATTTCGAAGGCGAAGTGCTCAAGAACGGCAAGGTACGGTTCCTCGATGCCGAATGGGAAGTGGAGGAGAAACAGATTGCACCATTTGCCCCGGGCGAGAAAGTGCAAGTTCGTGTCAAGTTCCGCGACATCGACCTGCAGGACTACGAAGAAGAGGGTACGCTGTCCGGAGAGGTGCATTTCATTCTCTTCAAGGGCAATCACTACCAACTGACGATCCGAACGGATGAGGGCCACGACCTGTACGTCAACACCAATGATGTATGGGATGACGGCGACCGCGTGGGCGTGGTTATCAAGCCGAAGGACATTCGGATTGATGGAATGATGAAATGATGGATTGATGGAATGATGAAATGATGAAACTCATTCAGATATTTTCGAGTCGGAGAACGTGGGCATGGCCTTACATTCTGTTTATGGCGATGTTTGTGGTGTTGCCGCTGATTTTAGTGGGCGTGTATGCGTTCACGGATATCGACGGTAACTTCACGATCCGCAATTTCATGAAGTTCTTCACGCATAGCGAAGCTATTCAGACTTTCCTATACTCATTGATGATAGCGGTATTCAACACCGCGATCTGTCTGCTTATCGGTTATCCGGCGGCGTATATCATGGCGCAGGAAGAATTCAAGACGCCGAAAGTGATGGCGATGCTGTTCATTCTGCCGATGTGGATCAATTTCCTGCTGCGGACGGTGGCGACCGTCGAACTGTTCAACATGTGCGGTTTGCCTTTGGGCGAAGGTGCATTGCTTTTCGGTCTGTGTTACGACTACCTGCCGTTCATGATTTACCCGATTTACAACACGCTTCTCAAGATGGACAACTCTCTTGTCGAGGCCGCTCAGGACTTGGGTGCTAACCGTTGGACCTGTTTCTGGAAAGTGATTGTCCCGCTGTCCATGCCGGGTGTATATAGCGGCATTGTCATGGTCTTCATGCCGACCGTCTCGACCTTCGCCATCGCGGAACTGCTGACACACAATAACATCAAATTGTTCGGTAGTCTCATACAGGACTATATCACCACGACCGACCTTCTCAACTATGGCGCCGTGTTGTCGCTGGTACTGCTCATCATCATCGGCCTGACCTCGTTCTTCGGAGATCATGACAGCAAAGATGGAGAGGGGATTGTTTAAAGTTTAAAGTTGAAAGTTTAAAGATTAAAGTTGAAAAGTATAAAGAACATATTATTCGTCCTTTTCGTCTTTTCGCCTTTCGCCATTACGATGGCTCAGTCGAATCTGACGTATGAGTTACGCATCGGCGCAACGCGGGACGTAGCGCTGTTAGAGGACTTCCCTGAGAGTTTCGCGGGCGAGAAAGTGAATATAAAGTTGGCGAATAGTTCCTACTCCACGTTCGGCACCCTCGAGACAGCGGATGTGCTGACACCGCTTGATTTCTTCTTTGCCGATGTATCCTCACCGGCGTTGCAGGCGTGGGGCGACAGCATTTATTCCTATACGGATGCTGAAGGAGTCTCATGGACCGTCTGGCGAACGAAAAAAGAGGTGAAGAACCGCAGTCAGAAAGTTTTGCGTCAGAACGCCTATCATGTCTTCGAGACATACGTGCAAGGCGTCACTCACGGTCCCTCCCACTCCACGGCTTGGTTAGGCTGGCTTTGCGCGGGTTTGCTGTTCCTCGCCGGCATCGTTTATTCCGTAGTGCTGATTATCCAGCGTCGCAGGGAGAAAAACCTCACCCCCGTAGAGCAGGAGACGCTTCGCCGCAAGCGTATGGGTATGCGCCGTCATTACGGGTCGCAACTCTACCTATGGTTGCTGCTGCTCGTACTGTATGCTCCCATCGCCCTGATAGCGGTGTTCTCGTTCACGAAGAGCAAGATCCTCGGCAACTGGACCGGATTCTCATTCGATCTCTACCTGAACCTTTTCACGGGCAAGGCGGACGCCGGTCTGAACAGCGCTATCTGGTACACAGTGATCATCGCGCTCATCGCAGCCATTGTCTCAACGCTGTTAGGTACGCTTGCCGCCATCGGCATCTATAACATGCGTGCGCGCAGTCGCAAAGTCGTCAGTTTCCTGAACTCGGTGCCAATGATCAACCCGGACATCATCACCGGTATATCGTTGTTCCTTCTCTTCGTCGCTTTAGGCGTAAGTCAGGGCTTGGCCACAGTCTGCATCGCGCATGTGGTGTTCTGCACTCCGTACGTGGTATTAAGTGTGTTACCTCGTCTGAGTCGCATGAACCCGAACACGTACGAAGCGGCCCTCGATCTCGGCGCCACTCCAGCGCAAGCGTTGCGGATGGTGATGCTTCCGGAGTTATGGCCGGGCATGCTCTCGGGATTCATCTTAGCGCTGACTCTGTCTGTGGATGACTTCGGTGTGACCTTCTTCACGAAAGGTTCGGGCGGCCTCGAGACGCTCAGTACGTTTATCTACTCGGATGCCCGCAAGGGCGGTCTGACTCCGGAACTGCGTCCTCTATTCACTATCATCCTGATAGTAATGCTTGCTGTACTTATTTATATCAACATACGTAATTCAAAACAAGAAGAGAAATGAAAAAAATCTTTGTTTCGGTATTGGCTATTGCAGCCATTGTACTGACTTCCTGCGGAGGTAATGACCGCGCTCATCAACTGAAAGTGCTCAACTGGGCGGACTACATCAATGAGGACGTCAAGTCCAACTTCGAACAGTGGTATTTCGATCAGACAGGCGAGAAAGTACAACTCGTCTATGAGACCTTCGACATCAACGAGACCGCCCTCACGAAGATCGAGGTGGGTCACGAGGACTATGACTTGTTCTGCCCGTCGGAGTATATCATCGAGCGCATGCTCAAGAAAGACCTTCTTCTTCCTATCCAGAAAGATCTGATTCCGGATTCGATCAAGTATTTCGATAACATCTCTCCGTTCGTACTGGACAAATTCCAGCAGATGGCTCCGAGTTCAGACGTGAAGGTGAGCGACTATACCGCAGGTTACATGTGGGGCACGACCGGCTTCATCTACAATCCGCAATTCGTCAACCGCGAAGATCTTCAATCGTGGGCAGCCGTCCTGGATCCGAAATTCGAGAACCGCATTCTGATGAAAGATGCATTCCGCGACGTCTATTCAGTTCTGGTGCTTTACGCATTCGCTGACCAGATTGAGAAAGGCGAAGTGAACCGCGACGAGTTGGTCCGCGACATCACACCGGAGCGCGTAGCCGCAGTGAAAGAGATTCTGCTCAAGGCGAAGAAGCAGATTTGCGGATGGGAAGTGGACTTCGGCAAAGAAGAGATGACGAAAGGCAAAGCATGGCTCAACCTCAGTTGGTCCGGAGATGCGCAATTCGCTATCGAAGAGGCAGCCGAGATGGGTGTGATGCTCGACTATATCGTACCCAAAGAGGGATCGAATGTATGGTTCGACGGCTGGGTGATTCCGAAGTACGCAAAGAACGTCAAGGCCGCAACCTATTTCATCGATTACATGTGCCGCGCCGACAATGCGCTGGCGAACATGGACGAGATCGGATATGTGTCCTGCGCCGGGGGTCCTTTAGCCGCAGCCGAAGTGTTAGACGAGCAGAATGACGAGGAAGAATGGCCTGAGACCGTAGATGCCTCGTATTTCTTCGGCGAGGAGCCCATCGAAGTGGAGGGCGAGACCCTCGACCCGCACGCGCTGCACCTCAACCCCGTCTATTATGCCGACAAGAGTATCATCGACCGCTGCGCCCTCATGCATGACGCAGGAGAGGCACAAGAGATGCTGCTCGAGATGTGGAATGAAATCAAATTAGCACGCTAATGGACCGCTCCGCTAAAAGAGTAAAGACCGCTTCGCTAAAGGAACAAGGATTTGTTTCTTTCAGTAGAATCATTTGTGTCTTTATTCTTTATTCCTTATTCCTCACTCCTCTCTACGGTCAGACGACCGAGATGGAGACGCGCTACAAAGCGTTGGCGGAACGGTTTCCGGCACGTGACAAGCTGCTGCAGAACGACCTGAAGGCATACTTGCAGGCTTTCCCCTACACCACCTTCTCCGACGAGGTGAAGCTGATGCAGGGTATTCTGCAAGTGGAGAAAGGTCATTACAAGCAGAGCCTCAAATACCTGGAACCGATAGAACTGCATGCCCTCACGCGCGAACACCAAGCAGATTATTCGTTCTACCGCGGATACGCCTATCTGATGCTTCAGGAGTACCAGCGTGCCTCCATCTATTTCTCGCAGTTAAGCAAAGGCGACAGTCGTTATGCTACACGCGGCACCTATTACTACGCCTACTGCATGTACAAGCTGCAGAACTACGGGAAGGCTCTTCCAGCTCTCAAGAAATTAGAGAACACGCCTGAGTACGCCAAGACCGTGCCGTACTATATCATCCAGATAGAGTTCGCGCAGGGTGATTACGAAGAGGCGGCGTCGCGTGCCGAGGCACTCCTCGCGTCCGACCCGGAGAGCCTCAATAACGGCGAGTTGCACCGTCTGTTAGGTGAGATAGCGTATCATAAAAAAGACTACCGCGCTGCGGTGGAACATCTGCAACAATATCTCCAGTCAGCCAAGGCACAGAGCGAAGAACCCGTACGCAACGACATGTATATGTTAGGCTCGGCGGAGTATGCCTTGGAGGATTACGCGGCGTCTGTCTCTTCGCTCAAACAGGTGAAGCAACAGCCTGACACCATCTCGGAGGCGGCTTGTCTGACAATGGGTAACGCCTACGTCCAGTTACAACAACTCGAGCAGGCGAAGTTGTCCTACCAGGCCGCAGCAGGATACAAACTCACCCCGCGTATCACGGAGGAAGCATCGTATAACTACACCCTCTGTACTTATCAGTCCTCGAGCGCCCTGGGCGAGTCCGTGCGCGCCTTCAATGACTTCCTTCACCAGTTCCCGGATTCCAAATACGAGGAGCGTATCTATCAGTTGCTGAGCGATGCGCTGATGAAGAGCAAGAACTATGCCGCAGCAATCGCCACCCTCGATTCGATACCCAATCCTTCGCCGAAGATGCTGCAGACCAAGCAGTATCTGCGTTACCAGTTGGGGGCGGATAATTTTCTGCAAGGAAAGATGCAATCATCCGTGGATTGGATGAGCGAGGTGATTGCGCATACGCACGAGTCCGGCAGATATACCACGGAGGCCTACTATGTGCGCGCCGAGGCCAAGTACCGTCTGCGTGACTACAGCAAGTGCGAACAGGACTTGAAAGCCTTCTTCAGCCGCAGCGATGCCAAACAATCCGACAACTACGTTATTGCGCATTACCTGCAGGGGTATTGCTATTTCTCTCAGGCTCAATACGACGCGGCGCGTAATGCCTTCTCGATGTATATCGACGAGGCGCTGGCTACAGAAGCTACGTACGCGGACGCGCTGAACCGTATCGGAGACTGCTATTTCAACGCGCGCGATTTCCAATCGGCTATCACCTATTACTCGCAGGTAAGCAGGTTGCAGGCTGCCGGAGCGGACTATGCGCTGTTCCAGAAAGGCTATGCCTTGGGATTGCAGCATAAGTACGGGGAGAAAGTGAATGTCCTGACAGAACTCGTCAAGCGCTACCCGAAGTCCGACTACGCCGATGACGGCCTCTACGAGATCGCCCGTGCGCAGTTACAGCAGAACCACGAACGCGGAGCGATCGCTTCGTACGAACAGCTGCTTGCAACCTATCCGCACTCCACGCTGTCCCGCAAAGCCTCGCTCGAACGTGCGATGATCTACCGCAACCTGCATGAGAACGACCAGGCTATCGCGGCTTACCGCCAGACGATAGAGAAATATCCTGCCACGGAAGAAGCCTACACGGCCCTCGACGCGCTGCAAGCGCTGTATGTAGAGACCGGCCGCGTGGACGAGTATCTGGCGTACACCAAGAACCTCGCGAAGATCAACATGACCGTGACGACCCAAGAGGACTCGCTTCTCTACGCGGCAGCCGAGATGCAGTACATGCAGGCGGCCTACCAGAAAGCGACAGTTGCCCTCAGCAATTATATCACGCAGTATTGCGCCGGCGGACGCTATTGCACCACCGCCCGCTACTACCTCGCTGATTCGTACTACCGCTTGGGTAAGACTTCCGAAGCGCTCGCGCAGTATATGGTATTGGCGGAGAGTGCAGCCAATCCGTATCAGGAAGAGGCGGCCACCCGCGTCGCGGAGATATGCTTCGACAAGGGTGACTACAACGCTGCTCTGGAGGCTTTCTACCGCATGCATGCGTTGTCTTCAAGTCGCGAGAACACCCAGATAGCCCGCCTGGGCATCCTGCGTTGCTCGCAGCGTCTCGGACGCCATCAGACAACGATTGATATAGCCGACCAGATTCTGAGTGATGCGCCTGTAAGCGACGAGATGCGCTCGGAAGCACTCTACGGACGCGCCAAAGCCCTGGTAGCCAAAGGACAATGGACCAAAGCCCAACCCGACCTCAAGGCCCTGGCGGTAGAAGTACGTACAGCACAGGGAGCCGAAGCCGAGTATCTGCTGGCACAGAGTTATTTCGAACTCAAAGACCTCGATGCCTCGGAAGCGGAGGTGATGAACTTCACGCAGATGAACACGCAGCAGCAGTACTGGCTGGCGCGCGCGCTGATCCTGCTGAGCGACATCAACAAAGCACGCGGAGAATATTTCCAGGCGCGTCAGTACCTGCTCGTCCTGCAGCAGAACTACACCGCCCCGGGCGACGACATCCCGTCGCTCATCAGTGCCCGCCTTGCTGCTCTCGACAAATTGGAACAACCTGTAGAAAAGGAGGTTAACGATGAAGAAGAATAAATTCGATATAACGGTATATCGGTATATCGGTATCTTGATAGTGTTTCTCTTTAGTGTCCGCTCGTACGCGCAACAAGATTCTGCGCTCAACCGCAGTGTGACCGTGGAGCGTGATTTCCAACCGGTGATACAAGCAGCGGGCAAAGTCTCTACGAAGCCGGCAGTGATGGAGACGACCATTGAACCCGCGCCGATAGAGTACTCTTCTTTCACAGCCGACGTGACTCCTTCAGCCACCTTCCATTCGCTGCTCTCACAGCCGACACGGTTTGAACCGTCGAAGTCCTACAACGGCTATGTCCGCGGAGCAATCGGTCATCCGAACACCCTGTTCGATTTCGGTTATCACCTGGACGACGGCAAGCGCTCCATCCTCGATGTCTATGCTCATCATAAGGCGGAATGGGGACTCGCAGCGCTGAGTAAGACGAAAGCCGGACTCGATTTCCGGCATCCGTTCAGTACCTGCGAACTCTATTTCGGACTGAACGGCGGAAATGTCTTCTACCATAAGTACGGCCATTTCTACGATTATTCGCAGGCATGGGGTATGTGGGAGAAGAATAAAATAGCGTATCCGGAGCCCCATCCGTTTGAAGCAAAGGATAAGACTTCGCTCTGGACAGTGGAGGCCTTCTTCGGACTCCGCTCCACGCCCAAGCAAGAGGTGCAATACCAACTCCAAACGGGCTATAATCTCTTCGCTAAACCTGGAGCTGTCAGCGAGCATCAGATTCGCACGAAGGCCGGTTTCGATTGGCGCGGCGACGTGCATCATGTCGGCTTGCAGGCGTATATCCAGAATAACTTTATGCAACTGCGTGGAAAACTTGACGCAGCTATCCCGGATTCGCTCTATAACAGCCGCCATAACATCCGTCTCGAGCCTTACTATGCTTACGACGGTCAGCGCGTGCGCTTGCATGTGGGCGTGAACCTCGATATGAATATCGGTGTCGGCAAGAACGAGTTATCCGGTACGGAGAACATCTCCTTTGCTCCCTCGCCGCATGTGAACCTTGAGGCGCAGATTGCCAAAGAGTGGCTCACCGTCTATGCGGACGCTACCGGACATTTCGGTCTCGGTTCGCTGCAGGAATATATGGAGACCAACCGCTACCGGATCATCCACGCCGGCATCATCGACCACCACGTAGCAGCCTATACGCCGGTAGATGCCGAACTCGGTTTTCATATCCGTCCGGCGCGCGGTCTGCTGCTGGAACTGCACGGAGGGTATGCCTATATGCTGAACCAAACAGTACTGGTAGCTCATAAGGCAGCTGAACCATACGCCGTCATTCCTGCGGTGAACTTCATGCAGGGCGATTTCGGCTATGAGTATGCAGATTACAACCGCGGTAAGATCGGCGGACAGCTCAACTACCATTTCCGGGATGTACTGCGCCTCAACCTCAACGGCGATTACTATTTCTGGGCAGGAAATATGCCGGTTTATGACCGTGCCAATTGGGATCTGTGCCTGCGCATAGACGGCCGCATCGACAAGCACTGGTCACTCTATTCGGAAAACCGCTTTGAAGGAAGCCGTACTGCGCTGGTGAGCGACGGAACGACCTATCAGCTCCGTCCGACAATCGACCTCAATGCCGGCGTTCAGTATGAGATGTGGGTAGGAAAAAAGGCGAAGAGCGAAGGCCTGAAGGTGAAGGCTGACGGAGCACAAATCCTTCGTCCGGAACCGAAACCGAACCTCACGCTCTTCCTGCAACTCAATAACTGGCTGCACCGCAAGAACGAGTATTACTACGGCTACCGCAGCCAGGGTATCAACTTCCTGGTCGGCGCGACGTTCAGATTCTAAGATACTCGGATCCGAGGAACCATAATATTAGTATAATAGTACCTTTAAAAAGAGCCTGTCAGCGCTGACAGGCTCTTTCGTATTCAACGGCAGCCATCAGAAATGCACCGAGGACTTTTCCCTCGGTGTTATTTTGTATGGGAACATCCTTGCCAATCAGGTAATACGCCGCCGAGCCGTTGCGGTCTTTACTCAAGCCCGCCGACTGACAACTGGCAAGAATCGTCAGGTCTGCGCCTTCGCCGCGAACGAATTGCTTTACGATACCTTCGAATCCGCGTTTACCGGCTTCCGTATGGTTGATCAGACCCAAGCGCGAACCTTTGAGCAGTGCCGCGGTGATGAGGCACGAAGCGGAAGACTCTAAATAATTACATTGCGTACCTCCTTCTTCCACGTTCGTATATTTCTCCGAACCCGTATCGTCGATGCCCTGCGTCGCGCATTTCTCCGGTCCGTAGGCGAGCAGTTGATACCAACAGCCCGTCTCTTTGTCCTGCCGCGCTACCAATCCGTCCGCCAGTTGCGTCAACATATCCCGCATCTCGTCGAAATGCTGCGCCGAAGGAAGAGGATCGCCCTTCTTCCATTCGCCACTAACCACTAACCCGTTCAGATATGCCTCGAGCACGTCCACCAATGCCAATATATACCATCCCGCCGCGCGCCCCCAGTATTCCTCCGAGTGGTAGATCGTCGGATTGTAGGCGCATGGGTACAAGTGCCCGCTTTCGGCAATTGCGCGCGCGTTATTATTAAGGTGTACGTCGGTGAATAGCACGTGGTACGGCAAGCGGTTCTCTTCGTCCCACAGGTACGGCCATGACACCTCGAACTGGTCATATACGTCGTTCCAACCGAGGCTCGTGCCTTCTGTCGCACCGCAAACCAAGAGCTGCGCCAACAGCGCCGGCCCCATATACGCGCCGTCACACCACATCTGGCCGTAATAACTCTTACTCGGATCATCGGTCGCCTTGTGCATCCATCCTCCTTCAGCACCACCGGAAGTGATGGTGTAGCGGTTCTTATGATCCTCCAATCCGCGCGCACCACGGCGTAACTGCTCCATGAAATACGCGGCATGGGCTTCGTTCTCAAACCGTCCGCCGGGCTTCGCGCCCTCGTATAAACCCAAAAACACCTTCGTGCAGTTCAGGTCGTCAAGGATGCCGCCCTTGTCGGTCGCGGTCTGTTGTAAGCCCCAAGCGCACAGACCTTCGTACCACGCGTCCGCCCATGCGGAGTCTTGGTAGTATTTCCACACATCGAGGATTCCCTTGGCTACCACGCCGGGTACGTAGTCCCATGACGCAGGAACTGCCGGATTAGTGACACCGTTGGTACTGTTGGCGTTCGGAAAACCGACCTCGGCATCTTTGTTATGCCAGGCCGTCATGCGTGCGTTGATCATTTTTGCAGAGTATCCCGCGACCATCTCGCGATCATTACGGACGTCACTGTCCGGTTTTTGGCCCGTCCTTCCGAACTTTCCGCAAGCGGCGAGGCATAGCCCCGCCGCCGCTATAAATATGATATACAATCTCTTCATTGCTTCTTTTCTATGGTCCTATGGTCATAGGGTCATAGTCTCTCCCTTACGCCTCTTTACGCGTGCGTAAACAGACTTTACTCCGTGATAGTTACGCGCAGGCAGCGGCACTCGCCGCCTGTATCTTCTGCTGCCGCCGCCGGCGGATATGCCCGCTCGTATTCAGTAGCCGCGAGGATAAAGGCGCCTAAAACCTTACCTTCGGTATAGTCACTCGTCTTTCCGGTATCGCTACCAGAGAGATAGTAATTGGCTGAGCCATCGCGACTATTCTTTTTGCTTAACCCTGCTGACTTACAGCAGTTAATCAACGCATAATCATTATCATCTCCAACACTGGTTTTCAAGAACTGGTTGATTAGCCCTTGATAGCCTTTCTTTGCAGCCGCTTCATATTTAGCTCGATCCAAGTACCCCAAACGGATTCCTTTGAGGAACGTAGATACAAAGATGGCAGATGCAGAGGACTCCAAATAATTCGCTTTTGAGCAACCAGCCGGCGTTACTCCGTTTTCGTATTGCAGCAATTGGCACCAGCATCCGGTGGTAGCATCTTGGCGAGCCAATAAGCCATCTGCCACAGCCTCCAATTGACGCTTGAATTCCACATAGTCTGCATCCGCACCATTCTTACCTACCTTATCCATCTGTTCCAAGATATCGACCAATGCAAAGAAATACCAACCGGCTGCGCGGCCCCAGAATTCGCGGCTTACACCATAGTGGGGGTTTGTTGCATACGTTCCTGTTTGGTCTGCCCAATTGGACACCTGGTCCAGACTCAAATCTGCTGCAAAAGCATGATAGAGTAGTTTCTTTTCACTATCCCAGAGCCTATTCCAGCACATATCAAACTGTTTGCGGATGATAGCCCAGTCACCGGCTGCCGAACCGGATATATACCGCCCGTCAGCAACCATCATGGCTAACAATGCCGGCCCCATATACTGGCCATCCAGCCATAATTGGCTATTATAATCACTCTTATGCCACCAACCGCCTTCGTAGGTACTGCTGTTCCCGCAAAACGTATTGGATGTGGAAGAAGAAATGGCATAAGTGCTATTATGGTTGGACAAGCCGGTTAATGCTTTTCCTTTGGCGGTTGCGCAATGGTCAGCTACCGTCGCATTTTCAAACTTCGCGCCCGATTTCGTCAAGTCGTAAAGCCCGAAATACAGTTTGCACGCATTCAAGTCATCCAAAGAAGCCCCGCTATGAGTCGTACTATAATAAGTCTCTCCGTAAGCCTGAATACTGTAGAACCACGGCTTTGCCCATGTACTGTCTTTATATAAGTCCACGCACTCCAACACCGCCTTTGCCACCAAACCCGGTACATAGTCAAAACCACGCGAGGATTCCGATGAAGCGACTAATGATCCGGACTCATCATATTTTGCAAAACCTGCAGCAGTAGTATTTGCCTGAAAATGATACAGACAATTGTCTATCACTATTCGTGAGTATCTCACGGACGGATCAAAACTAACGTCTCCTGCCTTTGTCTCTTGCGGTGTGCAGCAGACGAATACCAAGAGGGCTGCACAAAGAAAATGCCTTTTCATTATTGATTTTTGTGTGTTATCCTATTTTTTCTTCTTTACGTGTAGCGCGTACAATAAGGTACGCGCATGCGCAAAGCATCAACGTCATGAGTCCGTCGCCGAGAGGCTGCTGCTCGCCGTCTTCCTCTGTCTCATCATCCGGTGTACCGGGATTGCCTGTTGAATTTCTGCGGGGTTTGGAAACCGGGCTGCTGAGGTAACTGTCCGTATTCACCGAACCGTCGGCGTTGAGCATCGACTGCTGCGCGTCGCTGTCCCACTGAACCGAATAGGCACTCGTCGACTGGAACGTGGTTGACGGCGCTGCGGAAACAGTCGTCGCCGGCCGGTAATCCGTGTTCTGCATTCCGCGGTAGTGCGTCTTGTAGTCCACGGCTCCTGCCATAGCAGGAACCATGAACAACAATACCAATACGGTCATCGCTGTATATATACGGGCTTTTCTCTTCGTAGTTTTCATACTGTTCTTCCTTTCTCTTACTTCTAACATCTAACTTCTTACTTCCTATTTCACTACCTTGCCCGTTGCGTCATACAGCGCACCGTTAAGCAGGATATACATCTTGTCTTCGATAAGCAGTTTCTTCGCCTTCGTGCCTTGTACATCGTCACTGGGTACTTCACCCACGCCTGTCGCCACTTCCTGTGCCTTGCGCACGATGACAAACCGCTCGTGTTTGTCTTTGTCGCTTGTGAAGAAACGGTAGGTGACACCGGTCGCCATACGCGTGTAGGTCTTGTACTGCGTGTCATACAGGTACAGCGGTTCGCTGCTGTTGAGGTACTCGAAGCTGAGCGTGTACGCGTCATCCTCTGCACCGGCGCGGAAACCGATAACCGTCCCTTCCAACTCAGGCACGGCTGACACACTGTTCTCCGTCCCTGCGCTGTCCGGCGTGTAGATATACAGTGCCGAACCGTTGCCGTCCCATTTGTCGCCGTCCCAGCCATTGTCAAAGCCCGTGGTGAAGTCCTCACGCTCGAGAAGCAACAGCTTGTCATCGTACTTCTCGCCGCTCACTTTGATCTTGAGCACGATGGGTTCTTCGGCCTCCGTTCTGTAACGTCTCGGCGCATGCAGCGGTCCGCTGAGGCGGCCGGCACGCGATGAACCGCGTACATGCTTGTCGTAATCGAGGTGCAGCGTACCTGCACTGCCGCTGGTGTTCTTAACAAAGAAACCTTGCAGCGATGGTATATGGTCGTCCTCGCCAGTGTACTCCGCAGAAAGAACAGGTACGGTCACATACGTTCCGGCTGCCCAGCGCGTTTCGCCGGTTGCATTTTCAGAAACCGTACCGGTGCCTTCTTTGTCTATGCCGGTATTGAAGAAATAGACGTTCGCATCCATGTTCTCGAAATCAGTCGTCGTAAACGTGCCGAGGTCTATCGGCGCAGTCCAGGAGTTACCGACAACCATGTTTTCGCCTGCCGGTACATCAATGTCCACCGTTCCGGTGGCTGCGAGCGTTCCGCTGATGTCATAGTAGGCGGCACTCTCCTGAGTGATACAATAACCCGTCCATGTGGTGACGATACCGCCGTTAGTCACTTTCTTCCAGCCGTAACTGCCGCCACCCTTGTCACTCCAGCTGTAAATCCAGCTGCCGTAGTAGTTGTAAGCCGCATTGATATCTACACAAGGTACACCCATATACTGGTAGTTCTTGTCGCCCTTGGGATTCGTTGTATAATCTATAAAGCCTTTGCTGTACATGCCTACATGCGCTTTCGTATCACCGCTACTGTTGTTGAAGATGAGGGTACCGTTTCCGCTTGCACCGGAACCGATATGGATATCGTTCTCCTCGGTCGGGTAAATATCACTGCCATCCTGACGACGTATGGTAGATACCACTTCCAGATACGAACCGGCCGGTATCGTCACCTGTCCGCCTTCCAGAATACGCACGCTGCGCACTTTCGGCGTGAAGTTGTCCGCGGCTCCATCGCCAACTGCCGGATCGACGGTTACAGGAGCGGCTATCTTCACCTCCGTATCTTTACCCGGGCGGACTACATAATCCGGTCCCCAGTTGGCGGCGGTACTCCATTTGCCGTCACCCTTCGTTCCCGTACAGGACGGGCAGTCCTCCGCTTGCTTAGCGGCATCCCTGCTGTTGCCGGCACCGTTGTCAAACGTGAAAGAGCAGTCCGCCATCGGCGTGATAGTGGCATCCGTCAGCAGGTATTCGAGGCACTTGAGAACGACGTCGCGTCCCGTCTCGGTGAACTTGGACTGCGCACCGCAGTTGACGGCAAACATGATCATGCGTGCCTCGGGATTCTCCTGACGCTCCACGGCGGTTACCAGCATACGGTCTTCCGATCCAGGAGCCCAGGTGACATAACCTTCGCTCGGCGATCCGTCAGTAGGCGTGGCGTTATAGTGCACCAGACCGATGGTGACGAAGTTCTCCGCCGCTTCCAGTTCGAAGCCCTGCAAGCCCTTGCTGCTCTCATAGCCTGCGCCCGTCAGCATCGTATAGACAATCTGCGAGGGATCGGCATTATCCTTCTGGATATGCGTTGCCGTGGACTTCAGGGTAGAGAACATCGGGTGCGCATAGCAGACGATATTCAGCCTCGTGCGGGTGTTCTTCGGCACGACCGGCGAGGTAGTGAAGCCCTTGGCCGCCCATTTGGACGGGCTCTTGGATACCATGTGCGCCTTGAACGAAAGCATCGGACGGTAGTCGCAAAGGTCTGCCATGTCGTCCAGCACAGTAGCGGCGGCATCACTCTTCGATGCCTTCGGATAGTCGGTCAGCAGCAATATATCGAACGGCTCGTAGTTCAGTTTGTTGAAGACCGCATAGCCGTTCACAGGTGTGACGATATAGTTCTCTTTCAAGCGTGTATAGAGTCCCCACTCGGTGTTAGCGTCAAACGAGGTGTTGCCCGTCTGCTGGCACAGGTCGGCTACGTTATATCCCGTGAGGAAGTCGCCGCCTACGGTCAGTTCGCTTGTCTTACGCGTTCCGGATGCTTTGTTCGAACCCGAGCAGATAAGCGCCAAGGTCGGTGTTGCGCCGATGACATTCATCGTGATGGTGTTCTTATATACGTCGCTGATGTTGCTGCTGCAGTCGATGGCCTTGCAGGTGAATACCAACTCGTCGTTCGCGCTGTACTTGCCGCTTAGTTTGTTGAGATCCACCATGACGGTATCCACGTGTCCGTCGCCGTTCGGCACTACTACCAATGCGTTCGAACTCGTCACATCGGTTGCTGCACCGCTGTTACGCGATACGTACATCTTAAAGTGCTTGCCATCCAGCGTACCGCTGTTCTTGACAGCAAAGAGGTGACGCATCTTCATCTGGTCGCTGTAGGTCTTATCAACATGGTAGTACTGGAACGGAACGAGACGTTCTACTTCCGGCTCGGTCGTCTCACTGGTGACTATTGCGCTGTTGGTAGAAGGCGTGGTACAGCCGCTGGTGTTCGTACGCGCTACGGTATAAGTACCGGCTTGTGTAGCGGTGTACGAACTGCTTGTTGCACCGTCTATCTCCTCGCCGTTGCGGAACCATTGGTAGGTACCGTCGGCAAAGTCTGCTCCGGCTTGCGTCTTGGCATTGAGGGTCACGGAACTGTTGCAACCGCTCATATCTACAGAGCCTGCGGCGACAATCTTCGGTGCGCCGCCCAGACAGCTTACGTTGATAGTATAACTGCCACTGCTTGCGCAGTATGTTCCATCTCCGGCGTACGAAGCGGTAATCGTTACCGTACCGGCATCGCCGTTGAAAGTAACCGTACCATCATCGTCCACCGAAGCGATATCTTCGTTCGAGGAGCTGTAAGTCAGCGTCGGTTGCGGGTCAAATGCCGTTCCTCCATGTTTTACAGTGAACGTCGGTTCCGTAAACGAACCGCTGCCCATCTCATAAGTCTTGCTGCTTTCGTCCGGCGTCACCGTCGTAGCCGCACAAGCGGACGTATATTCGAAACATATCTTCGATACATACAGCGTTCCGCTGCTCTCGCCGTTACCGAAGTTACGGCCAATCTTGACCTCGTTCACATTACCGTGCGCCGAGAGGTTAATGGTCTTCTCCGTCAGCGTCGTGGTGACGCCGGTGATAGCTACACCGTCAGCAGTATAAGACGAACCGCCGTCTATGGACCAGTTATACGAAGCCTTGCTGGCACTCGACGAAGCAATCGTCACTTTCATCGTCTTGAAGTACTTGCCGTCCGGGGCGGAATAAATCAATATCTTGCTGTTGCTTGTACCGGTGCTCCATACCGCAGTGCCGTTGTATGTACCCTGACTGCAGCCGGAGTTCTGGAATCCGAATTCTGCATCGCTTTCATTGCCACGCGTAGCACAGTCTTCTTCTACATACGCCGTCACGTTCACTGCGATAGCCGTCGAAGTGGTGATACCGCAGGCGTTCTGTGCGCGGCAGAAGATATGGTACGAAGGACTGCCGATAGCCTCACTGTCGTATGCTTTGATCAGTTCCTTGTTCGTACCGATTTCTGTATCACCGGCATCCCAGGTAGCGTCCGCACTCTTGTACCATCTGTACTTAACGGCATCCGTTGCCTCTACGGTATTGATAGACAGCGCTATCGTCTGCATGACGCTTACCGAAGCCGGAACAGTCGAACCAAAGTTCGGAGCGGACGGAACGGAAATAGTAACGGTATTGGAAGTACGCGCACATCCCTTGGTAGCCACCAAACGATACGAACCTGCATGCTCTGCAGCGGCGGTAGCCACTGTATAAGTTGCGCTTGTCGCACCGGAGATATTATCCCATGTGGAAGTGCTGCTGTTCAGTTTTTGCCATTGGAACGTAGCTCCCGTCTCATAACCCGTAGAGGAAATACTCAACTCGCTGCCTACGCAGACGGTTGTGTTAGCGGCTGTGATAGTCGGCGTAGCATCGGTACAGGTAGAAGCGGTGCAAACTTGAACAGCCATACCAGCCAACGTCCAGGATGCAGATGCATCTGTTTTTGCACCTACTTTATAGGTACCAGCTGCTATATTTTCCACTACGTGAGCAGCATTAGAACTATTATCAGTAATCAAAACAGGATCTCCGGATGTCGGAATAAGGTAAATAGGTTTGCTGCTACTTCCCTTACAATTCAATGCCAGTGTAGCTGTTGAGCCCTCCGGCACGGTGAAGGAGATAGAGAAGGTGTTATCGCCCGTATTTCGTGTTGCCGTATATTCCGTACCATCCAAAGTGAATTTGTAGGTACTGGAGTTCGACGAACCTGTCTTAGGCGAAGAACCGAAGAAATTATCTCTATTATTGATTACACCGTTGCTGGTTGCATCAGCAGCATAGACGAACCAGAAGTATTTCTCGCATTCGCTGGCTGCGGTTACAACCAATGTATATACGCGTTCGTCCGTACCGCAAGCACCGGTGGCTTTCACCTTATAATAATACGTGCCCGCGCTACCCGCGCTCGCGATAGTGTAGCTTGCGGAAGTAGCACCGCCGATGGAGCTCTCGCCGGAACCCTCGGCGTTCGTGCAGGTGTACCACTGCCAGGTAGCGTCCATGTTCGCCGTTGCGGTCAGGGTCACGCTGTTGGTCGGATAGACGGTCGCCTTGTCAGCCGTGATAGCTGTCACCTCCGTTGCCTCGTTCACGGTGAGTGTCACTTCCTTGGTGGCGGTTGCGGAAGCTTTACCGGCTTTGCTGACGGTTACCGTCACTACGTACGTACCGCTTTGCGACTCGGCAGCCGATGCACCGAGGTCGAACGAAGCGGTGTTCGCCAACTCCGTGGCGTTGCCTTTCTTCTTCCACGAATAAGTAACCGTCTCGCCTGCGGCACTGATAGTCGAAGCATTGGTAACTGTGGCGTTCCATGCTTCTATGTCCGCACCCTTGCAAAGCGACTGATTGCTCAAAGTCGGAATAACCGGAGTGGTACAAGGCGTAGCGGTCTGAATAGTAATAACCAATATACCGTAGAAGTCACCGTCTTGGGTAATAGACACATTACCGGTGAAGCCACCTGTCTTGATAAACTCATGCTTGGCAAAGGTGTTCTTGGTAGCGCTGGAGGTCCAATCTTCACCGCCAACAGTCATGGTCTTGCTTGCGCTTCCGTTTCGGCCGTAGAAGGTAATAGACGAAGCTACTTTGGAACCTAATGCCAAAGTATATGTACTTCCACTCTGGAATTTCATACCACCGACATATCTGTTAGATCCGGAAGAAGTGTTCCAGTTGCTTGACTTAGATAATTCCGTATCTGTCAAAACATTCGACTCATAATACTCGCCTCCGGTGCCAGGACCAGAACTCCAGGATATCTCTGTGTTATTAGCGATTGTACCACCGATATTAGTAAAGAATTGGCTTGTTCCTGTACTACCTTTGGTTAAGGCACCGGCAGTGATGGTGATGGCGCCATAATAGATATCCTTGGTTGCAGGAGCGGTCTCACCCGCGATGGTTATCACGATAGCACCCGTCACTTGTGCTGCTGGCACTTGGAAAGCACCGGTAGATGCGTTCCATGTATAGCCTGTACCTACAGTAGCCGGTGAACCGTCGATAGTAACCGTAATCGTCGAAGGCAATACATAACCCGTATTTGCAGCGAAGACAGCGTTATATGCCACACCTTCTGTTGCTGCGCCTGCGCCTGTTGCACCACTTGTAGCTGTCACATTCGTCAAACTATGCGTTACGCTGTAAGTAGGAGCAGCTGCGCTGACGGTGAAGTTGCTTGAGTTCTGTACTACCACATTGCCGCAGGCATCAGTTGCTGTAGCAACAAGATGTGTTGTTCCTGCTGCTGCATAATGCAGTTTGCCGCCTACGATTGTTGCATAGGTCGTATTGGCAGAAGTAACTGTAACAGTCGAACCATCCGAGCAAGTTACATCATATGCGAAATCCGGATCTCCTACCTGACCGTTTGCCGGTTGGGTATTCCATGTAATCGTTGCAGCCGGAGTAGCCTGGCTTCCTACTTCTCCGAAGATTTTCACATTCGGTCCCATACGGAAAGCTGTTCCATTAGTGCCACTTGAATTCCATGCCCACACTTTCAGAGTTACTTCGCCCTGGAAATAGGTTCCTCCTCCATTGGTAATATTTAACTCATTTAGCACTCCGTCAGAAGCGGGTACCACTGTTGCGCTAATAGTATGTCCGTAGGTATCCGATAGTTCCGCTTTATGAGTCATCTTACCACCACTGCTTCCTCCTACATTTGCAACTTCCATCCATACACTTGATGGTGTCAATTTCTTTCCGCAGGCTACCTTAAATGTAAACGTAACATACTTGTCAGGAGTAGCACTCGAGGACAGAGATATTTTACAAGTCTTGCCGGAAGTTGCTCCGGATTGAATTGCTGCATGTTCGGTTGAAGTCGCAACATCGGTCAAATTTGTTTCGTCATTATTGGTAGGCGTTGCCGTCCATGTAGATACATTCGTAGAAAGCGCCCAACTGAGTATCGGCGTAGCTGCCGCTGCACTTGTCTCAAACGAGCTTCCGGCGAGAGCGACCCAAGCAGATTTATGGTCAGCGTCGCAAACGGAACGAACCCATGCGTAGTAAGTTGTGCTGGCAGTCAGACCTGTCACAGTTTTGGTCTTCTCCGTAGAAGTTGTGGTAGCTGCTGTGCCTGCCGTTGGAGCGGTGCTGCTTGTTGTGTAGTAAATATCATAACTTGCCGCGTTGGCTGCATCGGTAATGCTAAACGTAGCCCCCGTGCTTGTGATACTTCCGGCTGCAAACGCCGTCGGCGCAGCAGGCGTGGTGCAGCATTGATATTCTACTGCTATGAGCACAGCACCACTGGATACACCATAGATATAATATGTACCTGCTGTCACATCGTGAGTATCATATCCATAGCCGCCTGTTGTAGCTCCCACATTTACAGCGTCTTCTCCTTCTTTCTTCAGTTTACTTCTGTCACCATAACGATAATAGATAGTTAGTTTTCCTGCACTTGGAATGATGAATTTCACACCACGACAAGTAGGCTCTGTCGAACCATTCAGACCATCGCCCTTCAAATACATGAATGATGTAAAATCTATGCTGTTTATGGTTTGTTTGGAATTTGTCTTCTGTTCCGGAGTTCCACCTGCTTGGTCTGTCTTAGAAGGATCTCCTAATACTTCAAACCTGTTGTTAGCAGAAAGACCTGCACTATAACAAGAAGTGCCGGAGAGTGTTCCGCAACCTCCTGCTGTCATATCTTGCACAGTATAACGCGTATTGCACTCCAATGCGGTCAGACTTGCCGCAGCAGTCCATTTAGCCCAATACTCTTTGTTGCCGGTTGCAGTTGTAGAGATAGTTGTCACAGCAGAACCTGTCAAGCCGCTGTTGTCATACCAACCGCCAAACGTGAAACCACTCTTTGTTACATTGGTCGGCAGAGTTGCACCTGTGCCGTACGTATAACTTGTCACATTGCCGGCATTAATTGTTCCGCCATTGGTATTGAGTGTAACAGTATAACTTGCCGGACTGAATGTGGCAGCAATGGTTGTATTGGCTGTTACGGTATAGGTATTGCCGCTTGTATGAGCTGCTCCATTGACCGTTAAACCGCTAAGAGTATATCCTTCGGCTGGAGTAGCCGTCGGAGTGATAATCACCGTGTGCGCCAGATCTTGATTCATATCCACAGTGGTAGCCGAGAAGGAGGAAGCAACTCCTTCTTCACTGGTATAATTAACAGTAATCGTACCATTGGTAGGCGCGGTAATCGTTACGCGGTCCCTCAGCATACCATTGTATTTGTCCACATTATAATACTGGCAATTGTACTCACTGTTATGCAGTGCTGTCGGCACAATCGTAACCGCACCGGAAACAGCATAGTTTTGATAATCCGTCTGCTTGGACATCTGGTAATTATTGCCGGTACCTGTCCATTGACCATTCCAGGGTTGGTAAATGGAATTGTTATCGGTCCAGCCTGTGTTATCTGCGATTGACCATGCAGCAAATCCATCCCACGCAATAGTGCTTCCCTGATATAAAGCAGCAGTTCCCGGTACAGCAGTAAACGCACTGCTTGCGCTCGAATATGAGGTGCTACCTATACGGATATACATATTCGACATCTGAGTCAAAGTATTATCAAAATAAACGGTCTGACCTGCAGTTTGGTTCGGAACAGGATATGTTACTACTACATTGTTTGACTCGTAGTAGTAATCAACTGTATAACTGCTTGCCAAAGTGGTAGTTAGACCTACATTGGCACCGCTGGAATTCAATCCGTCGCACCAATTTGTTGCGCTGGTTATTGTAGAACTATTTTTTCCATACCATGTGCCTAAACCATCACTTACCTTGAAATAATAAGTGTATGTCGCATTGGACACATCAAAAGTGACGGATAACTTTTTGTACGTTCTGTCTATAGAAGTAAAGGCATGACTACTATTATTGGAGTTGTCATTATTATACAAGAAGAACGTATATAGTTTGATGTCATAGGAAGCCGATGCTTCGCAACCGGTTCCGTTGCTAATCTCACACCAATATTTGTATGCATCACTTGCTGTACAAGAAGCTATCGTATAGGTTGTACCGCCTTGTGCAGAGGTCTTAGCTGCCTGAATAGCCCCTGCTGCTTTTGCCGCCTCTAATGTAGCTCCGCGATACCAAGTGTAGGTGGTAGATGCATCTGTATTACTTGCTGATGCTGTCAGAGTAATTTCTTCTCCCGGAACATAAAGCCAACCATTAGAAGGTGTTATGCTCGGACTCGTCGGCGCCGTGCAAGAAGGAGCAGCAGAAGCCGTTGTTCCTTTCAGGATGACATTGGCACCCATACGGAATTCTTTGGAACTTCCGCCATGAGGATATAAACGAACAGCATAATTACCGGCAGACATTTCAGCGGTGCTTGTAAGACCGATAATTGGTTCCATTACTCCGGCATTCAAAGTCGCTGTTGTTGTTCCATATACATTGGTCCCATTCGTGATTTCTACCGTAAATGTCTGATTGCTCGATACGGGCTGAATAACAACCTGTACATCACAAGGTGTAAAGGTATAACCCGTATTGACTGTAAAGGGAAAATCTATATAATAAGATGATGATTTGGACGAAGCACTATATTGCATCTTTCCAGTTAATGCAGTCCCTTTAGCATAGCACGCACCTGCATTTGCTGCACTGCCCTTTTTAGCAGCACTTACGGTTACACCGGTAAAGGCAGGCGATGAACCAACAGAAACCGCAGTTGCGTTTGTTGAACTTGCACCTGAGAATAAATTCGAAGTAGTCAAGTCGCCACTTGTATAGATAGGATATGTCAGCGTGGCATTTCCGCAGTCGGAGATGCTACATACAGCCGCGGTGATGGTCATCTCGTCGTACGCCGAACAGCTTGACGAGGTATTGGTTACAGTCCAACGCAGCGTATATGTGCCTGCTACGGTCGGTGTGAAGGTAGCCGTTGCCAAGGAAGTGCTACTCAACTGAGCGGTGGAGGTATTCGGACCGGATTGTATGGTCCATGCTCCTGTGCAACCGCTTGCAGCTGCTGTAGCAGCGAGAGCGACACCGTTACCTGGTTCGGTCGTCTTGTCTGCACCGGCATTAGCGGTCGGTATAGCAGCTACCGTTGCGGAATAAGTCGCCGTCTTCTCTGCATAAGTTGCATCGCAGGCTTTGGTAACCGTGATAGTTGCACTACCGGCTGCCACACCCGTTACCGTTACAGTCGAACCGTCAATAGATGCCGTAGCCTTAGTCTCGTCTGACGAAGAAACCGACAACGCACCGGACCCTGAACCGCCACTTACCGTAAATGTCGCCGTTCCTGTTCCGCAAATAGTCCCGCTATTTGACGACAGCGTCAATGCCGCCTGTGCCGTCTCTCCGCAAGAAGGTTCCGGAGCACTAACCGTAATATCCGTATAACAAGTAGCAGGACCAGCACAAATGGTAGAACCATCACCGGTTACAGTTGCTGTAATGCGTGCGGTACCCGCCGCAACATAGTTGATGGCACATGTTGTAGTACCATTACCGGAAACTGTTGCCACATCCGTATTGCTACTTGTATATTCCACACCCGCTGCATAATTGGTAGTCAGCGATGCATTCATGTTACCACCAGCCGTACCATTTGCAGGTGCCGTACTCCACGATGCTGTAGGATTGGTGCAAGAAGGAGCAGCAGAAGCAAATGATAGAGTTGTAAATGACGTATTAGAACCATTAGGACAAATATACCAAGTACCACTTGTTAGTTCTACTTCCTGATTACCAGATATAGCCGATCCTGACTGGTATGTATTAGATTTTGTCACAGAATATGTACCACTAGCTTTAATACTCACTATCATCGTAGATGTTGTAATAAATGAGATATAGTCACTAGTGCTTTTTAACTTAATCGGGTATGATTTATTCCATATTCGGGCGCCATTATTGGCATTTTTAATCTTCAATGCGCCATCTATTAAATATTCCGTTGACCCTGCGGTTGTTGTTGCACGACAACTATCTAATCTTATTGAATATCCATTAGAAGCTACACTCGGAAGATTTGATCCGTTTTCTGATGCGGAAACCTGACATATAACTAAGTTTGTATTATTGCCGACGTGAACGTATATTGAAGCATTCTTTGTCGGAGTAAATCTTTCTGTAATTACTTTCCCTGATTTTCCAGTCCATGAAGTTTCTCTAACAACAGCAGTCGTAGCCCCTTCTTCAAGCATACTAACATAAACGCTATACTTAGATGTCGCTTTGTTGTATGCATAAACAGTAATGGTTACATCATTAGTTTTAACATCATAACGAATAATTTTATTATCCGGATATGCTCCTACTGGAGAGGTGAAACCACCTCCTAAACTAATGCATTTAGAGAAAGGGGTTTCTTCAACTGTATACGCTGTGCTACTTGAAGATACATTTACCCAAAAGTCCGTGTTATTTATAGCACCTGTTGATTGATTGATAAGAGTGTACTCCGCTCCCCACATCTGTCCGACGCTCATCGCTAAAACGCAGAAAATCATCGCGATACGAGAGAGATATCGGAGGCATCTCAGAGGCGACTCAGAGGCATCTCGGAGGCAATCCCTACTCAATTGCTCTTTTTTGTTCATTTCTCCCGGGTTGGACGTTAGCCTTGACTGTCGCTTCACCGTCGGTTGACCGTCGGGATTAGACTGAATTTGATTTAAGTTAAAGTAAACGTTTGCCATAGTATTTTGTGTTTTTATGTTTTTCAATTGTTGGTGTTATAATCTCGCTTTAATGGCGCTTATCTGCTCAGAATCCATCTGCGTAAACGCGAATAACCGCTTTCCAGCATCTTTCAGCGATGCTCCAATGATATATATCGTTTCATCATCAATAATCATAAATCTATCATGGAACACATCTGTCGTTTTTATCTCCAAATCTCCATATTGCGCATTAAAATTCCTCCCAGCCAGTTGCAAAACCTTTGTAATTTCCTTCGTATAGATGTCCACCTTCACTCCTGACTGCTTCTCACTCATCATTGTCAATACCGATTCGTCCACATAATTATCTATCAGCGTAATCGATTTCTTGGCCGACTTAATCAGTTGCTGCACAAACTCATACGCATCAAAGATTTGCCCATCCACAAAAATTCCTTCTCGCGGCGGTAGTGCCGAATGTACAAAAGACTCTATCTGCGCCTCCGTTTTTGCAACTCTTTGCTCCAAACGCTCAAAACGATTACTAATCGCGTAGCCATACCTCAAGTAATTATTGAGCACTTTCGTCGCCCATTGACGGAATCGAGTACCCTGAACAGAATGAACCCGATAGCCGACAGAGATGATGACATCCAGGTTGTAAAGATTTAGTTCGTCACTCTGTGTTTTGTCCGTCATTGCCCCGTGCGGAGTGGTAATTCGAATTTTTCGAACAACCACTTTCTCATCCAACTCTCCTTCTTTGAAAATATTCGTAATATGATAACTAATTGTGGATTTGGCTTTCTGAAATAAGAGTGCAATCTGCGCCTGCGTCAACCACACCGTCTCATCTGCCAACTGCACATCTATTTGCACAGCACTATCCGCACTACGATAGGTTACTACCGTTTCATCACTTGGGTTATATATTTCTATTTCTTTTTGCATTTTTTGATAAAATATCTGTGCATATCAAAAATCTTACGCATAATTCTGTCGTCATCCTATACGACTCGTATCTTCGCGTTCTCAAATAAGTTGTATACTGGTTTCCTGGGGCATAGACTGTTTTTCATGTTGGCTCTTTATTACTCTATTTTTGCGCACGTATATACATATTTGCGCATGGGCGTGTACAAATCGGCTGCAAAATTACTGCTTTTTATAGACATAAATGTGTAAATTTTCGCAGATTATGACGAAATATCACCATTTTGCAAAGTTAGCTTAGCAAAATGCACTTTTTACGCATGTACGCGTACCTGCGCGGGCGTTCCTTTATAATAAATAACTAAACTTCCCCCCTTGATCTTTGATATCTGATCTCTAATTTCTAATATCTGATATCCGACCGATAGTAATTTTATTTTTGTTATTTTTTGTAAGGGCAAAGCCCGCATTTTTGTAAGCATTCAACGTGCTGCTATCAAGCAGCGAGTTGGGAGTGTAGGCTTTTACGAGCGCTGCAAGCTTGC
>CADCBP010000006.1 GCA_902799705.1 uncultured Bacteroidales bacterium
CATGTCGCGACACCTGAAAAATATCGTTATTGACCGTTTGAAATCCACTATTGCCACTTTTGAGCAATTACCGGCGGGCTCCACTCCTCATTCCAAAGGCGTGCGCTATTTCCGTGCCAACACGGGCATCGACATGTTCTGGGGCGCTATGGATATGTATAAAGAAGGCCAGGCCCGCAAAAAACGTATCATCGTACGACCCTCGCGTTTCCGCTCCGGACTCTTCGAACTCTATACCTACCATTTCCCGAAACACTGGTCCGCAGCCTGTGTAGCCAACCGTGAACTCATCAAAGAAGCCCAGCGCCAAGCTCATGCACTCGAGCATGACCACTCCCTTGCCGCACTCGAGTGGCGCACGCGTTTCTTGCACCATTATTATACGGTCTTCAAAGGCGGTGCCAAGCCCGAACCCGGCCTCAAGCCCTACTCCCGTTTCTACCAATATACCTACGTAGCCATCTACCGCCAACTCCAAGCCGAACGCCAAGCCGCCAAGGAAAAAGCCGCCCTCTCCGACGCCTATCTCCAACATCTCGCCGACGCTTCTTTCCACCCCCTCGCGGAGGAAGTCTCTTTTGAGCCCGTCAAACCCCGTCACTCTATTTCCGTTCCTCGGAGTTCTTCCCTCAGTTTCCGTCCCACGGTGTCCTGTGCTCGCGAGTTCCGCGAGCGAGAGATTTATCTGCCCATAGTGTCCTGTGTCCGGCACCTCCGTTGCCGGAGTTCTTCCCTCTCCCTCCGCCCCGCGGTGTCCTGTGCTCGCGAGTTCCGCGAGCGAGAGTGTCCGCCCATTATGTCTATTCCTCCGTCCCACAGTGTCCTGTGTCCGGCACCTCCGTTGCCGGAGTTCCCTTAACCCTTAGCCCTTATATGTTTATTCATCTGGATTGCAATAATTTCTTTGTGAGTTGCGAGTTGGTGTCGCGACCGGAACTGCGGGGAACACCTGTGGTGGTGGCCAACGACAACGGCAACAACGGCGGTATTATCCTGGCGCTCAACCAGGAGGCTAAGACCGTAGGTCTCAAGCGCGGCAATCCGCTGTTTCAAGTGAATAAACTGATCGAGAAGCAACAGGTGACGGTCATTGACGTCCATCATCATCTGTACCATGAAGTCTCCCACCACATCATGGACGAAGTGAAGCAGACAGAGATGGTGTTGAACTTTGTCCAATACAGCGTGGATGAGTTCTTCGGTATGATGCCGGACGATGATCCTACCCGACTTCGCGGTTACCTGCAGCAACTCAAAGATCTAATTATGGAGAAGACCGGCATTCCGGTCAGTTGCGGCGCAGGAACGAGTTATACGCTTGCCAAAACAGCCACATGGTTTGCAAAACACTATCCGGCCTATAAAGGTATCTGTATCATGCCCGCCGACAAACGCGAACAGGCCTTGGCGAAAGTGCCTATAGCGGACGTCTGGGGTATCGGCAGGCGGAGTATCAAGAAGCTGACGCAGGAAGGTATTCAAACCGCGCTCGACTACACACAGAAATCCGAAGCCTGGGTACACCGTCTATTCAACGTGACGGGTGTTCGGACATGGAAAGAACTACGTGGCGAGCCTGCTATCACTTTGGCGAGCCGCGAACGCCAGAAGAGTATCATGTACAGCCGTACCTTCGCACATATGACAGACAGCCAGACAATTCTTTTAAAAGAATTGAGTAACTACGCCACCGCTGCCACGAGACGTTTGCGCGAACAGGGTTCTATATGCGGCGCCGTAACAGTCTTTTTGGCGACCAACCGACATCGGACCGACCTTGCGCAATACCATGTTGACGAGACCATCAAACTGACGACAGCGACCGATGACACACGTATGATTATTGAAGCCGTGCGCGTTCTTCTGGAACGCATCTACAAGCCGCGTTACCAGTACAAACAGGCGGGGGTGATTCTCTCGCAGTTGCAGAGCAATTCCGGTGTGCAGTTGGACCTCTTTGCGCCGCAAGCCGCCGAAGACACGTCCCGGCAGAAACGGCTGATGCGTGCCATAGACACCATCAACGAGCGGTTCGGAAAGAACCAGATCCATTTTGCCGTACAAGGGATGGAGAACGACACGCAAGACGATCCGGCGGGCTTTATGCGGCCGCACAATATCGAATAATTGTAAAAAAGATCGCGCGCGCTTGCACATGTCAAAAAAAAGTTGTACCTTTGCAGCCGATTTGTGGTCGAGAGACTCGACACCCGATTAACCATCGGGACAAAACAAGAACTAACAGAACAACAAACAATGAATATTTCGTACAATTGGTTGAAGCGTTATATTGACCTGAAGGATGACGCTGAAACCGTAGCAAAGATCCTGACCTCCATTGGTCTCGAGGTAGGAACCGTTGAGACAGTAGAGACCATCCGCGGCGGGTTAAAAGGCCTCGTAGTAGGCGAAGTGTTAACCTGCGTTCCCCACCCCAATTCCGACCATTTGCATTTGACGACCGTGAATATCGGCGAGGCTGAGCCCTTGCAGATTGTTTGCGGTGCGCCCAACGTAGCGGCGGGACAGAAAGTGATTGTCGCCACCATCGGCACCGTGCTCTATGACGGCGACCAGAGTTTTACTATCAAGAAAGGCAAGCTTCGCGGCGAGGACTCGTGCGGTATGATTTGTGCCGAAGACGAGATCGGCGTAGGAACCGACCACGCAGGTATCATCGTGCTGCCGCCGGACACTCCGGTAGGCATGACCGCCCGCGAGTATTACAACGTGCAGGATGACACGATCATCGAAGTGGATATCACTCCGAACCGCTCCGACGCCGCGTCCCATTACGGCGTAGCGCGTGATTTGTACGCGTACTACAAGAGCCATCAACATTCAGGAGTCAGCCTTCATAAACCGAGTGTGGAGGCGTTCAAGGTGGATAACCATGAACTGCCGATAAGAGTTACAATCGATGCGCCGGAGGCATGCCCGCGTTATACAGGCGTGAGCATCAAGGGCGTTGAGATCAAAGAGTCGCCGGACTGGCTCAAGAACAGCCTTTTGGCGATTGGTTTGCGGCCGATCAACAACATCGTGGATGTGACGAACTTCGTGCTGCATGAGTGCGGCCAGGCTTTGCACGCTTTCGATGCCGACAAGATCAAAGGTCACGAGATTCATGTGCGCTATGCCAAACAAGGCGAGAAATTCGTGACTTTGGACGGCGTAGAACGTGAGATGAACGAACGCGACCTGATGATTGCCAACAGCGAAGAAGCGATGTGTATCGCCGGTGTGTTCGGTGGTCTGGAGAGCGGTGTGACAGAGCACACCAAGAATGTGTTCCTTGAGAGCGCTTATTTTGATCCGGTGACCATCCGCAAGACCAGCCGTCGCCATCAGTTGCAGACGGACGCCTCGTTCCGCTACGAGCGCGGTTGCGATCCGAACAACACTCCCTACGTGCTCAAGCGCGCGGCTCTGCTGATTCAGGAAGTAGCCGGCGGACAGATAGCGATGGATGTAACTGACAACGGCCAAACTGCTTGGGAGCCCTTCCCTGTGACCATCGACATCCACCGCGTGAACAGTTTGATCGGCAAAGCCATCGGCGAGGACGCCATTGAGACTATTCTCCGTGCCTTAGAGATTGAGATAAAGAGCAAAGACGACGCAATTTGGCAACTCGGCGTACCACGTTACCGCGTGGATGTACAACGCGAGTGCGACGTGGTAGAAGATATACTTCGTATATACGGTTATGACAACGTAGAGTTTCCCGAGAAACTGAACACAAGCCTGGCGTACGGCATCAAGCCTAATCCTGAGCAGTTACGCCGTCGTATTTCGGAGCAACTGACCGCGCAGGGCTTCTACGAGATCCTCAATAACTCGCTAACCAAGGTGTCATACTACGAGCAGCTGCAACAACTGACTCTTGACACGTGCGTGAAGATCATGAACCCGTTGAGCAGCGACCTCGGCGTGATGCGTCAGACGCTCCTCTTCGGAGGACTTGAGTCTATCGCCCGCAACGCCAACCGCAAGAACAGCGACCTGCGTCTGTATGAGTTCGGCAACTGCTATCACTATAATGGTGAATTAAAAATTAAAAATCCCGAATTAATTCAAAATGACCCGTTAAAAGCTTATTCCGAGGAACCGCATTTCGGACTATGGCTGACAGGTAACAAGACCGCGCAGAGTTGGGTGCGCCGCGAGGAGAAGAGTTCGTTCTACGAGCTCCATGCATACGTAAACAACATCTTTGTGCGTATGGGAGTGGACCTTGCCAAAGTGACGGTAGAACATCTGGAGAACGAGTTGTTCCAGGACGGCCTGGTACTCAAAGCCGCTAATGGTAAAGCCTTGGGTTATATCGGCATCGTCGCTCGCAAAGTGCTGAAAGCATTTGATATCGACCAGGACGTATTCTATGCCGACCTCGACTGGAACCAGTTGCTCAAGCAGAACAAGCAATACAAAGCGGTCATTACCGACCTGCCCAAATATCCGGAGGTAAAACGCGACTTTGCGTTGCTCGTGGACAAATCCGTTGAGTTCGCAGACCTCGCGCGTGCCGCCTTCAGCACCGAGAAGAAACTGCTGAAAAATGTGTTCCTCTTCGATGTCTATGAAGGCAAGAACCTCGAAGAAGGCAAGAAATCCTACGCTTTGAGTTTCATTCTCCAAGACCCTGACAACACGCTCAAAGACACGCAGATAGAGAATATTATGAATCGCTTGAAGGCAACGTTCGAAGAGAAATTCCATGCTACCCTCCGCTGATCAAAACGAGATATTACGCCGCCGGACTTTTGCGATTATATCGCACCCTGATGCCGGAAAGACCACGCTGACCGAGAAACTGCTGCTCTACGGCGGTGCTATCCACGTAGCCGGCGCCGTAAAGAGCAATAAGATCCGTAAGACCGCTACCTCCGACTGGATGGAGATTGAGAAACAACGTGGTATTTCCGTAGCGACCTCCGTCATGGGTTTCGACTACCGCGATTACCATATTAATATTCTCGATACTCCGGGTCACCAGGATTTTGCGGAAGATACGTTCCGCACGCTGACGGCCGTTGACAGCGCTATAGTAGTGATTGACTCCGCCAAGGGTGTGGAGACACAGACTCGCCGTCTGATGGAAGTCTGCCGGATGCGCAAGACGCCTGTCATGGTATTCATGAACAAAATGGACCGTGAAGGCAAAGATCCGTTCGATCTGATGGACGAAGTGGAGCGCGAGTTACAAATCAAAGTGACGCCTGTATCATGGGCGAACGGACAAGGCTTGAAGTTTGAGTCCGTCTTCGCACTTAACAAACGTCCAAAGGACGTTAACGGCAAGTTGGCAGAAGACCTGGAGATGGTAGATGGCGTGTACCCGGAATTTGACGAGGAAGCATACTTGCGCGGCGAGTTAGCGCCGGTATTCTTCGGCTCGGCATACAAGACAGTCGGTGTACAGGAGTTGCTGGACTTCTTTGTCGAGAACGCCCCCTCCCCTCGTCCCGTGACTGCCGAAGAACGTACCGTAGAACCGATGGAAGACAAGTTCACGGCATTCTGCTTCAAGATTCACGCGAACATGGACCCGAATCACCGCTCTTGTATTGCGTTCTTCAAGATATGCAGCGGAAAATTCCTGCGCAACACCTATTATTATCACGTGCGCAAAGACCAGCAGATGCGATTTGCCGCTCCAACGTGCTTCATGGCGCAGAAGAAAGAGACCGTCGATGAAGCTTTTGCAGGCGATATTGTAGGCTTACCGGACACCGGAAACTTCAAGATCGGCGACACCCTCACCGCAGGTGAGAAACTGCATTTCAAAGGACTGCCGTCCTTCTCGCCGGAGATGTTCAAATATATCGACAACGCGGACCCGATGAAGCAGAAACAGCTTGACAAGGGTGTGAACCAGCTGATGGACGAAGGTGTGGCGCAACTCTTTGTGAGCCAGCTCAATGGCCGTAAGATCATCGGCACCGTAGGACAGCTGCAGTTTGAGGTCATTCAATACCGTCTGGAGCATGAATATCAAGCCAAATGCAAATGGCAACCATTACAGATGTACAAAGCCTGCTGGATAGAGTCCGACGACGATGCCGAACTCGACACCTTCAAGAAACGCAAGGCGCAGTACATGGCGTACGACAAAGAAGGCCGAGACGTGTTCATGGCCGACAGCGCCTACGTGCTCAGTATGGCGCAGCAGGATTACAAGCATATCACATTCCACTTCACAAGTGAGTTTTAGCTCGTAATACCGCCTTCACGCAATCACATTATAACAAACAATACTATTATGAAAAACAGATCTTTACAGATTCGCCTCATCGTCATGAACTTCCTGGAGTTCGCTGTATGGGGCGCGTACTTAACCTCAATGGGTACCTACCTGTTCAAACAGGGAATGGGTCAGCATATCGGTTGGTTCTATTCCATCCAGGGTGTAGTGAGTCTCTTCATGCCTGCGCTGATGGGTATTGTAGCGGACCGATGGATACAAGCTCAAAAAACGCTTAGTCTGTGCCATGCCTTAGCCGGTCTATTCATGTGCGCAGCGGGTTTATACGCCTATACAGCCGGAGACGTGCATTTCGGTACGCTATTCTCGCTGTATACCATATCCGTAGCATTCTTCATGCCAACTATCGCGCTGACGAACTCCGTAGCATTCAATGCATTGGTCAAAGCAAACATGGACACCGTGAAAGATTTCCCGCCGATCCGTGTTTTCGGAACGGTAGGATTTATCGCTACAATGTGGTGTATCGACCTGCTTGGTTTCCAGGCAACCCCTTGGCAGTTTGTGGTTAGCGGCGGTCTGAGTCTCCTCTTAGCTGGATATTCACTGACACTTCCGGCATGTGAGATAAAGAAAACAGAAGGCAGTGTAGATTTAGTAGAAGCGCTGGGATTGAAAGCATTCACTCTCTTCAAACAAAAGAAAATGGCGTTATTCTTCATTTTCTCGATGCTGTTAGGTATGTGTCTGCAAGTCACCAACTCATATGCCAATCCGTTTATCACTTCGTTTGGCGCTATAGAGGAGTTTGCTAATACTTTCGGCGTGCAGCACGCAAATATCCTGATCTCTATCAGCCAGATTTGCGAGGCACTCTGTATCCTTGCTATTCCGTTCTTCCTCAAGCGGTTCGGCATCAAGAATGTGATGTTGATGGCGATGTTTGCATGGGTATTCCGTTTCGGTTTCTTCGGTGCCGGTAATCCCGGTTTCCCGGGCGTGATACTCTTTATCCTCAGTTGTGTAGTGTACGGCTTTGCGTTTGATTTCTTTAATATCTCCGGTGCGTTATATGTAGATCAGGAGACAGAGCCTGCGCAGCGTTCTTCGGCACAAGGGTTGTTTATGATGATGACCAATGGTCTTGGTGCCACCATCGGTACGCTCTCGGCTCAAGCTATCGTGAATAAACTGGTGATGGCGGAAGAGGTAGTTGCACGGGGACCTATCGCCGTATGGGACGGATGGAAAGAAGCATGGTACATCTTTGCTGGCTTTGCGCTGGTGGTGGCTATCCTCTTCTGGATATTCTTCCCGAAGACTCCTGTCAACAAAGATATCGAAGTTAAACATTAATGTATCGTAAAGAACTGACATATTATTTCTCGACGCCGATAGCGTACATTGTCATCGGCTTGTACCTTTTGGCGATCAGTCTATTCCTTTGGGTTATCCCGGGTCAGTGGAACATCATTGATTCGGGATATGCCCAGGTGGACGGACTGTTTCAGTTGAGTCCTTGGTTATTCATGCTGCTCTGCCCTGCCCTGACGATGCGTCTGTTCTCGGAAGAGCGGCAAAGTGGTATCTGGGATTTGATACGCACCAAGCCCGTATCTCTTACCCGCATTGTACTCGGTAAGTATTTCGCAGCATGGACACTGGTTCTCATCGGCCTGCTGCCTTGCTTCATTCACTACTTCGTAGTGGCCTATATGGCCGAACCCATGGGTAACCTCGATAGCGGCGCGTTTATGGGTTCGTTTATAGGTCTGATTCTTCTGAGCGGCACATTTATGGCCATCGGCCTGTTATGCGCTACTTTCAGCAAGAGTCAGATTGTTTGTTTCATCTGCGGCGCACTGGTGTGTTTCGTTCTCTACTGGGTGTTGCTGCAGGATCACTACTCTTCCCTCTCGCGCGGTGTCTTGGATCTGCGCGACGTGGTATTCTTCGCTTCCATCGCTGTGATAGCGATTGTAGCTTCAATTTTTACTCTGGATAAACTGACGCGCAAATGACTCGGATAGGCCTGTTAAGCGACACGCATGGTTTGTTGGACAAACGCATCTACGAACATTTCAAAGATGTCGATGAGATCTGGCATGCGGGTGATATAGGCAGCGATGAGGTGTTGCGCAAATTACGGGAATTCAAGCCCACACGCGCCGTTTTCGGAAACATGGACGGCGGAGATGTCCGTTATACCCTGGATGAGTTCTATCGTTTCCGCGTTGAAGATGTGAATGTGTTTATGACGCACATCGGCGGTTATCCGGGGCATTACAATCCGTGGTTGATTCCTATGTTCCGCAAAGCGCTCGAGAACTACGATGACCCGAATCATCGTATAGACCTGTTCGTATGCGGACACAGTCATATATTAAAGGTACAATACGATTCGCAGTTTAAATTCCTGACGATGAATCCGGGGGCCGCCGGCAAACAAGGATGGCAACCCTGCCAAACACTGCTGCGATTTACCATCGATGGCAGCAAAATAGATAATTTGGAGGTCATTGAATTGGAGTGGAAATAGTCTTTTTCTGCAAAAATGACTATTTTGCAAAGTCAACTTAGCAAAATATGCTGCATAACATATAAAATTATTTGCACATATTAAAAAAAAGCAGTACCTTTGCACCGGATTTCAGAAAAGGGGATCCAAAATTAAACAAGCCAATCTTTTTTGTACCTTAAATAAACAGACTAATACCTAAGAAAAACAGACGTCGGGATGACGCCTGTTTTCGCTTTTATAGGGACCTTTCTTTATTTGATCTCCTGCACTTTGATACCATCGCGTTCCAACAACGCATTGATGGTCGGTTCTCCGCCGCGGAAACGTTTATACAGATCCATTGCTTTCTCTGTACCACCCTTCTCCAGGATATTCTCACGGAAACGCTTAGCAGCTTTCTTGTCGAAGATAGTGCCGCTCTTCTTCTGTGCCTCCTTGAATACCGAGAAAGCATCCGCATCGAGCAACTCCGACCATTTATAGCTATAGTAACCTGCTGCGTATCCGCCGGAGAAGATGTGCGTAAAGGCCGTAGCCATTTGCGTACCTGGTACGTTCGGCAGTACCTGCACTTGCTCCATTGCCTTGTCACTGAAGCGGATGACCGATTCGGTAGTACCGAGACTCTCATTGGCGGCAAACGGCTGCTCCAGGGTATGCCAGCTCATGTCGAGGTAGCCGAAGCTGAGTTGACGTACGCATGAATAAGCAGCCAGGTAAGTTTGCGAAGCATGCATCTTATCCAACAAGTCCTGCGGCAGTGTTGCGCCGGTTTTGTAATGTTTGGCGAAAGTATCGAGAAACTCTTTCTCGTCAATGAAGTTCTCATTGAACTGCGATGGCAACTCCACGAAATCACGCGGCACGTTGGTTCCGCTTTGCGAGCCATACTGGCAGCGCGTCAACATGCCGTGCAGGCCATGACCGAACTCATGCAGGAAGGTGCGTACCTCATCATAAGTGAACAATGCCGGTTTCTCCGCTGTCGGGCGTGTAAAGTTCATCACATTCACGATATGCGGACGATGGTCTTTCTTGCCTTTGATATACTGCGGCTGGAAATCGTTCATCCAGGCGCCGCCGCGCTTGCCGTCCCGCGGATGGAAGTCCGCGTAATACACAGCGAGGAACTTGCCTTTCTCGTCAAATACCTCATACGCCGTCACTTCCGGATGATACACCTGAATCTTCTTGTTTTCTTTGAATTTGATTCCATACAAGCGCTCTGCCAAGCCGAACACGCCCTTCTTCACGTTCTCCAATTCGAAATACGGACGCAAGTCGTCATCGGAGATGTCGTATTTCTCTTTTTTGAGTTTCTTGCTGTAGTAGCTGAAGTCCCAAGGTTGCAGATGTGCGGCATAGAAGCCGTGCGCATGGGCATAATCCTCTACTTCCTTTACCTCCTCCAGCGCCGCAGGCATATACGCATCGCGCAGTTGATCCAACAACTTGTACACATTCTCGGGAGTCTCCGCCATTCGTTTATCAAGGGCCTTCACGGCATAGTTCTTTTTGCCGAAGAGTTTGGCGATTGCCAAGCGGGTATTCACGATCTCGACGATAAGCGCCGTATTATCGAATTCACCACCGATACAACGACCTGCATTCGCCATATACAACTCACGACGGATGTCACGGTTGTCCAGGTCCTGCATCACCGGACGAGTGGTCGTCGGCTTGAGGTTCAGCAACCAGCCGTCCAGTCCTTTTTTCTCCGCATTCTCACGCAGCATGGCTTTCGTGTCGTCGTTCAGGCCGGCCAACAGCGATTCATCCGTGAGGAGCATAGTCCAGGCATTAGTTGCTTTGAGTACGTTCTGACCATACTGAAGAGTCAGTTTGCTCAGTTTGGCACTTAACTCGCGGTACACCTCTTTGTCTTCGGGACTCAGGTTGGCGCCGTTATTGGCAAAACTATCGTATATATCCTCGAGTAACTTGTATTGCGCCTTATTCAGTTTGAGTTTGTCGCGCTGGTCATAAACGGCCTTGATACGCTTGAAGAGACCTTCGTTGAGACGAATCGTAGCGGAATACTCCGACATCTTCGGGCTCAACTCCATCTCAATCTGCTGCAAGGTGTCGTTGGTCTCTGCGCTCGTGAGGTTATAGAAACAGCCTGCTACAATGCCTAACATCTCGCCGGAAGCCTCATATGCCTCGATTGTGTTGGCAAAAGTAGGAGCAGCAGGATTGTTGACGATATCATCGATCTCCTGCAAGCCACGCTTCATTGCCTCTTCAAAGGCAGGCATATAATGCTCCGCGTGGATCTCGTTGAACGGGTACGTGCCGTGCGGCGTCTTCCAGTTCTTGTATTCAAAGAACGGATTAGTAGCCGCAGTGGCGGCCAATACAGTGGTGGCAAGAGCCATAGTCAGTAATTTTCTCATTTGTTTTTTCGATATGTCGATATACCGATATGTCGATATACCGAAGTTAATATTTATTTTCTGCAGCGAATAAGATTGATATCTCCGGATAACTGGTACACGCCAATCACCGACTCATCGCCGTTCTGTTTCTTCTTCTGATACGTAGCCTTAATGCCTATATATCCTGCATTCTTCGGGGCATCCGTACCCAGCGCACGCACGACATAGTAGTAGGCGCCATCAGCAGCCAGACGGCCGTTAATCGTACCATCCCACCCCTTGGCGGGATCCGTCCACTCATACACTAATTTACCCCATCGGTTATAAACCCAGCAGTGGAACTCACGCAACGAACGGTACGCTACGCGGAACTCGGCATTCGGACACGAACCGCCTGGCGTGAAGAAATTCGGTACGGCCAGATAGGACTCTGAGATATTGACAATCATCGACATCGAGTCGGTCACACATTGCTGGTTGCTTACCGCACATACCACACGGTAACTACCCGGTTCGGAGAAGATATAGCGTATATCCTTGTCATTTCGCGTAGCGATGACTTCGGACGCCTTGTATATCGTCCATCGGTAGAACTGCACCGCGGGAGTCGGGTTCGTATAGAAAGCGACCTCCAGGGCACCACTATAGTCCTCCAACGTCGTAGCAGTAATGATATCCTGACGCGTCGGACGATTCAACTCATTGCTCTTCTCTCCCTCTTTTCCGCGTGCCACAGCCAAAGAAGTCAGTTGCATAGCCACTGCCGTCACATCGTCTTCCACCAGTTCTCCTGCTACGCATGCAGGAGCCAAACCCAAGGTCTCACGGATATCGGTATCGTAGCATAGCTGAACAGGCGTTGCGGTAAACATCGCCGGCAGGCGCACTGCCTCGGACAAGGTTACCGTCGTCAAAACGGCTGAATCTGCCCATTCGGTACCATTCCACGCCAGCGCGGTATATTCTACCGAGCAGTTGCGTTTATACGTACCCCGTGTCCCATTACGCCGGATATAGGTGTAGGGATTCACATCGCCGGTGATACGCAGAATGGTGTTATCACAATTGGCATCAACCGTCATTTGCAATGCCGACGTCTGGCAACGGAACACATAGAACGGACTGTATTCCACCCCGTTTTTGACGATGTAATACCCGCCATCATCGGGATAGAAATCTTCCGATCCGGTTTGAACCGGTGTGCCTGTCGCCGTAGAATACCAATCCACCTCTCCGATTAACGACTGTACATGTATCTCATTGGCGAAAAAGAACAAAGTATCCGCGCCATCGACTTCGTGGGCGCCGGTACACCTTATATTCATCGGCAGCGCGTAGGAAGGTGAAAAATGAAGAATGAAAAATGAAAGGATGAGTAATCCCAACCATTCATTATATGTCTTTTTTCCTTTCATTTTTCTGCTTTCAATTTATTTGTTAACCTGGAAGCGTGTATTACCATTTTTGATGAAGTCCACGATCTGCTTTGCCGCTGCAATACCGGCATTGATGTTGGCTTCTGCCGTCTGTGCACCCATCTTCTTCGGGGTTGCGAAGTAGCGTCCTTCAAAAAGTGTACGGAACTTCGCATCCGCAATAGGCATAATATCAGTCATGTACTTCAAGTCAGTACGCTCCTGCAGCAGAGCGATCAGCCCTTCCTCGTCAATCACTTCCTTGCGTGCGGTGTTCACAAGCACACCACCCTTCGGCATGAGGTTGACGAGATCATGGTTGATGCTGTTTTTGGTCTCTGCGGTAGCGGGAATATGCAGACTAACAATGTCGCAAGTTTTGTATAATTCCTCTGCGCTATGAACGGGTTTTACGTTAGCGGCTGTCATCGCCTCGTCCGGGCAATACGCATCGTAGGCATAGACATCCATTCCGAAGCCCTGCGCGATGCGCGCCACGTTGCGACCGACATTACCAAAGGCATGAATACCGAGTTTCTTGCCTTTGAGTTCGGTTCCGCTTGTGCCGTTGTAGAAATTACGCACGGCATAGACCATCAGACCCAATGCCAGTTCCGCCACGGCATTACTATTCTGTCCCGGTGTGTTCATTGCCACCACCTTGTGGGCGGTAGCGGCATCGAGGTCGATGTTATCGTATCCGGCACCGGCACGAACCACGATCTTCAGTTGCTTGGCGGCATCCAACACTGCAGCATCCACCACATCCGAACGGATGATGAGTGCGTCTGCATCAGACACAGCGTCTAACAACTGCTGTTTGTCTGTATATTTCTCGAGCAGCGCGAGTTCATAACCTGCGCCCTCCACCACTTCGCGAATACCGTCAACGGCCACTTTCGCGAAGGGTTTTTCTGTTGCTACTAATACTTTCATAGGTTTAATCAATGTAGTGAGTTCTATAGTCTTGCCCGTAGAAGTCGGTATCCGATGCCGATCCGTAGGTAAAATATAAGAGTAACCCATAATTAGTGTAATTTCTCGTATTCTTTGATACAATCAACAAGTGCTTGCACGCCCTCAAGGTCCATGGCGTTATAGCAGCTCGCGCGGAAACCGCCTACCAAGCGGTGACCCTTGATACCTACCATACCCTTGGCAGTAGCAAACTTGAAGAAGTCATCTTGCAGGTCCTCAAAGCCCGGTTTGAAGACGAAGCAGATATTCATGCGGCTGCGATCTTCTTTCTTCGAGATGGTCGGCATGAACAACTTCGACTCGTCCAGGCATTTATATAACAAGTCTGCTTTCGCCTTGTTACGTGCCTCGACCCACTTCACACCACCGTTCGCTTTCAACCAACGAAGGGTTAACACAGCCGTATAAACCGGCAATACAGGAGGCGTGTTGAACATCGAACCACCTTCGATATGCGTCTGGTAATTCAGCATCGTCGGTATATAACGGCTCACCTTACCGAGGCAACTCTCTTTGATGATGACAAAGGTCACACCGGCCGGCGCGAGGTTCTTCTGCGCACCGCCGTAGATGATATCGTACTGGCTCACGTCGATCGGACGGCTCAGGATATCCGAACTCATGTCGGCTACCAAAGGCACATTGCCTTTCTTGCGATAGATCTCCGCGAGTTTCTCATCGTTGATCTCGGTACCGAAGATGGTATTGTTGGTCGTGATATGGAAATAATCTGCATCCTGAGGAATCTCATAGTCCGTCGGGATTGAATCCGTACTGGCAGCCACTTCCACTACCTCACCGAAGCCCTTTGCCTCTTTGAGTGCTTTCTTCGACCATACGCCGGTATTCAGGTAAGCCGCTTTCTTCTCCAGAAGGTTGAACGGAACCATGCAGAACTGCAGGCTCGCACCGCCACCGAGGAAGAGTACGCGATAGCCATCCGGAATATTAAGAAGCTCTTTCATCAGGGCCTCTGCCTCATCCATAACAGGTTGGAAATACTTCGCGCGGTGCGAAATCTCCAGTACCGACAAGCCTTCACCCTGAAAATCAATGACAGCCTCTGCGGTTTGTTTGATTACTTCTTGCGGGAGAATACTCGGACCCGCATTAAAATTGTACTTTTTCATATTTTTTTTGATTAAGGATCGTTCACTTTGTTCACTAAAGGAATAAAGAGTAAAGAAGCGGTCTTTATTCTTTTAGCCCATAGGGCGGTCTATTTCAACATATAATGTTTATTATTCCATGCTGTAGAGTGTACGTGCGGCAACTCGATGATACCTTCTTTATGCTGTTTGCCTTGGGCAAGGTGTAGTGCCATCGCGACAGCTGCGAGATCATCTGATGGCTGATGCAGGTCTGAAACGGCTGAAGGCTGAGCCTGCGGCAAGTATTGACGCAATTTCTCCGGCACTTCTTTGCCGGCTTTCTGCATTCTTTCAGCGAGGTCTTTGTTGAACTGCTCTTTTGCCAAACCGGATTTGTACTCGCGGTATTGCTTCTCGTGCATAGCGAACTCGAACAACTCTTCGTCGTCTTGTCCGCGGTCCCAACCGAGTTCTTTCATCTCTTTGATGTACTGCGGCAGCACGTCCGGATACAGTTTCTGCGGGTCGTCCGTATAGAACTCGAAACCTTTCTCTTTGGCCAGTTCGATGATCTCGGAAGCCAGTGTTCCGGGCAGTTTGCCGGACTTGCCGAGGATCATGCCCCACATCGCCGGATCCATACGCGTGAAAGGTTTCTCGCCCATTGAGCGGCTGAAGATATTCATCAACGCGGCGTTCTTCACATATTGGCTGAACGGCGTTACCAGACACGGAGTACCGAGCATCGGCCACACGCGTTGCACTTCCTGGAAGAGTTCCACCAGCAGTTCGTCCTCACTCAGTTCTTTCTCGCCGCGCTTCTTGAGGTTGGCGTTGATAGCGGCATGCAAGCCCTTCAGGTCAGCCATGAGACTACCCATCATGCCACCCGGCAGGCCGCAACCTACGAGCAGAGAGGTCATCTTGCTGTTACGCGGATCGATCCAGTAGCCGAGGAAGTCATCAATGAACTCCTGCGTGAGTTTACGCGCTTGCATATAGGCCTTCATATTGATATCCTTCACTAAGAATCCGGCCTCGCGCAGCATAGCCTGAATGGTTATCACATCCGGGTGAACCATACCCCATGACAGCGGCTCTATCGCCACGTCGAGCACGTCACAGCCGGCTTTGGCTACTTCCAGCATCGAAGCGACACTGAAGCCCGGTCCTGTATGACCATGGTATTGGATGATGATATCGGGATGTTTGGCCTTGATAGCCGCTACAATCTTTCCTAACATCGTCGGACGGCCGATACCAGCCATGTCCTTCAGACAAATCTCTTGCGCACCACCTTCTATTAGTTGCTCCGCAAGGTTAACATAATACTCTACGGTATGAACCGGCGAGTACGTCATACACATCGTTGCCTGCGCGGTCATGCCGGCTTCTTTCGCCCATTTGATAGACGGAATGATATTTCGCGGGTCGTTCAGACCGCAGAAAATACGGGTGATATCTACACCTTGCGCGTGCTTTACCTTATACATCAGTTTACGCACGTCCGCAGGCACGGGATTCATGCGCAGCGCGTTCAGACCGCGGTCCAACATGTGGGTCTTGATGCCCGCTTCATTGAACGGTTTGGTGAACGTACGCACCGCCTGATTCGGGTTCTCTCCGTACAACAAGTTCACTTGTTCACTCGCACCGCCGTTGGTCTCCACGCGGTCAAAACACCCCATGTCAATAATGACGGGCGCAACGCGCGCCAGTTGGTCCTTTCGCGGAACATACTTACCGCTACTCTGCCACATGTCGCGGTACACCAGACTAAATTGAATTTCTTTTTTGCTCATATATTTTTCTTTTCACTTATCACTTTTTGATTTCGTCAAACTTCGCCTTCATTGTCGGATTGCCGTACGTCAGGCGTTTGATGGTTACGTCCTGCAGTTTCTTGTCTGCGGCGTTGAGGTTGTCGCCTGACTTGACGAGGTTCTCGCGCACCTTGGTCAGGTGGGCGATAGTCTTGTCTATCTCATCGATGGCATCGGCAAAACGCTCATTGGCCAGCCGCACATTGCGGGTGAAGCCGTCCTTGAATGCCGTCAGTTTCTCCTCGAAATTGGTTACGTCTATCTGCTGTGCTTTGACGAGCGCCAGTTCGCGCTTGGCGTCTAAACTCTTGCGGTTAGCCTGGCACAGCAACGTGATGAGCGGCACGAAGAACTGCGGACGGATGACATACATCTTCTCAAACCGATGGTTCATATCCACAATACCGCCGTTGTACAGATCACTCTCCGGCTCGAGCATGGAGACGAGTACCGCATACTCGCAGTTTTTCTTCTTGCGGTCCGCGTCCAGTTTGGCAAGAAAATCTTCGTTCTTATGCTTGGTGGCCGTCTCGTCGTTCTCGTTCTTCATCTCGAACATGATGGATATATACTCCACTCCGTCGTCACTCTTGTCACGGAAGACGAAATCGCCTTTGGTACCCTCCACCACTTCGTTGTCTTTCTCGAAATAGGCATTCGGGAAGAGCGGCCGGATACGGGCGAACTCCGTAGCGCAATGCTGCTCCAATGTCTCGCCAACCATTTTCGTGGACAGGCGCAGTTTCATATCTTTGTAATAAGCCACCTGCTCCTGCATCGCTTTCAACTGTTCGGTCATCTGTGTGCGCAGAGTTGACAATTCCTGGTCTTTCTTGAGGTACTCTTCCGTTGCTTTCTGCCTTACCTGCGCCACCGCCAGCTGTTTCTGTTGCTCCGCATTCGCGATCTGAGTCTGCAAAGACTGCAGCACTTGCTCTTTAGCCTGCAACTGCTGGTTGAATTGCTGCTCGCGACGCAGTTGCTCCGCTTGCAGACGCGCCTCCTCGACGGCTTTCTCCGCTTGTATACGCGCTTGCTGCGTCTGCTCCAACTCATGTATGCGGCGCGACAACTCGGTCTCGAACTCACTGTTCTTGACCTGACTGAGCAACAACGCATAATCCGCCTCGTCAACGGTGAACGTACTGCCACATTTGGGACATTTTAACTCTTTCATTTATTTCACACACTTTTGCGGCGCAAAAGTACTGAAAAATTCTGACATACGCAAGAAAATGCAAGAAAATTTTATTTTATTTGCACATATGCAAAAAATGTCGTATCTTTGTAGCCGTTTTTGTTTTGAATACTAAATTACATGTAATATGGCACAACAGACACAAGAAGAAACATTTAAGAAGATCGTTGCGCATTGCAAGGAATACGGCTTTGTTTTCCCGTCCAGCGAGATCTACGACGGTCTTGGCGCTGTGTATGACTACGGTCAGAACGGCGTGGAGTTAAAGAACAATATCAAGCGTTACTGGTGGGACTCGATGACGCTGCTGCACGAGAACATCGTCGGTATTGACGCGGCTATCTTCATGCACCCTACTACCTGGAAGGCTTCGGGGCATGTGGATGCGTTCAACGATCCGCTGATTGACAACCGTGACAGCAAGAAACGTTACCGCGCGGACGTGCTGATCGAAGACCAGATCGCCAAGTACGACGACAAGATCGCCAAAGAAGTGGAGAAAGCCCGCAAGCGTTTCGGTGAGAGTTTTGACGAAGAGATGTTCAAAGCAACCAACGAGCGTGTGAAAGAGCATATCGCCAAGCGCGAAGCACTCCATGAGCGTTATGCCAAGGCGATGAACGACAACAACCTTGCCGAACTCAAACAGATTATCCTCGACGAAGAGATTGTCTGCCCGATTTCCGGCACCCGTAACTGGACCGACGTGCGTCAGTTCAACCTGATGTTCCAAACCGAGATGGGTTCGACGGCAGACGGCGCAATGAAGATTTATCTCCGTCCGGAGACCGCACAAGGTATCTTCGTCAACTTCCTCAACGTGCAGAAAACCGGCCGCATGAAGATACCTTTCGGTATCGCGCAGATCGGTAAGGCATTCCGCAACGAGATTGTAGCGCGTCAGTTCGTGTTCCGCATGCGTGAGTTCGAGCAGATGGAGATGCAGTTCTTCGTTCGTCCGGGTTCTGAACTCAAATGGTTCGAGCACTGGAAGCAGTTCCGCCTCAAATGGCACAAAGCACTGGGTCTGGGCGATGAGAAATACCGTTTCCACGACCATGACAAACTGGCGCACTATGCCAATGCGGCAACCGACATCGAGTTCCTCATGCCGTTCGGATTCAAGGAGGTGGAGGGCATCCACAGCCGTACGAATTTCGATCTCAGCCAGCACGCCAAATATAGCGGCAAGAAGATCGAGTACTTCGACCCAGAGTTGAACCAAAGCTATACGCCGTACGTCATCGAGACTTCTATCGGTGTGGATCGTATGTTCCTGAGCGTGATGTGCTCAAGCTACGAGGAACAGCAACTCGAAGGCGGCGACACCCGTGTGGTACTGCATCTGCCGGCTGTTCTGGCACCGGTGAAGGCTTGTATCATGCCGCTCGTGAAGAAAGACGGTCTGCCTGAGAAAGCACGCGAGATCATGAACGAGTTAAAGTTCGATTTCAAGGTAGCTTACGACGAGAAAGACTCTATCGGCAAGCGTTACCGCCGCCAGGATGCTATCGGTACGCCGTTCTGCATCACCGTTGATCACGACACACTCAATGACGGTTGTGTTACCATCCGCCACCGCGATACGATGGAGCAAGACCGCGTGAAGATCGAAGACCTGCACGAGATCATCCGCAAGGCTACCGATCCGAAGGAGCTCTACCGAAAGATCGTCGGTGACTCAATGGAGGACACGATGGAATGATAGACATTTGACATTTGCAATTTGTCATTTGACACTTCATAATTTATCAAACAAGCGCCTTTCTGGCGCTTGTTTGTTTTGTACCTTGACATACCCTTGATATGCCATCGACATACCCTCGGTAATGGTTAACGGATGACTAAGAATATACAAGAACCACTAACGGTCGCGTTCAGGAGGAGGGGCGAATTTATAAAAAATGATGTGAGAAAAGTGAGAAATGTGAGAATTCTGAGAAATCTCACTTTTCTCAGTGCAAATTTTTATATAGACGGCATAGCATGCCGGGCAATGGACGACGTAAGAAGAAACGCGGCAAGTATAACAATCCGCCAGCGGATAGGCCGGCGGATTATGAGGAATAAAGCTTGTTTTATAGAACTTCTCTCTATCGGGCTTTGAACAAATGCTAATACAGGAATCCAAAGAGCCAAAGAGGAATTTTATTACCTAAAGCATATTCAATACCATCGGCTGCTATAAAAGCATTAGGAACATATGCAATCTGCTTACCGTCTTTCTAAATGCTTAATCCAATAAGCATTTTTACAAAAAAATTGCTTATTCCGTTAAGCAAATGTAAATTTTGTGGTATTTTGTTCGATAATTTACCACAAAAATCCGCCTGCGGTGGACAGGCGGATGAAGGGGCTAAGAGAATTGATTTATTTTCTTCTGCGATTTTTTATTGGCTCCACTTTACTATTCGGCTATCGGCATACTCCGTTTATTTAGAATGTAGTGAATATCAATAGTAAATAACTTCTTTACAATCCGACACATTAACTTTTCCACGAAAGCGTTCAGGTATCTTAAGAATCAAACTCGTGCAACCATAGAAAGCATTATATCCAATACTTGCGACACTATTGGGGATTGTCACGGAGGTCAAACCCCTGCAACACCTGAAAGCAAAGTTCCCAATATTTATAACGTTATGAGGAATTTCAATAGCAATTAAACCAGAGCAACTACAGAAAGCATCAGATCCAATGTTTATGACACTATTAGGAATAGTCACGGAGGTCAAACCATCGCAATCTGTAAAAGCTTCTTCCCCAATGTTTGTGACACTATTAGGAATTTCGATGGAAGTCATACTGCTACAATCACAGAAAGCCCTATCTCCAATGGTTGTGACACTATTGGGAATTGATATTTCTCCACTTGCAGAAGAAGAACAAGCCAACAGACTGTTTTTCGTATCATCGCTATATACAAACCATCCTTCCACAAATCCGTTTATACTTCTAGCTCCCCATGGTGCCCCTGCAGCAGAACCGTTGTAAACAATATTGGGTATATTTCCAAACGCAACATCTTCAATGCTAGTGACACTACTAGGAATTGTTATAGAAGTCAAAGCGGTGCAACCATAGAACGCTAACTGCCCAATGCTTGTGACACTACTAGAAATTGTGACAGAGGTCAAACCAGTGCAATTCCGAAAAGCACAGTCTCCTATACTTGTGACACCATTCGGAATAGTCACGGAGGTCAAACCTTTGCAATTTTCGAACGCACTCCCTCCAATACTTGTGACACTATTGGGAATCTCTATCGAGGTTAGACTTTTGCAATCGTTAAAAGCCCAATCACCAATCCATTTTGTTCCTTTTTTTATTGAATACGTTGATAAAGTCTTATCGACAGCTTCTACTAAATATGTATCTGCATAACGGACATTGTCTATAATTGGCAAACCGGTGCAACCAGAGAACGCATTTTGTCCTATGCTTGTAACGCTATTAGGAATTGTCACAGAGATTATTCCCTTACAACCTTCGAAAGCATCATATTCGATACTTATGACACGACGCGGAATCCTTACTTTGAAAGAATCTTTTGAAAACCGTAAGGGATTTTGAAGAGCGGATTGTAATTCTGTACTATTTCTTGCAGATATAGGCATAGTATTTATATAAACCACATATCCACAAAATAATGTAAACAAAACTATAACCAGTGCAATAGCAAATTTTATATATTTTTTTCTATCTTCGGCTTCGCGTGCTTTGCGAATACGTTCTTGCTCCGCTTCTTTTTCTTTCTGTTCTTTTATTAGACGTTGTACTTCCTCCTTGGAAGTGCCACATTGCGGACAGGCTTGTGCGCGATCGGAGAATTCCTTGCCGCATTTGGGACATTTAATGAGTGCCATAATAATCTGTTATTGGTGTTTTAATTTACTTAATAAACTTGGTGTATAGTAAGCTATTATCAATAATATCATGCCAAAAAATGTGAAACTATTTTTAATTCTCCAAATCGTTTCAAAAAATTCGTATCCTTCATCTCCATTATATCCTCTAATGCCAATATTAGTTAGCACTTCGAAAACTATCAACAATGCACCATATCCTGCAAAAACATATCTCACATATCCTCTCATATTGAAACTATTCAACAATATACACAAACCATATAGTAAGCCTATCAACTCAACAGTCTTCATAGTATACATCATATTAACATTCGTATTAGAATACATAATACTAGTGTATGGAATTATATACGTTGATATATAATATAGGCATATAACGATACCCAAAGATGGATATAGTTTTTGGTTCCAACTTTTTGGAGATATTAATATAATTTGATGTATCCAGAATGCCCCCATATACAACCAAAATAATATATAAAGGATTCTGCGGATCGTTGTGGGATGGATATTCGCATTCAGTGGAAGGATAATGCTCAAGACAAAGAGCATTAGTCCAGCAATAGCAAAACCAATACTAACAAAAAATAGATTTTTAATAGAGTACCCGCATTGCGGACAGGCTTGTGCGCGGTCGGAGAACTCCTTGCCGCACTTGGGACATTTAATGAGTGCCATAATTAATAATATTATAGTTTATACATTGACTGATTAGTGACTCTGAATATCCATTAATACTAAGCAAAAACAGAATAGAGCCCATAAAAGAACAACCAATAACGGAACTATTACCAAAAGGACAATCATCCTGCGTTGCAATCTTTTATGCTTGTTTGCTAATGAATTATCTTCCATTTCAATAATCATTTTGGATTATACTTGTTATCCAAGCGAGTTAAGCGATAGGATATATTGACAAGCAATTTGATAAAAGCCCAAGATAAGATTCCCAAAAGAAGAAATAATAAGCCAAATATAATACATAAAATACCTCCTATAGCTTCAAAGTTTCCTTGAGACATCAATGAGAAACCAGCAAATAGTCCAATTATTCCCACAATAATTCCTACTACTAAATTAATTACAGCCAGCCCGTTTGCCGTATGTTCTGCTCCGAAATCATTACTTGATTCTAGAGCGGGAGAAATATTTTTATCCATTGAAGGTTCTTTATGCTCTTGGAACTCAGAAGACGGGCATCCACAACCAGGACATGAGGCGGGCACATTGCCTTCTTCAAATGTTTTTCCACAATCTGGGCATACATATTTTTTCATAGTACAATCCCTTATACGTGTCGGGCGCAACTTTTAATTTCCCTCCATTTTATTATTCGGCAGGAGGTTTCGCCGGTATGTTTTATGCTTTTCATCTCTCGGTCATTTCTCGGTCTTGTGCCGCTCTTCTCCCGCTCATCGCTCGGCGGCGGGATATAACAAAAAGCGGCAGTCCGCTTGATTGGATTACCGCTTTTGTTAGGTCGAAATCTAAATTATTCTATTTATGGCTTTAGACAACCGATGGGAATGATATATACGCCATCGTCTCTGCGATAGGCGTATTGTCCGCCGGTTAAAACCATCAAGAATGCCGGTTGACCAATCTTGGATGTATCTACTTGCTTGGCTAACTCCGTCAGGTTTTGTGCGGCATCTTCAATCTCTTTGCTACCGGTTTTAACTTCCACCGCAGCCCATCGACCATCGTGCAAACGGATGATCAAGTCAGACTCCAAATCAGAGTTATCGTGATAGTGATAGACGGTTCCGCGTAGTGCATCAGTATAGACACGCACGTCACGCAAACAAAAGTCCTCGAACAAGAATCCGAACAGATTAAAGTCCTCTAACACGCTTGTCGGATTCAGTTCTAATACCGCTGTTGCCAGGCTTGTATCTACGAAATGGCGTTTGTGGGATGTACGGATGCCAGTCTTGCTGCGTAACGACGGTTGCCATGCTTTAGCATCTTCGATGACAAACAGTCGACGCAACGCTCTCAAATAACTGGTAAGCGTCTTGTCGGTGATAGAGATATCGTTCGCGCGCACATCAGCCATGATCGTAGTAGCGGCTGTCATAGTGGAGATGTTTCGCGCATAACTGCGTAACACCGCACGCACTCGGTCTGGATCTTTTTCGGAACCATCCACACGATTGACATCCGTGTTCACTAGTTCATCCACTAAGTTAACCGCCACCTCCAAAGCGTCCTCTTTGTCCAATGATAAAGCACCCGGCCAGCCGCCTCGACACATGACATAAGCGATGTCCTTAATCGTAAGCGGACTTTCGAAGAGTCCCATCTGCTGTGTACCATCGAAGAGTGCTTTGAGCGACACTTGTCCGCGCGACTCCTTCGACTCCCAGAGACTCATTGGTCGCATACGCAGGCGTGCGATTCGTCCTGTACCGGTATGTTCCATCTCTTCATTCTCTTCTTCATCCAGAGGTGTTGCTGAACCGGTTAATATGAACTGATTCATCTGTTGCCGTTGATCTGCTGCAAATCGTACAGCATCCCACAGGACCGGAATCGTCTGCCATTCGTCGAGCATGCGTGGTGTTTCGCCTTCCAATAACAGCGAAGGTTGCGTATCTGCCATTTTGCGATACATGGCACGTTGGTCCGGATTTTGGATATATATGACACTCTTAGCTAACTGAGCACCTGTCGAGGTTTTTCCACACCATTTGGGGCCTTCAATTAGCACTGCTGCACTACTGCGTAATTTGCGTTTGAGCAACTCGTCATCAATTCGTTCAAGGTATTCCATACGTATATCGTTTAAAAATCGCTACAAAGGTACAACAAAAACTTGATATACGCAAATAATTCCGAAGATTTTTGTAATTTTATTCCGAACTTTTTAATAATTTCACTCCGAATAATTTTGCATTTTTGCTCCGATTGTTTCAACTTTCGACCTTTTTACGGTAATCCAATACGTCAAAGAGCACATTTGTCACAAGCAAGTACAAAAAAAATACTGCTTATGCTTTATAAGAGAATGGGTGTCTGGCATAACCCAGGAATAATAAAGCAAAAGCAGTACATACCGAAGTACGTACCGACGCTTGCCAATCTTATTCCTTAGGATAAAAAGTTGCCAGACTTTATATTCTCTTTGATTGGTTCGTCAGTAATAATATGTTATGTTCGCGTGCGCGAAACATTAGCCGCTGCTAATCGCTTGCAAAGATACAACAAAAATTTGAATTACACAAATAATTTATGTTTTTTGTCGTTTTTTTGCTTTCGCGCACGCAAATCACATACTTTCGGAATGTACTACTTAGCTCAAGGATTGGCTACAAATCATTCTTGATGCCTTTCACGCGAACAACATACTGGCTCTTGATCCATCCGGTATTGTCATAGATAACTGCTTCGTCTAAAGCTTTTCTTTTTACATAGAAAATAGTATCACTTCCAAGAAATTCCGCTGTAGATTCTAAGGTAAAGCCCATAATCTTTCCACTCGGACATCTGATAGCTTGGTGTTCCTGATCGAAGATATAGTTGGCATCCACCAAGGTTCTCCATTTTGAATTTGCCGGGATATGTAAATATCCATCCGATTTGCGATACTCTCCCTTATTTTCTCCCGTGCGTTCCACATATTGTACTTTAGAATCACTTTTGATATCAAAGTACCATAGAACATCGTATGTCTGTGCGTTGGGATCGTAGTCCCAATGGTAACTCTGTTGCCCGGTAAATATGTCATAAGTCAGATTATCGGACGCAATACAAGCCCAAATGCCAACAATAGAGGAATTGGTGAATGTTGTCGGATCATCCGGTTTGATAGTTTCACGCTCACAAGCGGAGCAAATAAAGAGGGCTAAACATAGCCAAACAAAAGTTTTACTTTTCATTGTTGTAATGTTTTAAAGGATTAATAAACAAATCAGCGGAACACCTTTCGGAATTCCGCTGCAAAAGTACAACAAATATTTGATATACGAGAAGTTCTTATTACTTCTTATATTAGCGTGACGGATTGGAGGCCGCCGTTATTGCCTGCGACATAAGAGACGGTGGTATGGCCTGTGAGGACAAGCTGGTCAATGAAAAGCGGCTGACCAGTCAGGAAGAAAGTGGATACAAAAGTATCCCCTGCACTCAATTTGGAATTGACAGATTCCACAACCTCAAAACGCATATCGCCCAAATAGCGGAACACACAACGGCGGTTGGGCAACCAAGTAACCTCAATACTCTGGCCGGGTTGTAAGTCCTTGGTATGAATTCCCTCTGCGATGAACGGATTGCTGCTGCCATGTTCGCCTTCTTTCAAACGATTGGTATAATCATTCCAATCGCGCGAACCCACGTAGCGGGCAAGGATATTGAGCGTGGAAAGACGTGTGTTATTAGCACCTTCTACGTACCCCCACAGACGCTCTAATGTACTAAGCGCCAAGTTCTCATGCAGACACAGCCATATTTGCGCAATAAGAGACTCAAAATCAGCCGGAGTGGCCGGACGTGTACCAAACCGCGCTTCTACATCCTTGCGGAGCTGGATAACTTCGGGTGCATTTTTGTTCATAATGATCAATTGTTAAAATCCGCTGCAAAGGTACTGCTTTTTTCTGATATGCGCCTACTTCTTATTACTTCTTATTATTTTATTTAAAGAAGTAAACGATTATTACTTTTTATTTCTTTTAAAGCTATTTCTCAGGCAAAACGAGCGCCAAGGAGTCATATAGTTGGTCGTTCATGTTCCAGTATTCCATGAATGCATGCATAAATTCTTCATGTAAAATTGGGTCTTTGATGGAGCGTTTTGCTTCTTCAAGACACTCTTTCATACCGCCATCATAATCGCGAACATCAGACATTGTTTTCAATTCGCCGTTTTTTACTGCTTTGCGAATGGCAGTATGACGTGCAAAATGAATGTCTGCTGCTTTTTTGCGTACCACTTCGCGAGGAGAAGGAGTATTCGCTTTAACAGCCAGCGCATCCACCACACGATTTAGAGAATCCACCTTGGCTTGGCGTTCTTCATTCACTTTGAGAAGGGAGTCAATGTTGGCAGAAAGACTCTGCTCCTGTTCGCTATGCTTGAGCTCGGCTTGCCGGTATTCGGCATACATAAGCCATCCTGCAAGGCATAATACGGCTAAAAAGATAAGTGACACCGGCAACCATATACGCAAGTTGTCTGATCGTTTTATAGCCCGCAACACTTGTGCGCATGAAGAATAACGATCTGCAGGGTTCACACGTGTGCATTTGCGGGCAATATATTTATAACGATGCGGGAAAAGAAGAGCGATGATTTTGCCGATCGCATAGATATCTGCACGGTTGTCTATAGATTGGCCAGCTAATTGTTCCGGCGCGATATATGCCATCGAACCGGCAGGCTGTTTGAAGGTGACGTAATCATCCGTATCGGACACTCCAAAATCAATCAGTTTGACCGTAGAGCCATTCCGCGTGATGAGAATATTAGATGGTTTGATATCCCGATGGATGATTTGCCGCTCATGCAAGCAAGAAAGGGCGTCAAGGAGTTGCTCAAGGATGCGGCGACGGATAGCTGCAGGCGGGTTCGTCTCAAGGAACTGATCCAACGTAATGCCATCGATATACTCCATTTGGATATACCAGCCGATGGAATCCATGTGCCCGAAATCAAGCAGTCGAACGATATTCAGATGATCCACACCGACTCCGATAGCAAACTCTTTGCAAAGGAGTTCTATATGCGGCGTGGATTCGCGATAAGGTTCTGCCAAAGCCTTCAGCACGTACTTCCGCCCAAAACGTGTAGCCACATAGAGCGCATTATATCCCTCTGCAGACAATAGCTCCGGTTCCGACCATACATCAGAGAAATCCGCGTTTATAGGCGATATGATAAAAGAGGAATCATTCATTGCCAGACTTATATTTACTCTATTTACCGAACAATGCATTGGGCATCGGGGGCAGAGCGGTAAGGGATCTTAATACCGGGACCGAAAGAGGGTGAGATGATGGTGACCGTTGATTCGCGGCGGGCATCGACTGCCGGGTGTTCCGTGGTACATTCCCACCGGCAATGATCCAGGAGAATAGTACCGAAACGAACCATTGGCATTCGCTGGCGACAACCCTCTCCCCATGTGCAATACGAATAGGTAACATGCAGTTTTCCTCTATCCGCCACTACCCTGTCCGCAGCACCCACCAGATTAGAGTTCATGTGGTCGTAACTGCGTTCCGAATAGCCGAAATAGCAATGTGAGACCGTAATCGAATCTGACTGCGAAGTGATGTCCAGATTGCCGTCCATGCCATCCATGAAGACACAACTATCAATGAATATACGGATGGAATGATCCATGCCCAAGAGATCATTGCCTCCCACATCAATTGCCCCGGGGCCTTGCAGATGCAAGCCGCGAACAATTATATCCCTGCAATGAGATAACTGGATACATCCGGAAGCGCGGAAAGACTCTTCGGGGTCGTTAAAACGGTCAATAAACAGCTGGCGGGTCTTTAGTTCGCGCTGCTCACGCACCTTTTGCCCATTAGAGAGCACACCACCCTCTCCGCCGGTAGAGAAACTCATCACATCCGCGCTATCGAGCATCGCCCGGATATCTTTTGTCAAACAAAAACGGGTACGCAGACAAGCGTCATGCGTACCTATGATGGTTTTGTTTTGCAGATGCTTGAGAACGACGGTATGGCCAAGAACAAACTCGCCTGCCGAACCATCCAGAATAACCGTATCGTGCGTTCGGACAGCCGCCAAGAGACTATCCGACATGTCTGCTCCGTTGGAAGTGATGGTCAGGGCAGCTTGAGCACTCTGAGCCATCACAAGCAAACAGAAAAGAATACTATTTGCTATTATATGCTTCAAGGGCTTTACGCAAGACAATCATTGCTTTGCCGAGGTCCTCTTTATTGAGCACATACGCCATACGAACCTGGTGACGACCATCCTCCGGATTGGTGTAGAAACCTGTTCCAGGGGCCATCATGACGGTCGCGCCTTCGTACTGGAAGTCCGTCAGACACCATTTGCAGAACTTCTCTACATCATCGACCGGCAGTTCAACCATCACATAGAAAGCACCTGTAGGCGCGGGTGCAAAGACACCGGGAATCTGATTGAGCTGGTCAATGAGGAAATTACGTCTGCCCAGATACTCGTCATACACCTCCTGCATATACTCTTCCGGCGTAGAGAGACTTGCCTCGGCTACTACCTGACCAAACAAAGGAGGACTGAGACGCGCCTGGCAGAACTTCATCACGGATTCACGCACGGCTTTGTTCTTTGTTATGAGCGCACCGATGCGGATACCGCACTCGCTGTAACGCTTCGAGACGGAGTCCACGAGCACCACGTTTTCTTCGATACCTTCCAAGTGGCACGCGGAAATATACGGCGACTTGGTATAGATGAACTCGCGGTACACCTCATCAGAGATGAGGTAGAGGTCATATTTCTTCACGAGGTCACGAATCTGACGCATCTCCTGCTTGGTATAGAGATAGCCCGTCGGGTTATTGGGATTACAGATCAAGATAGCACGCGTCTTAGGCGTGATCTGCTTCTCGAACTCCTCCACCGGCGGCAGTTTGAAGCCGTTCTTAATATCCGTCTTGACGGACTTTACCACCGCCCCCGCAGAGATAGCAAACGCCATGTAGTTGGCATAACTCGGGTCAGTAACGATAATCTCATCGCCCGGATTAAGACAACTCATGTACGCGAACATAATCGCCTCCGAACCACCCGCAGTGATGATGATCTCATCCGGCGAGAGGTCAATGCCGTAATTGGCATAATAACTCACCATCTTCGTACGCAGGGATTTTAATCCCTGAGAGGGCGAGTACTCTAAGATTTCCGTATTGAAATTCTTCACTGCCTCCAGAGCCTGGGGCGGCGTTTTGATATCCGGCTGACCGATATTCAGGTGATACACATGTACACCGGCCAATTTGGCCTCGTCAGCATACTTTGCCAGTTTTCTAATTGGGCTCTCCGGCATGGATTGCGCCCGTAAACTGATTTCCATATAATTGTATTTTGTTGATTTACTGAATAATTTGTCCTTGCGGAGTATAAGTTTTATCCCCGCGACGAATCACTACACGTCCATCTTGCACGTATTTCCGAACTTTTGTAAGCTCTTCGTCTATCGTCTCAATATCTTCCGTGGACGGTTTATAGCCGTCGTCCATCGGGGCTTTATGCGTCATGGCGTAGTGCAGATACATCTCCAACATCGTATATCCGGAAGCATGGCGGACATTATTATCTGCCACCTCGGGGTTACACCCGTTCTCGCTCTCCCATTCATCCGGCATGCCGTCCTTATCTGTATCCACCAAGGGCGCTACCGCCGTATAATCATAAAATCCTTCAGCATCTTCCTCTGTATCAATGATACCTTTCTTTCCTGTTACAGAACCGGTATAGGTATAGCCGCCCTCGTGTGTATCGTTTACCAGGCGCTTGCCAATATGGTCACGCGGGAAACAACCGGCGGTGTCTAAGACTGTCTCCTGTGCCTTTTCCGCCGTTTCGTAGGCTTCTACGGCATAAGCGTACAAGTTGAAGTCATAGCGGCCGTAGATTGAATCCTCCGTCCATCTCCACCAAGGCGTTTGCGGCCGAATGAGCGTGTCCACTCGACTCTCGGCTTTCGTATATCCTTTGACATTGACAGCCGACCAGTTGTCTGCCGTAGCGGATGGTACGCCATCAAAGATATTGCCATCAAAGAACCACTTACTCGGTCCCCAACTCGTTGCGCCGCTACGGGCTTTCTCCACCGAGACAAACAGTTTTGTGTTGGTCGTGTTTGGACCCTTTTTGTAATAGTTATTGATGAAGTTACATTCATGCGCAGAGTTGAGACCATTATATGAGTCTATCTTTGCCGTGTTCTCTCCTCCATAGCAACCGTTCGAACCACCCTCGAAATTATAGTTCACATTATTGATATAATCAAGGTACACCACGAAATCATTGCTCTGCGCGCCATTGAAACGGCATGAACGCTTGTTATTGTTCACCAGCAAGTTATGATGATAGGTTGCCGGAGAACCGCCCCACTGACATCCGTAGCCGCGTGCACCCTTCGGGTGACCAGAGCTATTCAGACCCTCATGCACGATACAATACTGCACGGTGATAAAATGGCTGTCGTAGGTATTCATGTTCTCCTCGGTGGACCATCCGAACTCGCAGTGGTCAATGATGTAGTTGCTACAGTTCTCCGCACCGAACGCGTTCTGCGTGATGATATTACCGTTCACATCTTTGCGGCCGATACGGAAACGGATATTACGGATGATGAAGTTCTCCGATCCGCCGCAATTGACTTTGTTATGCGTGATAACGATACCTATACCCGGCGCTGTCTGTCCGGCAAGGGTGTAGTTCTTTCGGTTAATACGCAGGTCTTTTACCAAACGAATCTCACCCGTCACGGCGAAACAAACCGTCAAAGGCTCATCCGGAAACTGCTTTACAGCCCAGCGCAACGAGCCTTCCATATCCCCGTTGGCGTCATCCTCCAAAGTCGTCACATAGACTACCTTGCCTCCACGACCGCCAGAGGTATATTTACCGAATCCTTCTGCGCCCGGGAAGGCAAGCAAAGTATCCGGTAACACTGCAGCAGATAATGTACATAATGACATTATACAAAGTACAAGGGTTATAATCTTTTTCATTGTATTTCTTGAGTTAATGTACGCCATAGGGTGTCGTCCGGCACCGGAGCTGTTATACATATATTTTCTTTGCTTACAGGGTGAATAAATTCTATTTTCCGCGCGTGGAGACAAATCCCTCCATCCGGGTTAGAGCGCTTTGCGCCATACTTGAGATCGCCTTTTACCGGACATCCTATAGCTGCCAACTGACAGCGAATTTGATGATGTCTTCCCGTCTCGAGGTTTATCTCTAACAATGTGTAATTCTCTCCGCGAACAAGGGTGCGATAATTCAAAACAGCCTGCTTCGCATCTTTTGCGTGCGGTTTTACAATATAACTTTTGTTCTGCGATTCGTTCTTTACGAGCCAGTTTTCGAGGCGTGCTTCGGGTTGTTTTGGTGCACCTTGCACTATCGCCCAATAGGTTTTTTTGATCTGCTCATGGCTCTTGAACATCTCGTTCAGACGGGCAAGCGCTTTGCTCGTTCGGGCGAAGAGCACTACCCCGCTCGTCGGGCGGTCCAGACGGTGAGTGACACCCAAAAAGACCTCGCCGGGCTTGTTGTATTTCTCCTTGATATACGCCTTTACCATCTCGCTCAGCGGCGTATCGCCCGTCTTATCGCCCTGCACGATCTCATTACAGGTCTTGTTGACGGCAATAATATGGTTATCTTCGTACAAAACGACCATGGTCGTTTATTTCAAATTTATAATTTATGATTGATGATTTCTTTGTCTTACCGCCTCATAGATGAACACACCGGCTGCAACGGAGACGTTGAGGCTCTCAATGACTCCGGTCATAGGAAGGCGCACCTGGTCCGTACAGAGTTTGAGGTTCTCCTCATAGATACCTTTCTCTTCTGAGCCCATCACAATACAGGTAGGAACGGTCATATCGACATCGGTATAGTTTCGCTCTGTATGCTCGGTAGCGGCAATAATACGCAATCCGCTGTCCCGCAAGTATTGAAGCGCGTTTTGGAGGTTCTCCACCTTGCAGATGGGCAAGGTATGCAATGCTCCTGCGGACGCTTTGACCGCATCGCCGTTGATAGCCGCACTCCCGCGCGTACCTATAATAAGTGCGTGTACACCTGCGCATACACATGTACGTGCGATGGCACCGAAGTTGCGGACGTCAGTCACTCCGTCCAAGAGCATCAGTAATGGTGTCTTACCTTCATCATACAAGCTCTGCACGAGATTCTCGAGCGGATAGAACTCTATCGGACTAAGGAACGCAATGACGCCCTGATGGTTCTTGTCCGTAAACTGGTTCAGTTTATCCACCGGTACACGTTGGACGGGTGTACTTGTTCCTTCCAGTTTCAGCAGCAGTTCGCGTCCGATAGCGGAACTCATATCTCGGCGCAGCAGCACTTTATCCAGTACTTTGCCCGCCTCGATGGCCTCCATCACAGCGCGAATACCGAAGATCATCTCTTTCTCTTTCGGTCTCTTGGTGTCGTATTTATGATTGATCATTTATGATTTATGATTTATGATTTATGATTTATGGTTTATGGTTTATGATTTATGCCATGGCGCCATTTACCTGAATCACCTGCCCTGAGACATACGAGCTTAGGTCAGATGCCAGGAATAAGGCCACTTTCGCTACCTCTTCCGGTTCGCCACCACGACGCATAGGAATGAGTGTTACAAATTGCTTGAGCGTCTCTTCCGGCAGGGCTTTGGTCATGTCAGTCAAGATGAATCCCGGGGCAATGGCATTGGCACGGACGCCACGGGAACCCAGTTCCTTGGCTACAGACTTCGTGAGGGCGATGATACCTGCTTTAGAAGCAGCATAGTTCGCCTGTCCGGCATTACCATTGATTCCTACTACCGAACTGAGGGAGATGATTGAACCGCTGCGTTGGCGCATCATAACCGGCGTCACGGCATGCGTGAAGTTAAACGCCGACTTGAGGTTCACTTGTATCACCTGATCCCATTGCTGCTCTGTCATGCGCATCAATAACGTGTCGCGCGTGATACCGGCGTTGTTCACCAATATATCTACGCTGCCGAAATCCGCAACTACCTGCTCCACCACCTTATGCGCCTCGTCGAAATCAGCCGCATTGGAGGCATAAAACTGCACTTTCACGCCCAGCGCAGCGATCTCGTCGCGTGTTGCTTGTGCGGCTTCGTTCAGTTCCAGGTCCGTAAATGCAATATTTGCACCCTCGCGTGCAAAAGCGAGAGCTATCTGTTTGCCTATACCACGGGCAGCACCCGTGATAATAGCTGTTTTAGATGCTAATAACATGTTATTGGGTTACTAATTTAAATTTAGATTGTTCCTTGGTCTGTTCCTTGGTCTGTTCCTTGGGTTGATTCGTCTGCTCTTCCACCGGTCCTTCTTGTTCCTCATCAACGGGGAAGACGCCCGTCGGATGCATGATAGTGTATTTGCTCATCTCCTCGTTGGACTCGAACCCTACTCCCTCGATTATACTCTTCTCGCGCGTGATATGAATAGCAGAGTCGGAATACACACGGTGCATGCGTTGGTCCCATTTGAGTTCCTGCGTATCGAAATGCTCCCCTTTACGGTTCATAGCATGTACATTGCCGCGTAGCGTCCAATGCTGGTCAGGCTCGTTATAATACGCATAATCCGCTTTAAGCGAAGCCTGCACGGTCAATGCTTCATCGAACTGCTCCAAATAGATTCCTTTCGGAAACTCTTGATACGTCGGTTCTGTCTTGTCGTACACCAACCATTGCGCGGTCTCAATTCGATAGCGCGTTATACCGGAGTCGGAGATGAGTGTGGTCACTGTATCACCGACAAGTACCGGCAGCGAGTCGCGTGGCGGTACTTGGTCGTGCATCACCTCTTCAGCAGGCGAGCAAGCGAACAAAACGATAGCGAGCAACACGAGGTTGCTCGCTATCAATGTCTTATCGGATAGTGGTTGTTTCACCAATCCAACCTCCTACGTAATAGGTAGAGCCGGAGAACTCATTCGGCAGGTCGAAACGCTCCTCTTTGGTCGGGAAGTATTTCGCATAACTGGAAATACAGTCATTAGCAGCTGCTTCAACCGAAGGATCGATCTGCTTTGCCTTTACGAATTTATCTACAGCTGCCCAGTAAACGGTCTTGTTAAGGATCGTACCTTTCGGATCATTTCCATACAGACGGGTAGCAGCATAAGCCATACCGATGATGATATAGCAACGACCCTGCCCTTTGGTCATACCGAGATTAGTCAGTGTAGCAATCGAAGCCTGTGCATAACGGCGTGCTTCCGGATAGCGCTTGAGGTTCGAGTAGCAATATACAGCCGCATTGTACTGGTAGTCCGCTACATCCTCGTACTCCTCATCCACGGTAGCAAGCTGGATAGCCTGGTCGTAGTACTTCACAGCAGCTTCGTAATCCCCTTTCTTGGCAGCCATTGAGGCACAGCCGGCAGCCGACTCGTCCGTAGGTTGCAGTTTATGCGCAGCCTCGCAAGCAGCGAAATACACATCACTCTCCGTACAACGTACACGTTTGTAGAGTTTTACGATTTTCTGGAGCACATCGAGGTTCGTCTTGTTATCCTCTACATCGTCTGCGTACAACTCATCGAGTTTATTGCAGTCCGCAGCACCGGAAATAGCGAAGATGTTATCTACATAGTCTTTCTGCTTCGATGCCAGATCAGCATTCTTGTTATTCGGATCAGCGGCTTGGTCAGCCAACAGACCGCTTGCCAACTCATAGTCACCGATCATCTGCTCCGCCTTGTCATCCGGATTTGCTTTATAGAGCGAATACGAAACATCTACCAAAGCTTTGAGGACAGCCATCTTACTCTTGATACCCATACCTTCTGCAGACTCACGCAAACACTTGCGTGCCTCTTCGTATTTGCTTTCTCCGTAGAAATCAATGTAAGCCAGGCCCTTTTCACCGAGGATATATGCCTTAGGGTATTTCGCATCTTTACCGAAATACTTGATACGCTTGTCTTGCATCTCGATAGCAAGTTTTGCCAGGCGCTCTTTCTCCGCCTTGTCAGCCGTAGCCTGATACAAAGCCTCTACAATCTTAGCACCGTCAGAATAGATGGACTTGTTTGCATTCGGGCAGGTGGTATATACTGCCCACCAAGGCTCATATGCATCAGCATACATCTTGTTCTTCACTGCCTCATGGAAGAGCGACACGTTCATCACACACTCCTCGGTGATTGTCGGTTCTTCACTTTCTTCTTCGGGAACCGCTTTTACGACTTCCTCCTCGCCTACTTTCTTCGGTTTCTTAGCACATGCCATAACCGGAATAGCGGCTACGAGTGCCAATACAACTAATGTTTTGAATTTCATAATCGTTTATTTTTGTTGTTAGTTAATATGCATTTACAAATGGTCCTTACAATTAGCGTGCCAAACTACAATTTACGTTTGAAGAACCAGTTCTCTGCAACGGAAATACCTACCGTCAGCCGCAGGTTATTCTCCTCGAGTCCGGCCGGACTACCGCGATGTGAATACTCAAGTGTGGTATTGACCATTGTGCCGACTCCATATACGGGAAAACCAATACCTATTCCGGCGGTGATCCGTTTAGCACCGATCGACGCCAAGTACTCATCCTGTACGCTCACACCTGCGCGCCAACGCATCCGGTCCACATATTTGCGTCCGAGCGGGTTATTCTGGTACTCCAATCCGAGAGCTATGCGGTGGCGGTCACGCAGGCCATTCTTCGGGTCACTTCCCAAATAGCCGTTATACATCGCAGAACCCATACACTGGCGTTCGAAATCGAAGGCCACCGTCAAGCGATTCGCCCATGTATAACTGGCACCGACGCCCCATACCATCGGCAACTCCCATAATCCTTCTATAATCGGAATAGAGTCTTCTGACTGGGTCTCAATAATAATCACATCGCAGTTCATCTTCATCTTGGGTTCGAAGATTGCACCAGCATTGAATGTGTGATCTCCCCATGTATGAAAGAACTGCGCACCAAAACGCAAACGCGGTGTCCTCACGTGCATCAATTCATCTTGTAACGAAGGCTGTAGTCCTGTCTCCTTGAACTCCAGCGCACGCATACGTTGAAGGTCACCCCACATATAATAGAAGTTCGCTCCAAGAGCGAAATAGTTACATATATTAAAACTCAACCCGGCATACACCTCGCTGATGTTTCCAATACCCTCATAGTCTGTCGTATAATGATATGCACCACCAGCCGTTGAGTCCTGAATAGAGATGGAATAGCCTACCGAGCTGTAAGGCGTAAGACCAAAAGACATTGCAATCCATTGTTTCCACAGCGGAATTTGGAACGTAAGATACTCCAGGTTTCCGTTTGCCTTGTTGCGCATGCCGCTGGCATCCTGATATCGGCTCCATGTTGCGCTGGCGGCAATGTCCATCATAAAGGTGAGTGTATCGCACGCCGTGAACGAAGCCGGTTGTGAAGGGTTGATGGCACGGTTGGAACGCATACCAAGCCCGACTCCCCCCATAGCGCGGTAAGCTGTAGGCACATTCTCATTCAAGTCTCCATAGGCGTAACGCGAGTAAGGAGAACTGGTCAGGTTCTGCGCAGATAAAGATGAAAGGTGAAAGGTGAAAAGTGAAAGCATCACCATCCACAAGACTATTATTCGATATTTGTTCCTTTCAATTTTCATTTTTCCTTTTTCAACTTATTATATACTAAAATCGTATTCAGTCCGATGAGCACCAAGTGCTTCTCATGCCGCAATTGCCTATTTTCATTTCGCGAACTGCGGACATTATTGATAATATACGGTGCATTCCCGCCTGTGAGGAAAGTCTGAAAGCCATGTTTAGCACTATTCGGAGAAACCATTTTCTCGCGCAACGTGCGCATGTATCCTTTTACTTCATAAGCCACCCCCCGTATCACGCCCGCTGCAATGGCATCGCGTGTATTCTTTCCGAAGAGCGGAATCAATTCGTTCTCATCCACTTCCACCAATGGGAGTTTCTTCGTCATGCGCTGCAAAATCGTGAAGCGCATCTTCAATCCCGGCGCAATATTTCCTCCCAAGTACTCCCCTTCTGCCGACACGAAGTCGTACGTGATAGCCGAACCACAGTCGATGATCAGCAGGTTCTCGTTCGGGCAAATACTCTTCGCTCCTACGGCAGCTGCCAGACGGTCCTGTCCCAATGTTTCAGGCGAATCATACCTATTGATAATTGGTACCGGTGTCATGTGGTCAAAGAGCACAAAATGCTGCGAACGGCGGTTTAATGTATTGACGATAGCCGCTTCGACATTCACAACTGACGAAATAATAGAATCCGTGATTTCATACAGATCAAACAGGCGCTCCACGTCTGCGGAACTGAACTGCTTGTATGTCAGATCTTTGATGATCTTCCCTTCGTCCGTCATCAGCGCCACTTTCGTGCGGCTATTTCCCTGGTCAATACACAGATTCATACAATTTACACACCTGCCGTCGTGTACAGGAAGCGTTTGATTGATTTCTTCGGTGTTTTCTCGAACTCGTGCGGATAGAGTTTGACGATGGCAATCTGCTCGTACGCCGCCAACTCGGAGTTGACTTGCTTGCGTGCTTCTTCCATTTGTTCCTCCAATTCCTCACCCGTCATACCACTTGCATCCACTTCGTTGTAATCCGGACAGATAAGCGCCACAAGGCGGTTGTCTTCATGCTGCAACACAAGTGACTCGAGCACATAAGGCATGTTATTGAGTTTCGCCTCAATCTCCTCGGGATAGATATTCTGTCCGCTCGGACCGAGCAGCATGGTCTTGCAACGCCCCTTGATATAGAGGAATCCGTCCTCGTCGAGCATACCGAGGTCACCTGTACGAAGCCATCCGTCGGAAGTAAAGCTCTCTTTGGTTGCCTGCGGGTTCTTGTAATAACCGGTCATGGTATTCTCGCCACGAACGACCACCTCACCTACTCCTTCGGCATTCGGGTTAACGATCTTCACCTCCATGATGCCAGGCAGCGGTTTGCCGCAGGAATACGGTTTGCTGCCGCAGTCGTACGGCGTGAAGGCGATCAGCGGCGCGCACTCCGTCATACCGTAGCCCACCGACACGGGGAACTTGATGCGGTAGAGGAATGCCTCCACTTCGGGGTTGAGCGGCGCACCTCCGATGATGATCTGACGGAACTCGCCTCCGAAAGCCTGTACAAGCTGTTCGCGGATCTTCGAGCATACCACCGAATCCAGGAACGGCACTTTGAGTACCCAACTAACGGGCGGCTTCTGAATCTGCGGCACGATCATTTTCTTGTATATCTTCTCGAGAATCAGCGGCACGGACAGGATCAGCGTCGGCTTCACTTCCGAGAAGGCCTTCAGTAAGATCTTCGGCGACGGCGTACGGCCTACCAACCAGGTATGACCACCGGCTGCAAGGCAAGACAGGAAGTCGAACGCGCATCCGTACGCGTGCGCCAAAGGCAGGAAGGTCACGAAGCGCGCGCCCTTGAAAGCCAAGCCCGACTCAATACCGAAACGCACATTACCGGCTAAACCGTTCAGCGGCATGATGACGCCTTTGCTGAAACCGGTCGTTCCGGAGGTATAGTTAATCGAACCTATCTCGCTGTTGGGACGCTCGTCGAAATGCAGGTCCTTGGCCCAGTAGCCATCCGGGTGTTTCTTCTTGTACTTCTCCGCGATGGCATCGTAGTTGATCTTCTTCGGGTCGAGCGCCAGAGAGATCGGGTGCCAATCGTTAAGGCTGACGGACGCTAACACGTGCGGTATCTGGTCGAGCTCGATACCTTCCCAGTTGATATCGCTGATGAACAGCAGTTTGGATCCCGAGTGGTTGATGATGTGGATCGCGTCGTTCGCGCGGAAGTCCTGCAAGATCGGTACGATGATCGCGCCGTAGGTGATGGCTGCCAGGAAGACCGTTATCCAGTTACTGTTGTTACGGCCCATGACGGCGATCTTGTCGTTCTTCTTGATGCCGCACTCTTTAAACAGAATATGCAGTTTCTCGATGTTGATAGCCAGTTGGCCGTATGTCAAGGTGACGTCCGTACCATAGTCAGTGACGGCAGGCATCTCCCAGTTCTCTTTGAAAGAGCGCTCATACATCTTGACAAAATTGTATTTTTCTTCTGTCATCATAATGATTGACGATTTAAGATTAACTTACTTAACGGGCTTCGCCACATAGACAGAATCCACTATAAACTGGCTGTTTCCTCTCCACGGCAGCGTACCGAGGTACCGTTTCCAATGCACCTTCACTCCGGTATTGGCTCCTTCGTCCAACTGACGAGCCACGCTCTCTTTCACTACAGAGAACTTGAACTCATTGGAGACAATGGCTCCCTGTGTCCTTGTGTTTTTCAGGCCTGTCTGAATCATTTTGCCCTCGTAAGTTTTGAAGACAAAACCCTCTTTCTGGAAGTAGTTGATATCTCCCTCGTTGACGCCCTCAGCATAAACGAAGAAGAATTTAAAAAAGATAAAGACGGCGAGCGCCAAAACGGCAATGACCGATGTCCATGTAATTACTTTACCTGTTGTACTCATATCGAATAAATAATTTTTTTCGCGTATTTCCCAATTTCGGGTGCAAAGATACTGCTTTTTTTTAATATACGCAAGTACGCGCGCGCATTTTTTTAATTTTTTGTGTTTGAAAATTTGGAAATATCACAAAAAAGTATTATCTTTGCAGAAAATTTCAAAGCAACGAGAATGGCAGGAAGATTCATCATATTAGATGTCGGTGTCAAAGCAAGGATGGGAGAGTGGGGCAAAAACGACTACACCCGTCGTTTACCCGGTCATCCTGAGAATATAGTCTCTATCTGCAAGAAACCTCGGTACACCAAGAAACAGAAGCGTAAGATGGCAGAACGCCCCACCGTTCAACGCTTTTGTGAGGTAAACGCCGAGGCACACGCTATATTCCAAGACCCTGTTCGCAAAGCCGAATGGCAAGCTCGTCATGTTGCTGCGAGACAGGATGCAAGCCGCCATAATTACTATGTTCCTGTACGGCTTTGGGACTATGTCCGTCATGAGTTGAACATACGCAAAAAAGAGGCCGCAAAAGAGTCTCAAGAAGAATCCATGTAACTTAATGATTTTCATAGATGAAACCTCATAAGATTCCTATGAGGTTCCTATGAGCGTATAATAAGGTTTATAGATACTATCGAGGAGAGGGTGAAGGTGAAAGGTGAAAGACAGGGATGGGCACCTAAGATGCGACAAGCGGATATATACGGGATAAAATCCCTAACAATAAACAAAGTCAGACGCGGGATAAAATCCCGCACTAATGGACGAAGGGGGAGAGGCTAAAGGCGAAGGGTGAAAGGGGAAGGGTGAAAGGTGAAAGGTGAAAGGTGAAAGGTGAAAGGTGAAAGGGGAAAGGGGAAGGAAAATGCGACAAAGAAGCAAATTATTTGCGTATGTCATAAAAAAGTTGTATCTTTGCAGCCGCAAAGATGCAGGCATTTCCATACAGCGGGTTCTGCCGGCAGACAAGAACAACTACAGGACAAAATATATAATAGGAAGAACTGTAAAAGCAACGGCAGGACAAGATATATAATAGAAAGAACTGCAAGAGTAATTGCAGGACAAAATATATACTGGGAAGAACTGTAAAAACAACGGCAGGACAAGATATATAATAGAAAGAACTGTAAAAACAACGGCAGGACAAGATATATAATAGAAAGAACTGCAAGAGTAATTGCAGGACAAAATATATAATACTATGACAGACGAACGGTACTTACGTTTATTAAGCGAGAAATTTCCTAACGCGCAAGCGGTGGTGACGGAGCTAATCAACCTTCGTGCCATCCTCTCATTACCCAAGGGAACAGAACATTTTGTGAGTGACTTACACGGCGAATCAATGGCCTTCATTCACATGATCAAGAATGCGTCGGGCGTAGTTCGCAAGAAAGTAGATGAGGTGTATGGTTATTCGATGGACGAGGAAGAGAAACGGGCGTTGTGCGCGCTGATATACTACCCCGACGAGCGCATCGAGCTCGTCAAACGCTCCTTTGAGTCTCCCACCCCATCCGTCCCAGAAGGTAAAAGTTTTGACTCTATCACGGAATGGTACAAGCGCCGCTTAAGCCAGGTAGTAGAAGTAGCACGCGCAGTGACTATCAAATACAGCCGTTCGAAAGTCCAGAAACTGCTTCCGAAAGACTACTCCTATATCATCGGCGAGCTACTGCACGAGTCCCATTTGGAACTCAAAGACCGTAACACCTATTACAATGCCATCATTGACGCCATTATCGAGACGGGTTGCGCCGATCAGTTACTCATCGCCATCAGTTATCTCATTCACGGTCTGACCATCGACACCTTGCATATTGTCGGTGACATCTTCGACCGCGGTCCCGGTTCTGCGAAGATATTAGACGTGTTGTCAACGGTACGCGATTATGATATTCAATGGGGCAACCACGACATCGAGTGGATGGGTGCGATGGCTGGCAATCTTGCTCTTCTCGCGACCGTACTTCGTGTAAGTATCCGCTACGCCAACATCGAAACACTCGAAGAGGGTTACGGCATCAATCTGCTGCCACTCGCAAACTTCGCAATGACCGTCTATGGCGATGATCCCTGCACTATATGGCAGACCAAGGATTTCGAGAACAACCCCCGTCTGACCCGCTCGGCACAACTGATGGCGAAAATGCACAAAGCGATATCGATTATCCAGTTCAAGCTCGAAGGCCAGACCGTGCTTCGCCATCCGGAATGGAAGATGTCGCACCGCGCCATACTGGACAAGATCAATTACGGTGCCGGTACAATCACTTTGGACGGGAAATGCTACCCGCTTCAGGACACCAACCTTCCGACGATAGACCCGAAATCCCCGTACGCCTTGAACCAGTACGAGCAGGATCTGATGAACCAGTTATGGCGCTCGTTCCGCAAGAGCGAGAAGATGCAACGCCACCTGCGGATGCTCTACGAGCATGGTTCACTCTATCTCGTACGCAACGGTTTCCTGCTCTACCATGCAGCGATACCGCTCAATGCGGACGGCAGTTTCACAGAAGCTGACGTTTGCGGCAAACATGTGAGCGGGAAGGCACTCATGGACCGCACAGAGGCCGTAATACGTCAGGCGTACTACGGTGAAGGCAAAGCCAAAGAGAATGCACTCGACTACATGCTATATCTATGGGAAGGCGAGTTTTCTCCGCTCTACAACAAAGACCGCATGACTACATTTGAACGCTACTTCATCTCAGACAAGGCCTCCCACGAAGAGAAAAAAGGAGCCTATTTTGCCCTCTCAGACGATGAACATATATGCGAAAAGATTCTCTCGGAGTTCGGTTTGGATCCTGCTACGGGGCGTATTATCAACGGTCACGTGCCTGTTCGCACGATCAAAGGAGAGAGTCCGATACGCGCCAAGGGCAAACGATTCGTGATAGACGGCGGTTTTAGCAAACCCTATCAGGAGAAGACGGGCATCGCCGGTTATACGCTGATATACAACAGCCACGGTATCCAGCTGGTCGAGCACGAGAGTTTCGAGAGCCGCGAGCAAGCCATCCTCTCCGGCAGCGATATCCACAGCCGGACCTTATTACAGGACTTCAGCGGCAAACGTATCCGCATAAAAGACACGGACAAAGGAAAAGAGTTGCTCGAGCAAATAGAATCACTCGAACAACTCCTTGCGATGTACAGGAATGGTTCCCTGCGGGAACGTTGATTGTTTTACTGCGTAAAACGTGTATAAAAGTTTATAAAGTTTATACGAGAGCCTTAATGAGGCTCTCTTTTGTTCCTGCCAGGAGGTCTACAGGTGCAATTTCTATCATGGTCTTCGCGCCAAAGTCTCCACGTTCTTTGAGACGCACCGCCGCGCGTGCACAAGAGACGAGGACCTGCCCCGTGAGCGCAGGATTATTGATGGTCATATTGAACTCAAAACGCTGGTTATGGGTTATGCCCGAGACTCCGTTCCGCACCAAGTTGACACCATGCGCGACGTTATTGAGGGCATCCACGCTCTCCACGGGGATAACATGCGTCTCGTCATGAGCGAAATAATCGTCCGCAAGGAGTGCCGCTTCAACCGTTTTGAAGTCTGCCCCCTCCTCCAATTCGACATACACCATCCTGCGATGAATGCCCGTTCCCAATGGGATAGTCATAGAAAGTGCATTTTTGACTCCGGGAATTGACTTGGCTGCGACGGTGTGTCCCATTGAACGTCCCGGGCCAAAATTAGTGTAAGTCAATCCTTTCGGAGCAAGCGCCATGAGTATAGCCCTAATCATCGAGTCCGACCCCGGATCCCATCCCGCCGAGATGACGGAGACGCATTTATTAGTTCTACACACAGCATCCAAGGACTCGCGCAAGTTCCATATCCGGCCATGAATATCGAAACTATCCACGGTACAAATGCCCCGCGCAGCCAACACCGTTGCAAACTTCTGCACTTCGCGTGTCGGCGTGCAAACAAGCACAACGTCCGCGTCAATGCAGTTCAAACAATCATTGTGGTGAAAAACTCCCGCCAATTCCATATCAGGGGCGGCATTGACAGCTTCTTCAGCGGCCCGGCCTATATTGCCGTAACCTAAAATAGCGATTTTCATATTTATGATTTCAAATTTATGATTTATGATTTATTCGACCGTAACAGACTTGGCGAGGTTACGAGGTTGATCTACGTCACAACCTTTGACAACGGCGATATGATACGCCAACAGTTGCAGCGGGATGACGGTTAAAAGGGGCGTGAGACATTCCTCTGTTGCCGGCACCTCAATAACATAGTCGGCTATTTTCCGCACTTGAACGTCCCCTTCGCTGACCACAGCAATCACCCTACCCTGGCGCGCCTTGATTTCCTGTATATTGCTGACAATCTTCTCATACGTGCCGCAATGCGGTGCCACGACAACCACGGGCATCTCATGGGAGATCAGCGCGATGGGACCGTGCTTCATCTCCGCAGCGGGATAACCTTCGGCATGGATATACGATATCTCCTTCAGTTTGAGAGCCCCTTCCAGAGCCACCGGGAAATTATATCCCCGACCGAGATAGATGAAGTTCTGTGTATAGGTAAATGTCTTGGCGAAATCGGCAATGCGCGTGTTCTGCTCCAAGACGCGTTCTATTTTCTGCGGGATTTGCCCGAGTTCGCGCACGATAGAGACAAACTGCTCCTTGCTGATAGTCTTTTTCTCGCGTCCTATACAGAGGGCCAACATGGTAAGTGCAACAACTTGCGCCGTGAAAGCCTTGGTCGAAGCCACTCCGATCTCCGGTCCTACGTGTGTATAACAACCGCTATCGCTCATGCGCGGGATAGAAGCCCCGACCACATTACAGATGGAGAAGATAAAAGCCCCTTTGGACTTGGCGAGCTGAATCGCCGCAAGGGTGTCCGCCGTCTCACCGGACTGGGATATAGCAATGACCACATCATCTTTGTTGATGACGGGTTTGCGATAACGGAACTCCGACGAGTACTCCACTTCGACGGGAATCTGCGCGAACTCCTCGATGGCATACATGGCGATAAGTCCGGCATGCCACGACGTTCCGCAAGCAGTGATGATGATGCGCTTGGCGTTCAGAAAACGGTCCTTATTGTCAATAAAGCCGGAGAGGGCGATGTTATCCTGTCGCACGTTCACGCGTCCCCGCATGGAGTCCGTAAGGGTGCGAGGTTGCTCAAAGATTTCCTTGAGCATGAAATGCGGGTATCCTCCTTTCTCAAGTTGTGAGAGCGAGAGTTCAAGACGTTTTATTTCCGGGGTTTTCTGCACATTACCTATCGTGGTGATATCGACTTCTTCGCCTAATCGCAAGGTTACTACTTCTTCATCTTCAATATAGATGACCCGGTCGGTATATTCGACAATCGGCGTAGCATCAGAAGCCAGGAAATACTCGTCTTCACCAATGCCGACCACGAGCGGCGATCCCTTACGGGCAGCTATAAGTGTATCGGGATGGGTCTTGTCCAAGATAGCGATAGCATAGGCGCCAACGACTTGCTGCAAGGCCAGTTGTACGGCAGTCTTGAGGTCCACGTGCTTATTGACCTGAGTGTACTCGACAAGTTGTACGAGCACCTCAGTATCGGTATCGGACTTGAAGGTATAGCCTTCCTTCATCAGCCCCGCTTTGAGCACAGCGTAGTTCTCAATGATGCCATTATGGATGATGGCAAGACGCTCGGACTCCGAGTAATGGGGATGCGCATTCTGGGTGTTGGGTTCGCCGTGCGTAGCCCAGCGGGTATGGGCGATACCGATACTTCCGTCAATATCCTTGTCCGCCGCAAAAGCCTCGAGTTCGGAGACCTTGCCTTTGGCCTTATAGACATTGAGTTGTCCGGCGCTATTAATGAGTGCCACACCGGCACTGTCATAACCGCGGTACTCGAGACGATGAAGTCCCTTAATCAAGATCGGATACGCCTTGCGACGACCGATATATCCTACAATTCCACACATATGTTATAGTTTTTTTATTCGTTGTAATGCTTCCTCTACATCTTTTCTGTTGGAGAACGCAGAGAAGCGCACAAATCCTTGGCCCGCATCACCAAATCCCGCTCCGGGCGTGCACACTACTTGACATTGATGCAAGAGCAGGTCAAAGAAGGTCCACGAATCCATCGTATCAGGGGTCTTACACCATATATACGGTGCGTTTTTACCGCCATAGACCTTATATCCCAAGGCGGTCAGTCCGTCGGCAATAAGATGAGCCGTCCGCTTGTAATACGCCAGATTGGCCGCCATACCCTGCTTGCCTTCCGGCGTGAACGTAGCTTGCGCTGCGCGCTGTGCCACATACGCTGTTCCGTTATATTTGGTGCACTGGCGACGCAGCCACATCGCATTCAGTCCTGTCTCTTTCGGCACGACGGTATAGCCGCAACGAACGGCCGTAAAGCCTGCGCTCTTACTGAAACTGCGCACCTCTATCGCCACCTGTTTCGCGCCCTCTAACTCATAGATACTGTGCGGCACATCGTCCTCCTCTATATAGGCCTCGTACGCGGCATCGAAGATGATGATACTCTGGTTTTCTATCGCATAATTGACCCACTGTTGCAGTTCATGCCGTCGGAGCACCGTTCCCGTCGGGTTATTGGGCAGACAGAGATAGATGATATCCGCTTTCTGCTTGGGCAGTTCCGGCACAAAACCGTTCGCTATCGTACACGGCAAGTGGATGACCTCCCGACCCGCCATGATACTACCGTCCATATACGCCGGATACGAAGGATCTAAGATCGCTACGCGGTTAGACGGCAAGAACAGTTCACTCAGGTTTCCCAAATCGCTCCCTGCGCCTTCGCTGATAAACACCTCGTCGATATCCAGACGGATTCCCCGCGGCGTATATTCATGATCTATGACCGCCTGACGAAGCCATGCATAGCCTTCTTCCGGACCATAGCCGCGGAAAGTCTCGACATGCGCCAGTTCGTCCACGGCCTTATGCATCGCCTCAATAACCGCTGCCGGCAGCGGTTGGGTCACATCGCCCACACCCATACGCAACAGGCGGGCATCCGGATGCTGCGCCTTGTACGCGTCCGTACGTACCTCTATCTCTTTGAACAGGTATCTGTCCGGCAATCGGTCAAAATGGTTATTCCTATTCATTGTTATACCTATATTCGCCCCGGAAGACCTCCGTAGCCGGTCCGGTCATGAAGACCGGTGCCAGGTCGGATTTCCATTGGATATGAAGGTCTCCTCCGGGTAAATGGACCGTCACTTCACGGGCGGTCATTCCTCCATAGATTGCCGCCACAGCGGATGCGCAGGCTCCCGTTCCGCAGGCGAGCGTCTCTCCCGACCCGCGCTCGATGACGCGCACATCGAGTTCGTGCTCGTTGCGCACGCGTACAAACTCCACATTCGTATTAGGCGGCAACTGCGGGACCGTATCGCGGAAGAAGACCGCATGCTGGTTACCCATATTCACCGCCGTGTATCCCACCGGGTCGGCGCCAAGCATGATGGTAGCCGGCTGCAGCGTAGGTCGGCCCATATTGACCGTCACCTGCGTCACTTTGCCTTCGGCTACCTGCAACGCCAGATTCCGCACGCCCGCAAGCGTACGGATCTCCATATGGAGGTGGGTACAGCGTCCGCTCTCGTACAGGTATTTGCCTACACACCGGATCGCATTGCCGCACATCTCCGCTTCGCTACCGTCCGCATTGAAGATGCGCATCCTGGCATCGGCGTCTTTCGAGGGACAGATCAAGACCAGCCCGTCCGAACCGATACCGAAATGGCGATCGGACACACGGCGCGCCAAATCCGCCAGGTTGATCTTGGCGATTCGGGCTGCCGTCTCCGGGCGGAAACAATCGATATAGATATAGTCGTTTCCCAGCCCGTGCATCTTAATGAACGGAATGGTTTGCATACCTTAACGAACGAACATCAATTCACGGTATTTGGGTAGCGTCCACATCTCATCATCGACGATGAGTTCGAGGGCGTCGGCGTGCTCGCGGATGTCTGCCATGAGCGGCAGGACGGTGTCGTGATACGCCAGGGCTTTGGCGCGCTCGTCCGGCATGCGGTTTGCCTTATGGCGCGCGTCGGTCATCCGCTCTACCCCTTCGAGGATGGCGCCGGAGTGGTGCTCTATCTGCTTGATGATGCTATAGTCCATTTCGTTGAGGCTTGCTGTCTCATCGGCAGGGAAAACCTGCTTGACCGCCAGCACATTCTGGAGCAACATGGTCTGGTAACGTTTTGCCGCCGGCAACACATGGTTCACGACGAGATCCCCCATGACACGGCTCTCAATCTGCAATTTCTTTACGTATGTTTCCCATTTGACTTCACTACGGCTCAGCAATTCGGCTTTGCTTAGAACATCGGTGTGCTCGAACATCCGTATAGTATCCGGCGCTAAATAGCGATCAATGACCTTCGGCACGGAGGTCTCGCAGTCCAAGCCACGCTTGGCCGCTTCGGTTTTCCATTCGTCGCTATAGCCGTTGCCGTCAAAGCGGATGGCCTTACAAGCCACGATATATTTCTTGATCACATCGAAGAGCACGCGCTCTTTGGGTTCGCCCTTCTCGATGCGTTTGTCCACCTCTTCTTTGAAAAGCATGAGTTGCTCCGCCACGGCCGCATTGAGGGCCAGCATGGCGGCTCCGCAGTTAGCCGACGAACCGACGGCGCGGAACTCGAAGCGGTTACCAGTGAAGGCGAAAGGCGAAGTACGGTTGCGGTCGGTGTTATCGAGCAAGATCTCCGGGATATTGGCGACTCCGAGTTTCATCTCTTTCTTGGCATTGATGATGATGGCCTCTTCGGCTGTGGCCTGCTCGAGTTTGTCAAGGACGGCGGATATCTGCTTGCCGAGGAAGACGGAGATGATGGCCGGCGGTGCTTCGTTGGCTCCCAGGCGGTGCTCGTTCGTCGCACTCACGATAGAGGCTTTGAGCAGCCCGTTATGGCGCTGCACGGCCATAAGGACATTGACCAGGAAAGTGATGAACTGCAGGTTCTGGTACGGGTTCTTGCCCGGCGCAAGCAAGTTGATGCCGGTATTGGTCTCCATCGACCAATTGCAATGCTTACCGCTACCGTTGACGCCGGCATAGGGTTTCTCGTGCAGCAGCACGCGGAAATGATGCTTCTCCGCCACCCGCTCCATGATCGACATGACAAGCAGGTTATGGTCATTGGCGAGGTTGACGTCTTCGTAGATCGGCGCCATCTCGAACTGGTTCGGCGCTACTTCGTTATGCCGCGTGCGCACAGGGATACCGGCCTTGAGGGCTTCGTACTCGAGTTCGCGCATGAAAGCCAGCACGCGGGCAGGGATAGCGCCGAAATAATGGTCCTCGAGTTGCTGACTCTTGGCGCTGTTATGTCCCATGAGGGTGCGACCCGTGAGCATGAGATCCGGGCGGGCGTTATAGAGCGCTTCGTCCACCAGGAAATACTCCTGCTCCCAACCCAGGTTCGCGTGCACGTGCTTGACCTGCTTGTCGAAATACGCGCACACCTCGCGTGCGGCATGGCATAGCGCCGCCGTAGAACGGATGAGCGGGGTCTTATAGTCGAGCGCTTCGCCGGTATAGGCCACAAAGACCGTAGGGATACAGAGCGTATCGCCGATAAGGAAGACCGGCGAAGAAGGATCCCAAGCCGAGTAACCGCGAGCCTCGAAGGTATTGCGGATACCGCCCGAAGGGAAAGACGAAGCGTCCGGCTCCTGCTGGTACAGGCTGTCGCCGCTGAAGGCCTCCATGAGGGTGCCGTTCTTATCGAGCGTGAAGAACGCGTCGTGCTTCTCCGCCGTACCTCCCGTGAGGGGCTGGAACCAATGGGTGAAATGCGTAGCGCCGTGCTCGATGGCCCATTTGCGAATTCCGATAGCTACTACGCCGGCAATGTCGCGATGAATGGTGCGACCGTTATCCACATCGTCGAAGAGCTGGTCCAACACCTCCTGGGCGATATACTCCTTCATCTTCTCACGCGTGAACACATCACAGGCGAAATAATCCTTCACTCTGCCTTCCGGCACTTCCACTTCCGCAGGTTTATGCAAAAAAGCCGTCTTTAACGCTTCAAAACGAATATTACTCATACTTTTGACGTTAATTTTTGTTTTTAATCCGATTGAATTTTAAAAATCGCGACAAAAGTAGTATATTTTTTTGAATTGTGCAAGAGAAAAATAAAAAAAGTGAGCAATTGCCCACTTTTTTCCCTCTTTACACTAAACTCTATACACAAGCATTACCCCACCAATACCTTCTCTGTGTACCATTTTCCGTCAACGAAAGTCTTGATAAAATAGACACCTCTCGGCAGTCCGATGGACACGAACCGCGCTTTGAGGCTCTCAATATCGCCTTCGAAAATTGTAATCAGTTTGCCGCTCATATCAACTATGTAAAATACACCTTCCCCATGCGGGATAGACGGATCCTCTGCTATTTCATCCGGACTGAAGGGGTTCGGCAAAAAGGCATCTATGTCACCATTCATCAACCCTTCCACTCCATCTTGCGAACACTCCGGCATCACGCTGAACTCTACGATAGTACGGACCAGCATATCATTCAGATGCTCAACTTTTAGGCTGTCTGTAGCCGGTTTCAAATGAGAATGACCGATACCCGAGTCGTCTGTCAGGAAAAACGAGGTGCCATTAGTAGCCAGCGCCATCGCCCGCAGGAGTAGTTCACCACTCTTATCCAATCCGCTGCAGACTACAGGCACGATACGGACGCCTACCGCCGCTGCATTAAGGATCTGGTCATGCAGTAGCGCCAGTGTGGCGGAATCTTTATGGCAGGGCGCATCTAATATAAGGAACGCAATGCGTGCACGCGCGTTAGCATCCCATCCGCTACTATTAAGAGCCGCCATGAGTGCTTCCGGCACCGCCTCAGGATAGTCTCCTCCTCCATTTGCCTCTTGCTTGTCAATGAAGGCCTGAGTCGTTTTGATATCGCTTGTCAGACGCGAGATACGGGTGATATATTCATCGCCATGGTCACGATAGACTACCGCTCCGGTACGGATATTCAAACCACCCGTAGCATCCTTGGCGCGAGAGATAACATCCTTCATCTCTTCCTGCAGATAGCGCAACTCATCTCCCATAGAACCCGTCACATCGAATACAAACACTACGTCAACATCATCCGAGTGATTGCATTCTTCATCAAGGACAATAGTGTTCAATCCTTCCGACCAATCTTTGGCGTCTATTGTCTTATCGTCCACCCGTATTTTCAAACCAGCGTGTTTACCACAGAGATTATTGGATGCCAGTTGATACCATAACTCCGCCTTACCGGTGTTGTCAGTTACTGCCTGAAAGAGCGTATTGCCGCTATGATCCAACAAACTCACGGCACGAGACGCTATAGGCGCTCCGTCCGTCTTTGAACGCAACTGAACCGTATAGCGATGGCGTGGAGCAAGGCGCCAATCGGAGATATACGACTTATGACTCTCATCTATCACACGCGGCCAGAAATACCATTTTGCAAAATCATTCACCTCGCCTGCCGTCAGTTTGCCGGCAGAGACAGCAGTATTAGTCTCTGTTCCGGGACGCATGGGCGGCTTCTCCATGGCTTCCTCGGCTACCGCATAATCCGCCATAGCCGATTCCGCGCGTGCCATCGGCATGGCGGTAGCGAGCGACACCGCTGCTTTGTCGTAGTGTGCACCCGCTACGCGGTACATGAGTCCCGTTCCGCGCACCATCACACCGTCTTTTCCCCCGCGGTTTTTGGAGGCCTTCGGAGTCAGTTTTGCTACCAGCAATGGTGCATTATTACTTGTAAATTGTGAATTGTGAATTGTAAATTGTGCTTTCTTGTACCCTTCGCAAGAGATAGTCAGCACATTACTTGTCACCTGTTCGGGTTTGAGTACCACGCGGCCGTCGAAAGAGGTCTTATAGACCTGCTTCCCAATCTTCACTTGCGCCTCGGGCAGGAGTGCCTGCGTTGTATCCATCACGAGAACTACCACATCGTTTGCTAACGGAGCGGATTTTTTCATACATGCTTGTGTTGAACCGATGGCCATAACAAGCGTCAAAACAACTGAGAAAAAATACTTCATATGCGTTATATTTTATATAAAAAGGTATAACAAATAGCGTGCCAAAGAAAAAAATATGTCCAAAATGCATTTTTTTGTCAAAAAATTTGGTCATGTCAAAAAAAAGCAGTACTTTTGCAGTCGGTTTTGAAAAAGAAACGTATTCCGGTGCTATCGTCTAGTGGCCTAGGACAACGGCCTCTCACGCCGTAAACCCCGGTTCGAGTCCGGGTAGCACTACAAAAAACGACCTCCACGGGTCGTTTTTTTGTAAATTTATTTGCATATTTAAAAAAAATACTGTAATTTTGCGCTGTAAATGGTATGTTTATCATGAGAAGGCATCTATATACCATAATTGTTACGCTTTGTGCTCTGCTGCTTTTGGCTCCATCTATAACAGCCAAAAACTCACGCTGGAAGAAGGAACGTATCGTTTGGTCGCAAAAGCCAACAGGTAAGTCCGGCTTATATACGCAGCACAATTTTTTCATCTCACATGGCGTTACGCTGAATGCAAATGCGTTGTATTATTTCGGCGATGTAGATAATGAGGGTGTCGCTTTCAACGGAGGGTTTAACATCAATAACTTAAGTTACGGAGGTTCGTTGGTACTCGGCTACATGATGCCTGCGAGTACACATTGTAACCTGCGTTACACCTTAATGGGAGGAACGATTCATGGTAACAACGAGGCGAAATTCAAGCAACTGAATCCTCCTCGGGATGATTTCCGGCGTTTCAAAGCCATACTGATTCAACCTGCATTCGGGGTAGAGATTTACCCGTTTTCCCGTGCCGGTTTCTATTTGTATGCCGGCGTGGCTGTAACGGGAAGTATCATCACTAACTATGAATTCTTCTATTACAAGAGCATGCCGAGCGGCAAAGTGCTCGATAAGATTACAGGAAGCACCTTTGGTATATTGCCTATGGTACAGGTAGGATTAGGTTATAGTTGGCGTCTGAACGAATCATGGGCGCTGAGTGCAGAAATCATGCTTCAGGAAGGTTTGGTAGATCTGCATTATATGAACCTGGATGCCTATCCTATGGCTGCATCGCAGAATAGTAAAGGGATTACAATGGGTAGTTTGGGTGCTACGTACGTAAACCGTTACGGAGAGAAGACCTTGCACTGGAACGATGGCTGGTTTCAAATAGGACTGACTATTTCCTATCGTTGGAATACCTGCGAGCACTGCCGCATCATCAATAATTACAACAACATCAAGCCCGCACGAGGCAGAAAGTAAACTCAGAGTTTTGGTCCTCGTTGCTTCTGTTTGACCGTTCCGGTCTCCGCGTGCTCCACCAGATTTTCCAAGATTATCGCCAATCGCCATTCGATGGCGTTCTGCCATGTTTTATCCGAAATAAAGGTTGATAGTACTTTTCCAAAGACAAGGCGGAATTCGTAATGCACACGAGTCTGATTTTCCGAGATGGGTTCCATCCTCATCACGAAATCCCCCCCCTCGAGAATTGAACCACTATAGGTAGCCGTCATGTGCGCAGTAAGCGGATACTTTGACTTAGCCGGGCGGGATAGTACATACTTCGTTCCCAGATGCTGGTCTTTCCACCAACGCACTCCGAGTACATAAATATCGATAGCTACATCACCTGTTTTGTTCTTCGGATCATAGACACGGTCCTTATAACGCAACTGAATGGCATCGCGACTCTCCTTGGTCTTCTTTACATTTGTTTGCACTTCTGCCGTACCGGCGTACGCCCATGAGAATAAACTATCCGGGCAAGCCTGAAACTGGTAACAGAACTTATTCGTCGTCTTAAGCATTTCATGTAACGGCGCATTGCAGATGGTATCTATAACCACTTCGCGCATCTGTGGACGAATGGCGAAGGCATACACAGATACAAAAAGACTGAGGAATAGAAATTTATATTTCATATCAGATTGTTTTTCGGTAGTATCAGATTTGATAGTCAAGGCATGTCCGCAGTTCTGTATTCGGGCGCACAATGCCGTCGGCAACCGCAACGTGAGCCGGGTGAACAGCGTATCCTATGAGAGCTTCTTCGGACTCGAGGGTGCTATCAAGCATTATATCGGCATTACTGCTGTCCAGCCTTCCGTCTATTTGCACATGGATATCAACCAGTCCCGGAATTTTTCCCTGTAAGTCCTCCAGTCCTTGCTTGATCGCCAGGGCTTTCTCGCGTTTCTCAGCGGCATTAAGGTCCGCACGCAAACGCCATAAGATAATGTGTTTTATCATTTTATTGCTGTATAAATTGTTGCAATTCCCAAACTGAGCGGGATAAAATGCTCATTGCCAAACCCCGCGTCATGCAGATGCTGTACAAAGGTTTCTCCCCAACAAAACGACTTCACGCTGCGGTTGAGATAGGTGTAAGCAGTCTTGTCTCTACTCACTATTCGTCCGACACCGGGCAAGATACGCGTGAAATACAAATCATACAAATTGCGCACAAAGCGGTTCGTGGGATACGAGAACTCCAGAATTGTCACTTGTCCTCCGGGTTTGAGCACACGGTACATCTCTCTAAGTCCGGCATCGAGGTCGCTGAAGTTCCGGCATCCGAAAGCGCATGTCACTCCATCAAAAAAGGCATTCTCAAAAGGCATTTCTTGCGCATTGCCGTGCACGAAAGTCACATTCATCTTATGCTTTGCACATTTCTCTTCGCCGATAGCCATCATCCTATCGGAGAGGTCGAGTCCTGTTACTTTTTCCGCTTTTCCACGTCGAAGCATCTCTATCGTCAAGTCAGCGGTACCGATTGCCACGTCGAGCACATGCGCAGCAGGCTGCATCTCTTTCACCGTTTTACGCCGCCAAAAGCGATCAATATTCATCGACAAGCCATGGTTGAGTCCGTCATACGTACTCGCGATGCGGTCAAATAACTGCCCTATGTGCTGTTTCTCTTCCACGAATCAATATTTAAGCCATTGAATAAATGTATCCGGATCGGTAGTGAAAACCATCGGTTCAGCTATCGAGTGACCGTAAGGATCCAACTGTACAAAGAAAGGCTGGGCATTTGCTCCAAACTGTTCCCTTTGTATCTGTGAGTTGCGGTCCCCTATTCCATCCCGTTTATCGTCAACGAAGAGTTGGATAAACACGTAGTTCTGCATACGACTTTTTACGCTGTCGTTATCCAGTACATAGGCTTCCATCTTCCGGCAGTTCACGCAGCCGTACCCCGTAAAATCGATAATTACAGGTTTACTCGTCTGACGGGCGTAGGCCATGCCCTCTTCATAGTCATAGAACACTTCGCGCCCTTCTATTTCCATAGGCGGAGCAAAGGCAGAGATGGCTTTTACAGGCGCACCTCTAAGTCCCGGGACAAGGTAAAAAGCAAAAGCTAACGAAGGAATAATCACAATTGCACGAATAATCTTGCGTGTTATAGATACGTTCCATATATTCCAAAGAAGATATATTCCAATTCCCAAGAAACAAACAATCCAAATGGCTATAAAGAGCCAACGCGGTAAGATTCCCCAACCGTAGGCAAGATCTGCCACGGAGAGGAATTTCAGAGATAAAGCCAATTCGAGGAAAGCCAATACAACCTTGAAAGATGTCATCCAGTCCCCAGATTTTGGAGCATTCTTCAACCATTGCGGGAACATCGCAAAGAGAGAGAATGGCATAGCTAACGCGATGGCAAAGCCCAACATACCAATAGTCGGAGCCAGCAAACTACGGCCGGCTGCTTCTACCAGCAAGGTACCAATGATAGGGCCGGTACAAGAGAAAGAGACGATGACAAGCGTGAATGCCATGAGTAATATACTCACGAAACCACCCGTCGAGCGGGCTTTGTTATCCAAGGCTGTTGACCAACTATCCGGTAACGTGATTTCGAAGAGGCCGAAGAACGACAACGCAAAAACTACCAGCAAGAGGAAGAAGAAGATATTCACTACCGCATTGGTACTCAGGTCATTCAATGCAGAAGCCCCGAAGAGCAATGTAACTAACAAGCCCAAGCCGACATACAATACAATGATACTTATACCATACAGGATAGCATCCTTCTTTCCTCCTCCTTTCTTCAAGAAGAAAGAAACGGTCATCGGAATAATCGGCCATACGCAAGGTGTGAAGATGGCTAACAGTCCACCCAAGAAGCCGAGCAGGAAAATAAGCCATAATGAGCGGTCAGCACCCGAACCCAATGATGACGTTTCGTGTGATGATACGCTATGAGCGCTTAATGGTTCATATTCCCATACTTCCGGAGCCGTACACATGTTATCGTTGCAAGCATTGAAACGGACAGGTGCAAGATCGGTCTTGGCGAGTGTCATGACGAAGGAGTCTTTAAACTCCTGCGTGAACAAGAAATCGCCCATCTCAATGATAGACATGTGCCAGCCGGGTTCTACCACTGCTTTTATGCGCACGCTATCATCTCCAATAGTTTCACCGCTCCATTTCACAGGTTGCACCATCTGAGCAACACTCAGAAGCGGCAAGAAAGCAAGTACTATGAATAAAATACGTTTCATACCGGGGGTTCTTCAATGGGTTCTTCTTTTTTCTTGAAGAAAAGCAGACACACGAGGTAATTAATACACCCGCCGATGAAGATGACGACATAACTGATATAATCATCCCGCCATGTAGAAAGCCAGAGAATCATCAGCGGCAGAAGTCCTAACTGAATTCCAAGATTGATTGCTCGCGCCAAGAGGAAACCTCCGGCATTCTTGATATTAGGCCTGGTGCCAAAGGTGTACCAGTTCAGGAAAAGATAGTTCGGTATCATTTCCAACAGATAACCTATCGCAAAGGCCACATAATACAATGCTGCGCCCTTATCCGGGTGGTCAAAGAGCAGCAATGCGGCCATAAAAATCCATGTCTGAACGAACATACCCGTTGTGCCGACCACTGCAAAGCGGAAGGCACTACGGATTTGTGCAGGGAAATATGAGGTTATTAGTCGCATTCTCACTCGTTTCAGGTCCGATTCGATTCTGTCTCGATAGTGTCTCGTTAGTCTGATTTTGTCACTCAATGGCGGCAAGTAACTCTTCCATGGCAGCATTGAGTCCGTTGACATCGCGTCCACCGGCAGTAGCCATCCACGGTTGGCCTCCTCCGCCGCCTTGTATATGTTTAGCAGCAGACTTAATCATCGCGCCGGCGTTCTTACCTTCGTTCACCAACGGCTGGCTGAGGAAGACGGCGATAGTCGGCTTTCCTTCCCATTGGGTAGCAGCGACCACAGCAAACTTGACGTCAGTGAACTTGCCGCGCAGCAAAGGCATAACGCCACGAATCATATCGGGGTTAAGTTCACCCTGCAAGCGAACGAGTTTAATATCACCAAAGTCTTCCGCGGATGCGATGATACGATCACGGAACATCTCTATTTTCTCCGCCACGTACCGATCAATACGTTTTTTCAAATCGGTATTTTCCTCTATCTGCTTCAAAATTGCGCCCTCCAAATCGGGAGCATTATGGAATATATCCCGTAGATGGTTGAGAATATCCTGCATACCATAGTATAACTGATCAGCTTTTGCGCTAGTGACAGCCTCAATACGACGAACTCCGGCCGCAATGCTGGTTTCCATGATAATACGTACAGAACCGATACGTCCTGTTGAAGACACATGGCAACCTCCGCACAATTCTACCGAAGGACCATATTTAATCACGCGTACGTCATCTCCGTATTTCTCGCCAAACAACGCCATAGCCCCCATTGCCTTTGCTTCTGCTATCGGTGTATGACGGCTTTCTTCCAGGTGAATATCCTGACGGATGAGTTTATTCGCGAGTTTCTCTACTTCGCGGAGTTCCTCCGGCGTCACTTTCTGGAAATGGCTGAAGTCGAAACGCAGACTCTCAGGTGTGACAAGACTACCCTTCTGCTCCACGTGTTTGCCCAACACTTCGCGTAACGCATAATGGAGAATGTGCGTAGCCGAGTGATTGCATGCAATAGCCTGCCGGCGCTCTGCGTCCACGATAGCAGTCAAGGTTCCGGTTAGATCCGCCGGCAGTTCTGCAAGAATATGTACCGGCAGGTTGTTCTCGCGCTTTGTATCAAGCACACGCACATTACCCAAAGTGCCGGTGTCACCTACTTCACCACCCATCTCGGCATAGAACGGTGTCTTGTCCAGGACGACCTGATAATATGACTTGCCCTTCTGGCTCACCTGGCGGTATCGGAGTATATGACAATCCACAGTCAGTTCATCGTAGCCGACGAACTCCGTCTCTCCTTCGGCCAGCACCGTCCAGTCTCCGAGGTCTTGTTTATTGGCTTCACGTCCCATGGACTTTTGGTGTTCAAGGGCTTTGTTATACTCCTCTTCATTGGTGGTAAATCCGTTCTCGCGAAGGATAAGTTCGGTAAGGTCAAGCGGGAAACCATAGGTATCCTTGAGCGTGAAAACATCCACGCCGCTAATCTCTTTCTTTCCGGCTTTGCGCGCTTCATCCATGAGTTTATCCAGCAGACCGATACCTTTATCCAGCGTGCGCAGGAAGGCTTCTTCTTCGGACTTGATGACCGGTGTAATCTGCGCCTCCTGCGCTCTCAACTCCGGATATGCCTCGCCGAGATCTTCTATGAGTTGCGGCACCAGTCGATAGAGGAACGCCGTCCGCATGTTCAGGAACGTATATCCGTAACGTACCGCACGGCGAAGAATACGACGGATGACATATCCCGCTTTCTCGTTAGAAGGCAACTGCCCGTCCGTGATAGCGAAAGCGATGGTACGTATGTGATCAGCGATGACACGCATTGCAACATCTGTCTTCTCGTCCTTACCATAGGTACAGCCACAGATATCGCCAATACGCTTGAGCATAGGCTGGAACACATCCGTGTCATAGTTAGAAGTCTTTCCTTGAATAGTACGAACGAGACGTTCGAAGCCCATACCGGTGTCTATTACTTTCTTAGCCAGCGGCTCCAAAGATCCGTCCGCCTTGCGGTTGTACTGCATGAAGACGATATTCCATATCTCAATAACCTGCGGATGATCTTTGTTCACCAATTCGCGACCCGGCACTTTCGCGCGCTCTTCGGCACTACGGCTGTCCACGTGAATCTCCGAACACGGACCACATGGCCCTGTATCACCCATTTCCCAGAAATTATCGTGTTTATTTCCGTTCAGAATATGATCGGCTGGCAAGTGTTTTGCCCAAATGGAAGCCGCCTCATCATCACGGGCCAAACCTTCTTCCGGCGAACCCTCAAACACGGTCGCGTACAGATTGGACGGGTCTATCTTCAATACATCAACGATATACTCCCATGCAAAATCGATAGCTTCTTTCTTGAAGTAATCGCCGAACGACCAGTTACCGAGCATCTCGAACATGGTGTGATGGTATGTATCGTGCCCGACCTCTTCGAGGTCATTATGTTTGCCGGACACGCGCAGACATTTCTGGCTGTCCGCCACACGCGGGTACTTAATCGGATCATTGCCAAGGATAATACCTTTCCAGGGGTTCATGCCGGCATTAGTGAACATGAGCGTGGGGTCATCTTTGATGACCATTGGCGCAGAAGGAACGATCTGGTGTCCTTTCGCTGCCATGAAGTCCAAGAAGGACTGACGAATTTCTTTACTGGTTCTCATTATATCTCGTTGTCTTAAAATCTATGAATTCGCGGCGCGGTTTTCCTTCGCCGTCGTTGCGTTCAATAAAAGGTAGCGGATTGGACGTCAGATTGTCATATTCAGTACGTTGGCGCAATACATCTATCGCCATAAAAATTGCATTACGCATGGACGAAGGATCCGCTTGGTCTTTTCCTGCGATGTCATACCCGGTCCCATGGTCAGGCGATGTGCGCACAATATTCAATCCTGCGGTGAAGTTCACGCCGCTCATATCCAGTGTTTTGAATGGTATCAATCCCTGGTCGTGATACATTGCAAGCACCGCATCGAAATGCGAGAAATGACAAGTACCGAAGAAACCGTCTGCCGCGTATGGACCAAAAGCCCATATACCCTGCTCTTTTGCCTTCTCAAGAACCGGAACAATGATCTGTTGTTCCTCTTTCCCGAGCAGTCCTTGATCACCGGCATGAGGGTTCAAGGCCAACACCGCTATGCGCGGTTTCTCAAGACCGAAATCGCGTTTGAGAGATTGATTCAAAATCGTGAGTTTTTTCAGAATACGCTCCTCGGTTATCTGTGCCGGTATTTCAGACAAAGCGACATGATTGCTCACCAGTGCAACACGAAGACCGCCGCTGCAAAGCATCATCAGTTCTTCGCCTTCAAACTGCTTCTCCAAATATTCCGTATGTCCGGTAAATCCGGGTAAGGTCTGCGCCACTGTTTCTTTATTCAGCGGGGCGGTAACGAGGGCTTGCACTTTTCCTGCCTTAAGATCGCGACAGGCACGTTCCAGAGACGCGAGAGCCGCTTTACCGGCTTCGGGCGTAGGAGTACCGATTTCTACCGGCAAGTTATCGGTATAACAGGTAATGAGATTCAGACGTCCGTCTTTCGCTTGTTCCGGCGAGTCAATAAGGTTCCATGTGACGTTATGGTACTCTTCGGACAACGTTGCGATGTGCTTCTTCGCAACGGCTGCATTGCCGTAGATTATTGGACGCATGATATCAAACATGTATCCTACGAGAAGCGACTTGATAATCACTTCGTATCCTACGCCGTTAGTATCACCGGCTGTGATGGCTACTATAGGTTTCATTATGTATCTTTTCGTATTTCAGTTTATTCAAATCGTAGTTCTGGCGTTCCTCATCCGGGTAACCGAGTGCTATCGCGCATAACACCACTTTGTCGGCAGGAATGGCACACAATTCTCTTACCATCGCTTCGGACTCCTCGCGTTCATAAATATGACACCAACAAGCGCCTATTCCCTGCTCTGCAGCCGCAAGAAGTATATGTTCCGCAGCTATCGCACCATCTGACATCCATGTGTTGTCACACAAAGTAGGGTCAAGAGCGATAATAATACCCGCCGTCGCAGTATCGAACATCTGACTACCGTAAGTCTTACATCCGCTCAATGCGCGCAACTTCGCTTCATCGCGCACTACGATAAACTCCCACGGGCAAGTCCGCTTGGCACTCGGAGACATCAGCGCGCAGCGCAACATATAATCTATTTTCTCCTGCTCTACCGGCCGCGAAATATACTTACGTATTGACCGGCGTCGTTGACATAATTTTTCAAAAGAATCCATACCATTCCAAATTAGCGTGCAAAGATACACTTTTTTTTTGATATACGCAAATAGAAAATAAAAATGTTTTCTAAATTTACGTTATATGCATAAAAAAATTATCAAAATGCGTAATTTTAGCATTTTTCAGGCAAGTTTATTTGCATATATTATTTTTTTATTGTATTTTTGCAGCCAAAATAGGTATTGGTACCTATTCTTTATGTATAACAAATAATTTACTATTTATGAAAAGAATTTCTATCTTCTCATTCATCTTGCTAAGTATGTTCTTGGCAAGTTGTACGACGTACCAGTACACTGCTCGTCAGACGGAGATTAACAATCGTCAGATGGACACGAAGGTACAACGCGCCGAAATTAAAGTGGATTATAACCATCAAGTGACGGCGACATCTAATTTTCAACTTACCCGCAAAGACGCGATTGCCGAGGCTGAGTTTAATTGCATTCGCGATGAGAAAATCGACGTAGTAGTAGATCCTATTTACAAAATCGAGTTCAGACCGTTCAAACTCAAGAGAAAATACCGCGCAACCATTATCGGTTTCGAAGGTCTGTACGAGGAGAAAGAGAATCTGCTGGATGAATCGAAGAAATACACGATTGAGGACATTGAGAAATTCAAATTGCTATATGATCCGAGTTTTCTGCCGTACTATTATCAACAGCCCCTTCCAGCCGGTGGCGATGTATATAACTATTACATCAAATCTGGCGTAAATGGTTCGAATGTGGCTCCGGCAGCTCCGGCGAAGAGTAAAGTATCAAGCAAAACCGCTCCTTCCATCATGCTGAGAAACGATAAGCCTGCTCGTCAGCGCCCCTTCAAACAATATACGAGCGAGGATCTGCGTAAAGCGAAACAACTTCGCGATGCCGGTATCGGTGCTATTGTATGCGGTGCTGCTGCATGTTTAGGAGTTGGCCTTCCCGTCTTCATTGCAGGAGAGAGTGGAGCTTTTGGACAAAAAAAATATAGCGAACCGAACGATGCTGCTATAGTAGCAGGTGCCGTGTTGATGGGTGTAGGTGGTGCTACATTTATGGCTGGTATTCCTATTGTATCTGTAGGCGCTACTCGCTACAATATGCTCAAAAAAGCTCAGGGAATGAATCTTACGTTTAATGCCGGTGCTAATGGTGTCGGTTTGGGTCTCACCTTTTAAAATTAATATATTATGAAAAAGATATTTTTAATTAGTTTGTGCGCAATTGCACTTTCAAGTTGTACTATCTATCAGTACTCCAGCCGTAACGCGGCTATTAACCGTCAGAATTTCCAAGCGACTCCGACGATTGTGGATGTAAAAGCCGATTTCACCAAACGTGTCAACACAACTTCCAACTGGCACAGAACTGCTGAGCAAGCCATGGAAGAGTGCAAATATCTTGCTATCACCACCAATAATATTGATATTGTTGTGGATCCGATTTATCAGGTTCAAGTACGTCCTCATAAAATCCGCAAAAGATATAAAGCGGTTCTGACTGGTTTTGCAGGTTTCTATACTAACTCCCGCACACCGATGGAGGATATGAACCTTATTAAGAACTTCACTCGCGAAGAAATTGAGAACTATCTGTTGCTGCATCAATCGGAGATGATTCTGCCGTATCTGTATCAACCTCAACAACCAACGGGCGATGTAATCAATGTGCATTCGGATCACTCGAAGTGTGGCCATAAATGCGAGAAAAAAGAGTCTGTCACTCCTGTAATCGAACAATCGGCACCGGCACAGGCTCCGGCAAAAGAAGCCACCTCGTTCAATAAGAATAAGAAGAAAAAATAATCTTCCTTCATAAAAAAGGTACTATCGTATCGTTTTTAGCGAAAAAAAGTGGCACACGTTCTTGCGTATGTCATTTTTTTTTCATACCTTTGCAGCGGATTTTATGTGCATACATAAATACATAATAAAAAGTATCTAAATTTTAAGAATCATAATGGAATTAAGTGAACAAGAAATTGTACGCCGCCAGAGTTTACAAACGATGCGCGATTTAGGCATCGACCCGTACCCTGCGGCAGAGTATGAAGTGACCGGTTTTTCCTCCGACATCAAGGCGAATTTTGTAGATCGAGCTGAAGGAGAACCGGAACCGAAAGCGGAATGGTTTACCGGAAAGAACGTGCGTATTGCCGGACGATTGATGAGTAAGCGTATCATGGGGAAGGCCTCGTTTATCGAGTTGCAAGACTCAAAAGGACGTATCCAGGTATATGTTTCCCGCGATGATATCCAAGCGCCGGTAGCTGAAGGAGAACAACCGACTACCATAGAGCAGCAGATGTACAACGTCGTATTCAAGAAACTGCTCGACATCGGCGACTTCATCGGCATTGAAGGATTTGTTTTCCGCACACAGATGGGCGAAATCAGCGTGCACGCAAAAAAAATGACCGTACTCGCAAAGAGTCTGCGCCCGTTGCCTATTGTGAAGTACAAAGACGGCGTAGCTTACGATGGTTTCAATGATCCAGAACAACGCTACCGTCAGCGTTATGTGGACTTGGTCGTTAATGACGGCGTAAAGGAGACTTTCCTCAAACGTGCAACTATCTTGCGCACCATGCGTCAGGTCTTCGACGAGGCCGGATATACCGAAGTGGAGACTCCTATTCTGCAACAGATAGCTGGTGGCGCGAGTGCACGTCCGTTCATTACACACCATAACTCGCTTGACGTGGACATGTACCTGCGCATTGCGACGGAACTCTACCTCAAACGTCTGATCGTCGGTGGTTTTGAAGGGGTTTATGAGATTGGTCGTAATTTCCGTAACGAGGGCATGGACCGCAGTCACAACCCAGAATTCACCTGCATGGAACTCTACGTGCAATATAAAGACTATAATTGGATGATGGGCTTTACCGAGAAGTTACTCGAGAAGATTGCCATCTCCGTTAATGGCACAACCAAAGTGAAAGTAGGCGGCAACGAGATTGATTTCAAAGCGCCATATCGTCGTTTGCCGATTCTCGATGCCATCAAAGAGAAGACTGGCTTGGACTTGGCTTCGATGGACGAAGAGGCTATCCGCGCAGAGGCAAAAAAACTGGGTGTAGAGGACACCGAGCACATGGGCAAAGGCAAACTGATTGACGAGATCTTCGGCGAGACCTGCGAAGGTACCTTCATTCAGCCGACCTTTATCACCGACTATCCTGTAGAGATGAGTCCGCTGACGAAGATGCACCGCTCCAAACCCGGCCTTACAGAGCGTTTCGAACTGATGGTTAACGGCAAAGAACTGGCGAACGCGTACTCCGAGTTGAACGATCCTATCGACCAATACAACCGCTTCGTCGAGCAAATGAAGCTGGCAGACAAGGGGGACGACGAGGCGATGGTAATCGACCACGACTTTATGCGCGCGTTAGAATACGGTATGCCGCCTACTTCCGGTATCGGTATCGGTATTGACCGTCTGGCTATCCTCATGACCGGACAACCGACCATACAAGAGGTACTACTCTTCCCCACCATGAAACCGGAAGTGAATTAATTCGTAATTTTTAATTTTTAATTTAAATTACTGTGTATCGTAAAATTGCTATTCTCGGTTCTGGTTCTTGGGCGACAGCGTTGGCGAAAATCGTGATGCAAAACCAGAGCGAGATCAATTGGTTCATCCGTCGTCAGGAAGTCATTGACGAATTCATCGCAACCGGCAAGAACCCTTCTTATTTAGGAGCCGCCAGTTTTGATATCGGACGTATTCATTTCTCATCCGACATCAACCAAACAGTTGCGCAATCTGACGTGCTCATCTTGGCTATTCCGTCGCCGTACGTGAAGCAGTCTCTGAATAAGATTCGTCGCGACATGACGCATAAAGTGGTTATCTCTGCCGTCAAAGGTATGATTCCTGATGAGAATGTAATCATCACCGACTATCTGCATAACCGTTTTGGCATCTCTTTCGACCAATTGGGTGTCATTGCCGGACCTTGCCATGCTGAGGAGATCGCCTTGGAACGGCTCAGTTATCTTACTATCGGCTGCGAGAACCGCCAGAATGCCGAAGTATGGGCTAAACTATTTAGCACACAGTATGTGCACACAACCATTTCGAACGATGTGATTGGTTTGGAATACAGTTCGGTAATGAAGAATATCTACGCCATCGCAGCCGGTATGTGTCAGGCGCTGCATTACGGCGATAACTTCCAAGCAGTACTGCTCTCGAATGCCATTCAAGAGATTCAGCGTTTCGCGACGGCGATGAGCAATGTGCCGCGTGACATCACCGCTTCCGGCTACTTGGGAGACGTGTTGGTCACCGGCTATTCACAATTCAGCAGGAACCGCCAATTCGGTCAAATGCTGGGATTGGGCTATTCCGTCAAGGCCGCACAGATGGAGATGGAGATGGTGGCCGAAGGATACTATGGCACGAAAGCCATCTACGAAGCCAACCAACGCATGAAAGTGGCGCTGCCTATCGTGGACGCTATGTACGAAATATTGTACAACAAACAAAAAGCAAAACCTATTATCAAGTCTTTAACTTCTAAATTACAATAATCATCATGGAACTTTGTTTAAAGAATGCTGCAAGCTTCGTGAAAGCCGACGCATTAAAGAAACTGGAGTCGCAAACAGAAGCTGCCAACTTACTGCTCGAGAACGGTAAGGGCGCAGGTAATGACTACATTGGCTGGGTACACCTTCCCTCCTCTATCACAGAGTCAGAATTGGCAGAAATCCAGGAATGTGCAGAGGACTTACGCCGTCGTTGTGAGGTGGTGATCGTAGCCGGTATCGGTGGTTCGTATCTCGGTGCACGCGCCGTGAATGAGGCTTTGAGTTCATCGTTTGATGCCTTTGTCGCCAAAGACCGTAAGAACCCTTACGTGGTTTATGCCGGAAACAATATCGGAGAAGACTATCTGGCTGAACTCATGGAGTTCCTCGCCGATAAACAATTCGGTATCATTAACATCTCCAAATCAGGTACGACAACCGAGACAGCACTCGCTTTCCGTCTGCTCAAGACCATGCTGGAGAAGCAAGTAGGCAAAGAGGAAGCCAAGCATCGTATCGTAGCTGTTACGGACCGTGCCAAAGGAGCACTGCGCAGCCTCTCCACCAAAGAAGGGTACAAGACCTTTGTCATCCCCGATAACGTAGGCGGTCGTTTCTCGGTGCTCACGCCTGTCGGCCTGCTTCCTATCGCTGTCGCAGGTGGTGACATCCGCGAACTCGTACGCGGAGCCGTAGAGATGGAGAAAGCGACGGATGTCAACGTGCCGTTTGCCAAGAACCCGGCATGCCAGTATGCTGCGATAAGGAATGCACTCTATCAGGACGGCAAGAAAATCGAGATACTTGTTAACTTCAACCCAAAACTGCATTATTTCTCCGAGTGGTGGAAACAGCTCTACGGCGAATCCGAGGGCAAGGACCACAAGGCTATCTTCCCCGCTTCTGTCGATTTCACAACCGACCTCCACTCCATGGGCCAATGGATTCAGGACGGCGAGCGTACCATCTTCGAGACCGTGATCTCTATTGAGAAGGCAAACAAGAAAGTGCTTGTTCCGATGGACGAAGAGAACCTTGACGGACTGAACTTCCTCGCCGGTAAGCGTGTCGATGAAGTCAACAAGATGGCTGAACTTGGTACACAACTGGCGCATGTGGACGGAGGTGTACCGAATATTCACATCTCTTTTGAGAAGATTGATGAGTTCAACATCGGCCAGTTCATTTATTTCTTCGAGCGCGGTTGTGGTATATCCGGCTACATCTTGGGCGTTAACCCGTTCAACCAGCCGGGCGTCGAAGCATATAAAAAGAATATGTTCGCTCTGCTCGACAAACCCGGATATGAGGCGGAGAGCAAAGCTATTAAGGAACGTTTAAACAAATAGGATATGAAAAAGATTGCATTAGTGGCACTGCTCATCAGTGTGTTTGCCGCAGGCGTTTCCGCGCGTGGAAAACAACCCATTGCTTTCGAGAAAGTACCGGAAGTAGTGCAGGAAGAAGTGCAAAAATACTTCCTGCCATTGGAAATCCAACTCATTACGGTGAAGAAAGTTGCTCCGCGTAAGTTTGAGTACACTTTCTCAATGGAAGATGCAACGCAGATCAAGTACTCTAATAAAGCGGTACTTCTCGAGGTTGAGAACGAAAAGGGAGTTCTTCCTGTATTCATTCCCGAAAAAATACTGACGTACGTACTGGAGACTTTCCCGAACGCAACCATCACGAGTTATGAGGCTGCCTCCGGCAAGAAAGTTATTGAACTGAATGACGAGATGGTTCTTGTCTTCACCAAGAAAGGCAAGTTCCTGCGTATCGAGGACTAATGAAGAATCTGTACGCCGACTAAGCGGTCATATCGTGCGCCGAATGGACGCCAATAGACATACACGGCGTATTCATTCTCCGTCTGCCAATAACTACCATCCACTCGTTGGGTGGTAGTTTTGTTTTGTGTGCCCTTGCCGGAGAACCAATACTGGTAATCATACCCACCCTGCTTCACGAGAGTCGTGAGCCAATAGACTTTTGCTTCCGGATCATACTGCATTCTGTTACGCAGCGAGCATTCATTCTGGAAGAGGTCTCCGCCGATATAAAGGGCACCGTCTAACCAAGGTTTGTCCACTGCCAACGTCCAATGTACCCACATATACTCCGCCTCTATATCATCATCATACGCGTGCTCGGCATTAATCTTATAGATGCCGTCCGCATCGAAATGATGGATATACTGACCTTGTGTCACCTCGTCCGTGAATAGCAACACGTTATAGTCACCCATCTCATGGTACACGCGGTCGATGCCCGTTCCGGCATAATACGTAGAGAAAGCATCGAAATGATGGTACTCGTTGCCACCTTCAAAAATAAGGGCTTTGTTATTGACATAACGCTGTCTTGCGGGCTCAAAGAATGTAGGCTGCGTCAGTTCAACGGCATTGTCTGTGCGGTTATTCTGCGTCACCACGATCCGCAGTTCTTTCGGGTCACGAACATCCAAGGCCGCTGTATTCACATCGATATCCAACTGTTGATACCGACCGTTGAACTCGATATCGGTATTCGAACGCACGTTCGCTGCAATCTTCACAAGAGGTTCCACTACGCAAAAATCTATTTCCGCCACCTTGTCGTCCGGATTGCCGTCTTCGTAGATTGTCAAGCGGTACTGACCGCTCTTGGTAAGGCGCATCTCTTCGTTGGGGAATTCGAACCAATAATGCGTATATACGCGAGAGGTGTTGATGGACTGCGCATAGTCAACGATGTCGCAGGTCGTAAAACCTTGCAAGTACTCGTTGCTCATCAGGTCACTGTTTAACATTCGTACTGTGTATGTGTACATGTGTACGTCATGGCTCATCTCGTCGAAGGAGATGTGAAGCGGAGCCTGATCGTCCAATAACAAGAACTCGCGCGCTACGCGCAACGTGCGCACGTGCTCCTTATAAACGCGCGCATGTGTCTGAGCCGGCAATGTTGTTGCCAGAACAATAAAAATGAATATGAATGCTATTTTTTTCACAAAATATTTGTGTATTTCAAAAAAATGTAGTACCTTTGCACCCGCTTTCAAAAATCATGCCAACATAATTCGCCACTTTGGCTCAGTTGGTAGAGCAACGCATTCGTAATGCGTAGGTCCCCGGTTCGAGTCCGGGAAGTGGCTCTCAAAACGGACGTATAACCTTTTGGTTGTCGTCCGTTTTGTCACTTCCATACGGACTCAAACCGGGGGTTCTTATCTCTCTTCGTTCGAACGATTATTGCGACAAGTCTCAATTTTCGAGTCTGGGAGAATTGCCTTCAGCAATAATCGTGCCCCTGGGGGCTAAGACGTGGCTCTCAAAGAACGGCTTCTCGAAGCTGTTCTTTTATTTTCTCCGGCGCAAAAGTGGCCTCTATCGTGTCGCGGAGGATAGTCCGGACTTCACCCTTGGTCAGGTGTGCCGTCTCGATGATGTATTGCCATTCCTTGGCGAGCGTCGTGTCGCTGACGGTCATGTTATCCGTATTGATACATACGCGAACTCCTGCGTCCATCAACTGTCGGATCGGATAAGCATCGTACGAGGGGAAGATGCCTGTCTGCAAATTACTCGTCGGGCACAACTCCAGCATTACTTTTCTGTCCGCTAACAGTTGCACGACCGACGGGTCTTCCAGTGAACGTACTCCATGACCAATACGTACCGCGCCTCCATTCACTGCCTCACGCACGCTCTCAGCACCGGCTGCCTCACCTGCATGCACAATCAGTGGGATTCCTGCGGCACGCACCAACGCGAACTCTTCCGCGAATGTATGTGTGGGGTACAGGGACTCTGAGCCCGCCAGGTCAACAGCCACCACTCCTTTGCCGAAATATGTCTTCGCCACTTCGATGGTCTCTTTATTGGCTTCGTGCGTGACCTCGCCGCGCATCATACTCAGGATGAGTCCGCAAGGGATAGGCGAGTCATGCATCGCCTGTAAGGCGCATTCCGTCACTTCGCGTTGTGTCAGTCCCTGCATGCATGATTTCTGCGGGGCAAAACGAATCTCCGCGTATAGCAATCCCTGCCTATGTAGTTCTGTCAGCAAGTCATGCACACACTCGCTGATTGCCTCGCGGACGTGCAGTAAAGAACATGCCAGTTGGAAACGAGCCAGGTAGTCATTGAGGTTCTTGCAGTCATGCATCACGGACATCTCACGCTGGAACGCTTCCCGTGTTGTTGGTGCGGATATACCCTGCTCTTCCGCCAATTTGCGGGCGGTTTCTATAGGGATAGAGCCGTCCAGATGCAAATGTAAATCTATCCATGCAGGATATGATTGTGTGTTTGTCATGTTTATGTATTATTATTTATTTCTGCGGTTTGGGCATTCGTTTCGCCATGCCTATCGCTTTCGTCGGACATACAAGACGGCACAGGTGGCATCCTACGCATTTGGTTCCGATGATATGCGGTTTACGATCTTCACCAAAGGTGATTGCCTGATGACCTCCGTCTGCGCAGGAGATGAAACAACGTCCGCAACCTATACATTTCTCGCGGTCGATCTTCGGGAAGATCATTGTCTCGCGGTCGAGGTTGGAAGGCAGCACGATATTCTTCAACTCCTCCCCTACCAACTTCTTCAGTTCCACTATTCCGCGCTCTTTCATATAATGCTGCAATCCCAACTTGAGGTCATCGATGATACGATAACCGTACTGCATGACTGCTGTACATACCTGCACATTACGGCAGCCGAGTTGGATGAACTCTAATGCGTCACGCCAAGTCTCGATACCGCCGATACCACTGATATCCATGTGTTTCTCTATGCCGGCTTTATGCAGTATGGGGTTGCCTGTCATCTCATAAATCATACGCAGTGCGATGGGCTTGACGGCCTTGCCTGAATAACCCGACACGGTCTTTTTATCACTCACCTCGGCATCATGGCTCATCGTGATGGACTTGATGGTATTGATGGCACTGATACCTGACGCGCCACCATAGAAACAAGCTAACGCCGGAGATGTCATAGACATGATATTCGGGGTCATTTTCGGAATAACTGGTATCTTCACCGCCTCTTTCACATACGACGTATAGAAAAGAATCAACTCGGGATTCTGACCTATATCCGATCCAAGGCCGGTCAGTCGCATCTGTGGGCACGAGAAATTAAGTTCCACGGCATCGCAACCTGCATCCTGAGCCATCTTCGCCAATTCGATCCACTCTTCTTCCGTTTGACCCATGATAGATGCAACGACAATCTTTTTCGGGTAGTTCTGTTTGAGTCGGTGAAGAATATCAAAGTCCGTGGTATAGGGATTCTCACTCAACTGCTCCATGTTCCTGAATCCGACAAAAGGTGTTCCTTCTTTGCCTACAGCATCGAAACGCGGACTGACCTCGCGGATATCCTGTTTGCATATTGTCTTATAGAAGACGCCTGCCCAGCCTGCCTCAAAGGCGTTGGCTACCATCTCATAGTTCGTGCATATTGCCGAACTGGCAAGGAAGAACGGGTTCTCACATACGATGTCGCAGAAGTTCAGTTCGAGCGATGGGAGATCTGTCTCGTCACTCACTGCCGGACCTTCTTCCATGGATGCTTTCTTCAGTTCCGCAATTCGGATGGGTTTGTCATAATGGATACAAGCCTGCTCTGCGGCTGCGATCTCAGAGTCATTTAACTGGCTGAAATACGTGTTTGCAGTCCAGCGATTTTCAAATCGTAATGCGCGAAGTGCGCGAGCGGTTTTCTGACCGCATGGAGCGTCTGTACATAATAGACAGCGAGCTACCTCTTCGTTGATGTGGATCATAATAGATATCTTTTTCGTAGTATTTGTAAGTCTTCGTGCGTGAGACACAAGATCTCGTGCAAGTACCGCGTCATGCCGCCGTATTCGCGGTCGATAAGGTCTAAGGTGGAAATGAAGTTCGGTGTGGATACTCCCATAAAGGCTTGTATCACCGCTATCTCAGCTGCACCGCCACCGCGGGCTACCACGTCTGCATTGAGCTTCTCCACTATGGGACGGTAAGCTATATTACTCAAGTCAAAGTCCGCTATGATCGTCTCTTTGTCCACTCCCAAAGCGAACATCAAGAACGCAGCTCCCCACCCCGTGCGGTCCTTGCCTTGTGCGCAGTGCCACAGGATTCCACCATCCTCAGGCGCCTCGACGATCAGACGCAGGAACGCGGCGTATTGCAGTTGGGAGAACTCGCTCTGAATCAGCGAAGGATACATGTTCGCCGCCATCTGTTGTACCTCCGGATAGAAGGAATAATTGACGATATGACGGTCAAGTTCCAGAAAAGCCTCATCCGGAATAGGCTTGCCTGTCTGCTGTTCCGCGCGCATGTCGATAGTCGGCAACAAGTGGTGCTGAACGCCGTCCATCTCCCTGTCAGGCACAGCTTCGAACTCACCCATCGAACGGAAATCGAAGATGCGGCATAGGTTATATTCACTCTTCAACCGCGCCACGTCTGCGTCCGTCGCATCATGCAGGTGCGCGGTGCGCAGCAAGCGTTGCGGACGGATCGGACGACCGCCGGCTGCTATTATACCGCCTAAGTCACGGGCATTATCTATGTGTTCAAAAACGATATTCATTTCTTAAAAACATCATCGATGAGGCGCACAAACTCCTGGTAGGCAAAGGTGTCACTCAGTTCACTCAGCGAAGCTGCCAATCCGCGGTAATGCCATTCATGCGCCGATTTGTCGGTACAGTGGAATATCTTCCATAGTTCATCGCCTTTGGCCTGATAGTCCCGCCAGATAGCGCGCATATTACTCAACTTGTCGCCCATGGCTACTATCTTCGCGTCATGCGGAGCGGCTGCCAGACGGTCTATCGCTGCCTGTTTGCGGGCATGCCATGTAGCCTCTTCATCACCATTTTCACCATTAAACAATACACCATTAATCTGGTCGCTCTCTGCGTGTACGAGTTGAGCGATACGGTCGCCGAACTCCGCACGCAGTTGCTCCACCGTCACGTCGGTGTCCTCTATGGTGTCGTGCAATGCAGCGGCGGCTAACAGCTCCTGATCCGGCGTAATGGTTGAGACAATCTCTACGGCCTCCATCGGATGAACGATATACGGGAAACCTTTGCCGCGACGCTCGCTGTTATGATGAGCCTGTACCGCAAAGATTATCGCGCGGTCCAGCAACTCCGTATCCATGTATTTGTTTGCCATTATTTCAATATCGTTTCGTTTAGTACCACCCGGAACTCAGGCATCGGGCAATGGGTGCAACTCTCTACAAGAAGGGTCTTCAGTCCCGCATAGATACGGACCGTCTTTTCTATCTCTTTAATATCGGCCTGCGGTCCGCATCCTTCTATCGGACATTCCGGCGAGTGGAAATACTCATCCGCGAATGCGTCCCAGAAACGGCCGGCGGTGGCATTACTCATGTGATACTGTTCCATGGTCCACGACTCGTGATTGAGTTTGCAGCACAGATAAACCATGCCCAAATCGAACATCGGATAGCCGTAACAGAAGTCACCAAGGTCGATGAAATAGGAAGTACGTACACCGTCTTTCTCCACAAAGATGCCGTTACTGAACTGCAAGTCTCCGTGAATAGCGCGGTCACTCTCGGGTGCTGCTGCGATGAACGCACGGAGTTTATCCTTCTCTTCTTCCGTGAAGAAGGGGTTTTCGCGAAGCCACTTGTACTGGCGGTCCTTGACGTTCTCAAACTGTTTCGTATCCACGTGTATGTTATGCAATTTGAGGCACAGTTGTGCAAACTCACGTGCATACTCCTCGGTATGTTCAGGGTCGTCACCGCAGGCACGCGAATAGGATTTCTTGCCCTCAATACGGCGAAAACGGATTCCCAAACGCTCACCGTCAGTCACCAGATCGCCGGGTTCCGGACTCGGGATGCCGAGGTCATACACTTTCTTCGCCATCTCCAACTCGGTACGGGCGGAGTCGAAGTTGCGCAAATACAACTTCATCATGATCGACGGGTCGGTCTTATGGTTGTAACTGGCGCCGTTGGCTCCTTCGCCCGTACGCACGTAGTCATTCAAATCAATTAATATCGGTTCCATTCTTTCAACTTTAAACTTTAAACTTTATCCTGCATGAAGGGTAAACCTGACGCCAGTTTGTAAGTCATCTCCGCCAGTTCGGCATTCTGTGAGTTATGTCCGTTGAGGGCATCAAAGAGGCGCTCCAGTCCGATCTTTCCGCCGCCGGAGGAGAGCACGCACACGATGCATATATTCTGCAGTCCGATTGCCGAAGAGATGATATCGATGTCGGTATTGCCCAACTGGTGGCGTGCAAGGAGGTACGCGTCCGCTTCGTATTTATGGATCAATCGGTCAACATCGCCCAGCGTCTTACATTGCAGTGCCAACAGGACGCGAAGATAACGAATCATCGGGGCCTCCTGTATCTCCGCCTGGTTGATGGCAGCGATACGTTTGTTCAGGGCGTCAAGAGGACGGGCCTGAATATAACTGCGGAAGGTATCGCCGTCCAGCATCACGTCGTCTAACTTGCCGTTCTGGACAAGAGCCTGCACGCGCCGACGATAGTCCGTGATCTCCGTGCGGATCCGACTGAACTCGTCATCGGCCATCTCCAATATTCCTGCAAGGCGGTTCATTCGACGCATGTATTCACGGGGAATCTCAATGCCGGACTTGTAACCGGTGTCGTGGTTGATGGCCGCCCAAGCGTGTTGAAGAGTAGTGCGTAACTGCAACTCGAACGGAAAACGGAATCCCGGCAGACGGCATATATAATGCAGCGAGTTGTACCCGAAACTGTCAAGTTGGTGCAGTTTCCGCTTGTCCACGGAGTTGTTCCAGTCAATCTCGAAGAGTTGTTCCGCCATGGATGCGATGCGGTCCACGTCGTCGGTGTAGAAAGTGATGATACGCGCACCTACAAGGTCCGTGATGTCGCTCAGCGTCGCGTATTTGTTTCCTTTCAGTTCCAGCTTGCCCGCCAGACTCTCTTCCGTCTTCACGCGTCCCTCTACCGCCGTCACAATCAGTCCGTTGCGGTCGAGCGCGTCGCGCAAAGTCTTAAGTGCCGCGTCTTTGAGACGTTCCAACTCCGGAACGGACGCGCGGTACTCCTCCAAGATCATTTCGCAATGCAGATCCATAAATACTAAATTCTAAAACATCCCATAACCGGTAACCGATAACCCGTAACCCTCAATCACTGTATCTCGAACAATGATATAAATCCGGTCATTACGAATACCTGACGGATGTCGGCATTGATGTTACGTACTATCACTTTGCTGCCATGCGCGGCTGCTTCCTTACGAATGCTGAGGAAGATACGCAAACCCGACGAAGAGATATACTCCAAGGCGGTGCAGTCCAGAATGATTTCTTTGTGTTCAAGGTCCATCAACGGCTTCACATCTTCTACCGTCTGTACTGCCGCCGCCGTGTCCAAACGGCCTTCAAAGGAAGCAATTACTTGATTCCCGTTGTGAGTGATTACTGTTTTCATATCTAACAATTTAACGTTTTAACAATTTAAGGTTTTAACAAGAGTTAAAACATTCTTGTCATCAACCCGTTCGTAGTGTACCTCGTCCATCAGTTGAAGCACAAGATGGATGCCCAACCCGCCTATCGCGCGTTCTTCGGCGGAGAGAGATATATCTGCCGGAGGTTGTTGGGTCGGGTCGAAAGGAATACCGCTGTCGGAGATGATGAAGACGATTTGCTCGTGTGTTTCGTCACCGGCTATCTGGCTGCGGACGAACTCCACCAGCACTTGGCCGTTCTTCACGTCCGGATAAGCATATAGCATCACGTTGCTCACTGCCTCTTCTAACGCGAGGTTAACAGGCATGTTCAACTCCGCGGGGATACCCAAACTGTCTATCCACTCTGCGAGCGTTGGTATCTGCTGGATGTCGTTGCGCATGATGATGGCGTCTTGCTGGTAGCGGATGGCGAGCATCGTCAGGTCGTCGCTCTGTTGGGCGCCGCCAACGAAACGTGTCACGTCAGCCTGCATCTCATCCACTACCCGGCGGGGGGATACGTCTGCTATCAGACTGCGGCAGTCCTCCAAGTGATTCATCATCCGTTCTTCGCCGTACTGCTCATGCCGTTTGTTCTCTGCCTCCGTCAGACCGTCTGTATAGAGGAAAAGCAGGTCGTTCTTCTCCATATGCATCTTCTGCGGGTGGAACTCAAACTCCGGCTCCACGCCTAACGGCAGGTTCGCCTTCACCTCTATGGTACACGGTTCATGACCATACGGCACATGAACAGGCGCATTATGTCCGGCATTGCAGAAAGCGAGTTCGCCCGTACGGCAGTCAAGCACGCCCAAAAAGAGGGTAAGGAACATGTTCTGCTCGTTCTGGTCGCACAGCGCACGGTTAATCTTACGCACAATCACATCGGGCTGTTCCTCATGTGCGGTGATACTACGGAAGAGCGAGCGCGTGGTAGCCATGACAAGCGCTGCCGGCACTCCCTTTCCGCTCACGTCGCCGACGCAGAAGAAGAGTTTGTTATGACGCACATAGAAATCATACAGGTCGCCGCCTATCTCTTTCGCGGGATCGACGATACCGTATATATTCAGGTCGCGGCGGTCAAAGAACGGAGGGAACACTTTCGGAAGCATCGCTTTCTGAATAGTCTGTGCCACTTCCAGTTCACCTTCCATCCGTTGGTTCTTCTCAGCGAATGCCAACATCTTACGGGTGGTGCGCGCCGAGTAGATCACAATCAAAGCAAGGACGATCAGACCCAGGATCATCAGCACGCTGACGATTCTACCGATACGGTTGAGGTCGCGGAACAGTTCATCTTCGGGAATGATAACCTCTATGTGCCAACCCGTCGCGTCAATCTCTTCCTGATAGATGTTGTATTTCCGTCCGGGCACAGTGTCGGGAACAGGAACGATATCCACTCCCGTGCTGGACTTGATTGAATAATAACTGTTCGGATAGACTTGCAGATAGTCGGAGATATTTTTCAGGTCATTAAGCGACATGTCGCAGCATACGACGGCTACCACTTCCCCTTGGCGGTTTCTCACAGGACAGGAACAACTCACCACAAAAGTCTGTGAACCCGAGTCGTCCAGATACGGCTCGCTCCACCAGCAACTGTCGTGTACAAAGCCGTTCTGGTACCACTCCATCTGGGTGTAGTCATGGTCGGCACTGCCAATCTGACGGGTGAAGATACTGTCATGGGTTATACGACTGCTGCAGGCCTCGAAATAGGTGCCGTACTTGGGGAAATAATCCGGTACATACGCGACTGCCATGCTGGTATTCGAACGCAGGGTACTCACTACCAGACGCGAAGCGATGAAAATCGAGTCCGGGTTATTTAGATGCCCCTCCACCAACTTGGCCAAGGTCTTGGCGGCAGTTTCCATCTCGACGGTATGCATCTCTATCTCCAACTCCGCCTTGCGCAACTCCGTTTGGGCGCGTTGTTCCGCCTCATGTCGGATGGCGACACGGCTCGTGAAATACTGCACACAAGAAATTGCCTCTAACACTACGGCGGCAACAATCATGATCCATAACCCGTCGTGCCTGATTTTGGTCTTTTGTTTGGTCTTTATCATCGCTGTATTTTTCGGCAAATTAAAATCGGCTGCAAAGATACTGTTTTTTTTTCATATATGCAAGCGCGCGCACACTTTTCTTATTTCTTGAGAGATCTTCGACCTAAAAAATTCTCCAAAAATTTGCATATATAGAAAAATTATTGTACTTTTGTGCCCATTTTAAAATAAAGGTTGAGAAATGAAGAAAGATATTTTTGATTTGAGTGGCCGCGTGGCATTGGTGACCGGATGTTCGGGAGGCCTGGGCGTACAGATGGCAAAAGCCCTGGCGGCACGAGGAGCGGAGCTGGTGATCATTGCCCGCAGGTATGAGAAATTGGTGGAAGTGCAACAGGCTATCGAGGCGGAGTTCGGCGTGAAGGTGTTACCTTTGCAATGTGACATCACCGACACCGGAGCGGTGGAACGAATGGTGGATGATGCGCTCAAGCAGGTTGGTCATATCGATATCGTAGTCAACAATGCCGGTACGGGAGCTGTTGCGCCGGCGGAGGATATCACCGATGCGCAGTTTGAGAACGAGATGCAGATAGACCTGTTCGGTACTTTCCGCGTTGCGCGGGCCGTGGCGAAGAAATCCATGATACCCAACGGCTACGGACGTGTGATCAACATCGCATCGATGTATGGCCTGGTCGGTAATAAGATTGCTCCCGCTTCGCCGTATCATGCAGCCAAAGGAGGCGTTGTCAATCTCACGCGGGCGCTGGCAGCCGAATGGGGAAAATACGGTATCACAGTGAATACCATCTGCCCGGGATATTTCATCACACCGTTGACGAAAGAGACTCTGGAGTCCGACTATTTTGCACAATATGCCAAGACGGTCATCCCTATGGAGCGTTATGGTCATGAGGGCGAACTGGACAGCGCTGTTGTCTTCCTTGCGTCCGATGCTTCCACCTACGTCACCGGTGTCGCTCTACCCGTGGATGGCGGCTATACATGCGTGTAACTATTCCAAGTGGGGACGATTTGTCCCCAGGTAGAACAGAACATACAGAGTTTCGGAAACGAGACTCTGTTTTTTTGTGCCCGCAGATGTATCAAAATATGTAAAAAAAAACTTAAATACTTTCTAATATATTTGTGTATATCAGAAAAAAGCCGTACCTTTGCGGCGAATTTTGCTTTAAGAATGGTTGCAATTGCAACTAAATTTGAACCAAATAGCATGTTATGGATATACAAAGAAGGTGAACTTTCCGAAGCAGATACTGTGAGAAAAATCGGAATTTCCGACTTTTCTACCAAACCCACCAATTTCTACAACCTTGATGTCGTCATTTCTGTCGGTTATCTCTCTTCAGTGGCTCTACTGAGCAACTCTCAGGCGAAACATCCCAAGTATTCCAATCCCTATTATTGGGCTGGATTTATTATGTTGGACTGACGATTTTACGTAGAATCGCAGATTATTTTGTGCAAAATCGCAGATTTTTCTTGCAGGAATCGCAGATTTTTTGTACCTTTGCAGCCGCAAAGGTTTTAACACGATGACAATACAAAATCAAATGTTCAATTTTACCCCCCCCCAGTAAGGGAAATGTCGCAAAGCACGTCTCGCTTGCGCTGTTAGGCTTATTTTTTATTGGTATCTTTGTGTGCGGTTATCGTGCCGCTTCTTCTCCGGTCGAGGTCAGCAGTTCTGTTTTCTGTGACCCCGACTCTCTTTTATATTATGCGGAGCGCGCGTACATGGACGAGGACCCCAGGGCGCTGTTCGTCACGGGTGCGGCTGCCTATCTGAAATGGCAGGACCCCGCCTCTTTCCCTGCGTCCTGCACCACGGTCTCCCGTGACGAGGCGGACATCATGTTGCTCAGAGCAGCAGAGCTCGGCAACCCCGATGCCCGCCAACTCTACGATTTAGATATTCGTGAAGAGTCGATTAAACTCAAAGTGGCTAAAGATTGGTTTAGTAACTATGACACGACCCAAATAAAAGGAAATATTGACTTTAGTGTTTGTGTACCTACCGAGCCCGGACAGTTAGAACTATTCGATCTTGATTTCTTCCTTTGGGCGGAAGCTAAAAAGGGTAATAAAGAAGATATAGACGATTCATTAGTGCAACTCATTATTACTATAATGAAAGCGCGCACATATAATGACTATTTGCCGCCTAAATACCTCGGAGCCTTTGATGCCGAGAAAATAGCTTTTATACCTTATGACGACAAACTACAGCGCCAAGTTATATATGATCAAGTTTTAGAAAATAAAATTGATTGGACAAAAATAACCCCTTCCGATCATGGTTCAGAGGAATTTGCATTAGTAAAAAAGAAAGCCTATAATATCTTATCGAATAATAAGTCACAATATGACTTTGTTAAAGACGAAAAGGAGTTACGACAATTTATAAAGAAAAATTTTGTTGCAAAGACTGGCACCAACAAAATCAACATCACCCTTAATCGAATGACATCTATTTTCAATAGATGGCTGGAAGAGGTTAAGCCTACAATCAATGTGCCTTGGCCGGATTTAGCCAAAGAAAATATCCTGCCCGCTGATTTTTTCTTAGCGGATGCTATTTCAAAAGATAATTATTCCCTTGGCAGGACATTACAGGTGTTACTTCATTCTAATTCATATCAGATAAAGTTAAAACACAAGATAGGAAGCTTATATAAAGATTTCTTAAGTGAGGGTTTTGAATTTACAGACAACCAAAAAGCACATAAAACATTCTGGAACAAATATAATCGCCCTCCGCGCCGTAAGGAAAGAGAGGCAATGCAAGCTCGGCGTGACTTGCTAATTGAGCCTGACAGACGCGAGAGAAAAGGAGCATTCTTTACTCCTCACCAATGGGTAGATTTAAGTCAGGAATATTTAGCAAATGTGCTAAATAAAGACGGACAAAATTGGCAGGAAGAATACTATATATGGGATTGTTGTGCCGGTACAGGAAATCTCTTGTTTGGTCTGACTGAAAAGGAACGTATTTTTGCTTCTACTTTAGACGAAGCCGACGTCACTTATATGAAGACACAAGATAACCTATTACCTGCGCATGTGTTCCAATTTGATTTCTTGAATGATGACCTGCAAGGCGACAAAGTGCCCGAGGATCTTAAACGCATCTTAAAAGACCCAGAGGAACGCAAAAAACTCGTCATTTATATTAATCCACCATACGCGGAGGCAACTGGATTTGGTGATAAATGTAAGCCAAATGTAAGTTCAGGGACAATGGTATATACAAAGTATAAAAACCTGATAGGAGCCGCAATAAAAGAATTATTTGCACAATTTTTCATTCGAATATACCAAGAAATTCCAGGCGCGACGCTTGCAGAATTTTCAACTTTGAAAATTCTGCAAGCTCCAACGTTTAAGAATTTCAGGTCGATATTTAAAGCTAAACTACTCAGTTTATTCATTGTACCTGCTGATACATTCGATAATGTGAAAGGTCAATTCCCCATTGGATTTTATATTTGGGATACAAAACAAAATGAATCTTATTCTTCCTTTGAAGCTGACGTCTACGACAATAAAGGGAATTACATTCAAAAGAAGAAGACGGAGGTTGTTTATGAAGAAAAGTTGATAAACAAATGGCTTAGAGCGAATTATGACAAGGAGAATAATCCGATTGCATTCTTGCGTTTCGTTCCAAATGATTTTCAAAGTAATAGAGGAGTATTTATTACTTTATCCCCTAAGGAAAGTGATGTAAGAGAAAGTCGTATTACTCCTATTACTAAAAATAATTTGGTTGTTATTTCCATATATAATGCTGTCCGTAAAGTTATCCCTGCATCCTGGTTAAATGACCGCGATCAATTCCTTTGGCCGAGGAAGGTATGGAAAGAAGATAGAGAGTTCCAAACGGACTGCCTGGCTTTTACGCTATTTAACAATAATATCCAATCTGAAGGCACAAACCATTGGATTCCTTTCAAAGAAAAAGAGGTGAAAGCACCGATGCTTTTTGAGTCGCATTTCATGTCGGACTTCATAGCGGGAAAAATAAAGCCAGACGTACAAGATACTCTCTTTGGTGCAGAGGATAGTCTCATCCCTACAGAGCCGATCCAATTCTCACCTGAAGCACAAGCCGTTATGGACGCAGGACGGGAACTTTGGAAATATTATATGTGGCATAAAGATGTAAACGTTAACGCCTCGTACTACGACATCCGCCGTTATTTCCAAGGAGAGAAGAACGGCAAAATGAACCCCGATAGCGACGACCCTACATATATGCGCTTATGGGGAAATATCAAAGAAGCACTCAAAGTGCTCGCTAAAAAGATTGAACCGAAAGTATATCTGTATGGTTTCCTCTTAGACGAAACCACTCTGCCAGAAGATGAACCGGAGGAGGTCGCTGAGATGCCCAAAAAGAAACCCGAAAAGATAGCAAAAGCCAAGACAAAGAAGGATACTAAAACCCAAACGATCATCAATTACGGCACAATAAATTTCAATGATAATAGCAAAAATTTCCGCTTAGATTGATTTTTATTTGCATATTTCAATTAAAAGCAGTAATTTTGCACCCGATTTCGTCAGCTCTTAGACGCTAAATAGGAGGACATATTTAATTCAAGGCATATTCCTTTACCGGTAGTTTGGCACACTAATTAGTAACAAAGAGTAATATGTCCCAATTATCCGTGTTTTGCATGGGTAGGTGGGATATTGTTACGTGTGTGCCAACACTACCGGTTTTCCCACTTGCTCGTGCTTTTTTACGCCAAAAATATTAAAGCCATGAGTATAAACATAACTAATTTAGGTGGAGTCGTCAATTACCATGACAACCACAAAGAAATTACCATTCACAACGCAGGAAATACGTCTGACCTCGTCCGTAAATTCATGGCGGACGATGTAGAACCGGTGGAGGATATTAAGCCGGATTCTTCTTTCTTCAAATTCTTCACACCCAAGTGTTTCGAACAGAAACGCGCAGAAGCTGTAGAGGCAGAGATACGCGCTGCATGCAAAGGTACAGCGGAAGCGTTGTGGAGAACCCTTTGGGATAACGAGAATTTAGGCTATGTAGAGGTGGAACATATTGACGCAACTACCCTCTATCGCGAGATAGAAAACCACTACGGTAAATTGCCTTATTCTGAGCGAAATTTTCGCAAAGCGAGGAACAATAGATAAGTTCCGTTGAGTTCCGTGGAGTTCCGCGTGATGCGGCACTTTAGTTCCATTCTGCGGCACTTTATTTCCGTCTATTTCCATAATGACCTGCAAAATTGCGGGTCTTTTTTTTATGTGTGAACTTTGCACCGGATTTCAGTTGTGGCAACGTCGCCGCACGTAAAGATCCAGTGTTATGATTTATACTTTTTTATCTTCAGTTTTCATTGCCCTCTTTCTGGTAGTGGGCACCCTCGCGCTCATGGGATTCCTTGACCTCATGCGCAAGAACATGCCGCTTAACTGGCTCTGTTGCCAGCACGTGATCGTACTCGCAGCTATCGCAGTACTATGTTTCATCCTCGCCTGTTTCTTCGGCGCACAAATCCCCCAAAGCTATGAGTTACCCGCTTGAGTTATTGCACAACGGCGCACAGCTGCGGTTGGTCGGCGTGCATCCAACCGCCAAAACGGCTTTTTATGTCAATGACGGCAAGGGCGGCGTCATCGGTGTGCGCGTCTATCCCGATGGTCGCCAAGTCGTGGTCAATCCGGATTATAAAAAACTCAAAAGCAGTATCAAAAGACCTAAAACAGAGGGGTACCAGCAATTTCGCCAAGCTTGGGGGCCTCGTTTGTATATCCTTGCCTCGCATGCCGTCTATTGTGCATGGCGTCACGAGATACCCGCAGGCATGACCATCGACCATATCAACGGAGTAACCACCGACAACTCCATCGCTAACCTCCGCTGTGTCACCATGGCGCTCAATCAGCGAGACGGGGGTTTCCTGACGAAACTGCGTAACAAAGGCATCAAGCCTGCCGACGTCCGGCGATCATATCTCCTACGCTATTTTGACCGCATGGCGCATATAAAAGCGAACATCTCCTCTAATCGCTACAACCACCTCGACCGCGCCGACCTGATGACCATCCTCTTTTACGACATCCCAGTCGTCTATGACCACTTCAAGCAACACTACCACCTCGACCTCCCCTTCAAACAACCTACTATTAATCTTCTTAGTATTTCAGGGCGATGGTATCGCCCGCTTAAAAGCTTTGTTAATTTTGCCGAATAGTATTCGGCGCCCTAAAATTTTATCATTATGCCTAACGATATCAACAAACTGCGCCGTCTGATGCGCACCGCTCATCAACTCAAGAAAGAGCACCCCGCCATCCTGCGCGGGGCATCGCTCACGCAAAGCCAAGCACTCAAGTACGCCTGGTGGTTCGAATCTTTCCGTAAAAAACTCCAATCCGGTACCTACCGCTTCTCTTACTTCAAGAAACGCCCGAAGTCTTTGTCAAGTGCTCCGGACGTCAGGCCGGAGAATTACAACACTTTCCCTTATTACGACCTCAACGCCGGCGGATGGCGCTCCTTCCGGCTTGATAACTTCATCGGTTTTGTGGAACAAGTGAACGCATGAAACTCCTTCTCGACGATAAGCAACACCGCGGCTGCAACCTCAATGCCAACGAGGCGTGTATCTTTGCCGCTATCCTCAAATGCACCCGCGCAGGACGAGGATGGTACGGTAATTATCGCGAACTCGCCGCCGCTATGCCTTTCGTTATTAATCACTCTACCGTATATCGGGCTATACAAAAATTGTTGAACTTGGGGTTAATAGAAAGGAGAGACGAGAAGTTATTCGCCTTGTTGCAAAATGAAACAGAGTTGTTGCATGGTGCAACAGAGTTGTTGCAAAATGAAACAGAGTTGTTGCAAAATGCACTCCCCCCTAACAACCCCCCTATAATTAATAATAATATGAACGAAAAAGAAAAAGAGCAGCAACGCGCGCTATGCGCACGCGATTGCGAAGAGCAGCAGGACTGCTTATTTGAAAAGTTTTGGAGATTTTTCTCTGTGGCTATGCCTACCGAGTTTCAAAACAGAAAGAACGCTGCATGTAAAATGTTTGCGGAGCGTTCCAAGGTCGCACAACGGGCTATAGTGGAAGCCGCGCAAGAGGGTGCTCCCGGACATCCGGGAGACGACCCAAACCCCTACTTCTTCGTAGCCGACTTCCCAGAACCCGAGCCCACTTTCCTTTCCGGACAAGAGCAAGACCGGCTGCGCGAACAAGGCATTCCACTTGTGCAGGTCAAGTACAACGGCAAGTTCCTCATCTGCACACGCGAGACCAAAGAACTTTTCAACCTCGAATTCGTCCGCGATTGGTAGCCCCTATGCATTTTTCGCGCATCTTTGCGCGAACAATCCCCCAGCGAGCTA
>CADCBP010000007.1 GCA_902799705.1 uncultured Bacteroidales bacterium
AAAGAAGGCCAGGCCCGCAAAAAACGCATCATCGTACGACCCTCGCGTTTCCGCTCAGGACTCTTCGAACTCTATACCTACCATTTCCCGAAACACTGGTCCGCAGCCTGTGTAGCCAACCGCGAACTCATCAAAGAAGCCCAGCGCCAAGCTCATGCACTCGAGCATGACCACTCCCTTGCCGCACTCGAATGGCGCACGCGTTTCTTGCACCATTATTATACGGTCTTCAAAGGCGGTGCCAAACCCGAACCCGGCCTCAAACCCTACTCCCGTTTCTACCAATATACCTACGTAGCCATCTACCGCCAACTCCAGGCAGAACTCCAGGCCGCCAAGGAAAAAGCCGCCCTCTCCGATGCCTATCTCCAACATCTCGCCGACGAAGTCTCCTTCGAGCCCGTCATGCTTTCATTTGAAACGCGCATACATGCACACGCTCAGCGCTACTATAAACCCCTTGAAATAAAACCTTGTAAGGCTCCGCCTCGATTATATTCTACAAATAAATTTGCACATGTCAAAAAAATGTTGTACCTTTGCAGCGCCAAAGGTGAATTGACATGACTATAGCTATATTTGGAAATGCAATGAAGTCCACAACCTTGCGCGAAGTGAGGCATATATTGGACTTTATGACGGAGAAAGGGGTGCACGTGCTCCTTTCCCAAGAGTTGCGGCAGGAATTGGACCTGCGTGAGTACCCCGGTTTTCCGGAGAACTGGGACGGCGACAGACAGCCGGAGAACGTGTACGGCGAACCTATCGACTTCGCTTTGTCGGTAGGCGGTGACGGGACCTTCCTTACCAGTGCAGCTGCCATCGGAGACAAGAATATTCCTATCTTGGGAGTCAACTGTGGCCATTTGGGTTTCCTCGCCGAGGTGCAAACAGACGATTTGGACAAGATACTCAAACAACTCATCGAAGGGCAATACACGATTGAGCAGCGTTCGTTGCTGAACGTGACGATACTTGACAAAGACGGCATCGCTCGGGACGGGGTGATGATGTCTCCCAACGCACTCAATGAGATAGCTATTCTCAAGCAAGGTCTGACAAACATGCTGACCATCGAAACGAAGATCAACGGCGAGTTGTTGCACGCATACCATTCCGACGGCTTGGTCATCGCCACTCCAACGGGAAGCACCGCCTACAACCTCTCTATCGGAGGGCCGCTGCTCGTTCCCCAGTCCCGTGGAATCATCCTCACGCCTATCGCACCGCACAGCCTCACGGTTCGTCCGATTATCATCCTGGACGAATGGAAGATAGACCTCAAAGTCAGCAGTCGTTATGATACATACATGCTGTCCGTGGACGGAAGAAGCCAGAGTCTGAGCACGGACATGAGTCTCCATATCGAGCGCGCACCGTACACCACTAAAGTAGTACAAATCGGCGATAATGGTTTCCTCAAATCCTTACGGAACAAACTCAACTGGGGAAAGTGAAAGGTGAAAGGTAAAAAGTGAAAGGATTAAGATGTTATTATCTGTAGTTTGGGATGTTGATCCGGTGTTGATTCACTTCGGTGACGGAGGAATACGTTGGTATGGCTTGTTATGGGCCATCGGTTTGTATGTATGCTGGGCGATTAACGAGAAGATGTACAAACGCGAACATTGCCCTGCAGAATGGGCGGACCAGTTGTTCTTCTGGATGGCGGCGGGTGTCATCATCGGGGCTCGACTCGGGCACTGCTGGTTCTATGAATGGCACCAATACGGCGATCCATGGCATCTCTTCGGATGGGAATTCACATACCGCAACCCGTATATAGAGCACCCGTTATGGCTCGTCAAAATATGGGAAGGCGGACTGAGCAGTCACGGCGGTGCAATCGGACTGATCATCGCCGCTATATTGCTCAACAAGTTCAAGTACAGCCGCTACCCGCAGTTCGGCACTTCGTGGCTTTGGATCCTTGACCGCCTCTGTATCGGCGTCTGTATCACGGGCGCACTCATTCGTCTCGGCAACCTCTTCAACAGCGAGATTTACGGAGGCCCGACTGACCTGCCGTGGGGCTTTATCTTTGTGCGTGACGGACAGACTGTCCCCTGCCACCCGACCCAGATATACGAGATGCTCTACTGTCTGGTGGCATTTGCCGTGACGTTGCCGTTGTACCTCCATACAGACGCGCGCAGACGCGAAGGATTGCTCTTAGGCGTATTCCTCGAAATCGTCTTCGCCACACGGTTCTGCCTGGAGTTTATCAAGAACAACCAGGAAGCCTTCGAAGCGGACCACCTGTTGAACATGGGGCAGTGGCTCAGTCTGCCATTCATTCTGCTCGGACTATTCCTTATTATACGCGCGTTTATCCGACCGCTGAGTCCGGTGGTGGAGAAACGCCCGAAAAGTCTTGACCCTAAATACCAAGACAAATGACAAAAAAAGACTTACGAATTATATATTTAGGTACGCCTGAGTTTGCTGTGGCGAGTTTGCAGGCTCTCGTAGAAGGCGGCTATAATGTAGTGGCGGTCGTCACAATGCCGGACAAGCCTGCCGGACGAGGCCATCAGTTACAGTTCTCCGACGTGAAGAAATACGCATTGTCGGTAGGACTGCCGGTGTTACAACCCGAGAAACTCAAAGACGAGGCATTTATAGAAGAATTGCGCAGTTACAAGGCGGACTTGCAGATTGTGGTAGCCTTCCGTATGTTGCCGGAAGTCGTATGGGCCATGCCGCGTTTGGGTACCTTCAACCTCCATGCCTCATTACTCCCGCAATACCGCGGTGCCGCGCCAATCAACTGGGCGGTCATGAACGGAGACCAAGAGACTGGCGCCACGACCTTCATGCTCAAGCATGAGATCGACACAGGAAACATGATCCTGCAGGAACGGATTCCTATCGGTCCCAATGAGAACGTGGGGTCAGTTCACGACCGGTTGATGGCGATGGGCACAACACTCGTCACCCGCACCGTGGACATGATCATCGATTGCGAGAACAAAGGTATCGCCGTACCGACGACGCCGCAACCGGACATAGCCGAACTACGTCCCGCTCCGAAGATCTTCAAAGAAGACTGCGAGATCAAGTTTGACGAGAAAACAGCCGAAGAGGTACATAACTTCGTCCGCGGTCTCAGTCCCTACCCTGCTGCGTGGTGTAATCTGGAAATCAACGGGCAGAGGTTTGAGAACGTAAAAATTTATTCTGTCGATATACCGGAATACCGAGATACCGGTATCCCGAAGAACGAGATTATCATCCCCTGCAAAGAAGGAGCCGTACGGATTCTGGAACTGCAGGTCCCCGGAAAGAAAAGAATGGACGCACGGTCGTTCCTCAATGGAATACATTGAGAATTAAGAATTAAAAATTAAAATTACGAATTACCTTTCTCTCATAGACAAGTACTACGGGGAAACACCGGAGTTACGGCATATCCTTGTGACGCACAGTCGGCAGGTCGCTGATCGTGCATTGCGCATCGTCGATGCCCATCCTCAATGGACGGAGCAGGGACTCGTGGACAGACAGTTCATCGAGGAAGCCGCCATGCTGCACGACATCGGGATTATCTTCTGCAACGCCCCGAAGATCTACTGCATGGGTCCGCATAAATATATTGAGCACGGGTTCCTTGGAGCAGAACTGCTTCGTCAGGAAGGTTTTCCGAAACACGCGTTGGTCGCAGAACGTCACACCGGCGCCGGCATTACGATCGAGCAGGTGGAACGTGAAGAACTGCCTATCCCTGAACGCGATTATTGTCCGCAGAGCCTCGAAGAGAAAATCATCTGTTACGCCGATAAATTCTATTCCAAATCGCACCTCGGCGAAGAGGTGAGTCTCGACAAAATCAAATACAACATCTGGAAGTACGGGCATGAAGGCTACCAGCGCTGGCAAGCGCTCTGCGAGCTATGCGAGCCCTCCAAACTCTAGTGGAACTTATGCGCGAAGCCGATGGAGAGCAGTTCGCGGAACTGAACCTTGGCGTGCGTGTCTCCCACCATAATCACCGAAGTGTCATAACGCGGATGAAGCGTCAGGCGGGCTGTGAGCCAACGGTTGATGATGAAGTCGCAGTTCACCTCAAGGTCCAACTCCACGTAGTGGTAGTTCGTGTATGTGAAGAACCGCATCTCCATCGCGAACTCACGCACAGGTCTCCAGTTATACTCCAAGCGCATTGACGAACCGATATTATGCATCGTCTTCGTTCCGGGCACAAGACCATAGTCCTGCGCGGTCACGCGCGCGGTATCCATAATGTGTATTACCTTATAGGACAGTGGAGAGAAGGAGATACTCAGTCCCGGAACAGGTTTGTAGTCAAGACCCAAGGCGGCATTGAAACGGAGCGGTGAGAAAGGTCCGCTCTTCAAGTCCTTCGAGTTGGACTTATACGTTGGCAGCAGGCGTGTCTCCAATTCGGCGGATACCGAGCCGAAGAGTTTGGGAACGATGCGGTAGTTGGCTTTGGAGTACAGACGCAACAGATCGTCCGTGGTATTCACTTTGTGCAGACTGTCGGCAGAGATGGTCGAACAACCGCCGCGCCATTCACCGGTATTCTCCCATGTGAAGCGCTCCGTGATATAATGGATGTAACCCTTGAGAATCGCAAGTCCGGCAAAAGAAGACGAACCGCCTTGATACCAGTTGGGTGTGACGTAGTTCTGGGTGATCTGTAGCATCACGGTCGCCTCGCGCCGCCAAGGTGTCTTCATATCCCGTATCGAACGAAGCACGTCGTTTCGATCCTCTTCTGCATCCTTGATCCAGGATTTCTCCACCTGGATAGTAGGAATCTGCTCTATGGTCTTAATCACTAATTCGGCATTCATCGCACGCAGTGAATCCATCTCTCTGACCTCCCGCTCAATGGAGTCGAGCGCCATCCGCTCGGCGAGAGTAAGGGTGTCGATCGTATCGCCTGCGTGCAACTGCGCACTCTGCTGAGCGACCATATCCAACAAGAGCCGGTCCATGTCGGCGGTCACCTTCTGGTCATTCAGCCGGAAGGTGTCCGTATATAACTGCTGTGCCGTCATGTTCATGGCGGCACAGACAAAGATTATTATGATTGCTAAGCGTTTATACACCGGCGTTCAATTTGCCGTGACATTGCTTATACTTCTTTCCGCTACCGCACGGGCATGGATCATTCGGACGCGGTTTCTTGTCCACGTGTATCGGTTCGGGACGCGCGTTCTCACGGGTGTCTCTGCCTGCTGCAGCGGCCGCGCCGGAAGCTTGTGCCGCCTGCTGTACCGCATCTTTCTGCGTGCGGTAACGGCTATAGTCCTGACGACGTTGTTGCTGCGCCTGCTGTACGCGATCGGGTTCCTGCTGGTGAATCTGTCCGCGTAACAGGATTGCAATCGCACGGCGGTTGAAGTTGTCGAGCATGCTCTTGAAGATATTAAACGACTCGAGTTTATAGATCAACAGCGGGTCTTTCTGCTCGTAGGACGCGTTCTGCACGGACTGTTTGAGATCATCCAACTGACGGAGATGTTCTTTCCACTCGTCATCGATTTCGTAGAGCAACATGCGTTTCTCGAACTCCTTGATCACTTCCTTACAATGCGTCTCTGCCGCCTGCTTGAGGTTCACAGCAATATTATAGACACGCTTGCCGTCTGTGATCGGGATAAGTATATTCTCGTACATCTGACCCTTGGTCTCATACACTTGTTGAATCACCGGATCAGCTACTTGCGTGAGTTTGTCCATACGGCGTTTGAAACTCTCGAGAGCCGCCTCTGCGAGTTGCTCGCTCAGTTCGTTCTTACGTCCGCGGTTGAACTCTTCCTCATCAAATGGAGGCTCGATAGCGAAGGTCTGCATGACATCGTATTTAAGCCCCTCGTAATCATTCATCGAACGGGCCTCAGCGAAGATATTCTCCGCCGTCTCATAGATCATGTTGGTGATGTCCACGCCGATACGCTCTCCCATCAAGGCATGTTTACGTTTTGCGTAGATGAGGTTTCGCTGCTGGTTCATGACATCATCGTATTCGATGAGTCGCTTACGGATACCGAAGTTATTCTCCTCCACTTTCTTCTGTGCGCGCTCAATGGAACTGGAAATCATGCTATGCTCGATCATCTCGCCCTCCTGGAAGCCCATACGGTCCATGACGCTGGCTATACGGTCAGAACCGAACATACGCATCAAGTCATCTTCCAGCGAGACATAGAAGACGGAACTTCCCGGGTCGCCTTGACGTCCTGCACGGCCGCGTAACTGACGGTCCACACGACGGCTCTCGTGACGCTCCGTACCGATGATGGCGAGACCTCCGGCCTCCTTCACCTCGGGCGTCAGCTTGATATCGGTACCACGACCCGCCATGTTGGTAGCGATCGTAACTACGCCTGCCCGTCCTGCCTCCGCAACGACTTGCGCCTCCTGCTGGTGCAACTTGGCGTTGAGGACATTATGCGGAATATGACGGAGACGGAGCATCTTGCTCAACAACTCAGATATCTCAACAGAGGTAGTACCTACAAGCACAGGACGGCCATGCTCCACCATGTTCTGTATCTCATCAATGACCGCATTGTATTTCTCACGTTTGGTGCGGTAAATACGGTCATTCATATCGTTGCGGGCGATAGGCTTGTTGGTAGGGATGACAACTACGTCGAGTTTGTATATATTCCAGAACTCGCCTGCCTCCGTCTCGGCGGTACCGGTCATACCCGAGAGCTTGTTGTACATACGGAAGTAGTTCTGCAGGGTGATAGTCGCAAACGTCTGTGTGGCGCCTTCGACCTTCACGTTCTCCTTCGCCTCGACCGCTTGATGCAAGCCGTCACTCCAACGGCGGCCTTCCATCACACGTCCGGTTTGTTCGTCCACGATCTTCACTTCGCCGTTGTCGATGATGTAATCAACATCTTTCTCGAAGAGCGTATAGGCTTTGAGCAACTGGTGTACGGTGTGTACGCGCTCGGACTTGATGCTGTAGTTGGTCAGGATATCGTCTTTCTTCTGCTGTATTTCGTCTTTTGTCCATTGTCCATTGTCCATTGTCTCCAACTCTGCCATCTCGCTTCCTACATCCGGCAGGACGAAGAAGTCCGGGTCGTCTGTCGTTCCGGTCAAGGCATCGATACCTTTGTCGGTGAGTTCAATCGACTTGTTCTTCTCGTCGATAACGAAATAGAGTTCGTCGGTTGCGATGTGCATATTCTTCTCGTTCTCTTGCAGATAGAACTCCTCTGTCTTCTGCATACGTACTTTGATACCGGGTTCGGAGAGGTATTTGATGAGTGCCTTCGATTTCGGCATGCCCTTGAACGAACGGAACAATGCCAACTCGCCCTCCTCACGCACTTTTTCATCCTCCGAGCCCATCTTGGCTTTCGCCTCGGCAAGGAGTTTGGTTGTAAGAGTCGTTTGCGTACGCACGAGTTGCGCTACGCGATCCTTATATTCATCAAACATCTGGTCCTCGCCACGCGGTACAGGACCGGATATGATCAACGGTGTACGGGCATCATCAATCAAGACGGAGTCCACCTCATCGACGATGGCGAAGTTATGCCCGCGTTGTACGAGGTCCAAAGGCGAAGTAGCCATGTTATCACGCAGGTAGTCGAAACCGAACTCGTTGTTCGTACCGAATGTGATATCGCAGGCATACGCCTTGCGGCGCTCATCGGAGTTGGGTTTATACTTATCAATACAATCAACGGTCAATCCCAAGAACATGTATATTGGTCCGTTCCATTCCGAGTCACGTTTGGCAAGGTAATCATTGACCGTTACAACATGTACACCTTCGTGCGTGAGGGCATTGAGGTACACCGGCAGGGTAGCCACAAGGGTCTTTCCTTCACCAGTCGCCATCTCGGCGATCTTTCCTTGGTGCAAAACGACACCACCGAAAAGCTGCACATCATAATGGATCATGTCCCATGTGATCTCATTACCACCGGCCATCCAGTGGTTCTTATAGATCGCTTTGTCACCGTCTATCTCCACAAAGTCAAAACGGCTGTCAGCCGCGAGGTCACGGTCTAACTGAGTAGCCGTCACCTCCACGGTCTCGTTCTGCGCAAAACGACGCGCCGCGGATTTGACGATGGCGAAAGCCTCCGGAAGAATCTCCGTCAGCACTTTTTCATATACTTCTTTGATTTCCTTCTCGAGTTTGTCAACCTCGTTGTAGATTTTTTCACGTTTCTCGATTGGCGTTTCCTCGATGGACGCTTTGAGTTCTGCGATTCGACTCTTGCGATCAGCTACCGCAGCCTGGAGTTTGTCCATCAGCGCTTGGGAATGCGCACGCAGTTCATCGTTTGTCAACGCATCAATGCGCTCATATTCAGCTTTGATCTGTTCCACCACCGGCTGAATGGCACGCATGTCTTTCTGCGCTTTGTTACCGAATAATTTGGTAATAATCTCAATAAAATTCATATACTCATTATAATTTATTCATTTTCTCCATGTACCTAAAATTGGCACAGCACACAAAATGCGGGGCAAAGGTACAACTTTTTTCTGATATATGCAAGACAAAAAGCGTACCTTCGCCATTTTTCTGCCATTTTGGCAGTCTTTTCGTGTTTTCTTTATGCTTATTGGAGCAAAAACATCAACGGAAGAGGCAGTCGTGCCTGCCAATCATCCTCACAATGTCTATGTCCGGGGAAGAAACAATATTCGAAATGCGCGGAGTCCCATCCTTCGCCACGGAGCATGTCGTTGATGGCCTTCTGCGCCTCCCCGTAAAACGCATCGAGTGTCTGATCTCCCTGATCCATGTACAGCTTTGCTGTATTCGGTGCAGGAAGATGCTCTTTGAGGTAGGTTCGATAAGCCGCCATGACGGCTTCGGAGGGTTCATCGGGACGCGGATAAGCGAGGGTGCAGTGCGTCGAGAGACAGGCTGCCCCGCCGAAGATCTCCGGATACTTGCACAGAGCGTAGGATGAAATCAACCCACCACAACTACTCCCCATCACCCAGGTATGTTCACGTTCCGGATAGACAGCATACATGCTGTCAATGAAGGGTTTAAGTTCGGTAACAAGAAAACGCAAGTAATCATTGCCCTGCGGCTTCCAGTCGGCATAGACGGGTGTGCCGGCTGGCAGGTATTCGGTGATATCATCGGGGCAATACTCCCCGATACGCTCGGATGTATTGTCTATACCCACGACAATCGTCGGACGAATATGGCCGAAGATCTGCAGCGAGTCCATCGCCTCGTCAATGCCCCACTCCTGTTTGTTCCACGAAGTGGTGGCATCGAATAACATCTGCCCGTCGTGCATGTAGAGCACATCGTAGCGTTTCTCAGGGGTATAGCCGGAAGGAGTCCACACACGGACAGTACGGGCGGAAACGAACTGTGAAGGGAAGTTGACGTACGTATCCAATTGACCTTTAGACACTTGCGGTTCTTGCGCCGCTTTACTGCAAGCCGTCAGAATGAGTGCTGACAAGCAAAAAAGGAACAAGTGTTTTTTCATAACGCGTGCATATAATAATATTAATGTATGGAACCTATGGCGAGGCAGATGAGACCGGCGAGGATGCCAAGCATGCAGGCAACCTTTTTCCACGGGTCTTGCTCCTTGAGGAAAAGCAGTCCGTAGGCAAAGCCTATCACCGCCCCTCCGCGGCGGATGGTACTCACCACCGCTATCAGACTGTCCGGATCCCGCAACGCCAACATATAGACGTTATCCGACACAATGAGAAACAGGCTTATCAACACGATAACCCCCGGTTTTCGTATCGATGGGGCATTGGATAGGTGTCTTTCTCCTTTTTCCTTTAATCTTTGACCTTTGACTATCCCCCACACGACGAGCATCATCACCGCCTGATAGAACGTGTAATAAACCTGCACGGCGTTATGGTCATAGCTGCGCATAAGGTACTTGTCGTACAGCCCCGAACATGCACCGATAAAGATAGCGAGAGCCAGCGCCACATAGTAGGGGCCTACCCCCACCCCATCCCTGAAGGAAAGGGAGGATCTTTTAAAGGAGAAGAGAAAAATCGTTCCGATGGCGAGACACACACCTACCCACTGCCAGCCGTTAAGTCTTTCGCCGAAGAGAAGCATCGCGCCGACCAGAGTCCACATAGGACGGGTCGCCTGCATCGGACTCACCACCGACAGCGGAAGATGTTTAAGGGACACATAGGCGAAGACCCAACTGCTCAGCACTATTACCGACTTGATCACCACCAGTCCGTGCGCTTTCAGATCCAGCGACGGCACATAGAACGGCATAGCCGTCATTATCTCCGGACACACACGCGAAAGACACCACGGCACAGACAGCAACACCGCCGAGATACACACACTCAGCGTCAACACATCCATGACACGGTTACAGCGAAGCGCCACTTTTTTGCTGATATCATAGAAGCCCAGACAGAGGGCAGAAATAAACGATAAGACAATCCACATCTTGCACTCTTTCGGAAAAAATCGTGCAAAAATACTGCTTTTCTTGCATATATGCAAAATTTTTTGTAATTTTGCCGCGTTTTTTGATTGATACTATGCGTTATTTGATATCCGGAGGGGGGACCGGCGGACATATTTTCCCCGCAGTGAGCATTGCCAATGCGCTGAAGGAGTTGGATCCGGAGGCGGAGATCCTGTTTGTGGGTGCTCTGGGTCGTATGGAGATGGAGCGTGTGCCGCAAGCGGGTTATAAGATCGTGGGGTTGCCTGTGCGCGGTTTCAACCGTTCGCAGCCGTGGAAGAACGTGTCGGTGCTGATTGACCTGGCTAAGTCGATTCGTCAGGTGAAGCGTGTCATCCGCGACTTCCGTCCGGACGTAGGTGTAGGTGTAGGAGGTTACGCTTCGGGGGCGGCCATGTGGGCCGCTGCGCAGATGGGTATTCCTATTCTCCTTCAGGAACAGAACGGATTTGCGGGAGTGACGAACAAGATACTCAAAGACAAAGCAGCGAAGATATGCGTGGCGTACGAAGGCATGGAGCGTTTCTTCCCTGCCGACAAAATCATTCTCACAGGCAATCCCGTGCGGCAGAACCTTACATCAGGAATCAAAAATGAAAAATTAAAAATTAAAAATTTATTGATTCTCGGTGGCAGTCTCGGTGCACGGACGATCAACGAGGCGGTTCTTGCCGGTCTTCCCGCTTTACAACAAGCCGGTATCAACGTAGTTTGGCAAACAGGAAAAGTGTATTACGACAAAATCATAAGCAGCGAAGCGTATAAACGTGCCATAGGCACTATAAACGGCGAAGCCAATACACCATGGTTGGAAGTGCTTCCTTTTCTCACGGACATGCCGGACCGTTATGCGCAAGCGGACCTTGTGATCTCGCGTGCGGGCGCTTCGTCCATCAGCGAGATATGCCTGCTCGGCAAGCCCGCTATTCTTGTGCCTTCGCCGAACGTAGCGGAAGACCATCAGACACATAACGCCATGGCTCTTGTGCACAAGGACGCCGCCGTACTGGTAAAGGATTCCGAAGCGATGAAGAAACTCATCCCAACAGCGCTGGAACTGATCCGGGATGACAATCGTCTGCAGGCTCTTCATACCAACGTGCTCACCCTTGCCCAGCGCGACTCAGCCAAGCGGATTGCGGAAGAGGTGATGAAACTCGCGCGTCGTGAATGAGGGGTTAGTGGATTAGAGGATTAGTGAATTAAGATAAATGATATAAAAAACTCATTATGAAAAAAGGAGCGAAAATAACCCTGATCGTTTTGGGTTGCATCATGGCTCTCGGCATCGCCTTCTTCGTGACTGCCGACGTCCTGCTCTCACGTGTCCTCACGCGTGAAGTGAACAAAGCACTGTCCACGTTGCCTGACTGCGAAGCGTCATGCGGTGACATCGACCTGCGTTTCTTCAGCGGTACCGCCGATGTGACGGATCTGCATTTTGCTTACCGCGGTGAGCCTTTGAACGAGAAAGACACCGTTTGTCCGGGTATCATTGCCCATGTGGACCGCATCGCCGTAGGACGTATCCTGTATTCGTTGCTGCTCGACAAACAGGTTTATATCACTGACGTGCGTATCACCCGACCGTCTGTTGAATTATGGTTGGATGAGCAACACCCCGAGCGTTCCTTCCCTCAATTTAAGGACACGACTCTTGGCAAGAGCGGTGAATGGCTAAAACGTGCCGAGTTGGACAAGCTGCGTATCAAGAACGCCGCCTTCTCGCTCCACAGTCTGAGTTCGAAACTCGACCTCGCCACCGACTCCATCGAGATGACGGTGCATGATTTGGTCTATGACTCTGCCTTCCATTATAACGACTCTGTTTACCGCTTTTCGCTCGGCACGGCATGCGTGATGATGCCCGACGGCATGATGCGTTTGGAGACAAGCGGAATAGAGCATGAGAGCCAAGGTGAGTTGAAGGTCGGACGAACCCGTATATGTCACACCATGCCCCGTAAGAAACTCGGCGACATCGTCCGCGAACCCGTCACATGGATGGACATGACCATCGAAAGCGTCACTACAGCTCCGTTCAACCCCATTCATAAGGCGATGGACAAAAACTATAACCTCGACCACCTGTCTGCAGTCGTAGCGAACATGGATATCTTCCGCGACGAGCGTTATGCGCCGAAGCGTCCGTTCGACATGCCACAGAAGATCCTGACCTCCCTGCCCGTGGTCTTCTGCATCAAGCACGTAGACGCAGGTATCCGTAATATAGACATCGAGTTCGCAAGCACCAATGTCAACTGCGGTCGCATGAAACTGCACGACATCCGCACCACCGTGGATAACGTCACCAACCGCCGCGGAGCGACCCTCTACGTCAGTGGCGGCTGTCCTATCTCGAAACAGGGACACGCGACGGCGAAGATGAGCATGAGTATGGACAAAGCCTGCCACTGGATGCTTGATCTCCATGCGACCTCCGTCGATATCGACTACCTCAACACCTTCGTCCGCCCGCTCGTAGGCATCACCGCCGAATGTCACATCGACACCCTTGACACCCGTTACACCGGTGACAGTCAGATTGCCAAAGGCACGTTCCGCATGCTCTACCACGGACTCAAAGTGAAGGTACACGAGGAAGATGACATCCCCTATAAGATCGTAACGAAGAACGCAAAGACGTTCACCACGCTCGCCAACTCACTCATTCCGAAGAGTAACCCGACGGCTGTGGATATCCGTCCGAGAGCCTATTCGGTCGAATGGAAGAACGACGTGTGGAAACCTTTCCCGCTATATATGTTCGGTCCGTGTATCGACGGCATCAAGGACACCTTCCTGCCCGGATTGTATGTACATAAACAAGTTCGTAAATAAAGCATGAAAGACCTACTGCAACACGCACAACATATCGTCATCCTCACCCACATGGCGCCTGACGGCGATGCCATGGGGTCATCCCTCGCGCTGTGGAACTGGATAAACGCGGCAGAGCCGCAGTGTAAACGCGCTGGAAGCGTGAGTGTACACGTTATTGTTCCCAACGCCTTCCCTGCGTTTTTCAATTGGATGCCGGGGGCGGATCGTGTGCATGTGTATGAGAAAGAGAGTGCCGCCTGCAACGACCTCATCGCAGCCGCGGATCTCTTCCTGTGTACAGACTTTAACGACCCTAAACGTATCGGACCCGTAGGCGAGAAGATGATCGCCAACCCCTGTCCGAAGATTCTCATAGACCATCATTTAATGGATGAGGGGGTGAAAAGATTAGCGGATGAGGGGTTCTGGACGGAGGTGCACTCCCACCCCGAGGCCAGTTCGGCATGCGAAATAGTATATAAACTGCTCCTCAAAGAGGAGCGTATAAACGCGGCAGAGCTGCAGTGTACACGTGCCAAAGGCACATGTATAACGGAAGCTGTCGCCTCCTGTATCTACACAGGGCTGATGACGGATACGGGCAATTTCAGTTACAACTCTACACGCGCAGAGTTATATGACATCATCGCTGCTTTGCTACGCGCGGGCGTGAGAAAGGATGTGATATACGATGCGGTGTTTAACCAATACTCCGAGCACCGCGTACGCCTCACCGGCTATGCTCTCTATCGAAAAATGCGTATCTACCCTGATTACCATTTGGCACTCATCACCCTCTCCGCCGACGAGTTGGAGCAGTACCATTATCAGGTGGGCGACACCGAAGGACTGGTAAACATGCCATTACAGATCAGCGGCATCTACTACTCTGTCTTCATGCGGGAAGAGCGCGCCAAACCCGGCACACCCAAATCCCGTATCCGTATCTCCTTCCGCTCGCAAGGTGACCGGCCCGTCAACATATGGGCCAATGAGGTCTTCCACGGCGGAGGACATGCCAACGCTTCCGGAGGCGAATTGTTCGGCACAATAGGACAAGCCGTCCGACTCTTTGAACGTACATTTCCACAATACATAAAAAAATAACGATTAAATGAAAAAAACATTCTTTTTATTGCTCACTGCTTTGACGGCTCTTACAGCCGCAGCACAAAGCGAGACATTGATGACTATCAATGGCAAACCTGTCAGTGCAGAGGAGTTCCTCTACATCTATGAGAAGAACAACCAGGCCGGGGCTATTGACCCCAAGACCATGGACGAGTACCTCGACATGTTCATTAACTTCAAGCTCAAAGTAGTGGAAGCCGAGGCTCAGGGTATCGACACCACCGAGGCTTTCAAGAAAGAACTCAAAGGTTATCGTGCCCAAGCAACTCCGAAGTACCTTCAGGATAACGCTGCCATGGACAGCCTTGTAGAGATGAGTTGGCGGCACATGGCCAAAGACCGCCGCGCCGCACATATCGCCATCCAGTGCCCGATGAATGCAGACAGCGCCGCACAAACAGATGCTCTCGCGAAAATCAACGAAGCCTACGAACGTGTGACCATCGGCAAACTGAAAAGCGAAAGGAAGAAAGTGAAAGGGAAATGGCAGAATGTGGAGAAACGTTTGCCGGCAGAACCTTTCGCTGACGTGGCACGCGAACTCAGTACCGACCCCTCCGTACAGGAGACCGGCGGCGAATTGGGATGGATCACCCCCTTCCGCTATGTCTATCCGCTCGAAGAGGCTGTCTATAACACCGAAGTAGGTAAGATCAGCGCACCTTTCCGCACCCAATACGGATGGCATATCGTACTCGTGGAAGAAGAGCGCGAACACAAAGAGGTCAAAGCCAGTCATATCATGAAGATGACCCCGCGTGGTGAAGGAGAAGACTCTATCATCGCCGCCAAGAAAATCATCATCGACTCCATCGCTGCCATCGTAACGCCCGAGAACTTCGGCGAAGTAGCCAAAGTAGAGTCCGAAGACCGCGGCAGTAGTGCCCGCGGAGGTGACCTCGGATGGTTCGGCAAAGGCATGATGGTCAAACCATTCGAAGACACTGCTTTCTCGCTCGAGACAGGCAAGATCAGTGCACCCTTCCAGACTATGTACGGATGGCATATCATGTATAAAGAAGGCGAACGCGGCATCCAACCTCTCGACTCCATCCGTACACAAGTAGAACGTCAGGTGATGCGCGATGAGCGCGCTAAAGAAGCCGACAAGAGTTTTGTACGCAAGACCCGGAAGGAATATAACCTGCCGGCAGCCATGACCGACGAGGAAGTGAAGAACTACGCCGATGAGCACCTCGAGGAGAAATATCCCGAACTGAAGAACCTCGTACAGGAGTACCATGACGGCATCCTGCTCTTTGAAGTATCGCTACGCGAGGTGTGGGACAAAGCCGCCAAAGACACCGCCGGCCTCGAACAGTTCTTCGCAGCCAACAAGAAGAAATACACCTGGGACAAACCGCGTTTCAAGGGATGGTTGCTGCAATGCAAAGACAAGAACAGCGCACGCGCTGCGCAGGCTATCATCCGTAGCGCCGAACCCGACTCCGTGAAGAGTTACATCGCCCGTCGCATCAATCAGGACAGCACCGTGTATGTGAAAGCACAGCGCGGACTGTGGGAACAAGGCAAGAACGCCGCCGTGGACAAGTTCGGACTCAAAGTGAAGAAAGCCGAGTTCTCCCCGAACGAGCAACTGCCTTACGTCGTTTGTGTAGGCAAGAAACTCAAAGCCCCTGCAGCATGGGACGATGAGAAAGGCAAAGTGACTACCGACTACCAGGACTTCCTCGAGAAAGCATGGATTGAGCGCCTGCGCGCGAAATACCCCGTGGTTATCAACGAGGAGGTGTGGAAGAAGATCAAGAAATAAGGTGAAAGGTGTAAGGTGCGCTGGAAGAATCTTATTATAGTGTCAGGCGTTATGGCGGTGCTGTGCTTCGCCGCGTATATCATGCCGGTTCGTTGGGACATGACAGACGACAAACATTACAGTTTGAGCGAGACCTCCAAGACCCTGCTCCGTTCGACTGATACGCCCATCGAGGTAAGTATGCTTCTGGACGGCGACCTCAATGCCGGCTTCCGGCGCCTCAAGAAAGCTGCCGAAGAAACCATCGAAGAGATGGATGTCTATGCGAACCTCTCCCTAACTCTCCTCTCGGGGGAGGAAATCAAGTTGGCTGATTCGTTGGGTCTAAGTCCGATTGTCATTCACGAGCGGGAACAAAACGGCAAGACGGCGCAGACGACGGTCTATCCGTACGCCATCATGACGTACAAAGGCAAGCGTGCGGTGGTGACACTCCTCAAGAACACCCGCGGTCTCAGCGGCGAAGAGAACCTCAACGCCAGCATCGAGCAGTTGGAGTTCGCGTTCATGGAAGCACTTCATCTGCTCACGCAGCAAAAGACCCCGCGTGTAGCCATCCTTGAGGGACACGGCGAGCCCGACGAGGCACACACGTACGATCTTATGACGGCACTCAGCAAGTACTTTCAGGTAGATCGGGGAAGCATAGTGAATGATGGAATGAGCGCGACTGCGTCGCTCAATGATGAATTGATTAACGTACACATCCTGGACGGCTATCAAGCTATACTGATCCTTGCACCGCAGACAGCCTTCAGCGATGCCGAGAGGTTCATCATTGACCAGTACCTCATGCGCGGCGGCGCGGTCTTATGGGCGCTTAACGGCGTACAACTGAGCGAAGAAATCTTGCAGAAAGACGGTTTTACACCGATCATCCCCTTGGACCTCGGTCTGACCGACCTGCTTTTCCGCTACGGCGTGCGCATCAACCCCGCCCTCGTGCAGGATATCCAATGTCTGCCGATCCCCGTCGATGTGTCCTCCGATGCAGAGCACCCGAACTTTCAACCCATGCCGTGGACTTATGCCCCGTTGTTACTGACCAGCCAGGGTTCTCCCATCACGAAGAATATGGGACAGGTGATGAGTACGTTCGTCAGTCCTATTGACGCCGTGGGCGGAGAAGACGGCATTGAGAAACGTATCCTCCTTGCTACCAGCACCGCCAGTCGTATCACGGCTACGCCCGGAGAAGTGAACCTGAGCGACATGAACCCTGACATGTCGGAGTTCAAGTACCAATACGTACCGGTGGCCGTCTCCCTCGAAGGAGTCTTCAGCAGCGCTTATGCGCACCGCATGGTACCTGAAGGAGTGATGACCGATGAACCCGTCCGTAAAACCGGCGTACCGACCCGTCAAGTGGTCATCGCTTCGGGAAGCATCGTCATCAATGAGTTGCAGAAAAACCAGCCGCTGCCGATGGGTTATGACCGATACAGCGGCATGCAGTTCTCCAACCGCGACATGATTGTCAATGCTATCCTGTGGCTCACGGATGCCGAAGGACTCATCGCCCTGCGGGAGAAAGACGTTGCGCTGCGCTTACTAAATGACAAGCGCTCACACGACGAACGATTGAAGATACAATTGATAAGCACCATTTGCCCGGTAGCCATCCTCGCACTCATCGGCGGCATGGTGTTTGTTGTCAGAAAAAGAAAATACGAATATAACAGCGAAAGGTGAAAGATGAAAGGTGAAAGATTAAACACAATGAGAGATGAAAGGTTAAAGGTGAAAGGATTGTTCCTTCTATTCTTTCTTTCAATTTTCAATTTTCAATTTTCAATTGTGGCAGCCCAAGAGTTATTGGACTACCCGCTTGACACGGTCAACGGGGAAGAAGTATACCGTTACCAAGTAGAGCGTAGTATCGGTTTATATCGTGTAGGGGTGAACTTCAATGTCTCGCAGGCTGACATCATCCGTTTGAATCCCCAACTGCGTGAACGCGGGCTGCATTACGGAGAGATCATCCTCCTTCCGACCAAACGGCCGGTAATCAAGCAGACTCCGGCCAAGGTAGTAGAGACCGTCGTCACAGAGACTGTTGTAGGCTCCGAACCCATACCCGCAGACACAGTGGTTGTTGTCCCTGTCCCTGCAGACAGTTTGTCATCAGATACGCTTGCGGATAGCCTTGTGCCCGCTACGCGCCGTGTCGTGGAATTGGCGATTCTCCTGCCATTTGAGAGCCGTCAGGTCAAACGGAGCGTTAATGCAGAACGCATGATGGAATTCTACCAAGGCGCACTATTAGCCGTTCATGACCTGCAGAACGACAGCACCTTCTATCGTCTGCGCGTCTATGACAGCGAGCGCAGCGAACGCCGCGTAACCGCCCTGTGCGACAGCAGCGAATTAGATAGCGTGCAAGGTATCTTAGGCCTCGTTTACCCCATCCAGATAGAGAGGATGGCCACTTGGTGCGCAGCGCATCAAGTGCCTTTACTCCTGCCCTTTAGCGATGACCTGGATCTGGCGCAACACCCTTATATCTTGCAATTCAATTCGACGGACCAACAGGAAGCAGATAGTCTCTGCGCATGGATAAAGACACGCGATGCCCACTGCGTGGCGGTAGAAGTGCGGGATGCTGATTTATCGGCTTCGGTACGTACCCTCCGCAAGCAGATGAGAACGCATGGCATACCTTATACCGCTTTGGCGCTCCATGACCTCATGGCTGACTCCGCCAATTATGCGCTCGACCCTGAGAAAGAGAACATCATCCTGCTTCACAGCGACCGCTACCAAATGGTACGCATGGCCTTACCGCACATCGCCAAACTGCAACAAAACGGCTACCGTATCCGTATCGTAAGCCAGTTCAGCTGGACCAAAGAGGATCTGGGCATCCCTGCTGTATATACCTCGCTCTTCACGAGTAAAAGCAACATTGATGAATACAATCGCCTTTGGGAGACCTATTTCTCCGACGAACATGTATCCGAGACTCCGCGTTATGACCTTTTGGGTTATGACCTGATGCAGACCCTCGTAGCATGGCTTCATGGCGAACAGCAATATACGGGATTACAGTCCTCCATCCGCTGGCAACAAGCGGCCCACGGAGGTTACCAGAACGCATGCGCAGAAGTCGTTACATATTAATCCTCGTCTGCGCCCTGTATTCCGGACTCGGAACACTGGATATTCAGGCTCAACCCCGCTTGCGCGAACGGGAGTTCTATCTCGGTGTGCATGGAGGTGTGACTGCAGGCACGGTGCTTTTCCGGCCTGTCGTGGCAAACATGAATCCCATCACCAATGCCTGCGTGCTCGGTGGAAACGGAGGACTTGTCTTCCGCTATGCCGGACATAAATACTGCGCCTTCCAGATGGAACTCAACTACGTCCATCGCGGATGGGCCGAGAAGAACAGCGCCGGAGAGCGTTATGCGCGGAATCTGCATTATATCAATCTGCCGATTCTGATGCATCTGAATTTCGGCAGCCGCACTTGCCGGTGGATTTTCAACCTCGGTCCCCAAATCGGATATTGCATCAAAGATGAAGGCAACAAAGGAGTGTTGGTGAACGGACTCGGACAAACCGAGTATCAGGCAGTCGACCATCCCTTCTACTGGGGACTGTTAGCCGGTACTGGCATCTCTTTCCCTACCATCCGGGCAGGGGTTTACCAGATTGAGGCGCGCTTCGACTATTCCTTTGGAGGTGTCTTCGGTACTTCCCTCACGGATCATTTTTCCATGGCAAGTCCTATGAACCTAAGTGTAAACTTCGCATGGTTATGGCCTATTAGAAAGAAAACAAAACAACAATAATATGAAAACAAATTATGAAGTGCGTTATGCGTCGAACCCGACGGACGCAAAGAGTTATGACACTGCACGTCTCCGCAAGGATTTCCTCATTGAGAACGTGTTCGTAAAAAACGAAGTGAACATGGTTTATTCCATGTATGACCGCATGATCGTAGGCGGCGCAATGCCAGCAGGCGAGACCCTGCTGCTCGAAGCCATCGATCCGCTTAAGGCACCGTTCTTCCTCACCCGCCGCGAAATGGGAATCTTCAATGTAGGCGGAAAGGGACGCGTCATCGCAGGTGACAAGGTCTTCGAGTTGGATTACAAAGAAGCGCTTTACCTTGGTCGCGGAGACCGCGAGGTGAAGTTCGAGAGTCTGGATGCCAACCACCCAGCCCTCTTCTATTTCAACTCCACAACAGCTCATTGCACCTATCCTGACAAGAAAGTGACAAAAGCCGACGCAGTCGTTGCACACATGGGTAGTCTGGAGATGTCGAACGAACGTAATATCAACAAGATGCTCGTCAACCAAGTTCTGCCGACCTGCCAACTACAGATGGGAATGACCGAACTGGCAACCGGAAGTGTATGGAACACCATGCCTGCCCACGTACACAGCCGTCGTATGGAGGCGTATTTCTATTTCGAAGTACCGGAAGAGCAGGCTGTATGCCACTTCATGGGGGAGGTCGAAGAGACACGCCATATTTGGATGAAAGGCAATCAGGCTGTGCTCTCTCCTGAATGGTCTATCCATAGCGCCGCAGCTACCCATAACTACACCTTCATCTGGGGTATGGGAGGCGAAAATCTCGACTATGGAGATCAAGACTTTAGCAAAATAACGGATTTAAAATAATTTATGATTTCAAGTTTATGATTTCAAATTTGTTTAGCCTGGAAGGCAAGAACGCCTGGGTGACAGGTGCTTGCTATGGTATAGGTTTTGCGATTGCAAAAGCCTTCGCGAAAGCCGGCGCCGAGCATATTATCTTCAACGCGCGCAGCAAGGAGGCTATTGACAATGCTTACAAACTCTACCATGCGGAAGGTATCACCAACGTGCACGGATACGTATGCGACGTAACGGACGAGAAAGCCGTCAAAGCCCTCGTGGAACAGATACACACCGAAGTGGGACCCATTCATATTCTCGTCAACAACGCCGGCATCATCAAACGTATCCCGATGCATGAGATGAAACGCGAAGAGTTTCAGCAAGTCATTGACATTGACCTCGTGGCACCGTATATCGTGAGCGCAGCGGTTCTGCCGGAGATGATGGAGCGGCGCGAAGGAAAAATCATCAATATATGCTCGATGATGTCCGAACTCGGGCGTGAGACCGTCAGTGCTTATGCCGCCGCAAAAGGTGGTCTGAAAATGCTGACGCGAAATATATGCGCCGAGTACGGGGAATATAATATCCAATGCAATGGTCTTGGTCCGGGATACATCGCCACCCCGCAGACTGCGCCGCTACGCGAACCGCAACCCGATGGCAGCAAGCATCCGTTTGATGCTTTCATCTGCGCGAAAACGCCTGCCGGCCGTTGGCTGGAAGCCGATGAGTTGGGCGGAACGGCTGTTTTCCTCGCCAGCCATGCGAGCGATGCGGTCAACGGACAGATTATTTATGTAGATGGCGGTATTCTTGCCTATATAGGACGTCAACCGAAATAATCACGTTATTACGTAATTACGTTATTACGAAATAGGATGAAGAAGATAGCATTTTTCGCACTGATGGCACTCTGCTTGAGTGCGTGTCAGAAAGAGGCTGTACAACCGAAAGTATATGGTCGGTATGTTCCGGAACGCAAAGATGACTTCGCGTGGGAGAACGAGTACGCAGCCTTCCGTATGTACGGTCCTGCGTTGCGACCGGAGAACCCGTCCAACGGTGTGGATCTGTGGCTGAAGGCTTCGCCGGAACTCATAGTCGATAGTTTTTATTACCGCGAGCATGTCCTCGGTTTCCCATATCATATCAACTACGGCAAAGGCCTCGACTGCTACAAAGTAGGTCATACTTGCGGAGCCGGAGGTTTAGTAGTGACCATAGACGAAGACCCGGAGGACAGGATTTATGTAGGCGGTGCGTACGACAGATGGGAGATTCTCGAGCAAAGTCCCGAGCGCTTTGTCTTCCGGTTGGAATACGACAGCCTGATGGTACATGGCCATCTGCTGAAAGAACAAATCACCATCACAGCCGAAGCAGGCAAGATACTGAACAAAGCCGAAGTGGTGCTGACGGGCGATAATCACTACGAAGGCATCATGTGGGTAGGCGGTGGTATATACCTGCACGACGGAGCAGACACCGCCAATATCTACTATGACAGCAATCGTGGGATAGCCACCTACGCAGAAGATGCACTGAGCGACAAGACCGCCGCACAGATGAACTACGAGTATAACGGTTCCACCTCGCAAGGAACGGACTACTTGGCGTTATTCAACCCGCGCGGGGCCACGCATGGCATACAAGATGATGTTCTCTATGCATTAAACGCCTACACCTTGGGCGACACCCTGACGTATTATTTCGGGGCGTGCTGGAGTCAGTGGAGCGATGGAGAGCGGTCTTTCCCGGACAAAGAGAGTTGGTTACAAGCCATTCAGGAGGAAGCAAGCACATTATGACGTATCTGATTATCCGGTTAGCGACATTAGGTAATGTGGCGATGACGGTGCCCGTGGTCGCTTCACTCAGCCGTCGCTATCCGAATGATCGGTTCATCGTAGCAAGCAAGAAGAAACTCGGGGCGATGTTCGCTTCCATGCCCAACGTGGTGTTTTGGGAAGTGGATAACCACCTCAACTGGCGCGGCGTATGGCGGTTATGGAAACACCTGCGGCACGAAGCCGATGCTGTCATTGACCTGCAGGATGTACTCCGTACACGGGTCTTCGACTTCTTTATGCTTCTCAGCGGAAAGAAAGTCACCCGCATACATTATGGTCGCCTCCGCAAACACCTCATCACCCTGTGGGGTATAGGAAGCAGAGACCTGCCGTCGGAGTTCAATCGCTACGAAGATACATTCCGGCGGGCCGGTCTGAAGACCGACAGGGACTTTGAAGCCATTAAGATCAACCGCGCCGCGGCGCAAGCCATCGAAGAACGGTTCGGGGCCAAAGCCGGACGATGGATAGGACTCGCGCCATTTGCCAAGTCGCGTTCGAACATGCTACCCTACCGCGTGACTAAAGAGACGATTGACCGGCTGACCCAAGCCCCCGACACACGGGTTTTCCTTTTCGGAGCAGGCGCAGTCGAATGCGAGATGTTACGCCAGTGGGCATCCGTCTTCCCGAACACCGAGAGTGTCGCCGGACAATTGAAACTGGAAGAAGAACTGGAATTGATGCGGCAACTCGATGCGATGATTTGTATGGACAGCGCCAACCAGCATCTGTCAAGTCTCGTGGGGCTTCGCGCCATTAGTGTCTGGTGCGCCACCCATCCGATGATAGGCTTCGCCGGATGGAAGCAACGCAGCGAAGATATCATCCAGCGAAACGACCTCCGATGCCGTCCGTGTACGTGCCACGGAACAAACCATTGCCGATACGGCAACTATGCCTGCCGGCAGATAGAAGCAGAAACAATAATACAACAACTATATGAGTAAAATCATTTCATTAGCGAACCAAAAAGGAGGTGTCGGCAAAACGACCACCTCTATTAACCTGGCAGCCGCTTTGGCGCATCAAGGCAAACGCGTGCTGCTTATCGATGCCGACCCGCAGGCAAACACCTCTTCGGGTCTGGGTGTTGAGATCAAAGAGTTGGATAACACTATCTATGAGTGTCTGGTCAACGGCATTGACCCGCACACCGCCATCGTGGAAACCAACACCAAGAATCTGTGGCTCATCCCAAGCCATATCGACCTGGTGGGAGCAGAAATCGAGATGCTTAACATCGAGCATCGCGAGACACTTCTCAAACGCGTCATTGATCAGATCAAGGATAACTATGACTACATCCTCATTGACTGCAGTCCGTCCCTCGGGCTCATCACCGTCAATGCCCTCACCGCTAGTGACAGTGTCATCATCCCTGTACAATGTGAGTTCTTTGCCCTTGAAGGAATCGCAAAATTACTGAACACCATCAAGATTATCAAATCAAAGCTCAACCCGGCTTTGAAGATCGAAGGATTCCTCCTTACGATGTTCGATAATCGTCTGCGTCTCAGCAATCAGGTGTATGAAGAAGTGAAGCGTCATTTCGGCGACCTCGTCTTCAACACCGTCATCGCGCGTAACGTGCGACTGAGCGAGGCGCCCTCGCATGGTGTGTCCGTATTGGATTATGACCCGGCTTCGAAGGGAGCGCAGAACTATACCTCTTTAGCCAAAGAACTTATTAAACGACAAAGTTTATGAAAAAGATGACAGGACTCGGACGAGGACTCGATGCACTCATCGACACCTCGCATGTAGATACCAACGGCGGCAGTTCTATCTCGGAAATCGAATTAGCGAAGATTGTAGCAAACCCGGACCAGCCACGCCGCACATTTGATGAAGAGGCACTGCAAGAATTAGCAGACTCTATTCGTGAGCATGGTGTCATCTCTCCTATCACGTTGCGTGACAATGGGGACGACACCTATATGATCATCGCCGGTGAGCGTCGTTTCCGCGCTAGTAAGATAGCAGGTTTGGAGCGCATCCCAGCGTATATCCGCACTGCCAAAGATGAGCAGGTCATGGAATGGGCCCTTATCGAGAATATCCAACGCGAAGACTTGGATGCCATTGAGATTGCCTTGGCATACCAACGACTCATGGATGACTATAACCTCACGCAGGAACGTATGTCCGAACGCGTAGGAAAGAAACGCGCCACGGTAGCCAACTACCTCCGCCTGCTGAAATTGCCCGCAGAGATACAAGTTGGTATCAAAGAGCGGAAAATCGACATGGGCCATGCACGCGCTATCCTCGGAACTCCTTCTGCGGAACGCCAGTTAGTCCTCTACCAGCGTATCCTGCGCGAAGGACTCTCGGTGCGTCAGGTAGAAGCACTGGCGCAAGAAAGCAAAAACGAGAAGAAGCCGGTAAAGAAAGTCACCAATCCCTACGAGCTAATACAGAACGAACTGGCTGAAAAACTCGGGCGGAAAGTGAAGGTGCAGGAAGGGAAAATTACCATCTCCTTCTCCACTCCGGAAGAATTAGAGCAAATCGTTGCGAGAATTCATTGAAACGCTGGTTCTACATAGTACTCATGACGCTTCCTCTGTTGGCGCAAGCCCAGCAGCAACAAGTGGATAGCACTTTTTATAATAAACCGGACGCCATCAAGGCTGTTTGGTTGGGTGTTATCTGCCCTGGAGCCGGACAAATCTACAACAAGTCCTACTGGAAACTACCTATCGTGTATGGTGCTTTCATGGGCTGCGGATATGCCATCAGTTGGACACAGAACCGCTATTCCAATTATAGGACTGCATACCTCGACCTCTATAACGATATTCAGGCTGGCACGGTGAGCGAAGATCCGGCAAAGAGTTACATCGCCGTCCTGCCTGATGGCTATGACTTGCAACGCGTAGGAGGAGCAAGCACTTGGGTAAAGACGCTCGACAACCAGCACCAGACATTCCGGCGATATCGCGATTACTCCATTCTCGCTGTCGTTGTCGTATATGCGCTGTCACTCATCGATGCATATGTGGACGCACAACTCTTCGATTATGACATCTCGCCTGATTTATCACTCAATATAGAACCACAGATTTATTATGACTATCAGCACCAACAGAGTGCTGAATTAAAATTAGCTATACAGTTTTGAAAAAGATCTTTTTAATACTTCTTGTCTTGGCCTGCATACCTTGTTTGTATGCTCAAGAACTAGTCACTGATAGTGTTGCCAATGACTCCACCGATGTAGAATCGTTGGAGATGGTTCCTATGCAAGTAGCAGACAGTGTACCTTCCGATAGCATCCTGCCGGAAGAGACCATCGTGGAACCTATACCTCCTTTTTACCTCTCATGGAACGACAGCACTCTGACGGATATTGAGATGCGTTCATTAGAGTGGAACCTTCGATGGCTTGACACCACCGATTGCGTCTCCCTACATGATACCGTCACATTGCCTGACTCCGTTTATAAGGCACGTCTGCAAGCTTTGCCTTGCGTAATTGAGTTACCATATAATGAACGGGTACGGGCATTCATTCTCCGTTACGTCAAATATAAGCCCAAACAAGTAGCACGCCTCATGCGTATGAGCGAGTACTATTTCCCCATCTTCGAGGAGGCCCTCGCGCGCTATAACCTGCCTTACGAACTGCGCTGCGTGCCAATCATTGAGTCGGCTCTCAACCCCATGGCTCGCTCGCATGCCGGGGCTGCAGGATTATGGCAGTTCATGCCGGCTACCGGAAAGTTGTTCGGGTTGGAGATCAACTCCCTCGTGGACGAACGTATGGATGTACTCAAAGCAACCGACGCCGCCTGCCGTTTTCTCAAAAGCATGTATAGTGTGTATAAAGACTGGAACCTCGTCATCGCGGCTTATAACTGCGGTAGCGGAAATGTCAATAAAGCCATCCGTCGTGCCGGAGGCAAACGCGACTTCTGGTCTATCTATCCGTTCCTTCCGCTGGAGACCCGCAACTACGTACCTATCTTCATCGCCGCCAATTACGCCATGAACTATGGTCAGGAACATGGTATCTGCAAGGCGCCGATAGAGAACAAGTCAATGATTACCGACACTATCTGTACTACGCAGCGCCTTCATCTGCAGCAAGTAAGCGAAAACCTCTACATCAGCATGAACGAACTGCGCCGCTTGAACCCACAGTACTCGCGCGACATCCTTCCGGGGGGAAAATCTTACTCGCTCTGCCTGCCGTCCGATAAAATGGGACTCTTCATCGACCAGCAGGACTCCATCATTGCCTACAAAGCTGATAGCCTCATCAATAATCGCCGCGCGGAGATTGACATGGCTAAAGTAACCTCTATCAACGGAGCTTATCGTGTGAATGGTGTCACCTATTATAAGATCAAACGGGGTGACACACTTGGCAGCATTGCAAAACGATTCCATTGCTCCGTGAAACAACTCAAGCAATGGAACGGCCTGAAAAGTGACAATATTCGGGAAGGCAACAAATTGAAGATATGCAGGTAATGGCTGAAACAGAGAAAGTATATTATTCGCTGCGTGAGACAGAAACGGAGACAGGTGTGCCTGCCTCTACGCTGCGTTATTGGGAGAAACAATTTGATGAACTCCATCCGCGTAAAGACGGACACGGGAACCGTTATTACACACGAGCGGACCAAGAACTCATCAAACGCATCCGCTATATCCGCGACGAACTCAAAATCACACGCATTGAAGCCATCCGCAAAGAACTCAAAGGCAACAACAAGAAATCCGATGAACGCCAAGCGGCACTGGAGATCTTACTGCGCGTCAGAGAGGAATTATGTGAAATACGTAAAATGATCAAATGATATGTCAAAAGAGCGCTACGTATTATTAGATATACTCCGGGCACTGGCGATTCTTATGGTCGTCACGGTACATACTTGGTCATTGGCGCATATCGATACGGAAACATATCCTGTTTTGAGTTTTGTTTACTCACTCTTCTATCGCTGTGGAGTTCCATTGTTTGTTATGATCTCCGGTGCGCTGCAACTATCCGCGCCTGTCCGTCCTTTATGCGGTTTCTACAAGCAACGATACATGCGTATCCTTATCCCTTTTTTGATTTGGGGCGCAGTCGTTTATACGCTGTCCTGCCTGGCGGGCAAATATCCGGACATTCATTCGCTGCGCGATGGTGCACTGTATTATATCCCGTTCATGCTCACCAATCGTATTAACGAAGCCTATTGGTTTATCGGGCTGATTGTCGCACTCTATGCCATAACACCTTTCATACAACGGACATTACAAGCATGCAGTCGCAAAGAACTGATTGGCATCTGTATCGCTTGGCTTTGCTACGTCCTCATAAGACGTTTGTATCCCTCGCTCTATTTACTGGAGTACACCTCCAGACTCACATATTTCATGGGCTTTTATATACTCGGCTATCTGCTCTATAGAGAATGGGGAGGACTATTGAAAGCCAAACCGAACACAGTCATTCGCACTGTGAGCGATTGCAGTTATATGACCTATTTGATGCATATGGTGTTTATTACGCCATTCTATTTATTGGTCGGTTTTTCGGGAACTACAGCACCATTATGGCAGCTTATCCTCATGCCGATTTGCACAAGTGTACTCGTTGTGGCGATTTGTACATGCGGTGGCTTACTGCTCAAAAAAATGTTGCCGTTTTACCGTTTTTTAGGAATAAATTGAAAACATATATGAAGATTGATTGGAAAAAAATTGCGCCCTATTTAGTGGCCTTAGTAGTATTTGTCGGCTTTGCCGTACTTTATTGCTCGCCGATGTTAGAAGGCAAAGTCCTGCAGGCAGGAGACGTTAACAACTGGAAAGGAGCAGCTAACGAAGCGATAGAATACCATGCGCAAACAGGAGAAACCACATGGTGGACCAACTCGATGTTCGGAGGTATGCCTACTTACCAGATAACTGGAAGTATGCCATCCGGTCAGATAACAAATCATACACTTCGGAATATCCTTCATTTGGGTTTGCCAGAGACAATGGGTATCATCTTCGCCTATTTTTTAGGGTTCTTCATCATGCTCGTTTGCTTTGGAGTTAATCCTTGGCTCAGTATTATAGGCGCATTGGCGATTGGGATGAGCAGTTATTTCTTTCTCATCATACCAGCCGGACATGTTACGAAGGCTGTTGCTATCGGTTTTTTGGCTCCTGTCATCGGCGGTGTATATGCCGTTTTCTGTAAGAAATATTGGCTGGGGGCGCCGTTAATCGCCATATATGGCATGTGCTGCTTAGCTCTTCACCCGCAAATGACCTATTACGTTTTCATGCTCATTGGTGTGATGATTATCACAGAGATTATTAAGCACAGCATGGAGAAACGGTGGAAAGATCTTGGCGTTGCGGTTGCGGTCACCGCAATCGCTCTTGGCATGGTCGTCGGTACACGTATCAGTTGGCTGAACATGAACCAATCGTATCTCAAACAAACCATGCGAGGCGGGCATAGCGAACTTACCAAACAAGCAGAAGACAAACCTGCAGAAGGCTTGGATATCAAATATGCTACCGACTGGAGTTACGGCAAAGGGGAGACGATGACTCTCCTTATCCCAAACTGGGAAGGTGGTGCCAGCGGATACAATGTTGGCAAAGACTCCGAACTATGCAAAGCCCTACGCAAGCAAGGTGTCCCGAAACGCGATGCAGAGCAATTCTGCGAGCATGCGCCCACCTATCGAGGGGAAAAAGCGTTTACCAGCGGAGCTGTATATGTCGGAGCTATTGTATGTTTCTTGTTCTTGCTCGGCTTACTCATCGTACCGGGGCCATACAAGTGGGCGCTCCTCTTCGCTACACTCATGTCCATCTTCCTCGCGTGGGGGAAAAATATGATGTGGCTTACGGAATTATTCTTCAATTATTTCCCGATGTACAATAAATTCCGCGCCGTAGAGTCCATCTTGGTAGTCGCGGAGATTACCATGCCGCTCCTTGGTTTTATGGCGATTCAACGCATCGTATCTGGAGAAATAGAATGGAATAAACTGCGTCCGAACATCCTGATTGCCGGAGGCGTCACCGCAGGTATATGCCTTTTTGCCGCACTCTTTGCCGGCTCATTCGACATGACCAGCAGTTATGATGCGCAATGGAAAGCACAAATGCCGCAATGGGTATATGATGCCGTCTTGGACCAACGCGTGGCAATGTTGAAAGCCGACGCATGGCGGTCGTTACTTTTCGTGCTGTTGGGATGCGCACTCATCTTCTGGTATGCTTGGAAAAAACAAACCACACATCACACATCACACATCACTAATTCAATATTATACGTTGGTTTAGCAGCGTTAATATTGATTGATATGGTCCCCGTCAACAAGCGGTTCTTCAACGATGATAACTTCGTGAAGCAGAAAGAGAGCGATGCATATTTCAAGATACAACCATGGGAAGAACAGATCCTCCAGGACAAGAGTCTCGGCTATCGCGTCTTGAATCTTAACACCAATACTTTCAATGACTCGCGAACCAGCTATCGGCTCAACTCTGTCGGAGGATACCACGCGGCGAAATTGCGTCGTTATCAAGACCTCATTGATGAGCATATATCCAAGATGAACTGGAGTGTTCTCAATATGCTCAATACCAAATATATCGTTACGCGGCAAGGTGTTTACCCCAACCCCGATGCGATGGGTAATGCCTGGTTTGTCAACGAGGTATTGTTCGTGCCTACACCCGATGATGAATGTGCCGCCCTCAACACGCTTGATCTTGGCAAAACGGCAGTCGCAGATGAGAAATTCCGCGATGTACTGACTTGCTCACCGCTACCCAACGAGAACGATAAAATTATCCTGACACAATATACACCCAATCGGCTCTCCTACTCAACCTCTGTCGCGCAGGATCGCATAGCCGTCTTCTCAGAAATATATTATCCCGAAGAATGGCATATCTACTGCGATGATCAAGAGATTGACTTAGGTCGTGTGAATTATGTACTGCGTGCCGCTGTTATACCGGCAGGAGAGCACACTATCCGTATGGAATTTGTTCCAAAAGCCTTACGTATAGATAAATGGTCTATGGCTTTCGTAATTATAGGACTACTGCTAAGCTTAGGAGGCCTCACTTGGCCGATATGGCGGGTGTGGACAAAGAAGTAAGCAGACCTTTAGATACATAATAACGGAATAATACAAGGATGTCACCTTTGTGATGATGTCCTTGTATTGCGTAATAACACCAAAGTACAATCGTGCCACACCATTTGACCAACTCCGCAAAAAGACGCTTTGCATAAAAACCTTTGCCAATTGCACGTGTGCGCACTTGTTCGCTCCTCCCCACTCCATCGCCCAATTTAACAATAAATTCTTTCGTTGTGCGTCGAGGAGGAATACAATGTTGCACTCTAATTCCGGGGAAATAAAAAATCTGTATATTCGCATGGCGGATGCGATTAAATATATCTTTTTCTTCACCTCCCAATAAGTTGTTTCCGCTTCGTCCCAATGAAGTGTTGAACATACCGACTTGGTTTATTACATCCCTGGAGATTCCCATGTTGGCGCCTATCGGATATGCATTCTTAGGAAACAGTTTGACTTCCTCACCTAAATCGATTGCACTCACAAAACCCATAGACCATGGATTGAGCCATTCTGGCTTCTTTCCTTCAAAAAAAGGCTCTATTGCTCCACCAAAGGCTCCAACTTCCGGATGTTGTAATAAATGTTTCTTCAAACATGCAACATAATCTTCTCCCACCATAGCATCGTCATCCAAGAACACAAACCAATCTCCTCTTGCCTCTTGTATTCCGCGGTTTCTGGCAAAAGAAAGCCCTTGCTGCGTCTCTATGAAATAATGGTAGTTAGCAGGCTGGAAATCAGAGACAAAACGATCACACTCAGCGGCTGTAGAATCCGTAGAGTTGTTATTGACAAGCACAATCTCCCAATCTTCTTGATCTGTATTCTTTGCCAAGCAACTGAGACAATCGTAGATGTATTTCTCGCGATTATACGTGCAGATGATGAAGGATATAATCATAGAATGTTCCGGTTTTATCGAGAGGTTCGTTATGATTGAATTTCCAGGTTAACTTATGTATCGGTGAGCGGGAAATCGTCTGTTTCCAAACCCGCTCATCGTAGTCCTCAAACAATGTATACTGAAGTGTATGAGCATCTACATTGGGCACATACGGAATAGCTTTCATCGCCTCTCTTCCTTGCGTATTTTGGGCTATCGCCAAATAGAAGAACAAATGGAACAAATAATAATCTCGCAACTTGTTCTCTCTCTCCCAATAAGCAGAAAGCAACTCCAGAACACGCCTTAGAACCGCATTCCCTTTTTGCGCAACGAGCAACCAACTGGAGCCCATATGAGGCATAGATTGTAGCTTGGATTTCTGCAAGAAGAATATTGGTGCGTCTGTCATCTGAGCAGGCAACTCATCCGTCAGCAACACCGTCGCATCGAGCCATATTCCGCCATGTTGTACCAGCAGAGCTGTGCGCAGTATATCCGAGAAATGCGTAAAGGTGATGATGCCTTTTTTGTACTTTCGCACGATATATTCCGGCAGCGTTACATATTCAAAAATATTCTCTGCCGTCAGCACGCGTACCTCATACTTCGGCATATTCCGCTTTACTGACTCCAAACAACGCTTCACAATCTCCGGTGCATTCTCCATGCCCTGCAACCAACATACCCAAACAACCCGCGTCGGTTCCTTCGCTTCTTGCGTCTCGTCCAAGGACTTTACAATCAAGCCCTTATATCGCCGCCACAAATACTTACTTGCCCGTTCGGCTTGTATCAGGTCAATGGCTTCACGATTATGCGTCCACCATATTGGCCAAACGATTTTCTTGAATTCACGCAAGCAGGTATATAGACCTTTCTTCCTAAGTATGGAATAATATGTTTTCAGGCTTCGCATGTGATATTTATCTGCTTAAAAATATTGGCACACATATCTTTGTTCATCGTGTCTCCCCAGAACTTAGAGAGGATATACGTTCTCTCTTGTTCACTCATTTTATAATTTTGTTCCACTATCACTTTCAATAAATCCTCAAATGTTGTTACGCGTTTACCCACTACATTTTCATCAAAAGGATAATAGAAATCTCGTTCTCGGATATATTCCTCATAGTCATACAAGTAGAGTATTACGTCCTTGCCGGGCATAATAATATAATCATATAATATAGATGAATAATCCGTAATGAGCACGTCAGTAAACGGCAAAACGCTATATATATCTATTGTGCCACTCAGCAAAATCAGATTTTCGGCTTGATAGATTGTTCCCACAAATGTATTAGGATGGGGCTTTAATAACAATACCGCATTTTGTGATTTAAGAGTCTCGCTTAGTTTACGCAGATCGAGATGCTGTGCAAAGACATTTCTTTGAGAATCGCGCCATGTGGGCATATATATATACACCTTATCGAATTGTCTTATTCGTGCTATTAATTCATCTGTTGTTTGAGGTTCATAGCGCTTAACAAATTGAAGAATTTCATCTTTGGACTTCTTCAGAATGACATTACGCGGATAGCCTAATTCTAAACATTTATCTGTCGGGATACGGAAAGCAGATGCAAACATTGTTGTTTGAAAAGGCGTGGAAGATAAAAGATAATCCGGCCGTCTGAATATCGACGGGTAATAAAAACGCTCTTTGAATGTTTGTTTCACATATCTTTCTGCTAATGCTCCATTGGTAATATTAAACTCACATCGCTTGAGCCCCACTCCATGCCATAAATTCACGACCGTGGCATTACCGGATAGACAATACATGATATCCGATGAATAGGAATTAACAAACCAGTATTTGGCTCTTAATGCTTTCCATGCGCCGATAGGTGATAATACCCAATACGCTGGTAGTCCCAAAGAGCGAACATATTGGACTGTTTTTCTATTTACAGAAAGCCAGCAGCAATCCAAATCGCGATAGTGTTCTACTGCATAGATAAACAGATATTTACTATTATCGCTAAACCCGCCTCTATAACTACCAAATGCTAATCGTCTCGAGCTACGTGGAAATAAGAACGAGAATGGATAAATCAAGTAACAGATTATATAAGCTAACGTTTTCATTTTCTTTTTACATCTATCACCTCACCTGTAAAATTAGATACCAAAGTATTCAGCGAAGCTATCGCTACCACTTCTGCTTTGAGCAACGTTTCCTCCGGTTCGTTTCCAAAATTAGAAACTCGCATTGGAGTTTTGGTTCGCTCCGGATTAATACAATTGACACGAATGTGGTCATTCGACCATTCTTCCGCTAATGCTTGCACCAGATTGACCACCGCTGCTTTGGTGGCGGAATAGATACTATACATCATTCTTCCGCGCGTATAACTGCTGCTCGTATAAGCCAAAAGTGAACCTTTCGTTTGTGCTAAATAAGGATAAGACGCTTTCGCCACATTGATGATTCCTAACATATTCACATTCACCGATTGTTGGATACGCTCATAATCCATCGTCGAAAGAGCTTCCTTGATCAATATTCCCGCTGTATTCACCACATAATCAATCTTTCCCTCTTTCTCTGCCACGTCTCGCAAAGCACTCTTCACTTCATCCATCTTGCTCACATCCACACCATTCATCGATCTACTAAAACAATAAACCTTAGCTCCACATTCTTGCGCTAAGCGCGCTACATCAGCTCCTATTCCATAACTGCCGCCAAATACCACCAGCACTTTGCCTTGTAACTGCTCTTTCGTCTTTTCTGTCAATGCTTCTTGACTTCCCTCTTGGCTCTTCAATTGGAATAGTTTATCCACCAAGAACAAGTCTTCTTTATATGTAATCTTCATATTGAAGACCTCGCCTTTGACCACGAAAACAGGCACATCCGGCAAGTATTTCCGCACGACGCCACAATCATCTGTAGTAACAAAATGCGGATCTTGCAACGCGATTTCATAGGCTTGGTGAATCACTCCCCGCTTAAAACATTGCGGAGTTTGACCGCTTCGTAAAGTAGCGCGGGTCGGTATTGTTTGAATACAATCCTTCTCATCTACTTGTATAATCGTATCCGCCACAGATATAGCCACATCTATCGCATCATACTTCTCCAAAGCTTTCACGCAATCGTCAATAATACGGTCATTCACCAATGGTCTTACGGCATCGTGAAAAATCAGATTATCGTCGTCATTCGTATATGCGTTTATTGCAGAAAGACTCGAATGATACCTTTCTTTACCGCCCTGCAATATTTTACGAACTTTCACATAATGGTTATTCACTACCATTTGCTCTATATCCGATATAAATTCGGGGCGAGTAACTACCGCAATCTCATCTACCAACTCATTATGTTCAAACACATCAATTGTGTGCTCAATCACTTTCTTTCCTGCAACTTTCAGAAACTGTTTCGGCAGATCACGTCCAAAACGCGACCCGCTTCCACCTGCTAATATGATTGCTATATTTTTACTCATATCTCTTTTATTTTTCTTTGTCTTTTGTCCCGGCATCTTATGCCGGTTTTTTTTGATGTGGCATAAGTGGCACAAATGGCATAAATCCAAAATTTTTTGCATGGCGATCTTGACGATCTTGGCGATATCGCCAAGATCGCCATTATCGCCATGTCATTTTTTTAATATCTCATCGGCAATCTCGCGGATGGCGCCTTGACCTCCAGGGGTCTCCAACACTTTGATTCCCGAGATAGCCTTCACTTCCTTCCGTGCGTTCGGCGGACAACAAGGCAAGCCTACCGCACTCAGCAAGTCGATATCATTCACATCATCACCTACATAACAAACATTCTCTAGACCAATGCCCAATTTCACACATATCTCTTGCGCTGCTTCCAGCTTGGTCAAGCACTTTGGGTTCACCTTACTGCCCACTCCCAGATACAGAAACTCTAACTTCAATTTCTCTGCCCTCGCTTTTACAATCGGTGATTGCTCGGATGTCAGTATTCCGCACGGAATGCCTGCCTGCTGCAGCAGCACCATTCCCATGCCGTCATACACGCAGAATCGCTTCATCTCCTCGCCGTCTGCGGAGTAATACATCCCGGCGTCCGTCAAACAGCCATCTACGTCTGTCAGAAATAACTTTATGTTTCTCATCTCGAGTGAATCGTTAGTTATTAGTTATATATTCATTAATGATTCCTTAGTCATTGACAGGGGTATTCCCTACTCGCATCCACTGCCTCTCAATGATAAAACCTCGTCCCGGGCAAGCACGAGAACGAGTCGATGATTCCGACAACGGACGGCTGACAGCTGACAGAAGGACATTCATCCAGTACCACCAACGTGTGTATCGAGTGATGATTCATCGTCTCGCCGGCCTCGACAATCTTCGCATTGCGGCCAATCGTTTTCGGGTTCTTACTCATGATATCTTCTACCGGCGTTGCAAAGAATTTCTGTCCTAATTTCTGCATCGCCCGACGGATGTCGCCGTCGGTGATGATTCCTACCAATGCCTCGTTTTTCAGCACTATGCCTACGCCTAACTTGCCGTTCGTCACCACCTCTATCGCCTCGCTCATCGGCATGTCCGGACGTATAAAGGGCAGATTCTCGGTGAACATCACATCCTCTACTTTCGCCAACAACTTACGTCCCAAATCACCACCCGGATGCAACTGCGCGAAGTCTGTCGGCTGGAAATGTTTGGCTTCCACAAGCGCACAAGCAAGTGCATCGCCTAATGCCAACGTTGCCGTTGTGCTGGCTGTCGGAATAAGATTCAGCGGATCGGCCTCACGTGCTACGGCGATATTCAGATGGATATCCGAATATTTCGCCAGCAGGCTCTCCGTATTACCCGTCATGCCGATGATCCGGATCTTCTTTTCCTGAATCAACGGCAGGAAACGCAGTAACTCTTCCGTCGCGCCGGAATAGGAGATAGCCAACACCAGGTCATTCTCCGTCAACATGCCTAAATCGCCATGATAGGCATCCAGCGGATTAAGGAAAAAGGCCGGCGTTCCCGTACTCGCCAGGGTCGCGGCGATCTTCGATCCGATATGTCCGGACTTACCAACACCCGTTACCACAATCTTTCCTTTGCATGCTTGTATAGCCTGCACAGCGCGCACGAAATCCTCTCCCAAACGCGGAACAAGCGCCTCTATCGCCTTCGCCTCGCATTGCAAGCAATCCTTGGCCTTGTTTATAATCTCTGCTTCTAACATTGCGATAATATCTTTTCAAACGCCTTCGTCATATTCGACCATGCGTATTTCGTTTTCTCTTTCTTCAAATACGCCGTGAAGGCTTTCTGCCGCTTGTTTTCAAAATAATCCTTCAAGTCCTCTGCAATAGCCTTCGCCTCCGGCGCACAGGCATAGCCCATCTTTCCGTCATGCACAATCTCGCCCAACCCTCCTACATTCGTCACCAACATTGGTTTTTCGAAATGGAATGCCACTTGTGTCACACCACTCTGCGTAGCTGTCTTATAGGGTTGTACAATCAAATCCGATGCTCCAAAATATTTCCTTAGGTCTCCATCCGGAATGAACTCATTCCGCACAATTACCCGATTCTCCAAACCCAATTGCGCTATCTGTGCACGGTATTTCGCTTCGTCTTCGTAAAACTCTCCCGCTATAATCAACTGCAAGTTCGGCAACGCTTCTTTCACTTCTCCGAAAGCATCCAACAACAGATCCAAACCTTTATACGCGCGGACTAATCCGAAGAAAAGCATGAATGCTTTTTCATCCGGCAGATCCAGAGCCTTGCAGGCCTCTTCTTTCGACATCTGCGCACCATAATGGTCGTATATCGGGTGCGGCGAGAAGGTTTTCGGCTTGTCCTTTTTGTCCAAATTGTCTATATCTTTGACTACGCTATCAGAAAGTGCTACAAAACCGTCTTGACTCTTCACAAAATAAGGTGCAAAGAGTTTATCCAGTATGTTCGGTTCGTGCGGAATCATGTTATGCACGAGTGCCACGCATTTCGTTTTCCCGTTCTTACGCGCAATTTTGGATATAAGGCCGTACGCGGGCGCAAAAAAAGACATCCAATAGCAACAAATGAGCAGATCCGGCGCCGCTTTTTTGACGGCTTTTCCCACACGCATCCAGTTAAACGGGTTGCAGGAGTTCAGTTTCCTGCGAATGATCAGACCTTCCGGTGCCGCTTCTTCCGTATATTGTGTCTTACCGGGGAAGAGGAACGACGGATATTGCAAAGTAAACGTCCATATCTCCACCTCATGTCCTTCGGACACAAACTGCCGAGCGAGTCGTTCGTTGAACGTCGCTAAGCCGCCGCGATACGGCCATGATGTGCCCAAAAGAATGATTTTCATAAGTCTTCCTTATACGTGATTTTCTTATTTGCTTCGTCGCCTTCCACGATGCATACTTCTACCTCGGGATTGTACTTCATCAAGATACCTACATCGTCTGTCGCTTCTATCTTTCCTTTTTCTATCGCACGCATGTAGGCGGGACCTATAACCAGATAGTGGAAGGCTTGCGGCGTTTGCGCACGCATAAACTCTTTGCGATTACGAATAGCGGACACTTTACCATTATTGGTCTGATAGAGCGTGTCCGTTACAGGCACGGCTACCGTTACGGCCAAATGACTCTTGAGCGCTTCTGCCACACGGCGTAAGATGTCCTGTGACACAAACGGACGCGCAGCATCGTGAAACCAATAGAACGTGTCCGGATCTTTCTTGTCATCTTTGAGAAAGAACGAGATTGCGTTCCATGAACTTTCCCAGCGCTCGCTTCCTCCAGCGATGATTTGTTTCACCTTGTGCCACGAATTGCGCGCCACTATTTCCTCCGCCTCTTGAATCCATTCCGGGTGCATCACAATGACGATCTCATGAATAGGAATCGCTTGTTCAAAAGCATCTACCGCGTGCTCGAGTATCGAACGCCCGTCCGCTAAGGGCAAGAGTTGTTTGGGCGTTTGCCCGCCTACTCTGCTACCCGTTCCGCCGGCTAATATGATGGCTATGTGTTTCATTCTTTAAACGCATTCCAGCCTTGGGCCTTGAGGGCTAATTCCTCACCGTTTCTACCAATCAGGTTGCAACCGTACTCCTGCTTCGTAATATGACCGATGATATAGAGGTCCTCGACCGGAATGAGCTTCTCATAATCGTCCAGCGAACAGGTGAACAGTAACTCGTAGTCTTCTCCGCCGTTCAGTGCACAGGTGACAATATTCAGATTCATCTCCTCGGCCAAAGCCGCAGCCTGGAAATCAATCGGTAACTTATCCTCGTACACGCAACAACCCACACCCGATTGGCTACAGATATGCATCAGTTCCGATGACAACCCGTCCGAGATATCCATCATCGCCGTCGGTTTCACACCGGCTTTGCGTAAGGCCTCCAAGATATCCCTCCTTGCTTCCGGCTTGAGTTGGCGCTCTAACAAGTACTCTCTGCCCTCGAAATCCGGATTTGCCGCATTTGCAAGTCGCTCTCTTTCCAGTAACTGCAGTCCCATGTAGGCCGTGCCTAAGTTTCCGCTTACGCAAATCAGATCATTCAGCTTGGCGCCGTTACGATACACGATATCCTTCGCAGCAGCCGTACCAAGACAGGTAATCGAAATAGTCAAACCCGTCATCGATGCACAGGTGTCTCCACCTACCAAATCGACGCCGTACCGCTCGCAGGCCAGACGGATTCCGCTGTATAATGCCTCGATGTCTTCTACCGAGAAGCGTTTGCTGATACCCAGACTCACCGTAATCTGCGTCGGAGTTCCGTTCATCGCGTAGATGTCAGAAAAATTGACTACCGCCGCCTTGTAACCAAGGTGCTTGAGCGGCACGTACTCCAGATTAAAATGTATTCCTTCCAACAGCATGTCGGTGGTCATCAACACCTTCTTACTGCCGAAATCCATCACCGCACAATCGTCTCCGACACCTTTCTTCGTGGACGGTTGGACGGGTTTCAAATCCTTGGTGAGGTGCTTAATCAAACCGAACTCACCATACTCCGATATTTCAGTTCTTGCCATAATATACCAAATTTAGCGCACAAAGGTACATTAAATAATTGAAAAACAAAAATCGAAAAACGAAAAATTACGCAAATGTGTACTTTTTTTACAGAAAAATGCGCGCGTACTTGCGTATATGAAATAATTGTTGTACCTTTGTCCGCATTTTTGTGTATATGATTGAATACATTAAAGGAATATTGACGGAATTGAACCCTGCTGAAGCAGTCGTAGAAGCGGCTGGTGTGGGCTATTCACTGGCTATCACTCTGCCGACATACTCCGCTTTGGTTGGGAGTGAAAACAACGAAGTAAAACTGTTCGTCACGGAAATCATCCGGGAGGACACGCACGAAATATATGGTTTCTATGAGCGTAAGGAACGGCAACTGTTCGAAATGCTCATGACCGTCAGCGGTGTCGGTGCAGCTACTGCACGCATGATTATGTCCGCCTTCCAGGCCGAAGAACTCAGGATGCTCATCGCTACCGGCAATGCCAAAGCCATGGCGAAAGTGAAAGGACTTGGTCCCAAGACGGCCCAGCGTATCATTGTGGACCTCAAGGACAAAGTAATCAAACTCGACCTCGGAGGAGATCCTACGGAAATTCCGATGCTGGATGTCGAGGCCGATAACGGTGTCAAAACCGAAGCAGTGAGCGCTCTGACCATGCTTGGGTTCGCAGCGGTAGCCAGCGGCAAAGCCGTGGATAAAATCCTCAAGGCCGAACCCGCTCTGAGCGTGGAAAGCGTGATTCGCAAAGCACTCACCATGCTCTAAACACCAAACTTCAAACATCAGACTTTAACCATCAAACATTATCTCTACATAGTATTTGCCTGCTTGCTGACTGTAATGTCCGTACAGGGAATCTACGCCCAAAAGACGCTCAAGGAACTCGTCGCCGAGGAGAAAGCGCAGAAAGAAGCGGAGAGGAAAGCCAAAGCAGAAGAGAAAGCACGTCAGGAGGCAGAGAAAAAAGCACGCGAAGAAGCCAAAGCCAAACGCGATGCTGCTATCGCTGCCGGCGAAACGGTCCCGGAAGACGTAGCGGACATCATCACCCTCACAGATAGCGCCATCTGGGCTCCTACCAACGTAAAGCAACTCGGTGCGCAGAACTACGGAGAACTCACCCAACCCGTCTCTTCCATCGACCTCAACGATCCGGAGAACATCACCACCTCCGTGGAATACCAACCCGAGACTGGAACATACGTCATACGGACACGCATAGGGGATACGGACATCTCCACACCGTACATGCTCACTCAAGAGGAATATAACCAGTATGCCGAGAGGCAGATCATGCATAAGTACTGGCAACAGAAAATCGGAGAAGTTGAGCATAACAACGAATCGAAATTCGACATCACCGATATGAAATTCAATATCGGTCCTGCCGATAAAGTGTTCGGACCCGGAGGCGTCCAACTCAAAATGCAAGGATCAGCGGAACTATTATTCGGATTCAAGCACCAATATATTGCCAACCCGTCCTTGACCGTGCGCGCGCGTAATAATAATATCTTCGATTTCGATGAGAAAATCCAGGCAAGCGTACAAGGTAAAGTGGGACAAAAACTCAACTTCAACCTCTCTTACAATACCGAAGCATCGTTCTCCTTCGACCAGCAGAACCTCAAACTCAACTATAAAGGCGAAGAGGATGATATCATTCAGTCCATCGAGGCAGGTAACGTAACTCTCGACCTGCCCTCGTCCCTCATCCGCGGTAGCAAAGCTCTCTTCGGTATAAAAACCAACCTCAAGTTCGGCAAACTCAAAATCCAGGCACTCATCTCACAGCAGAACAGCGAAGCGCAAACAGTCAGCAGCCAAGGCGGAGCACAAATGACACGCTTCGACATCGCCGGAGACAACTACGATGAGAACCGCCACTTCTTCCTCTCGCATTTCTTCCGCGACAACTTCGAGAAAGCAATGGAAACAGTGCCTTACATAGCGAGCGGATTGCAAATTACGAAAATTGAGGTATGGATTACCAACAAACGCGGAGCGTATGACCAGGCGCGTAATATCGTTGCTTTCGAAGACCTCGGCGAGAACAGCCGCCACACCCATAACCGAAATTGGGACAGATTAGGCAAAACCGTTCCTGATAACACCACCAACTCCCTATATGAAACCGTCAAGCAAACACCTTTCCGGGACCTGTCGCAGACAACTACTGCTTTGGAAGGACTCAACGGCATGCACGGAGGAGTGGACTTCGAGAAAATCGAATCCGCACGTTTGCTGACCAGTAGCGAATATACACTCAATACCGCTCTCGGATATATCTCCCTCAAGAGCGCACTTAATCAAGACGAAGTACTTGCCGTAGCTTACGAATTTACGTATAACGGACAAGTGTACCAAGTGGGCGAGTTCTCTACGGACGGAGGGGAAGAACTGAGGTCACCGGCCGCCCTTGCATTGAAGATGTTGAAATCCAGCGCCAATGCCCCAAGCGAAAAAAACCGCGGCACATGGGACCTTATGATGAAGAATATCTACTCCTTGGGCGCCACAAGCCTCTCGCAGGATAAATTCGAACTATACGTCTCCTACCGCAACGACTCCGTCGGTACGGACATGCAATACTTGGACGAAGGACCTGTCAATGGAAAGCAACTGCTCCGCGTCATGAATCTGGACCGATTGGACCAGAAACACAATGCCAGCCCTGATGGACGATTCGACTTCCTCGAAGGACTCACCGTGTACTCCTCTTCCGGTAAAATCATCTTCCCTGTATTGGAGCCTTTTGGCTCGCATTTGGCGAAAGCACTGAATAATGACCCGCGATTGGTAAGCAAATACTGTTTCCCCGAACTCTACGACTCCACTCTCGTGGTAGCCCAAGAGATGACGGAGAAAAACAAATTCCGTCTTACCGGTAAATACAAAGGCACCAATAGCAGCGAGATACGTCTCGGCGCCATGAATGTGCCGCGCGGTAGCGTCACCGTCACCGCCGGAGGTGCTACCCTCGTGGAAAATGTGGACTATACCGTGGATTACACCATGGGAACGGTTACCATTCTCAACACCTCTATCCTTGAGTCTGGCACAAACGTTGATGTCAAACTCGAAAACCAAAGTACTTTCTCCATGCAGCGCAAGTCGCTCTTCGGCGCTCACCTCGAATACGAGTTCTCAAAAGACCTCGTACTCGGCGGAACTATTATGCACTTGCGTGAACGGCCGCTCACAACAAAAGTCAACACAGGTTATGAGCCCTTGGCCAACACAATCTGGGGCATTAACGGAAGTTGGAAAACGGAGATGCAGTGGCTCACCAATGCCATCGATAAAATACCTTGGATCAATGCTACTGCACCTTCCACCTTCTCTATCAATGCGGAGTTTGCACATCTTATACCGGGACACACCAATGACGTAGGATCGGTAGGAACAGCTTACATCGATGACTTTGAGAATACTACAACCAATATAGATGTCCATTACCCCACGTATTGGTTCTTGTCCTCTACGCCTTCTTCCTTTACGGAATCCTGGACTTATGATATTTCGTACAATAAGAACCGTGCTCACATGGCGTGGTACACCGTTGACCCGATCTTCGGTTACCCGCAATCCAATACGCCTGAGCATATTCGCAACGACTTAGCCGCTCTCAGCGACCATCGTACTCGTATCGTATATCAGGATGAGATTTATCCGAATCGTCAGGAAGCCAGCAACGTGGATACCAAGTTACCTGTTCTCAACCTCGCCTTCTACCCCAATGAGCGCGGACAGTATAATATTGCATCGGACGAGATTGGCTTCGATGGTAAACTGACCAACCCGAAACAACGCTGGGGCGGAATGATGCGCCGGCTGGATAACACAGATTTTGAGAAAGCGAACATAGAGTATATCCAGTTCTGGTTGATGGATCCGGCTCTCACTAACCCGGGACATGAACTTGACTACACCGGAGAGATGTACATCAACCTGGGTGACATTAACGAAGATGTCCTGCATGATGGAAAGAAAGCCTTCGAGCATGGTCTTCCTGTCTCTCTCGAAGACAAAGGTCGTGTGGACTCCACTATATGGGGATACGTTCCGCGTACAACAAGTACCGTTGTTGCCTTTAGTAACGAGCCCGGCTCGCGCCCCATGCAAGATGTCGGTCTGAATGGTCTGAATGATATGCAAGAGCAATACTGGCCTGCATACAAAACCTTCGTGGATGCACTGAAAGCCAAAGTCAACCCCGACACATTGAATCAGTGGCAGGCAGATGTCTTCTCGCCGCTCAACGACCCGGCAGGCGATAACTACCACTTCTACCGCGGCACGGATTTCGATCAACAGGAAGTAAGTATCCTCAACCGTTACAAACACTTCAATGGTACACAAGGCAACTCACCGGCTACCGAGCAACAGACAGAGAGCTACGGAACAGCTTCTACCATGCAACCGGATATCGAGGATGTAAACCTTGATAACACCCTCAATGAATACGAGAAATACTACCAGTACAAAGTCATCCTCCGCCCTGACATGCTGGAGGTAGGCAAACAGCATATTACGGAGAAAAAGATTAGCGCTGTCACCTTACGTAACGGCGAAACAGTCAATGTAACCTGGTATCAGTTCAAGATTCCTCTTCGAGGAGACAGCGCTACTGTGCAGAAGATCAATGGTATCCGCAACTGGAAATCTATCCGTTTCATGCGTATCTTCCTCACGGGCTTTGCGCATGATACCTACTTGCGTTTTGCAACGATGGACCTCGTCCGTGGTGAATGGCGCCAATATACGCGCGACTTGGCGCCCGTAGGCGTTCCTGTAAACACAGGCGCTTCCATTGACGTGCAGACAGTAAACATCGAGGAAAACAGTACGCGTACACCGGTTAACTATGTTCTCCCGCCGGGCGTAAGTCGTCAAACAGACCCGGGACAAGCACAACTCATCGCACAGAACGAGCAATCAATGGTACTGCGCGTCACGAACCTCAGCCCCCATGACTCACGGGCCATGTATAAGAATACCGCGTATGACATGCGGCAATATAAGAACCTGCAGATGTTCGTCCATGCGGAGCAACTGACAGCACTCGACCCGAACTTGAAAGATGGAGACCTCTCTTGTTTCATCCGCTTGGGTACGGACCTGAAGAACAACTATTACGAATATGAGATTCCGTTGCATCTCACCGCACCGGGATTATACAATAACAACTCCGAAGCAGATCGCCGCCTCGTATGGCCCGATGCGAACATGTTCAACTTCGCGCTCAAAGTACTGACGGACGCGAAATTGGCGCGTAACAAAGCCAAACGGGCTGGAAGTGCCGGTGTCAGCAACACAATCCCGTATATCGTGTATGATGAAGCATCAGGCCATCCGCAAAATAAAATCACCGTCTTGGGTAATCCTACCCTCGAAGATGTGGAATCCATCATGATCGGTGTGCGTAACAACGGTCAGCATGATGCCTCCGGAGAGGTCTGGGTCGACGAGTTACGCCTCAGCCAATTCAACGAGCAAGGCGGTGTGGCGGCCATGGCAAATGCGGCTCTGGCAATCAGCGACATCGCACAAGTCAATGTAGCCGGACGACTCGAGACTGCCGGATACGGATCTATAGAAGCTAATGTGCTTGATCGGAATATGGATAATTTCTACCAGATATCCGTCAGTGCGGCATTGGAGGCCGGACGACTCTTCCCTGAGAAAGCAAAACTGCAAATACCGCTCTACGTATCCTATAGCAAAGAGACGACAACACCGGATTACGACCCGTTGGATACGGATGTGAAGTTATCCGAAACTCTCAGCACATACGAGCAGAAATCAGATCGTGACTCCATAAAAGCCATGACCTCTACTGTGCATGAGTCAACGTCCTTCTCCTTGTCTAACTTCAAAGTGGATATCCACTCCAAGAAACGCGATATGTTCTATGACCCTGCGAACTTCTCGCTCTCGGCCTCGTATAACAAGCAATCGGAACACTCGCCGGAGATGGAAACTAACTACAATACGGATCATAAGGGCTCTTTCCAATATGCGTACAACTTCAATCCCAAACCCTGGGAACCGTTCAGCAAAGTAGAAAAAGTGCAGAACGTGAAGTTCCTCAAAGAGATGAATATCTATTATTTGCCACAGTCATGGGCTTTCCGTATGAATATGCATCGTACCTTCAGCCACATGAAGATGCGTGATCTGGCTGGCTCCTCCGCACAAGCCATGGACCTGACCTATAGCAAAGATTTCACATGGGATCGCAATGTGGACATCAAATACGACCTCACGAAGAACATTAAATTTACCTTCCAATCGGCAATGAATGCCATCATTGATGAAGGTAAATATACGCCGGAGATATTAACCGACCGCTACTTCGATCCGGAATTCAACCATGACAAGTACGAGGCTTGGCGCGATACGATCCAGCGTTCGCTGGCACGCTTCGGTTCCGCGTACGCATACCAGCAGATCTTCACCGCCAGTTGGAACGTTCCGTTCAACCGCATCCCATACCTCGACCCGCTCACTGCAAACGCTTCCTATAACGCCAACTATAATTGGAACCGTACCGCTTCCTCCTCGAATGGCATCAAACGCGGAAACACAGTGAGTTCGATGCAATCATGGCAGGTGGACGGAGGGATTAACTTTGAGACTTGGTATGGTAAATCCAAATACTGGAAACAGATGACCCAGCGTTACGCCGGTCGAAATACAAGGCGTAACTTCAAGCCGAAGAACTACACCCAAACCATCGCCTTGAAGAAAGGAGAGGCCGTTGAACTGACCCATCGTCTGAATTCGGAGTTACTCAACGTAAGCGTCGCTGATTCGACAGGAAAAGCCGTCCCTGTTTCCTTCCGTCCGGACGGAAATACCAAAGTGACTATCACACCGAAGGCCGATTGCGCCAACGCTACTATTACCGTCACCACACGCGATCCGAACGAACGCACTCCGGCCCAGATCGCGGGAGACATGTTTGCATACCTTGGTACAATGGTACGCCGTTTGCAAGTTACCTATCGCGAGACAAACTCCATGACCATCCCGGGCTTCGAACCCGAAGCTGGATTCATGGGACAAGCCAAGGTGAACGGTGTATGGGCCCCGGGATATGACTTCGCTTTCGGTTTCATACCGGCGAATATGATTGAGCGGGCAAAAGAAAACGGTTGGTTAACCGGAGACACCTCTATCGTGCAACCCGCCATTCGTGCGCATACCTCTGACTTCGATATCAAACTGACGCTTGAACCGTTACCGGGCCTCAAAGTGCAACTGAATGGTAAACGCTACTTCGCACAATCAACATCGATCATCTACACCTTCGAGGATCCGCAAGAGATGCTAACGGGTTCATTTAATATCACGCAGTGCGCTATCGGTACGATGTTCACTCGTGTGGGCTCACAGGAAGAGAACTTCGCTAATGCGGCTTTTGACCGGTTCTTGGAGAACCGCGCTATCCTGCATGCCCGCGTACAGGACCAGTACACCGGCATAACACTCCCGAGTAAAGGATTCATGAAGGATATTCCGGCCGGCACAAAATACGACCCGAATAAGCACGGACGCGTCAGTTCTACCTCCGCAGATGTTTTGGTTCCTGCCTTCCTTGCCGCATATACCGGACAGAACCCGCGGACCATCGGACTCAACCCATTCCTGGGAATCCTTAAAATCATACCGAACTGGTCCGTCACATACGATGGTTTAGGAAAACTGCCTTGGATGAAAGAGCACTTCAAATCAGTAACTCTCACACATGCGTACACCTGTAAGTATGCCGTTGGTTCGTATGGTTCGTTCTCTACCTGGGTCGGCTGTGAGGATAACAATACAGGCGTCGGCTTCGTCCGTAATGTATCTACCGACTCTCCGATGCCTTCATCCGCATACGATATCAGTAATGTCACGCTCACAGAAGCGTTCTCGCCGCTTATCGGATTGAATCTCACGATGAAGAACTCCCTCTCCGTAAAAGCCGAATACCGTAAGCAACGAAACCTCGCGCTCAATATCACCAGCGTGCAGTTGACGGAAGGACACACCGACGAATTCGTCATCGGAGGAGGTTATACCATCAAGAATCTTAACTTCATCACGAAGAATAAGGATGGTGTTCAAAAGAAAGTAAGCAATGACCTCAAGATACAAGTGGATCTGTCGTACAAAGATGTGAAGATGCTGCTCCGTAAGATAGACGAGGGCATTACGCAAGCGTCGTCCGGTAACAGAGTCTTTGCCATTAAGATCTCGGCAGACTATGTGTTGAGCCAGAAGATCAACTTGCAACTCTTCTACGACCACCAGGGAACCACTCCGCTTATCTCATCCTCTTACCCTGTCAAGACGGATAATGTGGGTCTGAATATCAAACTCATGCTGACCAGATAAATCAGAATGCTGAATGATGAATTCTGAAAGCTTCAAAGTAGGTATCATAGGACCTGAATCCAGTGGCAAGAGCACATTGGCACGCTATCTGGCAAAGCGTTACCACGGTGTGCTCATTTCGGAATATGCACGCGAATATGTAGAGAGAAAAGGTACTACAGATGTTACTTTCGATGAACTATGCGCCCTTGCCAGACACCAGATTGAAGAGCTGGAAGCGCTATCCCGTAACCCGTCATCCGCAACCCGTAACCTGTACATCTTCGACACCGAACTCATCATCACCAAGGTCTGGTTCGACTATGCCTTTGGCCGCGTTCCGGAATGGCTAAACGAAAACATCCACCGTTTTCCGATGGATGTTTACTTACTGACCTATCCGGATATTGCTTGGGTGCCCGACCATGCCCGCTCCAATGGTTCAGACGCGATTCGTAAAGAACTATTTGATCGCTACGAAGCAGAGGTACAGGCGCTGGATATTCCGTATTATATCATTCGCCACGTCTAAACCGTAGCGACGATATCCCACACGAACGCGCGCACTCCGACTTCCTCATTGCGTAAGTCGAGTTTCTTCACTGCTTCAAGCAGCGGAGCCGTTTGCTCATCCTCAACAATGGTAATCACGCACGAATTCATCTCGGGCCATGCGTGCGTACCACGGCGGGGTTCACCGCCATTGGTACCACGACCCTGTACTTGCTCAAAGAACGTGAAGCCCTTGATGCCAAGCACATCTAACATATATTCCACACGGCCCGTATTGGCCTGGTTGAAAACAATCATTACGCTTTTCATGCTTTTTCCTCCTTCTTCACCTTAATATCCATAAAGATAAATTTCTTGCGCAGCGCTTCCTGCTTGTCGCGGTCTCCGTGGCGGGACATAAAGCCATAGAGAACGGGCACTACGTAGAGCGTCAGGAAGGTCGAGACGGTCAGACCGCCGATGACGACGATACCCAGCGGCTGCCACATCTCGGCACCTTCACCGGAAGAAACGGCCATAGGAATCATACCAAGGATGGTAGTGAACGCCGTCATGAGGACAGGACGGATACGGCTGCGTCCGGACATTTGGATAGCCGTGTTCAGTTCGTAGCCGCGCTCACGCATAAGGTTGATATAGTCCACGAGCACAATACCGTTCTTCACCACAATACCCACCAGGAGAACCAGACCGAGGGCACCAATCATATCCAACGAACGGCCTGTAAGCCAGAGGGCTACGATGACACCCGAGAGGGCAAACGGGATAGAGAACATGATGATTGCCGGCATCCGGAGCGACTCGAACTGCGACGCCATGACGATATATACCAACAGGATAATCATCAGGCCGAGCAGAATCATGTCGGAGAAAGTATCCTGCTGCGTCTCGTAGTTACCGCCAATATGGGTAGAGTAACCGACCGGGATGTCGAGTTGCGGAATAACCTCTGTCTCAATCGCTTTTGCCAGTTCACCGAGGGTGGTGTTGTACGGCGTAGCCTTGACGGTAACGATACGCTGGCGTGCCTTGCGCTCGATGGTAGGCGGCGCCCAGTATTCGCCGACCGTTGCCACCTCGGAGAGTTTGACGGTCTTGCCCGTCGCCGTCGGGATAGAGAGGTTGAGAATGTCGGAGATCGAGTTACGGTCCTCCTCCATGAGGCGTACTACGATATCGTACTCCGAACCGTCATCCTTGAGGTAGCCGCACGCCATACCTGCCACGCGGTTGCGGAGGTAGGTAGAGATAGTAGCGGAGCTCAAGCCGAGACGCGACGCTTTCTCTTTATCCACGGTAATCTTGATATCCGGGCGGTCGTCCTCACGGGAGATATTCACGTCGCGGGCACCGGGCAGTTGCGAAATCAGTTGGCGGCATTGTTCTGCCATCTGGGAGGTCTTATCGAAGTCATAACCATAGATTTCCAAATCGACTGTATTACCCCCACCGGGACCGCCGGATGAAACAGCACACTGGTATTCGTTAATCTCCGGATATTTCGCCATCTCCTGACGAAGGATTTCGGCAATTGTCCAGATGTCGCGGTCACGCTCCCATTTCTTGGGCAGACGGACTGTCATCTGAATCTTGTTGTTCATCGTCGAAGAGAAGAGGGCTGCGATAGAGGCATCATCGTTCGAACCGGCGGAGGTGTTGATCAGCTGTATCTCCGGCACAAGTTCCACGAAGCGCGCTTCCAGTTTGCGGGCGGTCTTGAGGGTCTCCTCGATACGCGTACCGCGTTGCAGTTTGACGGTCACGGACAGACGACCATTATCCTGCTCCTGCATGAAGTCCGTACCGATCTTGCCCATGAAGACAGGAATCAGAGAAGCGGCGAAGAACGCAATGAGGATAAGGAAGGTGAGCGCCTTATGACGCAGACACCAACCCAGCGACTTGGCGTAATACTCGTCAATGACGTCGAGCATGTGTACCACCGTACGCTCGTACCAGCCTTTCTTGTCTGCCTCGTCATCGACCAGATTGCCGTTTTCATCGACATGCACTTTCTTGGCTTTCAGCAGTTTGGAGCAGAGCATAGGTGTCAGCGAGATAGCCACGAGGGTAGAGGTACAACATACCACGGTGACAATCCATCCGAGCTCATGGAACATAATACCCGCCATACCATTGAGCATGGTCAGCGGCACGAATACCACTACGAGCACGAGCGTAGTAGCGATAACGGATACCCATACCTCGTTGGTGGCGTAGATAGACGCCTCATGCGGGTCCTCGCCGCGCTCCACGTGACGGGTGATATTCTCCAAGACCACAATTGCGTCGTCCACCACCATACCGATAGCGATGGTGAGCGAACAGAGGGAGATGATATTCAACGACGAATCCGCCAGACCGAGGTAGATAAACGCCACAATCAGGGCAATAGGAATAGTGATACCGATGATGATGGTCGCACGCCATTTGCCGAGGAAGAAAAGTACCACGAGCACCACGAAGAGCAGGGCGTAAAGCACAGACTCTTCGAGAGAGTTGATGGAGTTCTGGATGTTCTCCGAGGAGTCGTAGATCTTCTCTATCTTGACATCTGTCGGGAGCTGTTTCTGTATCTTCGCCAGTTCGGCACGCACGTCCTTACAAACCTGTACGGTGTTGGCACCTGTCTGCTTGGCGATGACCAGACGCACGGCTTCACGGCCGTTGGTCTTCTCGTCCAGCGAGAGGTCCTTGATAGTATCCTTGACGGTAGCGATGTCGCGGATGAAGACCTGCTGCCCTTGCGGCGTCATGGCTACCCACCTGCATCTGGTACTGCTCCTGCGGCATCTTAATGGTACCAGACGAGAGGTTGAGGTTGTTCGCCGTAACGACTTGTCCCACCTGCTCCAACGTGATTCCATAAGCATCGAGTTTCTGCTGGTCGATATTGACATAGACATAGCGGTCCGGCGCACCCGAGAGGGATATATTACCGATACCGTCAATATGGTTCAACTGCGGCACTACCTCATCGTTCAGAATCTTGTCCAGACCCGCGTAGGTCTCGTCTGCCGTAATAGAGTACTGGCAGATAGGCATAGAGGAAGTGGAGAGCTTGAAGATAACCGGCTTGGCGCAGTTGTCCGGCAGGTTGTTCGCCGCCATATCGACGAACGAACGCACGTCGTTAACAGCCTCGTCCATGTTACTTCCCCACTCCAACTCCAGCGTCACCACGGAGATGTTATCCTTGGACTGCGAAGTGATGTGTTTGAGGTGATCGACGGAGGTCAGGGCATTCTCCATGATCTTCGTCACGTTGGTTTCCATCTCGGAAGCCGATGCGCCCGGATAGGTAGTCATGACCGTGATATACGGCGGGTCCATCTCCGGGAACTGGTCAATCGGCAGTTTCAGGAAACTGTATATACCGATGACGATGACCGCCACAAAGATGAGGGCGGTGGTCACCGGTTTTTGGATTGCTGATTTATAAATGCTCATAAAACTTATTTACGATTTAGTCATTTACGATTTGGTCATTTATTTGTTCATTGTATCATTTAACTAAATGGCTAAACAGCCCAATAGCATATAAATGGTACGTGACCAAATGGTAAATTATTCAACTACATTCACTTTCACGCCATCGACGAGTTTGTGCTGACCGGTGGTGACGAACTCAACGCCGGCTTTAATCTCAGGAGCAATGATTTCTATATCCTGGTCGAAACGCTGACCCAATTCCACTGCTACACGTTTTGCGCGGCCGTCCTCCACGATGAAGACATAGCGGTCGTTGGCTCCGACGAGTTTCTCTACGCTCTGGTAGGGCACTACAATAGCGTTTGCCTTGCCCAGACCGATGGTCGTTGTCACGTACATTCCCGGACGAAGCAGATTTCTGCCGTTGGGAACCACTATCTTGCATTGGAAAGTGTGGCTGGAGGGGTCAATGGTCGGATAAACGATTTCCACCGTTGCGGGGAAAGTCTGTCCGGGATAAATCTCCGAAGCCAGCGTCAGTTTCATACCTGCCTTGAAAAGCGGGAAATAAGTCTCGGGAATAGCCACGAGTGCTTTCAGTTTGTCTATCTGGGTCAGAATCAGAATCGGCTGTCCGCCGTAGAGTTCGCCGTCCTCGTAGTTCTTGGCAGAGATTACACCGGCAAACGGAGCCTTGACATAGGTGTTGGTCTCGAGGAACTCCAGTTGCTCCTTGGTGGAGTTATACTGGGTCGTGATCTGGTCATACTGCTGCTGGGTAGCCGAACCTGTCTTGAGCAGCATCTCGATACGGTTCTTCTCGATCTCGAGGTTCGCCATGGAGATCTTCGTAGTCTTGTACTGGGTCTGGTCCATGCGCACGAGGTCGCTGCCGGCAGACACACGATCGCCCACCTCACGGTAGATATGCTCGATCTTACCGGTCAGGGAAGGTGCTACATTTTGCGTCAGGTAACCTTGCAGGTTGGTCGAAACGGATATCTCACGCTCGATCTCGCGGGGCTGGAGGACGGTGGTGCGTACCTGCTCTACTCTCTCCTCTTCCTGCGCAGCGGTTGTTTCAGCCTTCTTGCCGCAACCAACCAACGCCAGCGCAGCAAGGGTGTAAATAAAAATCTTTTTCATATTGAGTGTTATTTTTTTCGTTATTACGGGATTACGTCATTACGTAATTATTTGTTAAGAAATTCCTCCAGTTCCGACTGGGCGTTAATCAGTTCCAGCATAGCGCTTACGTAGGTTGATTGCGCATTGATAAGGTCGTTGGAAGCATTGGTGAGCTCCAGGTTCGACGCAGCGCCCCATTTGAATTTTTCCGTAGAGGAGTTGAACACACGCCGGGCAACCTCAATATTATCTTTCTCATTGAGATAGGTCTCGTACGCATTGGTGAGATTGAAACAAAGTTGACGGTACTGTATCTCGAGATTGTCAGAAGTCTCGGAGAAGGTGTTTTTCGCTTCTTCGTACGCGATTTTCTTCTCCACTACGCCTGCCGCACGCTTACCGGATGACCAGAGCGGCATCTTGACTGTCACCTGTATCACATTCGGAGGCGTCATACGCATACCTCCTTCGCCGTAATAGGTCTGGTTCTGATAGTTATAAGCGAATGCCAAGGTAGGACCATACGCCCAGCCTGCCATGTGCACATTGCGCTTGGCGAGTTCTACTTGCTGACGGAGAAGCTGGTAGTTGAGATTGTTCTCAAGAGCGAAATTCTGGCTCAACAGGTCGAGTACCCGTTCCGGTGAAAGAACATCGTCCATGTTTTCCGTCAGAATCAGTTCGGTCTCTACCGGCACGTCTAACAGCACTTTGAGACTGTTGTTTGCCAGTTCGACATTTCGTTTTTGGGCATTGATATTATTTTTGAGCGCATTCACTCGTACGCGTATCTGGTCCGCCGATGTCTGCTCGGCTGCTCCTACATTGACTGCATTCTGGGTCATCTGCTCAAGTTCTTGGATATTGACAAGGCTGGAGTCCAAAAGACCGGTTATACTTCGAAGAGCCAAGACAGAAACATACGCGCTCATAACACTGCTGCGCAATTCGTCTTCGGACTTCTCAAGAGCGATTTTCTTCATCTTGATGGCCACATTATTAAGCAATACCCCAACTATACCTTGACCGTTGATTCCGATGGAAGCAGTGACACCCAGCGCACCCACATTAGGCATGTTGATTTGCACGTCACGACCTGCCATAGAGAGGGTCGCCGAATAGCCCAAATAGTTACTATACGTATAACTTCCGTCCGCCTGAGGCAGCATCGAAGCTATGGTCTGCCAGCGCTGTGCATAGGCCTCCTGGACCGCCAAAGAAGCGTTTTTGAGGCTTCGGTTTTGTTGAATAGCATACTCCTGAGCCTCTCTCAGGTTCAGGCTCAGTTCTGCCGGTACTTCCCTCTGCAAATCACGCGACCCGTGTGTGGCCGCCATCACATGGTCTTCCGCCATTACCGCTGTACTCATCGCGAGCAGCACGGTCATCATTAAAATAAGTTTCTTCATATATCTATATTGATTTTTTTCGTAATACCGTAATTATGTAATAACGTATTCTCAACTCTCAAAAAGTTTCATTCCTTCTTCACTCAGCACTCCTCTTACGAACACATCCATCGCCGTGTGCGCTAATTGGTGCATGTTATGGTTGTGTGCCTCTATCACTTCAAAGTCTTGAATCGCATCGCTGTGAATCTTCGCAAACAGCACAGCCGTTAATTCTATATTAAGGTTCACGCGCACGAGACCCTGTGCCACACCTTGTTCCAGGTATTGCATGATATAGTTTTTCTGGGTCTCGAAACATTTTATTTGGAAATCCGCAAACAGACGCGGGTAATATTTCTTGAGGTCATACACCAACTGCGGCACACGGCGCACATCGTTTTTCTCCGCCTCTTGCCGTTTGAGGAACACCTTCACTAATTGGCGGAAATCACGCAACTCCAACAAGTTCTTCATCTTACCCGACATGTAGTCAATATTAGCCTGCAACATCTGCTCTATCAGCGCATCCTTTGACTCGAAATAGACGTAGAACGTCTTCTTCGACATACCCAGTTCGCGGCATATATCATCTATTGACACACTACGGATTCCTAAGCGAAAAAATAGTTCGCCCGCCGTCTTAATAATATGACTTCTCTGATCTTCAGACATCATTTTTCACAAAACGGCTGCAAAGGTACAACAAATATTTGACATGTGCAAGTTTTTTGGAAACTTTTTTCACTATAATAGTTTCCTTGTAAACTTCACTTTACAAAAATAGAGGAGCGCCGAAACGCTCCTCTACTCAATTTTTTTTAACTCCTTTCCCTTCTAAAGAAGGGGCGAGATTTGTCTGTTAACGGACTTGTGTTCCGCGAACGTCGAACATCTTGTTGTCGCGAACGATGTAGATCACACCGTCAACAACTACTTTCTGAGCCTTCTCGGTCAGCACGATATTCTCAATACCCTCAGCCGGAGCAATGCTTGCCTTTCCATTCTCAATGGTGATGATTTCACCATTTGGGTTCTGCAGGCGACCTACAACTTGAACTCGCTTGCCAGCCTCTACAGACTCCGCTATCGAAGCACTCGCTGCATAGAAGTTGTATTCCTCACTTGCTGCATCATCTGCCAGGAAGAAGGACTCTACGCCTGCAGAGAACTCTTCTGCAACCATAGTTACGTAACCGGTTACGGCATAGATACGATCCGATTTACCCTCAACCGGCAGTAACTTACCTGCTGCGATTGCCTCTGCTACCGTACAATGGATCGTATCCATCTGCGGAGCCTCAACGAATGCTGTGATAGCACCCTGTGCGATCTGAGCACCGCCCTTCTTCATCAAATAACCTGTTACGTTTACGTAACTGTTCTTCGTAGCTACTTTCTCTGCATCTGCTTTGAGAACCGTTGCGCGATAAGCCTTAACGGGACCCTCTGCTTCATTCGGGAATTGAGAGAGTTTGAAGGTTGCGTTGCTGTTCTGTGAATCAAACGTACCCGGCTCTTGGATGAAACCTTTCACTACATAATATACCGGAGTCTTTGCGTTTTCTCCCAAAGCTTCAGCAATCTCAACAGCTTTGTCTATATCTACCGTATCCGGAACGAACGTACTTGCCTCAAGTACTTCGAACGGAATAGTAGAACCATCTGTTTCAATAGTGGAACCATATTTCTTAATCTTGGTAACCACTTTCACTTTTGCGTGCAGACCGGTAGCAGTCTTGGTGTTCGGTTTACCGCGGTAGATCTGGAAAGCATTCTCAGTAGAAGTGCTCTCTGGATCATCAGTAATCCACAATGTTTCACTTCCATAATCCGGATTGAGGAAATTATATACATTCGCGACATAACCGGTAATCTCATAGCGTTCCGCTGTCGTTCCCTTGTCTGCTAATGCTTCTCCAAGTTCCAGCGCCTTTGCTACAGTAATTGCCTCAACCTCGTCCACTTCGCCCTGCTTAACAATGTTTACAGATGCAGAACCGGAAGTTTCAATAGTGGTTCCGTTATAATTAGTGATTTTAGCAGTAACATATACGTGTCCGTGCAGACCGACTTCCATCTTCTGTACCGGGTTACCTTTGTACACTTCAAATGCGCCATCTGCGTTGGTTTTTGCCGTGCTGGTTTTATCATCCGTCATCCAGAAGGTCTCAAAATCGCTGGTCGGGTCATAATAGGTAACAATGTCAGAAACATAACCCTCGATAACATAAGCGACATCGGTCTTTCCACCTTTATCCAATGCACCACCGATTTCAAGCGCTTTTGCTACATTAATAGTATCCAAGTCTTGGGCGGGAGGGGTATCGCCACTGATAGAGTGGTCACCTTCTGCCTTACTAATGAATAAAGCGGTTCCATTCTTAATCTCAATGATGATTTTACCCTTCTTCGTGTCATTGTACTTGGTAATATTACCTGTCAAGGTCACTTTATCACCGTTGAGTACCTGCATCTGTACTTTGTTCTCACTAACAGTACATGCGTATGCCTCAAACTCTTGTGCTCCCGTATTCTCTGCATCATCAGACATCCACCAGATTTGGTTCTTGTGTTGTGTGCTATACGGCTCGGCATTAACTACATAACCGGTTACTTCATACAGTTCTTCAGAAGTCTTGCCATCTGCCAATGCCTGACCAGCAGCGATTGCACCAGCTACATCAACCTTGACAACCTCTTGAGGAGTCGGAGTACCCGGAGTCTCACCGTCCAGATACACTTCAATTTTTGTTGCACGTACTTGGTTGGAGGATGCTGTGAATGCTACAGAAGTAGCAGGAGTACCAGCCCAGGTACCAACCTTGCCTTCAAAAGAATAACCGTCCTGTGCAGCAAAGCAGCCCGGACCATACTTAACTTCGCCATTAGCGGTGCAAGTAAACACGATTCCGGAGATCTCCTTCTCTGCTGAGATGGTAATCGTCGAATTTTTGAAAACGCGAATCTGATCGGCAGTGATTGTCGTCTTCGGAGCAATCGCTACAGTAATTCCGCTTACTGTCCCGCTGAAGTTCTCTACGTTCTCACCGGCAGTAAACTGACCCGGCGTCAGCGTAACAACAGTGGCATTGACAGCAACGACGGCCATCAACGCTGCGACAAAAGTAAAAAACTTTTTCATGATTGTTAATTAGTTATTAGTTAAATGAATAAAATTGGGTTAAAATATGTTATGTAACATAAAATGTTAATTTGTGCCCATTTTGCGGTGCAAAGGTAGGCATAATTTTTGACATGACCAAATAAAATTTGCTTTTTTTTGCAAAATAATAGATTTATTTGTGTAATTCAGAAAAAAGTAGTACATTTGCGCAAAATTTGGCAATTCATTTGGATTTATGGCAAAATTGTTGATTATAGACGACGAACGCGGCATTCGGAATACGCTTCGCGAAATCCTCACGGATGAGGGACACGAGGTGGAAGTTGCCGAGAACGGAAAACAAGGTTTGGAAATGGCGCAAGCCAAAACATTTGACCTCATCTACTCGGACATCAAAATGCCGGAGATGGATGGTCTTGAGGTTCTAAAAGCGCTCAAAAACAGCGAAAAAGATGAGAATGGTGACGCAACGCTTAATGGCGAAACACCTATTGTGATGATTTCCGGTCACGGAGATGTAGAAACGGCCGTGCAGGCATTGAAAGCAGGTGCGTACGATTTTCTCATCAAGCCCCTGGACTTGAACCGTATTCTCATCACCACCAAGAATGCGTTAGAGTCCAAATCGCTTAAACAAGAAACCAAACAGTTGCGTAAGAAAGTGGCGGACCACGGACCACGGATGATCGGCAAGAGTGCGGCCATCGCCCGCGTACGCGAGATAATAGACAAGGTCGCGCCAACGGAAGCGCGCGTACTTATCACCGGACCGAACGGGACGGGAAAAGAAGTGGTGGCGCACCTTATTCACGAGCAATCGACACGTGCGAACGGTCCGATGGTAGAGGTGAACTGCGCCGCTATACCGTCCGAACTGATCGAATCAGAACTCTTCGGCCACATGAAGGGATCGTTCACCGGTGCCATCAAAGACCGTGCAGGCAAATTCGAACAAGCCGACGGAGGCACACTCTTCCTCGACGAGATAGGTGACATGAGCCTGGCGGCACAAACCAAAGTGCTGCGCGCGCTGCAGGAATCCGAGATTACGAGGGTCGGCTCCGACAAACCCATCAAAGTCAATGTCCGTGTGCTGGCGGCTACAAACAAAGACCTGCAGAAAGAAATAGCCGAAGGCAACTTCCGCGAGGACTTGTTCCACCGCCTCAATGTCATTCCGATTGCCGTGCCGCCCCTCAAAGACCGGTTGGAAGATATCCCCTTGCTCGTCGAGCACTTCACCGGACGTATCTGTAATGAACAAGGCATCGCGCCCAAGACCTTTGACGAAGATGCTATCAAAGCGCTGCAATCCAGAGAGTGGACCGGAAACATCCGCCAACTGCGCAATGTGATTGAGCGACTCATCATCCTCGCCGGCCCGCAAATAACCGCCGAGGACGTGAATATGTACGCCTAATTCGTCAATTTTTAATTTTTAATTCTTAATTTTTAATTGAATTTAATTTCATTAAATATCCTCAACTACCGCAATATCCGCGAGGCGAGTTTGGAGTTCAGTCCCAAACTCAACTGTCTCGTCGGCCTCAACGGACAAGGAAAAACGAATGTCCTTGATGCTATCTACCTGCTGAGTTTCACCAAGTCAGCCTTCACATCCCAAGACAGCCTCAACATCACGCATGGCGAACAAATGTCCATGGTGCAGGGAAGTTATCAGCAAGCCGTCAGCGATCAGCCCGTTGTTATCTCCTGCGGATTGAGGAGAGGGGTGAAGAAGCAGTTCCGCAAGGACAAGAAAGACTACCAGCGCTTGTTGGATCATATCGGATTGATACCGCTCGTGATGGTTTGTCCGGCAGATCACCAACTCATAGAAGAAGGATCGGACGAGCGGCGCAGGTTTATGGATGTCGTGATCGGACAACGGAACAGGAAATATCTGGATTGCCTGGCGACCTACAATGCGCTGCTCAAGCAACGCAACGCCTTACTCAAACAATATGCCGACGCACCTAATCCTCCGGACGACTTGCTGGAGGTGCTCGAATGGCAGATGGTAGAGCCTGCTGAATATATCTTCCAAGCCAGAACGGATTTCTTCAAAGAGTTCGAGCCCTATTTCCAAGAGGTATATAAAGTCATCAGCAATCAACCGGCAGAGATCAGTTGCCTCCGCTATATATCGCAACTCCAGGACCGCGAGTTGCGCGAAGCGTACGTTCGTACCCGCAAACGCGACTTGATATTAGGATGGACCAGCCAAGGACCACATAAAGATGACCTCGACATGCGGCTCGGAGACTACCCGCTCAAGCAAGTGGGCAGCCAGGGACAGCAACGCACTTTTGTGCTCGCGATGAAATTGGCACAGGCTTTGTACTTAGCTGACACAACGGGCGAGGCTCCGATATTGTTGCTGGACGATATCTTCGACCGTCTCGATAGCGAACGCGTCGAAAGGATTGTAGGCATGGTGCAGGGCGAGCAGTTCGGACAAATCTTTATCACCGACACCGACCGCCAACACCTCTCTGAAATCATCCAACCCGGACCAGACGCCAAAATATTCCATGTAGAAAATGGCCAAATTGCGTAACATATTAGTCTTTTGTCTTTTGTCCTTTAGCGTAGCGGTCTTTGGTCAAGTAACATTCCGCGGGGCCTGGATAGCAACGGTCGCCAACATCGACTGGCCGTCAAAAGAGGCGGTGGGAGACCCCGATCTCCAGAAAACCGAGATGCTTTTCCTGCTCGACTCGTTGCATGCCATCGGCATCAACGCAATCATCTTTCAGGTCCGTCCTACAGCCGACGCACTCTATTACAGCGAACTTGAACCCGTCTCGCACTGGTTAACAGGCACGCAGGGGAGTTGGAAAGAACAGACACCGTGGGACCCCTTGGAATGGACGATAGACGAGGCGCACCAACGCAACATGGAAGTACATGTATGGCTCAACCCCTACCGCGTCAACCTCGCCACAACCGACACTTCTATTCTCGCGCCGAACCATATCATGCGACGCCATCCCGACTGGTTCTGGTGCTATAACAAGCAGTGGTATTTCGATCCCGGACTGGACGAGACACGCGAATGGATTTGTACAATAGTACAAGATATCGTGGAGCGCTATGACATTCAGGCGATTCATATGGACGATTATTTCTACCCGTACCCTGCGGGTGGAAAAGCACTGCCGGACGAGCACACTTTCGCTCGTTTGCCGCGCGGCTATGAGGACATCAAAGAATGGCGGCGCAATAATGTCGATATGGCCATTCAGGACATCAGCGCCACCATTCGTGACTGTCGGCCCGATGTGCAGTTCGGCATCTCGCCTTTCGGCGTGTGGCGAAATGCAGACGTCGATTCCACAGGCAGTGCCACCAAAGCCGGCATCACCAATTACGACGACCTGTACGCCAATATACGCCTGTGGATTCAGGCCGGATGGATTGACTATGTACTGCCGCAACTCTATTGGGAGATCGGCAAGAAAGTAGCAGACTATGAAGTTCTCGCGCACTGGTGGGCGAACGAAGTGCGCGGCACGAACTGCAAGTTATATATCGGCATGGCGCCTTACCGACTCGAGAATGCCTCACACAAGACGCCGTGGGGGAAAGGCAACGAGATAAGCCGCCAGATGCAACTCAACCGCACCATCCCTGAGATAACCGGTGAGTGTTTCTACTCAACAAAACCGCTGTTGCGCAATCCAAGAGGTGTGTGCGATAGCATCAAAGCCGTTTATTCAGAAAGCGAGAAAAAGGACTCCGCCCAAGACTTTACCCTTCCCATGGAATAGCACTTTGGCAGCCGTAAATCCAAGTTCCTAAGTATCACATATAGAACAACTTGTCTTTATTATGCAAAAACTACTACTCATCTTATATCAATTTTATATAGTACTTTTGCAGCGCAAAAAATTATTGCTATCCAAACCGCCAAAGAAGTCTTTTACCAAAAACAAACATACATATGAAAAGAATTACTACTTACATGCTGGCTCTTATAGCCTGTACGGTTCCATGTTTGGCTGCGGAATATCCGGAGGGTCTTCCCGGTCTCTTTAGTATCAATGCGCACGGCGGACAAGTGCGTTTTGCGCAAGGCAACCTCCAATATAACGTTGCTGTCGGACAAACAACCCATCCGGACGGAACGATATCTGCGGGCACATGGCGTTTTGCGGAAAACCAATACGAAAGTATAGGAAGCAAGAACAAAAATATCTCTGCCACCAATGCCGATTGGATTGACTTTTTCGGTTGGGGAACCAGTGGTTATGATAACACGGCTGCCGATCCGTGCGCAACAAACTACCTCCCCTATTCGTCAGCAAACGAGCCCACGGCTTGTACCGGAACCAACATCACTGGGTACGGCCCCTCAACGGATCAGGCATTCAGAGGCTTTGTCCAATCATCGGAGTACTACGATTGGGGTGTGTACAACACTATTTCCAATAGCGCGGAAGGCATCTCATGGCGCACCCTCGATTATGGAGAATGGCATTATATTTTATTTGGACGCCCTAATGCTAATGCCCTGCGCTCTCAAGCTACTATTCCCAATCTGCATGGTTATATACTGCTTCCGGATGATTGGGAGACACCGGAAGGCCTGACGTTCGTACCGCGTGCCAACAATTGGGAAACCAACACATACACGGTAGCTCAGTGGAGACAGATGGAACAAGCCGGAGCTGTGTTCCTGCCCGCCTCTGGTCAAAGAAGAGGAGTTGAATTAGGATACGGCAATACGCATGGCTTCTATTGGACATCTTCCGCTAATAATTCCCGGCAAGCGCAAATCGTACATTTTAACGACACCACAATGTTTTCCTACAGCCGGTATACGCGCAGTTACGGAAGTTCTGTCCGATTGGTAAGAGACATCAACCTACATACCGATTCGATAGCCAAGTTTGCAGGTTTTGACGCCCGTGGCGCCCACTTAGGGGACTGGATTTACAATAACGGCGGATTTCAAAGCACAGCAAACATGAATGTAGAAGAAACGGACACCGTCTACCATAAATACGAGCTCACGCTAATCAACGGTGGTACGGAAGCTTCGTTTACGCTTGGCGGCGTGCGTTTCAGCTATATCAATTCCAGTTCCAACAAGCTTGCCTTCAAAACGACCAATGCGGACATCCGTCCGAACGGGAAAGACCGCAAAATCACCATTCCTACACATGCCGGAGACGAGATTCTGATATCGGTGGCAGATACCATTGATTACCTTGGCTTGCGCGCAGAAGGATTAGATAGCGGATATGTAGATTTAAAGGCTGGTGAGAATATTTTACGCGCTAAAGGAGACGCTATTGTTATCACTACTTCTAATGCCAAAGGAGAGGAAGTGAAAGTGAAGATAAATGCCATCCTGTGCGTTGCTCACCATACGCAGTCCGAGGGATTGGAAGCCACTGTTATATCATCTCGCGCAGAGAAGTTCTTCCATCGCGGTCAGATATATATCCGCCGCGGAGAGAAAATATATACTTTGCAAGGCCAGGAGGTGAAATAATCCAGCTACAGGATAAAGCGCAATAACAACAGCGGCGACATCTCTGTCGCCGCTTGTCTTTAAACCCGATGGCATCGGGTGGAATACAAAGAAGAGGTTGCATCCGCCTACACCGCGAGCTGAGAACGGATGGCGGCTATGACGAAGCCACGGAGGGTTTTGTAGTGTTTGGCACGACGGTTGGAAAGCGAGTCGTGCCATTTTTTGAGCCACTCGTCATGCTTGACCGGGTCACTGAGTTCGGCATCGGCTTTGGCTGACGCCTCTTTGATGAGTTGGAAGGCATGGCGTTGGGCGTCGGTTACGGTCTCCGGATCACGGTGCTCGGGCATGTGCGAAATGACCTCCTGACCGAAACGATTGGTGAGATAGAAACGATGTCCATTAGGCGGCAGTTTGCCAGTGTAGGTCTTGAACTTTTTATTTAATGTTACTTTTCCCATATTGGTTGTTATTTAGATAGGTATTGCCCCCGATTTGCCCCCGAGACTCTCTCGATCCGATTCTCTCTCGTTAGTGTCTCGCCAGTCTGATTTGGCTATATATGTCAGACAAATAAGAGGATGTTGAAACCGAGTGCAAAGGTAGTACTTTTTTTAAAAAATACCAAATTTTCTCATGAAAAATGCATATTTATTTGCATATATGCAAAAAAAGTAGTACTTTTGCAGCCGCAAAAGGTGCGGACGGAGAATAAACGTCGGATAATATCCGACCTAACGAACAAAGCCCGCCAAATATAACGACAAAGAGGCAAATAAACAATACACTAATATAAAACGGGTAAGAAACAAAAAAATACTAACAAACAATATTTTAAACACATGATTTATTCGAAAGAAGTACAAGAAATGTGCGTGGTAGCCAAGGGTCCGAAGCACGGACCGGCACCTATTCCCGAAGAGGGCAAATGGGTGAAGGCTACGGAGATTAAGGATATCTCGGGTATGACGCACGGTATCGGCTGGTGTGCACCGCAACAAGGTTGCTGCAAGCTGAGTTTGAACGTAAAAGACGGTGTTATCGAGGAGGCGCTCGTAGAGACCATCGGTTGCTCGGGTATGACCCACTCCGCTGCAATGGCAGCAGAGATCCTGCCGGGCAAGACGATTCTTGAGGCGCTGAACACCGACCTCGTTTGCGACGCTATCAACACCGCTATGCGCGAGCTGTTCCTGCAGATCGTTTACGGTCGTACGCAGAGCGCATTCAGCGAGGGCGGTCTGACCATCGGTGCAGGTCTGGAAGACCTCGGTAAGGGACTCGTCAGCCAGTGCGGTACACTCTACTCCACCAAGGCTAAAGGCGTTCGCTACCTGCAACTCACCGAAGGTTATATCACCAAGGAGTTCCTCGATGAGGACAACGAGGTTTGCGGTTATGAATATGTTCACATGGGCAAGTTCATGGACGCTGTCAAGAAGGGTGTTCCCGCTGACGAGGCGCTCAAGAGCGTAACCGGCACTTACGGCCGCACGACCAAAGAGCAAGGTGCAGTTAAATCGATTGATCCACGCAAAAACTAAGGAGGAGAGACTATGATTCGTGAAGTAAAATTTGAGTCGCAAAGATTCTCGCCGCTCTGAACGCTAACGGTATCGCTTCCATCGAGGAGGCAAACCAGATTTGCGAACAATACGGCCTCGATCCTTATCAGACCTGCGAGGAGACCCAACGTATTTGTTTTGAGAACGCGAAATGGGCTTACGTGGTAGGTACCGCTATCGCGCTGAAGAAAGGCTGCAAGAACGCCGCTGACGCTGCCGAGGCCATCGGTATCGGTCTGCAGTCATTCTGTATCCCTGGTTCAGTAGCTGACGACCGCAAGGTAGGTATCGGTCACGGTAATTTGGCAGCCCGTCTGCTCCGTGAGGAGACCCAGTGCTTTGCTTTCCTGGCAGGCCACGAGAGTTTCGCAGCCGCTGAGGGCGCTATCAAGATTGCTGAGATGGCGAACAAAGTTCGCAAGAACCCGCTCCGCTGCATCCTCAACGGTCTTGGCAAGGACGCAGCTATGATCATCAGCCGTATCAACGGTTTCACCTATGTACAGACCGAGTTCGACTATTTCACTGGCGAGCTGAAGATCGTGCGCAAGAAAGCGTACAGCGACGGTCCGCGTGCGAAAGTGAACTGCTACGGCGCAGACGATGTACGTGAGGGCGTGGCTATCCTCTGGCACGAGAACGTGGATGTGTCCATCACCGGTAACTCGACCAACCCGACGCGCTTCCAGCACCCGGTAGCAGGTACGTATAAGAAAGAGCGTATCCTTGCCGGCAAGCCGTACTTTAGCGTTGCTTCCGGTGGCGGTACCGGTCGTACGTTGCACCCGGATAACATGGCTGCAGGTCCTGCTTCCTATGGTATGACGGATACGCTGGGTCGTATGCACAGCGACGCACAGTTCGCAGGTTCCAGCTCCGTTCCCGCACACGTAGAGATGATGGGCTTCCTCGGCATCGGCAACAACCCGATGGTAGGTTGCACCGTTGCTTGCGCAGTGAATGTTGCATTGGCGTTGAACAAGTAACCCCACCCCGAGGGAGTTCTACGGACGGCCACCGGCAGTCCGATCGAGCAGAGCTCTTCACCCCTCAAGGGAGGGAGGAGGGGGAAGGAATAAAGAAATTATATTAACACTAACACCACGAAAGGCTGCTAAATGGTAGCCTTTCATAGTGGAATATACAACCAATTTAATTTCACAACAAAATGAAAAAATATCTTTTGATTGCTGTTTTGGCTGTTGCCAGCCTGGCAGCTTATGCACAACCTCGTGCCGTCGGTGTTAACCTCGGTGCATGGTCGTCGTTCTCTTATCAGCATGGTTTTGGCGAAAGCAACATGTTAGACGTTGCTGCAAACGTCATCCTGCCTATTAACAGCGGTGTCGGTGTCGGTGGTCATGTTACCTACGACTGGATTGACCCGTTCAATGCGCCTGTTCCCTGGAACAACAAGGGTGAGTGGCACTGGTACATGGGTGTCGGTGGTTCGGGCGGTTTCGTCTTCCCGACGAATAACACAAACGGATGGTGGTATGCCGGTGTAGCCGGTCATATCGGTATCGAGTATGACTTCTGGTTCCCGTTCCAGCTCTCTCTGGACTGGCGTCCGTCAATCGGTGTTGGCAACGACCCTATTCATAACGGTGGAAACGTAGGTTTCAACATCCCGGGTCTTTGGGGTGGCATCCAGCTCGGTGTTCGCTACAAATTCTAAATAGCGGACATACCCAAAAGCGCACATTTCTTCGGAGATGTGCGTTTTTTTGTGTTTTTTGGAGAAAAAGGGAAAATATATTTGCGTATATGCAAAATTATTTGTACCTTTGCCCCGAGAAACTTAACTAAACATATCATACGTATGAAAAAAATTCTTTTTTCGCTACTCATTGTAGCATGCAGCTTGCCTGCTTGGGCAAGTATTCGTCAAAAGAAAGCAGACAAGGACACGAACCAATTCCGCTACGAAATTGAGTGCGCAGGTAATGCCATTCAGGGCACGTATCTGGTTAAGGTGTGGACCTACAGCAAACATGCGGGAGTGGCAGCGAACCAATGCCGCAAAAATGCGGTGCATGGCGTAATCTTCAAGGGTTACGGCGGCGGTCAGGGTTGCGTTTCGCAACGTCCGATGGTTTCCACCCCTGGAGCAGAAACGCAATACAGCGAGTATTTCGACAGTTTCTTCGCCGAAGGCGGTGAGTTCCAGAAATACGCTTCTGTCATAGAGGGTACAACCGAGATAACCAGATTAGACCGCGAGTACAAGGTGGGTTGCGTCGTAAGCGTTCGCAAGGACGACCTCCGCAAAGCACTCGAAGCTGCCGGTATCATCCGCGGATTAAACAGCGGATTTTAAAAACTGAATACTGATAACTGAAAACTGAATACTGAATACTTATGAAACGTTTTTCATTCTTCATAGCCGCGTTCGCGTTAATTTGTTTTGCGTCCTGCGGTTCCAAACGCTCGCAGGCTTACTATGAGAAGCCGAGTCAAGTGCTGAGCGCCAACTATGACGGCAGTTATGTCATCCGTGTACAAGTGCGTGCAAAAGATGCCGTTCTTGCATTCAAGGACGGTCAACGTAAAGCCGTAGAGGAAGTGATCTTCAAAGGTGTCAAAGCCGGCAGTAACGGTATCTCCGACCTCAAACCGCTATGCTTCGACATGAACGCACGCGAGAAACACGAGGATTATTTCAATGCCTTCTTTGTGGACGGCGGCACATGGACACAGTTCGCCAACCTCAAGGACAAACGTGTCGGCAGTACCCGTTATTTGCGTGACGGCCGCCAGATGGTTGAGTCTGTCACCGTCACCGTCGATCGCGCAGGACTCAAGAAGAAACTGCAAGAAGACGGCATCATCCCCAAGGAGGGAAGGTATTAATTCCCTCGCAGTACCGTAATTTCGTAATAACGTAATACCGAATCATTATGAAAAAGTATATTTTTACTCTCGCGTTAGCGCTGGTAGCGTTGATGGCGAGTGCACAGATCAAGAAACCCGAGTTGATGGTTATCCCGTCGGATGTATGGTGCATCAATAACGGCTATTATACCGAAGTGGAGAACATGGGCATCACCGCCAAGGTCCCTAACTACAAACAGGCCCTGCAAGAGAACATGGGTCTCAAGCTGGCTATCGCCAAGTTGAACGACCTGATGGCGGAGCGTCAGTTCCCGCTGCAGAGCTTGGAGCAGACAATCAAGAACCTGGAGCAACGCCGCATGGAGGACAACCTGACGATGAGCAAGGCCGGCAATGAACTGGCGGAGTCGCCGCTGGACGAAGTAGCCCGCATAGCGAAATGCGACATCATCATGGAACTGTCGTGGGAAGTCAAAGACTTCGGTCCGAAGCATTCCCTCGCTTATATCCTTGAGGCGCGCGACGCCTACACCGGCAAGTCCATCGGTGCGGCTTCCGGAACAGGTGCTCCTTCCTTTACCGCCGACGTGGATGTGCTGCTCGAAGAGGCAATCGTGGCAAACATGGATAACTTCGTGAACCGCCTCATGGACCATTTCACGGAGATGCAGACCATCGGCCGTGAGATCACCCTGGACATCAAAGTCTTTGCGAACAACGCTGCGGGCGTGGACCTCGAGACAGAGTTTGACGGCGAAGAGCTGGTGGACATCATTGAGAACTGGCTGCAACTCAATACCGTACAAGGCCGTTTCTCCCGCCAATACTCGAGCGAGAACGTAGCGAACTTCACGCAAGTACGTATTCCTGTTTATGACGAGCGCGGACGCGCTATCGACGCAAACGGATTCGCCAAAGGGCTCGCCAAGATGCTGAAGAAAGAACCGTACAATATTCCGTGCAAAGTGCTCGTGAAAGGTCTCGGCAGAGCGGTGATTATCTTAGGTGAGAAATAATACCAAGTACCATTTGGTCATGTACCATTTACCATTTAGATTGTTATGAAAAAGATATTTTCTATAGCATTGGCAGCGCTGATGAGCGCTACTATGTTCGCCGTGGAGACGGAGTTTCTGCCTATTTCTGTATATGCCTCCGACCATTCCGAGAACTTCCCCGAAGGTGCCAAAGCGATGATGGAGAACAAACTGACCCAGCTGCTTACCCGCAACGGCATCGCAGGTTTGGATTATACGGGCCAGTTCCTGCTCACCGTCACCACCACCCCGTTGGACAAAGATATCATCGCAGGTCCTCCCTCAAAAATCGCAGAGAAGATGGAGATGAACCTCTATATCATCGATGCGTACGCAAAGACTATCTTCTCCACGACCTCCTTCTCCGTGCGCGGTTTGGGTGAGACTGAGAACAAGTGTTACCTCAATGCCATCAGCCGCATGCCGTTGCAAAGTCCGGCGATTGCTCAGTTCATTCAGGAGGGCAAAGAGAAAATCATCGGTTACTACGACCATGAAGGCGAGGCGCTGATCAAAAAAGCGCAGTTCCTGGCCAAGCAGAAAAAATACGACGAAGCTCTGTTCTGGGTAACCCTCATCCCTCAGCAGAGCAAGCATTACGATGCCGCTCTGGCTGCAGAATTGGAAATTTACCAACAATATCTTGACAACGAATGTAACATCAACCTCGCTGCAGCCCGTCAAGCGTGGGCGGCGCAACAGAATGCCGAAGGAGCTGCTCTTGCTGGTGAGTTCCTCGCGAAGATCCTGCCGGACGCAGGCTGTTACGGCGATGCGATGAACCTCTATAAAGAGATCAAGGGCAAAGTACTCGACGACTGGAAATTCGAGATGAAGAAATACCAAGACGGCGTGGATCTCGAGAAACAACGTATCGAGGCATCCCGTGCCGTAGGCGTGGCATACGGAAACCACCAGCCGAGCAAAGAAGTGAATATTGAGTTCCTGCGCACACTGCTCTAAACATGCTGCTTAACGTCGCATAGCGACATTTTAACTCTTTAACGTTTGTGAAACAAACCATTTTAACATTATTCTGTGTTTGCGCGGTGATAGCCGCACAAGCTCAGAATAATATGGAGTACCGCCGCAATTCCCTTGCGACGGTATTGGTCTATCATCCCGAGGATGAGTTCGGTCCGGAGATATACAAGGCGTTCGACTCCTTGCCTATTCCCGACAAGTACGATGACCACACCATCGAAAGCATGCGTATCATTGACAACAATACGGTGCGTGGATTGCGTCGTGACTCCGGTTATTACAAGGCCACTTACGGTCACCAGCTCACCGCTGCGGAACTGCAAGCCAACGCACGCTATACCGAGCGACTGCTTAACGATGCAGAGATAGGAAAGAAGATGGTAGCCAAATGGTTCGGTTTCGAAGGCAGTTCCGCCGAAGACGCCACTTTCAACACCAGACTCATCCAGACCCGTGGACAATACAACGCCAACGATGTTGATGTGGCACTGGCACTGCAGACGACCCGCGGACTGGCTACGCTCTCCGATGCCGGAGAGGAACTTTTGGGCAACACCTTCGTGCTCGTCAATGATATCACCTACGTCACCGCAGAACAGGAAGCGGCAGCAGCCAAAGCGGCGGTAGGCGTGATCGGAGGACTGCTGGATGTCTTCACCGGTGGATCAGCCGGCAGAGACATGGCCAAAGCAGCCGGCGCCATCGCCGATAGTTTTACGGGTTTCAAAGTGAAGACGCACTCGTACCTGTATCAGTTGGAGTGGAACGACTCCATCGCAGCTATCTTCTACCAGTTTCATTACACGGGCACGCCCGACCCCGAAAAAGTACAGGATTTTCTGACGGACAAAACCACCTACCGTCTCAAATACGTAGCACATCAGTATGAGTTCGACAAGAAATCCGTTCTCAAAGGCCAGTACTCGCGCACGGAACTCGTGCGCACGATATGCGCGCGTTCCATAGATAAAAATATCGTTGCACTCGCCAAGCAGTATGAAGACTTCAAAGTGAAGACCCCGGTATATAGTGTGCTGAGCAATGATCGCGGAAGGATTGAAGGCTACGCGGCAAAAATAGGCATGAAAGAAGGCATCACGGAGGGTTCCAAATTCCAGGTGGTACAGCGCGTCCTCAATCCCGAAACCGGCAAGACGACCTATAAATACGTCGCAACGGTCAAAGCGAAGAAAGATTGTATATGGGACAACCGTTATAATGCAGTGCTCGAAAAAGCAGACGGCGCTACCCTGCCCTATACCACCTTCACCAAAGTGTCCGGCGGAGAGATTCTTCCTGGAATGCTTCTTATCGAAGGCAAATACCGCAAAATCACGGAATGAGTGAGGATTAGAGGATTAGTGGGTTAGGGGATTAGTGAAAGGCATAAAAAAAGGCTCGTCTCCCGACGAACCTTTTTCTCATAACAAACAATCTCTATTTATTAACCGGTAGATCCCGGCAGAAATTCTTACTTCACTTACAATAACTCAAATATCGTGCCAAACTCCTTTTTTGAGAAAAAAAATTAAAAAATTTGTATATATCAAAAAAAAATAATACCTTTGCAGTCACAAAGGTCAAAGACCTTCTCCCTATAGAGGTTTCACCGTTGAACGGGAACACCTGAAAACGCAAAACAATTTCTATCTGTATGGTACATGATTTATATATCTTAATGATTACAGCGGGCATAGTGAGCCTGCTCTTTAAGTTATTGAAACAGCCGGTAGTGTTAGGTTATATCGTTGCCGGCATTTTAGTGGGACCGCATTTATTCGGTGAAAACCTCGTGAACATGGAGAACGTCGAGGCCTGGGGCAATATCGGCGTGCTGTTTGTGTTGTTCTGTATCGGTCTTGAGTTCCGCATCAAGAACCTACTTGAGAGCGGCAAGGTAGCCCTTGTTGGCGCGGGCACAATCATCGTCGGCATGCTGGCCTTGGGCTACGGAGTCGGACGATGGGCGGAATTGGATAACATGAACTCGCTTTTCTTGGCTGCTATGCTCTGTATGTCCAGTACAACCATTGTGATGAAAGCCATCGATGAGGCGGGGTTAAGCAAAGCACGTTTCGTGAAAGGCGCTACCAGTATTCTTATTTTCGAGGATATAGTAGCCGTCGTGCTTTTGGTATTACTGTCCAGCATCGCTGTAAAGAACAGTTTCGAAGGGGTTGAGTTATTAGAGAAAGTAGGCGTACTCGCCATCACCCTCGTTGTATGGTTTGTCTGTGGTATTCTCGTTATTCCTACTTTGCTTCGCAAGGTACGTCCGTACCTTAACGACGAGACACTCATCATCTTGGCGCTCGGCTTATGCTTAGGTATGGTGTTGACTGCGGAAGAAGCGGGTTTCAGTAGTGCCCTCGGTGCGTTTGTGATGGGTATGGTTTTGGCTGAGACGCTGGAGGCCCATCGCATCGAGCATCTCATGGCTCCGCTGAAGAATGTGTTCGCAGCCATCTTCTTCGTCTCGGTAGGTATGATGATCAACCCCGCATCGCTGGTAAGTTATTGGCCGTCTATTCTCTTCGTCTCGTTTGTCATCATCGTAGGTATGATTCTTTTCGGCACTCTCGGTTGCTGGTGGGGCGGCGAGACGCTCAAAGACTCGATGTCAACAGGCTTCTCGTTTGTACAGATTGGAGAGTTCTCGTTCATCATCGCAGCCTTGGGCAGCAAACTCGGTGTTACTGACCCTGTTATCTACCCCATCATCGTAGCTTCCAGTGTGCTGACCACTTTCCTTACGCCGTATATCATGAAGGCCACCGTGCCCTGCTATAACTTCCTTTATAATCATGTCTCGCCGCGTGTACGCGCGAAAATAGACAAGCGCGAGGAGAGTGTGGCGCAGGCAGAGCAGGCTTCGGCATCCGCCATAGAGAGCAGCACTCCTTCCGCGGCAGACAAAGTGCGGCACGCGGTGCGGAAGACCGTAATCACCAAACGCGTGGTCGATCTCTTCATAACGAACATGAGCGAGAACGACAAACCTGAAAACATGGAAAATCATGAATAAAATGTATCTTATAATCGCCGCGGTCATGCTGAGTGCGACTGCCGCGATAGCGCAGAACAGTCATATTGCAGACGGTTTGGCGTCTGTAACGGCTGTCGTCGGAGAGACAAGAACGATAGAAGACAGCGTTGCCGCAGAACCACCGGTCAAAGAGATCCCATTGTGGAAACAGAAACTGTACTACGGCTATAATTTCGATATTTATTTCCACCACGACTCACGTCCTAACCGCACGGAGAACGGCTGGTCGATAGCCCTGACGCCGGAGATTGGATGGAAACTGAAGGAACGCGTGTATTTAGGATTACGTTTCGGCGGCAGTTATGCCAATTATAAAAGTTCTTTTATCGTAACAGAAATAGATACCACCTATTATACCGATCTTCGCATTCACGTAGGCTCGTGGGAAGTGGCACCATATGTTCGTTACCGGCTGAAGACGTTGTTCAACGACAAGCTGGGCATATGGCTTGAGGCGCACCTTTATACCGGAATGGATTTCCCGCGCGTGACGGAAGGAAACGTGACACACACCGATTTTGAAGGGTTACGACATGCTGTCACATACGGATTTCAGTTATCGCCGGTCATTACGTATCAGTTTAACCGCAAGAGTACATTCCAGATGTTCTTTTCTATCCTCAGTCTGGGTTACAGCGGTACAGCCTACTGCTACACAGATCATAACGAATACACCAACGATGTAATCATCTTCTCGGGCAAACTGAGCAACCTGATTGCAAACCAGTTCACGCCGGGATTATATGGTTTGAAATTCGGTATCCAGAAGAGTTTCTAAGTGCGAAGAAATCCTCTTTGGTGGAAAATCCCGCTTGCACTCATTGGTGTAGTGTCGGGTATAGTGTTGTTGCTACTGGTCGCAGTAGTAACTGTGGTTTATACGCCATCTATCCGCACGAAGATTCTGCATAAAGGCATCGCTGTTGCTCAAAAGAAAACAGGGTTGGACATTGACCTGGGACGAATCTATCTCTCGCCCTTTCACCATTCGCCGATGGTGTTTTACCGCGCCTACAAAGGTCATGTGGACCTTCCTTTAACAATTGAAATCGATAGTGTCTTTGTCGGCCATCGCGGGCAGGACACGCTGGTTTACGCGCGGGCGCTGCGCCTGCAAGCGACAGCAAAAACGGCAACCGTCAATCCTTCATTAAGCGAAGCTTCTCTATTTGTCATTCCCCCTATTGAGGTGGACACCCTTTTGCTGGATCATGCTACCTTCCATTCCGACTCACTCATCGCTTCGGTAGGAGTCGATGCAATCGTTGACCTGCTCGCTGTCTCCTCTCCTCTAATCAGTATTTCCGAAGGCCGATACCCCTTGCACGGACTGCGCATCAACGATGCCTTCGTCGCTATCGACCTGCGAAAAACAGAAACGGACACCTTACCAAAAGATACCGCCCCCGCTCCGCTCCTTCTCGCGTTCGAACTGCCGGACGGTGAACTGCGTAATATTCATTTCCGCCTCACACCGCTGAACATGGATATCCGCACGAAGAGTCTCTCTACCGAAGCCACCATCGATGTGGGCGCGAACAAGTACGACGCACGGAGGTTGAGCGTAGGAGGCTTTGCCTTCGATCTCAATAACCTGCATATCCCTGCGGACACCATCTATGGTGGCGCGTGTGCCGACATAGCGCGCAATATTATCACTTCGCGCGGTCTCCATGTCCGTTCGTCAGAAATAGGAGCTACCGCCGATCTCGCGGAGACAGAGATGAACCTCAACACCATGCGCGCAGAGACTACCGGCGAAGCGTCCTTCCAAGGTTCCAAAGCCAGCCTTAGAGCTTCGTACGACATTGACGATGAAGCTTACGATGCAATCGTTCATATCGACCGCGTCAATCTCACGCCGTTCCTCAAGGACTCGACGCGTGTTATTCTCGCCGGCGATGTAGAAGCGGTCGGTCAAGGCTTCAACCCGCGCTCGCAGGCGATGAGGAGCCGGGTGAACATCCGTTTGAGCGATGCCGTGTATGGCGACATAGACGCTTCGGGACTCCGCCTCAACGCCAACCTGGCGAACCAGGAAGTGGAGGGTACGCTGCATCTTCCTTTCTCGATGAAAGACTCCAACCTGCGCGTACGGGCGATGACCGAACATCAGTTCCGCGTTGCGGAGTTCATGCATATCGAAAACATGGCGGTAGATTACCATACGCAGATGCGTAACGTGAAAGCGCACGTGGCGGGCGAAAACTTCACAGCGAACCGTATACAGTTGGATTTCTCCACAGACAGCACCACCTCTCTGGGCCTCGCTACGGAAGGCCTGAACCTGACGGCGCACTCACCGATGCAAGTGATGAGACTGGTGAATAAGATACAGCCGCTACTGAAGGCTGCAGGCGATTCTGCCGTCCTTCAACCTATCCTCTCGTTAAGCGGACTCACGATGCTGGACACGCTCCGCCACCTCGTTCCCGAGATGGACGCAGCGGTCGAACTCAGACACGGCAGCCCTATACAACATATCATTGAGCGTATAGGCCTGGATATCAACGAAGCGAACCTCTCGCTCGCTTCCGACGCCCGGCAAACAACTCTCTCTCTGTCCGCCGCCATGCCGGTTATCGAACATCCCGAGGACAGCAACGCGCTGCGTCTGCCTGCCGCCAAAGCCTCGCTCAGACTGAAGATGACGGAAGGCCGAACGGATGCCTCACTCCTTGCCGACACGCGGCTTACGGACGGCGCAATGAGTTTTGAGGGACTGTGTACTGACGCCTCCTTGTGTATGGATATGATACGCGAAGAAAACACCATCTATGGAAATGGAAGACTCACCCTGGATAGTCTCACGTATGGTGTAGAGGAGTTAGGCAGCCGCGCGGTGGACATACGTGTATCACCTTCTATGGAGCATAAGAATGCCCTACGAGCGGATGTTCAACTGGAAGATATACCGATGGATCTCGTCGAGAGTTTCGTCAAACTGCCGGACATTGCTCTCCGCGGCACGGTAAGAGCCTCAGCCTCTGTGGACGGACTGCCGCACAAGACGGATATCTCCGCCGAAGTACAGCCTGTTGGCGTAGCCGCGCGATACAAACCATACGATATTGCGATTAGTCTTGGCCAGACACCCATCGTCATGGAGCACAACAAAGTGGATCTCAACGGTCTGCCTATCTACGGAGCGGACAGCACCTTCATCGCCCTCAACGGAGGTCTGGATCTCAATACCACGCGGATGGACGTAACGCTGAAAGCAGACAGTTTCGCTCCTGTCAAACTGCCCCAAGGCGGTCCGCTACCGGTCTATGGAGACTTGGCTACCGACATCCGCGGTACCGTCACGGGACCGCTCGACAGCATCATTGCCGACATCGATTTGACACTTCTGCCGACCACGGACATCACCTATCCTATTGATAAGAAAAACCTCGCGCAGGTCAAGCCGCATGGTACGGTCAACGTCCGTTACGGTATGAAGGATAGCGTGCCTCTGAACCTCGGCGGACAAATCAACGTTGACGACGGTATGGTCAAGTACTCACCGAAAGTCTATCCCGTGATGCCTTTCAAGATCGATTCGGGAAGCCATATTGCTTTTAACGGACCAATAGGTCAGACGCAACTCAATATCTCCGCTTCGCAAAAAGTGAAAGCGGATGTCGAGTCTGAGGGGGAGGAGACCCGACGTGTGGATTTCCGCACCGGCGTGCGTGTGAACGGCGTGGTTGATTCGATAGGTCTGCAGAGCATCGGTTTCTTCCTCGAAGCCCCGAATGACGAAACCGTCACACACGAATTGGCCTCGCTCGATGAGGATACGCGTGAAGGGCTGGCAGCTGCATTGTTAGCGACAGGCATGTATGTGGGCGAGAGTAATGTAGCGGCGCACCGCGAAGGGTATGCCCTCTCGTCTATCATCAACAGCCGCATCAATGCCGCCATGGCCAACTCCAAACTGGGCAAGGTAGTGGACATTGACTTCAGTAGTGGCCAGAGCACACACGCCACCGGTAAAACCAACGACATGAATATATCCATCAGTAAGTCGTTCTTCAAAGATAAACTGCGTATCACTTTAGGTTCGACCATCACGGACAATCCGGAAATCAACGACGCCAAAGGAATGTTCACCAATTTCACTGCCGATTATAAGCTGACCAAAGACGGCGCTGTTTCGCTACGCCTCTTTTCACAACGCGACTATAACAATGTCTTGGAAGGCGAACTCTACAAGTCCGGTCTTGCTGTGCGTGCCGTCAAAGAATGGCATCGGCAACAGCTGTTCCGCAGTGACAGTATCACCCGTACCTACGGCCTTTCGGCCGATGCCGGTATAGCTTACCGGTCAAACAACAGTATCGGTCCGGACCTCACACTCAAATCGACCATCAAGAACGTCCTGGGCAAAGGCGAGACATTCACTCTCAAGGGCAACGGCGCATATTTCTGGGCACTGCGCAACAGGCACCCGGGCGATCCGAAGAAGACCGACACCTACAAACTCGGTCTCAACGCTTCCCTTGTTTTTCCTTACCTGCATTGGACAGGCAGCAACATCCCCGAAGGAGACACGCGCTACATGCTCGGCTACCAATACGAAAATATCGCCGGTGGGTACGGTGTACACAAACTCTCCGGTTCGTTCTCCTACTTCATCCATTCGCCCAACAACCCGTATATTACCCACGCTTTCACACCTTTTTCGCTCTCCGTAGTACATATGAAAGCAGAGACAGACAGTCTGATGGACAAAGCTGCCGAGTACCCGGAACTGATTCAAGTCATTGCAGGAGATGAGTTTGTGCCATCTATCAGCTACCATTTCATCTATGATGACTATCGCTCCAAGCGCGCCGTGAACAGTTTCCTTGACCTCGGCATCAAAGAGTCCGGAAACCTCATTAACTCCCTCTATTGCCTCTTCGGATATAAGTGGAACGACAAAGACAAGCCCTTAGGCAATATCACGTTCAATCAGTTCGTCAGACTCACGTTCGAACTGCGCAACAAGTTCAATTTCACGGATAAGATTTGTATCGCGACGCGCCTATATGCGGGTGCGAATATTCCACTCGGCAATTCCCTTTTCGCACCGCTCTCAGAGGCTTTCTATACCGGCGGACCGCTCAGCCTGCGCGCCGCAGCACCATACGCGTATGGACCGGGTAACTTCTATTCGTCAAAATACAATCAGAACTTCTTCCACGCAGGAGATATCAAACTGGAGGCAAATTTCGAGTTCCGTTTCCCGATAGTATGGAAACTCTTCGGAGCCGCCTTCCTCGATGCCGGTAATGTATGGAACTGGTACTCGCTCAACGACATTTTCAAGGCTATCGGTCACGAAGAGTACAGTTCTTATCTGCATGCCAATCAACCTTTATATGACGGCATCATCAATAATCCCGAGTTGGCCAAACAGATTGCTTTGGGTACCGGTGCCGGTCTGCGTCTCGACATAGACGGACTAGTCGTTCGCCTCGATATCGGCGTAGGTATCCACGCACCTTACCAAACATATCGATATGACAAGGAAGGCAAACCCGATCCTACGCAACCTATCACCACCTATTTCAATATTCCTTCCGCGCTTGATGCCATCCGCGTGAACTTTGGTATCGGTTACCCGTTCTAAGATTTTTGCGTTTTTATTTGCGTATGTCAAAAAAAAGCAGTACTTTTGCACGCTAATTTGAAAGTTTAGATAGATGATCACAAAGAATTTTGTAGAGGAGCTCCGCTGGAGAGGCATGTTGCAGGACATCATGCCGGGGACGGAGGAGCAGTTAATGAAAGAAGTGACGACGGCATACGTAGGTATCGACCCGACGGCAGACAGTCTGCATATCGGTCACCTGTGCGGTATCATGATGCTGCGTCATCTGCAGTCGTGCGGCCATAAGCCGATTGCGTTGTTAGGCGGAGCGACGGGTATGATTGGAGACCCGAGCGGTAAGAGTGCAGAGCGCAACTTGCTGACGGAGGAGACTTTGCGTCACAACGTACAGTGTATCCGTGAGCAGTTGGAGCATTTTCTGGATTTCAACAGTACGGCGCCTAATGCCGCCGAGTTGGTGAACAACTACGACTGGATGAAGGACTACACGTTCCTTGATTTCGCGCGCAATATCGGCAAGTTGATCACCGTCAACTATATGATGGCGAAGGACAGCGTGAAGAAGCGTTTCAACGGTGAGTTCTCTCAGGGTATGTCGTTCACCGAGTTCACGTACCAGTTGCTGCAGGGTTATGACTTCGTGTACTTGAACGAGCATAAGAATTGCAAACTGCAGATGGGTGGGTCGGACCAATGGGGCAACATCACCACCGGCACGGAACTGATCAAGAAGATCACCGGCAACGAGGCCTATGCCCTCACTTGTCCGCTGATCACGAAAGCGGACGGCGGCAAGTTCGGCAAGACGGAGAGCGGCAATGTATGGTTGTCGAAGAAATACACCAGTCCGTATAAGTTCTTCCAGTTCTGGATGAATGTGAGTGACGATGATGCGAAGCGATATATCAAGATCTTCACGAGTCTGAGCCGCGAAGAGATCGAGGCCCTGATTAAAGAGCATGACGCAGCGCCGCATCTGCGAGTGTTGCAGAAACGTCTGGCGAAAGAAGTAACGTGTATGGTGCATAGCGAGGAGGATTACAACAAGGCGGTAGAGGCGACGAATATATTATTCGGGAACGCGACCGCGGACGCGCTGCGTGCATTAGACGAAGAGACGTTCCTTCAAGTCTTCGAAGGTGTAGAGAGTTACGAGATTGGATTGGATGAGTTGAGATCCGGTATCGGTCCGTTGGATCTGCTGGCAGAGAAGACGAATATCTTCCCTTCGAAGGGTGAAGCACGCAAGATGATTCAGGCGAACGGTTTCTCGATGAACAAGGAGAAACTGACTGATCCGGCGAGTCCGATCACCGATGCGTCTTTACTGAACGGCAAGTACCTGCTTTTCCAGAAGGGGAAGAAAAATTACTATCTCGTTATAGCAAAATAACGCTTTTTGAAAAAAAAGTGCTGCAAAATTTGCGTATATCAAAAAAAAGCAGTACTTTTGCACGCTTTTTCGCTCAAAGAGCCCAATGGGGCCCCCGAAAATTTTAATTTTTGGGGAGAGCGTAGCACAGAACGTAGCGCTACCACGAGGGCTTTGCCCGAAGTCGCGCGAGTACTGATGCAAGCGATGTCCACTCGTATATCGGTATTACACCGGATTTTGGTTCCGAGAAGCGAGGTTCGACTCCTCGGTGGACAACAAAAGGGACCAACCCCACCCTACCCCTCCCCTCAAGGGAGGGCATTTAGTGAAAAGGGGTACGTGTGATGGGATACGGGCAGCGTCACGGCAATTGAAAATTACTGCCCCATATTGAGTAACACAAATTAAACAATGAAAGAATTCGCATTAGTAGGTACTCCTCGTAGTGAGTACGGCAAGAAAGCAGCCAAGGCTTTCCGCGCAGAGGAATTGATTCCTTGCAACATTTACGGTTGTGGTTTAAGTTGCACCTTTACGGTAGCAGCTGCTGACGTTCGCAAGCTCATTTACAGCCCGGACACGCAGATTGTTGACCTGACGGTAGGTGACACCAAGACCAAAGCTATCGTGAAGGAGCTGCAGTTCCATCCGATTGACGGCAAGGCTCTGCATATTGACTTCCTCGCAGTTGACGAGAAGAAGCCGGTAGTTGTTGAGATTCCTATTCAGTTGAACGGTCTCGCCGAGGGTGTTAAAGCCGGTGGTAAGTTGGTTCAGGCGATGCGCAAACTCAAAGCCTGTGGTATCTACACCGCCTTCCCCGATCGTATCAACATCGACGTTACCGAGCTTGGTCTGGGTAAGAAGATCGCTGTTGCAGACGTAAAGGTTGAAGGTTTGAAGTTCGTTAACCCTGCAGACGCATGCGTAGCAGAGGTGAAGGCGACGCGCCAGAGCAAGCAAGCTTAAACAGACCGCGGCATAGCCGCTGAAGGACAATGGACCACTGCGCTAAAGGAACAAGGACAGAAATGCCCCGACCGATAGTCAATCAGTCCATTGTCTTTTGTCTTTTAGTAAAACGGTCTTTATTCCAAATATGAAATACCTAATAGTCGGACTGGGTAATATCGGCGACGAATACGCCGGCACACGGCATAATATCGGTTTTATGATGATCGATGCGTTTGCTGCGTCAGTTCATGCGGAATGGCAGGACAAGCGTTACGGTTTTGTCGCCAAATGCCGTGTGAAGAACGCCGAGATGGTGTTGCTCAAGCCATCCACCTACATGAATCTGAGCGGCAATGCCGTACGGTACTGGTTGCGACAAGAGAAGATTCCGGTGGAGAACCTGCTCGTGCTGGTGGATGACCTGAACCTGCCCTTCGGTAGCATCCGTATTCGCAAACAAGGCTCGAATGGCGGACACAACGGACTCGGCAACATTCAATCGGTGCTCGGCACGGAGAACTATGCACGTGTGCGCTTTGGCATAGGGAACGAGTACACGCGCGGCACGCAGATCAACTTCGTCTTGGGAGAATGGACCGAGGAGGAGAAGAAGAATATAGACGAGCGGCTTAAAGTGACCACCCAGATCATCCCGAGTTTCTGCCTGCAGGGCATTGACCGCACGATGAACCAGTTTAATGGGAAATGATGGAATGATGGATTGATGGAAGTACGAGTTGACAAATATCTGTGGGCGATGCGGATCTACAAGACCCGTTCGATTGCTGCGGATGCCTGCAAGAACGGTCGCGTCAGCATGAACGGCGTGCAACTCAAGCCCAGCCGCACGTTCAAAGCAGGTGACGTCTTCAACGTGCGCAAAGGTCCGATTACCTATACCTATCGCGTACTGCAACTGACGGAGAACCGATTGGGCGCCAAACTGGTCCCCGAATATATGCGGGATTGTACCGACCCGAAACAATTAGAATTATTGGAGTTAGCACGCATGGCGGGCAATGGTGTGCGCGATAGAGGTTTGGGGCGTCCGACGAAAAAAGACAGGCGGGATATAGAAGTCTTTATGTCCGACAACTACCTCGACGAGATTGATGATTGGAATGATGAAATGATGGAATGATGAAATCCAAAAAAGAAAATATTGCCGAATATATTCTCTATCTTTGGCAAATGGAGGACTACCTGCGTGCCTTTCCGCAAAACGCAGAAGCCACGCCGGAATTGCATGATCTGAACGAGATGATGCACCGCGAAGGTATTCTCGAAGGAGGTCATCTGGCATTGGCACAGAACGCGTTGGCAGAATTGGAAGAGTTGCACCGCTCCTTGTTGGATGAAGATGCCATGTATCGCGCCGCCATCATTCGTATGCAACCATCGCTCAACCTCCTTAAAGCCAAGACCGACCGACCTACGATGAGCGACATTGAAGCATGCCTGACATTATTATACCAGATCATGCTTCTTCGTTTGCAAAAACGCGAGATCAGTCCCGAAACAGCGGATGTACAACAGCGCGCAACACAAGTGCTGCAATTCTTAAGCAAGAATTATCGAGATACCGATATTCCGAAATAACGAGATACCGAAATGACGACTAAACAGCGATTTGCATCTATCCTCGGTTGGTTTGAGCAAAACATGCCGGTAGCGGAGAGCGAACTGGTGTTCGCTAACCCGTTCCAATGTCTTGTCGCTGTGATGCTCTCGGCGCAATGCACCGACAAACGTGTCAATATGGTGACGCCGGCACTTTTTGAAGCCTTCCCCACGCCGGAGGCGATGGCCAAGGCAACGAGTGATGAGGTGTTCGAATACGTCAAGTCTGTCAGTTACCCGCGCTCCAAAGCCGAACATCTAGTACAGATGGCGCAACGCCTGACAGAGGTATATGGAGGCGTTGTTCCCGACAATATCGACGATCTGCAGACGCTGCAAGGCGTTGGCCGCAAGACCGCGAATGTAGTCTGTGCCGTCATTTGGAACCAACCCACCATGGCGGTGGACACCCATATCTTCCGCGTGAGTGAACGCCTCGGCTTGACTACCGGCAGCAAAAACCCACTGCAAACAGAACGCCAACTCGTCAAGTACATTCCCGAGAACGTTATCCCCAAAGCGCACCATTGGCTGTTACTGCACGGCCGGTATATCTGCACAGCCCGTAAACCGCAATGCGGACAATGCGGACTAAAAGAATTTTGCCGCTATTATAAAAAATAATTGACATACTATTGTGTATGTCATTTTTTTTTCGTAATTTTGCAGTCGGAATATCGGTATATTGATATTTCGGTATTACGAAACTATTAAAACACATATATTATGGCAGAAAACAAACAACCCTCAGCAGAGAAGCTGAAAGCGCTGCAGGCAGCGATGGCAAAAATCGATAAGGAGTTCGGCAAGGGCGCCATCATGAAATTAGGGGACGAGAATATTGAAAACGTACCTGTTATCCCAACCGGCAGTTTAGGTCTGAACTACGCTCTCGGTGTCGGCGGTTACCCCAAGGGGCGTATTATCGAGATCTACGGACCGGAATCATCAGGAAAGACCACGCTGGCTATCCACGCGATGGCAGAGGTACAGAAAGCCGGAGGTATCGCCGCCATCATCGATGCGGAGCATGCCTTTGACCGTTTCTATGCCGAGAAACTCGGAGTAGATATCAATGACCTGCTTATTGCTCAGCCCGATAGCGGCGAGCAGGCTTTGGAGATTGCCGATGAACTGATTCGTTCAGCAGCTGTGGATCTCATCGTCATCGACTCCGTAGCGGCACTGACCCCGAAAGCGGAGATTACCGGTGAGATGGGCGATAATAAGGTCGGACTCCAGGCACGGCTCATGTCGCAGGCATTGCGTAAGATGACCGCTTCGGTGAACAAAACGGGAACCACCGTCATCTTTATCAACCAGCTCCGCGAGAAAATCGGCGTGATGTTCGGTAATCCGGAGACGACCACCGGTGGTAATGCACTTAAGTTCTACGCTTCCGTGCGCCTGGATATCCGTCGCACGGGACAAATCAAAGACGGAGAGACTATCAAGGGTAACCAAGTACGCGTAAAAGTTGTTAAGAACAAAGTGGCACCTCCATTCAAGAAAGCCGAGTTTGATTTGATGTTCAACGAAGGAATATCGCGCATAGGTGAGATTCTGGACTTTGCTGTAGCGACCGAAGTTATCAAGAAGAGCGGTTCGTTCTTCAGTTACGGGGACACCAAACTCGGACAAGGCCGCGACAAAGTGAAAGAAGTGCTGGCTGACAACCCTGAGTTATGCGAAGAACTGGAGGCTAAGATCAGCGAGAAGATAAAAGAACTCGGTCTTGAGGCCGTACTCAGTAAAATTGGGAAATAGACGTTAAATCACTACGGTGTTAAACGTTAGCCAATACATATTATCCCCGCGTGAGGCACACGAAGCGGAGCAACAATGGCGGGTAGTGAAACGTTCAGTAGATGCACGGCAGCGGGAGTTGCGCGTGCATCTTACTGTATTAACGGACGACGAAGGCCGTCCTATCGCGAAGGATGCACCTATCCCACTCTACGAGCCACCCGCCTTCCAAGACGTACATAAGGCTGTGCGCTCAGCCATCATCATCGGTGCGGGTCCGGCAGGATTATTCGCCGCTCTGACGTTGTTGGAGCATGGCATCAAACCCATTATATACGAACGCGGAAAGGACGTCAGCGAACGAAAGAAAGATATCGCATTGCTCAACAGGAACGAAGGACTTAATCCCGAGTCGAACTACTGTTTCGGCGAAGGCGGGGCCGGTACCTTCTCCGACGGCAAACTCTTCTCGCGCTCCAAGAAACGCGGAAACATGCAACGGGTGATGGAACTCTTCCATTATTTCGGAGCCCCTGATACGGTGCTTTATGAGGCCCACGCGCACATCGGGTCCGACAAGTTGCCGACGATTATCAAAAACATGCGCGAGTGTATTATAGAGCATGGTGGAGAAATACACTTTGGGACTTGCATCACAAGTCTCAAAGAATTAAAACTTAAAAATTACGAATTAAGAATTCCTGTCATCCTCGCTATCGGACACTCTGCCCATGACACCTATCGGATGCTTGCCGCCGAAGGGGTGGCTCTCGAGACGAAAGGTTTTGCGATGGGTGTCCGCGCGGAACATCCGCAGGAACTGATAAACCAACTGATGTACCATTTAAAGGGTGACAGGTTACGGGTTACCGGTTACAGGAATACGGATGAACTTATTGGATACGTTGGCAACGCCTCTTACTCCCTCGTCACCCAGGTGGATGGACGGGGCGTCTATTCGTTCTGCATGTGTCCGGGCGGGCACATCGTTCCGGCGGGCAGTACGCAGGGTACCTGCGTCGTGAACGGGATGAGTGCGAGTCATCGCAACTCGCCTTTTGCGAACAGCGGCATGGTCGTACAGATCAACCCGGAAGATATAGAGGGAAACGATCCGCTCAAAGGGCTTCTTTATCAAGAAGAACTTGAGCGTCTCGCTTTCCAGCATTCAGCCATCAGCAGTCAGCCATCAGTCGCACCGGCGCAACGCTTGCGGGATTTCGTGGAAGGGAAAGCAAGCAAAGATCTGCCGAAATGCAGTTACTTGCCCGGTATTGTTCCGAGTCGCCTCGACCAGTGGTTACCGACGCATATTGGCCCTCGGTTACAACAGGGTTTTCGGGACTTCGACCGCAAGTACCCTGGTTTTTTAACGAATGAGGCGGTGATTGTAGGCGTAGAGAGTCGCAGCAGCAGCGCTATACGGATTCCCCGCGATCCTGAGACGCTTCAATCCGTCTCCCAACCCCTGCTTTACCCTTGCGGCGAAGGAGCAGGCTATGCCGGAGGCATCACCAGTTCCGCACTCGACGGCATCAACGCAGCGCTGAAGATCGCCGGTTTGGCACAATAATTGTACCTAACACATCGAAATATCGAAATATCAAAAAAAACAACAAATAACACCTATTATGAAAAAAATCCTACTCTCCGCCCTGTTGATGGGCGCAATGCTGAGCCTGAATGCGCAAAGCAAGTATGATCACTACTACACAGACCTGCCAATCGAGATCGAGCGTGTGCAGGAAGTGAAGTTCCCCGCAACAGCCCTGAATATCGCGCAGTTTGGCGCAGTGCCGGATGGCAAGACGGATTGCACGAAAGCATTTGCCGCTGCCATCGATTCGGTCAGCAAAATGGGTGGCGGACATGTTATCGTGCCGCGCGGCGTTTGGAAAACAGGTCCGATTGTGCTCAAGAGTAATATAGACCTCCACCTCAAGAAAGGTGCTACTATTCTCGGTAGTGAAAATAAAGAGTTGTACGTTCAGAAAGATAATCCTCGTGACGGCAGCAAGAAATGCGATGCCCTTATCCGCGCCTCCAAATGCGAGAATGTCGGTATCACCGGTAAAGGTGTGATCGATGGTCAGGGATTTATCTGGCGCCCTATCAAAGAAAAGAAAGTGGTGCGTGACGGCGGCCTGCAGGATGTATGGAATGAGGCGCTGGCACTCGGCGGAACGCTCAAACAGGACGATAAGACCTATCGTATCTGGTATCCTTTCAATCTCAATTCCGAGTTAGGCATCCCGAATATCGCCGCTACGCCGGAAGCCCAGGAGAAGATGCGTCCGACACTGGTCAATATTATTGATTCGAAAAACGTAGTGATTGAAGGTGTCACGATTCGTAACAGTCCGAAACTGCACCTGGTGCCTACGCGTATCAAGAATCTTATCGTCGAGAATGTAACAATCGACTGCCCGTGGTGGGCGCAGAACGGCGATGCCATCGATCCAGGTAACGTGCAGGTGGCTCTTATCGCCGGATGCAACGTGAGCTGCGGTGATGACGGTCTGTGTATGAAAGGCGGCGCAGGACAGAAAGGTGTAGATGCCGGACCCCAACGCGATTTCCTTATCTGCAACGACACCGTATATCGCGCGCATGGAGGTTTCGTAATCGGTTCAGAGTACTCGGGCGGTATGCAGCGCATCATCGTCAAAGACTGTATGTTCGATGGTACGGATATCGGTTGCCGTTTCAAATCGGCTCCGGGTCGCGGCGGATGGTGCGAAGATATCTACTGCCAGAATATTGTAATGAAAAATATCCGCGAAGCTGCTTTCCTCTTCCAATCCGGTTATGCAGACCGCGCAGCCGGTGGCCGTGGCGCTACGGATAGCGATGATAAGAGCAAGTTCTTCCCCGAGTGGAGCAATTTCACCTTCCGCAATATCACCTGCGTGAACGCCCGTAAAGCCGTTGAGATGGAGGGTATGAAAGGTCTGCCTGTACATAACATCCTCTTCGATGGTGTTAACTGGTACGGCACACGCGAGGGTATGACGATTGACTACGCAGAGGACATCACCTTCCAGAACTGCATCATGACTCCGCAACTGACAAATGAGATAAAGCATTGCAAGGACCTTAAATGGGATGGAAGTCCGCTTGAATAAAGCGGACTTCCTCTCCGACCGTAATGGGACAGAAAGGTCACGAGGAGGTCGCGGGCTGGTCGCGGGATTAGCAGCAGAAACTCCCCATCATACCATCAACAAAATAGGCTCGCACGCGCGAGCCTATTTTGTTTTAAGTTGTAGTTGTAGTTCTTCTCAGATTAGAGAGCGATCTCAGTACCAAGGAGGTTGAAGAAGCGGTCACCCTTCTTAACAACAACCTGACCGTTGTGGATGAACTTAACTGCTTTGTTATCCTCTTCGAAGATGTTCTCTACACCCTGAGCACCAGCCGGCTGAATAGCTTGGAATTTCGGTTTGGTAGAAACGGTCTTCAGAACGATACCGTCCTGAGCTGCGGTAAGGATATTCTCACCAGCTACAAAGTCTTGCGATGCGCCGTCAACCAATACTCCTGCACAAGCCTCAGTCAATACGATACGAACTTTCTCACCTGCCTTAGCCGGAATACGAATCTCACGATCCTTACCGTTCGGCTGGATGTATGTACCGTAAGTCTTGAAAGCGGTTGCACCGTCGTTGGAGTTCTTGTAAACGAACTTAACGCCACCCATAGTGAAAGAACCTTCCTCACCACCGGTGATGCAATTAATCACGAATTTCGGATTCTCGGGATCGAAGCTGGAAGCCTCTGCTACCTCGATGTTTACAAGGTTCTGGATCAAACCATTTTGAATCTGCTTGCCAAGATGCTCAGTCTCAGCGCTGAAACCGTCAAACGAACCTGGTACTACGGGGTCATCGCCACCGCCGCCCGGTTCATCACCACCTTCTGCAGGAAGGATAGCCATGATTTTCGGCTTGGTAGAAACAGTCTTCAGAACGATACCGGAAGCAGAACCTGCCAGAATGTTCTCTCCAGCCACAAGGTCTTTAGACTCGCCATTGACCAAGACACCTGCGCAAGCTTCAACCAAAACGACTTTTGCGCTCTCACCTGCCTTAGCCGGAATACGAATCTCACGATCCTTACCGTTCGGCTGGATGTAAGTGCCATAAGTTTTGAAAGCGGTTGCACCGTCAGCGGAGTTCGTGTATGCGAACTGAACGCCTCCGAACTTGAACGAACCCTCCGTACCACCGGTAACGAGGTTAAAACTGTACTTACCAGCAGAAGTCTCGACGAATTCAACGTTCACGAGATCCGTTGCCAAACCGGCTGCAATCTGCTCGCCGAGATTTGTACCGGCATCAAATCCGGTAAATGAAGCTGCATTCATACTCAGAGCTGCTACTGCAGCTGCTGCAAAGAGGAAAAATTTCTTCATAATGCTTTTGATTTTAAATTGTTAATATTTGGGTTAATTGTAAATACTTTTACAAATACGCCGCAAAATTACTACATTTTTTTAATATAAGCAACTACTATTTGCTGAAAAATGTAGATTTTTTGACGTTTTGTATTTTTATCAATATAGATGTGCTACGATATCGTTTAGATACACCTCCAAATTGAGGTATGGTTTACTCAACGTAGTAGCTCTGGCGTCTTTAGGATCCTCAGGATTCAGGCCATGCGCTATTTCCCATTCATTGGGTATTCCATCTTTATCAATGTCTAATGAGAAGTCCTTAGTTCCAACATAGTCAGGCCACCCGCCCACATCATCCGGAGTATCAATCAAACCGCCGGTAGAACCATTTGAGCCCTTATATGTATAGTTACCATTCTTCACCTCATTAATGACACGTGTATCTACAGCATCGCGTACCAAGGAGCAACCTACTTTCGCGAGCACAGAGTCAAATGCCTGCTGCGCTGTTTGCTCATTCTTCAAGCTGTAATCAAAGACAAACCGCGCATCGGATTTACATTGCTCTTTCTTGCCACTCTCGCCCTTGTCCATATCTATACCTGTCCAGTTATCATTCGTCACTGTACTCGATCCGGCCATGATATTATTTATCACATAGAATTTGCCGGGTACAACGCTGGATCCGCAGTTTTCGCATTTGGTAGTAGGATTCAAAAGACGCGCCTTAACGCCGGATTGGGTAGCCGGACCGGGTTTGTAATAATTAGCAATAAAATTATACTGCCTTTGGTTACCGGAAGATTTCCGGGACTCTCCACCATAAGCAGAGTTGCTGCTCCAGTTATACACCACATTATTGATAAAATCGGTGGGACCTACATTTGCCTCGGTCACGTAATCGTGGTCGAACCGTGGCATGCGGCTTTTATGGTGTGCCAAGAGATTATGATGGAAAGTGGTGTTCTTTCCTCCCCATATTCCGGCATAGCCGTGCGCGCCTTTGGCATGAACAGAGTTATTCAGCGATTCGGAAACGATGCAATATTGCACCGTAGCATTCTCCACGCCATAGATGGAAAGGCACTCATCGGTGCTCCATGAACAGGAGCAATGATCTATAATGATATTGCTATGTCCCTTTTCTATCGTTAATGCATCAGCCTCCCGACCATTCAAATCCCCCATACGGAAACGCAAAAAACGTATAATCACGTTGTTGGCACGCACAAGAAGCGGATAGCCGGAGATACAAATACCATCACCAGGTGCTGATTGCCCCAAAATCGTTACACTACCGGAGCGAATAGACAAATCTCCTTTCAGGTCAATGCGTCCGGCAACATTAAAAACAATGATTCGTTTTCCGGTAGTCTGGATTCCATAACGAAGTGTACCTATCTTCGGGTCCACCACATCGTCCTCAAGCGAATTAACCACGTATATGTTTCCACCCTGTCCGCCTGTTGTATAACGACCACCGCCATCCGCTCCCGGGAAGGCGATTACCTTTCCGGCAGGAGGAGTTGGTCCATCTCCGGAATCTTGGCATGTTACCAAGACTCCGGGAACAAAGACCAGTAAAAACAATATTTTTCTAATATCCGTAGTCATTATAGAGGTTGAAGTTTGCGCCTAAGATGACATTAAAGATCGGCCAATATTGGCGTGCCTCCAATTGCTCTTTCGTTAAATCTGCATCAAAGATACGATGACCATACTTTGCTTTCATGCTGGCAGCAGGAGCGCTATTGCTAATATAGGCATCGCTCTTCACCCATCCTCCGGTTTCGCTACCATCTACATATCCGTTAGGAACACCATTCTCGCCTAACTGGAGACCATATATCTGGTCTATGCGGTAAGCGACAGAGCCATCCTTTGTTACCTCATTGGTGGTGGCATATTTTACATAGATAGCATCCGATAATTTGCCTTCATACGGAGTTCCGGTAAAATCTATTTTACCGTTGGTTATGTGCGTAAAGTTTGCGATGTCTTCCTGGGCGGCCCATAACTTATCAGCGAATACACCCCACCGCATCAAGTCATATTTACGGATAAATTCGCCGCCGAACTCCCATGCACGCTCTTGCATCATGTTCTCCATTGTCAGTGGTTTGGAGGGCAATCCTGCACGCGCACGTACTTTATCAAAGAGTGATTGAGCACCGAGGTTATCCGGCCGTGTCGGTTTTACTCCGCATACACTACCGATAGCAGCCTCAGCATACATCAGCAGCACATCGGCAAAACGCATTTGCGGGATATTGATACCATCTTCGTCTCCAGAGGTCGTAAAGATCATCCATTCCTGGCGATATTTACCGAAATAGTTCTTTACAATCTTTTCCGGACTTTGGTAAAGCACACTGCCGGATGTTCCCTCAATCTTAGAATCTGCATCATACGCCCATTCTCCCGGGCTCAAAGTAACCCATTTGCGTTTATCCCCGGGTTCAAAGGAGAAGATATAGGAAGGAGTAGCCACTATCTTCGCGTTTGACTTGGAAGAGGTTGTCATACCTTTGAGCAAGTTTGCATTGATGACAGTCTTGTTGACATAAGCACCCATACGGTTCATGAACTGGCCGCGGGTTCCGTCAGCAAACGGAATCTCCCAAAGACTCTCGGATTGATTGTAATCCGTTACGCTGGCAGAAACGGCCTTAAAGACATCCTGATAGTTGTCCAGCAGTTTGGAATAGCCGTCGGCATTGATCACTTCTTCGCATGCCCACATGGCTTCGTTCAGCAACTCTATGCGTTTGTTCTCGTCCACGTTGAAATCCACTTTCCAAGCACTTCCTTTTTCCATTTGCAGAGGACGCAATGCCTTGCCGGCATACACCAGGTCGATACGCGCCAGAAGTCCCAAAGCGAACTCGCGGTTCATACGCTCCACCGTTGCTTTTTTGATAAGCGAGGGAACAATACCCGGACATTCAGCGGCATTAGGCATCAGTTGCGCCGCATGCTTCAAATCTACACGCAGTTTCTCGAATACAAGATTGCGGTCCACTTTCTTCGGATAGATAGATGCATCCGTACCGTCCATCGGGGAGAACATATACGGGATATCACCCCACAATTTAAGCATCTCATAGGTCATCCATGCACGAAGAGTCAAAGCCTCACCGTAGAGATAGCGGAAGGTAGCTTTCGTGGTATCCGAACCATGCTCAATACCGTTGATAGCCACATTGGCACGCTCAATGCCGACAGTCAAATACGCCCATGGATTCTTATCCTTCACATTCAAATCCGCATGACCTGCACTTGTCATTGAGTACACTGCATAGTCCGGTGTAGCCGATGAACTACTTGGGGCATAAAACTCAATATCGGTTCCGGGCATTACCCACGGACCACCTAAACGTGTACGATAGGAGTTCTGCTCGCCCAAAATAGCATATATTCCTGCTATCACTTGCTCAGTCTGCTCATCGGAAGCAAAAATCTGAGAGTCCATAGAAGAGGGCGAGTTGTTGGAGAAGAAATTATCACAACCGGTGCAAAGCACTGCCACGCCCATCATGATATAACTAATATACTTTTTCATTGCTGTATAATTTTTTACGATTTAGAATGACAAGTTAACACCTACGTTGAAGCCGCGGCTCTTCGGATAAGCCGAATAGTCAACACCCGGCTGAAGAGGATTCTTGCTTCCCAACACATCCACTTCCGGGTCAAAGCCCGAATACTTGGTTGCGCAGAAGAGATTACTTGCCTGAACATAGATACGGCATTTGGTGATATATGCCTTGCTGATCCATTTATCCGCCAGCGAGTAACCGATAGTCAATTGGTTCAAACGCAGGAACGAGCCATCCTCAACAAATTCGTCTGTGATCAAATAGCCCTTCGAATAAGGAGAACGAGTCTTGTTCGCATTGATCGCATCCAATTCTTTAGCCATCAAATCGAAATCATTTCCAATCTCAGGACGGGCGCTAATCACATCCGGCAAATAAGCTCCGGTGGTGTCAATCATCGAGTAGCGGTTTTGGAATGCCACGTCAGACAGCATGTTACGCCAGGAGGTCTTGTTATCACTTGTTCCAATGGTCGTCCAGTCCATCTTGTTCAGATTCAGGACCTTGTTGCCGATTGCATACGTAAAGTTTGCACCTACATCTACCTGTCCCCATTTCTCACCGCCGATATTGAAGTTGATGGAGAAACCTCCGGAGCACTTAGGCAGTGCATTACCCAAGATAACCAAATCGTTGGCATCAATCTTGCCATCCGGCGTACCATTAGCGCCTGACACATCTGCCAATTTGACCATACCCGGGTATGCTTTACCTTGGTCTGCGTGAGGTTGTACCGCATTGTCTTTCAACTGCCAGTTAACACCGCTGTAGTCCTCAAAATCCTGTGAAGCGAGATAAATACCATCGGTCTTGAAACCATAGATGTTACCTATGGCCTGACCGGGGAACGCATTAAACTCTGGCAGTGTACCGGAGAAGAGACCTGTCGGAGCAGGAAGACTCTCCAGGCCACCCAGATCTTTCACGATAGTCTTGTTCGCAGCGATATTTGCGCTAACGCTCAAGTTATAATGCAAATCTTTAGCATGATGATCCAGGATGATTCCGTTCACCGAGAACTCGATACCTCTGTTCTCTGTAGAACCGATATTACGATACTGAGCAGAATAGCTTTGGCTTAAGTTATAAAGCAAAATCAGATCTTTTGTGGTATTGAGATAGAGATCCAAAGAACCGCTCAAACGCTGGTTGAAGAAACCGTAATCGATACCAAGGTTACGGGTAATCGTAGTCTCCCATTTCAGATTCGGGTTCGCGGCAATCTTCTTGCTTCCACCGGCAATCCAGGATACATTCGTGATTCCGCTGATCCAGGGTGTTCCCGGCTGGCTGGTCACGAAATCAGGATACAAGTATCCCAAATTCACTTGATTGTTACCCGCTGTACCATACGAGAAACGCAGTTTCAATTGAGACATCCAACTTTGTGCATTCTCCATGAAACTCTCCTCCGCAATATTCCATGCAACGGCTGCCGACGGGAAGAAGCCCCATTGATTTCCCTTCGTGAAACGGGAAGAGCCATCAGCACGGAAGGTCAACGATACATAGTAACGCGATTTGTAATCATAGTTCGCACGGGCAAAGAATGATAACATATTATCGTTCGGGTCGATATAGTTCGTACTGATCGAAGATTCAGCACTTCCTAATAACTGGAACACGCGCTCCGGCTCCATGGATTTATCGAAGCCCATGAATGTCTGAGTAGCATCCCAACCTTTATTGATAAGAACCTCTTCACCCAAGAGCAACGACACATTATGCGCCTCGGCAAATTTCTGATCCCAGTTAAAGGTATTCGTCTGGCGGAATTTGGAATTAAACTCCTTCAGCACAATACCGGCACTCTTTCCCGGACACAACACTTGAGCCGTATAAGCGGTCTTTGCTCCGTAGAAACGATTGGTATTAACGGATTTGTAATCGTAGCCAATCTCGGATTTCCATGTAAAATGTTTCAGGAACTTATAAGAGATATATCCATTCACATTGAAGCGAACCTCTTTCTTGTTCTTGTAGTTATCATGTATTACTTCCAAAGGATTATAAAGGCTACCGAAACGGTCCTCCGGATCTTCCTCGCTCACAGCTTGCTTTTCCAGATGTATCGGAGTATATACCACCGAGTTACGCAAGCGGGACTCAGAAGCAGTCTTTGAACCTTCGTCTTTTGTAGTATTCGAACCCGATCCATTCACATTCGTATCCGAATAACGCGTATTGAACGCGATAGTCATATTCTTGATAGGTTTGAATTTGGCCTTCAGACTCAAGTTATTACGGTGATAATCCGAAGCCTGCATGATAGCCGTGTTGTCTGTACGCGTGTAGTTAAGATTGAACGTGGCATTCTTGTTACCACCGCTGACAGAAATACTGTGGTTGCTATCAAAACCGGAACGTCCAAAGGTCTTATCCAGCCAATCGGTACGCTCAAACTTCTCTGCATCTTTAATCAGCGTTGCAAAATCTCCGGCGTACTTAGAAGGGAAAAAGTCGTAGAAGTTAGCATCATTGACACCACCACGCCATAGATAAGCATTCTCCATCTGCGTCATGATGAAATCTGTATTACTCAACAACTGCGGGCGTTTTGCCAACCATTTCCAGCCAACATAACCTGTGTAATCAAAATGGAAAACCATCTTGTCCTCGCTGCTGGTATTCGCCTCTTTGGTTGTGATGATGATAACGCCGTTTGCACCTTGCGCACCGTAAATAGCGGTAGCCGCAGCATCTTTCAATACATCCATCGAAGCAATGTCCGTCGGCGCAATGTCCGAGATGGAGCTGACCGGCATTCCATCCACTATATACAACGGGTCGTTGCTCTGGGTCAGAGAGGTACCACCACGCACACGGATTTTTACATCTGCATCCGGGCTACCCTCGGCAGTCGTTACTGCCACACCGGCTAACTTACCTTGAAGAGCCTCAGCTGCGCTTGCTACCGGCACATCCTTAATCTGATCCGCGCTAACGGAACTAACTGCTGTAACGAGGTCGCGTTTCTTGGTCGTACCATAACCGGTAACCACCACTTCCTCCAGCACCTCGCTGTTCTCGGAAAGCACCACATTCATTACATTGCCGGTGATCGTCAACTCCTGCGTCTTCATTCCGATGTAGGAGAACACAAGCACCTTCGCATCATCCGGCACATCGATAGTATAATTACCATCGAAATCCGTCACTGTACCGATAGTGGTACCTTTCACAACCACGGAGGCGGAGATGATTGTCTCGCCTGTCGGATCTTTTACCGTTCCGCTGATTACACGCGCCTCAGCAGCCATGCCTATGAAAAGCAAGGCCGAAAGCACCATGGTACGGAACACTCTAAAATTCAGTTTCATAGAGATTTTGTTTGTGTTGATATTAAATTGAATTAAATGAAAATTGGGTTTTCTCATTGCATGCGCGTATATGTGCATCAAATTCGGCGGCAAAGGTACAAAAAAAAACACACGTGAATGTGTATTTTTTGACGGAAATAATGCACATATGCATTTTTTTGCAAACTCGACTTTGCAATTCTTAAATCTCAAATCAAAAATCTTAAATCTAAAATGCTTCAGCATAGGTACACCCCTCGCGCCAGCGGGAACAGCCGTAGCGGGTATTGCCGCGGATGATTAATCCTTGACGGCAAACAGGGCAGAGCATGCCTGCTTTGTTCGTCTTCACATCACGCACCACTCCGGAAGTCATCTCTTTCAGTTCCGTCAGAAAATCCTGCGCACGGTATTCGCCGCGCTCTATCTCGCGCAGTTTTTTCTCCCAAAGCCCCGTCAGTTCAGCGGACTTCAGCAGCGGAGAAATAATCGTATGAATAAGGTTGATACCCGTCTCTGTAGCACGAAGCGATTTGCCCTGCTTCACAATATACTTGCGCTGGTAGAGTTTCTCGATGATAGCCGCACGCGTGGAGGGACGGCCTATACCGTTCTCCTTCATCGCCTCGCGCAGTTCGTCGTTCTCCACAGTTTTACCAGCCGTCTCCATCGCCCGCAGGAGCGTGGCCTCGGTATAGTATTTCGGCGGCGTGGTGGTCTTCTCTTTCAGTAATGGTACATGTGCGCCGCTCTCCCCTTTTGTAAAGGCCGGAAGGGACTTCGCGTTTTCATCGTTCGCTTCATTCTCATCATTGGGCTCGCTCTGCGAACGCTCATTCTCAAACACCACCCTCCATCCGGGTTTGAGCACTTCGCGGCCGGTGACCTTGAAATCAATCTCTCCTGCTTTCGCCAGCACCGTAGTGTTGCTCACTTCGCACTCCGGATAGAACACCGCGATGAAATGCAGCGCCACGAGATCATATACTTTCTTCTCGTCCGCGGTGAGTCCTTCGGGACGCATGCCCGTCGGGATGATGGCATGGTGGTCAGTCACTTTCTTATTGTCGAACACCTTCTTCGATTTCGGCAACTTCTTACCCAGCAGCGGTGCAACCTGCGGGTAGTAATCTTTGATTCCGGCTAAAGTATTCGGGATTTTCGGATAGATATCGTCGCTCAGATAGGTCGTGTCCACACGCGGATAAGTCGTCACGCGCTTCTCGTATAGCGACTGGATGAACTGCAGTGTCTGCTCGGCGGAGAAGGAGTATTTCTTGTTGCAGTCCACCTGCAGCGATGTCAAGTCATATAGTTTGGGCGCGGATTCGATGCCTTTCTTCTTCTCCACACTCATGATGGTTAGCGGCAGGTCTTTGATGCTGTCCACAAGGGCCTGTCCCTGCTCCTCGCTTGTGATGGCATATTCGCCGTCCTCCACCGGTATCTGGGCGTTGAACAGTGTGTCGCGGTAGTTGGTCTTCAGTTCCCAATAGGTGCGCGGTATGAAGTTCTCTATCTCCGCCTGCCGCTTCACCACTAGTGCGAGTGTAGGCGTCTGCACGCGTCCTACAGACAACACCTGTCTCTCACGCCCACGCCCCTGCGCATACCTTATAGTATATGCACGCGTAGCGTTCATGCCTAACAACCAGTCCCCGATGGCGCGCATCATGCCCGCCTCATACAGATGCTGGTATTCCGATTGGTCCTTTAATGCCTGAAAACCCTCACGGATAGCCTCTTCGGTCAGCGAACTGACCCAAAGACGTTTCACCGGACATTTGCAGCCCGCCTGCTGGTACACCCAGCGTTGGATGAGTTCTCCCTCCTGGCCGGCATCGCCGCAGTTGATCACCTCGTCGGCTTGCTCAATCAGGCTCTTGATGACATTGAATTGCTTGTGTACGCCTTCGTCGCCGGACACCTTGATAGCAAATCGCGCAGGAATCATCGGCAGCGTACTCAGGTTCCACCCCTTCCACTGCTCCGTATATTCCTGCGGATCCAATAATGCGCAGAGATGACCGAAAGTCCAGGTTACCTGATAACCGTTTCCCTCGAAATAGCCGTTTTTGCGCTGGTTGGCTCCCAGCACACGGGCGATATACTCACCCACCGACGGTTTCTCTGCTACACAAACTATCATCTAAATGACACTTGACAAATCACAATCCTCGACTCTCTTGAGCCCCATAGCCATAGCCTTTGCGGCTGCTCTTCGTGCCGTTGAGTACACAAGCTATGTTATGCATGCGGTCCTGCTCAATGAGTTGATTCAGATAATCAATCATCTCCGTCGGCGTGTACTTGTAGCGGCTGACGAAGATCGTCATGTCGGCTATACGATCCAGCAGGAACGTATCACTCACAAGCGCTACAGGCGCGGTATCGACGATGATATAGTCATAGCGTTTACGCAGTTCGGAGAACAATTCCTCCACACGCTTAGTCTGCAGCAACTCAGCCGGGTTCGGAGGAATAGTACCGCAAGGAAGCAGATCGAGGTTCTTATGCTCACCGCTCGGCACAATGATATCGTCTATCGTCACGCTCGGTTCAGCGAGGTAGTCCGTCAGATGGCCTTTCTGCGCCAAGCCGAAATACTGTGCGATCATCGGCTTGCGGATATCGAGGCCAACCAATGCCACTTTCTTTCCGAGGATAGCCAGTGACAGAGCGATATTACTCGATATATACGATTTACCTTCGCCGTTGATGCACGATGTGACGAGAATGACCGGATTCTTTTTCTCCGATGAAATCATGAAGCGCAGGTTCGCGCGAATCAAACGGAAGAGTTCCGCCGAGACGGTGGACTCGCCCTCTCGGATGGCGATATGTGCATGACGGGAGTTCTGAACAATCTCGCCCAATAGCGGCGCTTTCACACGACGTTCGTATTCCTTCGCATCATCCACTTTGTCATTGAAAAGTGTATAGACGTACAGCAGTGCCGCAGGGATCAGCAGACCCAGGATGAAGCACATCATCAGCAGGTTCATCAATCTCGGCTTGCGGCTGTTCACATCGCGCTGGGGGACATCGAGTATCTTTGCCGGTATCGTCGTCGCGGCTAACATGAGGGCGTTTTCTTCGCGCTTCTCATAAAGGAACAGATAAAGTTGCTCTTTTATTTTCTGGTCACGAACAATGCGCACGTACTCGCGTTCCTGTTCCGGAGCATCCTTGATCCGGCGGTTGAACTTCGAATCCTGCGCTTGCAGGTTACGCTGGCGGATACGCAGACTCTCGCGTACTGAACTGATGGTTGCGATGATATTCTGGCGCATCGAGGCCAGTTGCATGTCCATCTGCTCCAACACCGGGTTATTCTCCGTTGCGGTGCGTTGGATACGCATACGTTGTAGCACAATCGAGTTATACTCCGACAGGCTCGACTCTAACGCCGCATCGGTGATTCCTATATTGGCAGGAATGAGGCTTCCCTGCTTCGACTCGTTGTGCAGGAATTCATCAATATAATCCACGAGGTTCAACTGCGTCTCGATCTCCGCCATGGCTTGTTGCTCAACACTGTTGGCCTCAAGAATCAAACGCGCTTGCGTCTCTATATCGGTAATCTTATTCTTCTCCTTGTACTGCGAAACGGTTTTCTCCGCCTCACTCAACTCGGCGGTGATGATATTCATTCGCTCATTGATGAACGAAGCCGTATTCGACGCCAGCATATTCTTGTCCACGATGGCATTGAGGTTGTATTGCTCTATGATTTGGTGCAGCAGTGCGCGGTCGCGGTCCGGCATCGGCGATTTCATCGTCAGTTTGATGATGTTACTCTCTTTCTTATGCAGGGCAACGGAGATCAACTTGCGGTAGTCGGCCACCACTAACTCATGGCGTTTATGGACTACGCGGTAGGTGGTATCTGCGCTCAGGGTGCGGTTCGGATGGATAAACAAGGTCCCGGCGAGCGTCTCTACAGGCTCGTCCAGGCTCGTCACCTTCGTGGTTGAACGATGGAAGAAACCGCTCTTCACACGCACCTTATAGCCTTTTTTCGTCGGTTTTACATAGACGATGAAAGGACGTTCTTTTCCACGCTGGCTCAGTTGCAGGTAATCAATCGTTAATGCCGGATTCTTGAACTCGCCTTTCCAGCGAAATCCGTCTTTTACATACGATGATTCCCAAAGGTTCAGCGCATCCAGAGATTGTGTCACCAGTCCGCGTGAAGAGAGTACGACCACTTCGTCCTCGGCTGCGGTATTGCCACCCAACCCGAGCATCGCGAGCGAACCCAACTGGTCACCCAGACTGGTGTCTTTCTGACGCAGTACAATGGTCGCGTCCGTCGTCCAGTCAGGAGCCTTGCGCAGGTAATACGCTGTGCCGAGAAGTACGAAGAAACATACGCCAATTGCGAACCAGTACCATTTTTCCATGACGATGCGCATTATCTTACGCACATCGATTTCATTATTTCTGTTTTGTTCCATTCTCTATACTCTAATCTCTGATCCCTTACCTCTATATTACTTGGCAGCACGCGCCGAGTTCACTACGGTCACTATCACCGTAGCTGCACTGGCTACCGTCGAAACCATACTCAGCCACAAACTCGCATTCGCACTGCTTACCGCGCGAACTTTGTTCGGAGACACATACACCACGTCGTTTTGCTGCAGGAAGAAATACGGAGAAGTGAAGATACTTGCGTCGCGCAGATTCAGGCGCGCTATTTCCAATTTACCATCCACCTCGCGTGTCACGAGCACGTTGTCGCGGCGGCCGTAAGTCGTCATGTCGCCGGCGGAAGCCAGCGCGTCAAAAAGCGTCATGCGTCCATTCGTCATCACCACGCTGCCGGGACGGTTCACCTCTCCCAGCACAGACACTTTCGCGTTCACTATGTGGGCATGCACTTGCGGATTCAGGACCTGAGACTCCAGTTTCTCCTTCACCAGCGCCTCCACTTCCGTTCGCTTCAAGCCTGATACATGCAGCTTACCCAGCACCGGAAACTCGATGTCGCCGTTCTCATCCACAATATAGTATTGCAGCGCAGGGGTCGTGGATAGAGTGGTCGAACCGGGCGTGGCGTACACCACAGCCGGAAGGTTATACGGGACTACCGCCTCCAAATCCAAAGCGGATACATAAATCGTAAGGGCGTCGCCTACACGAACGGTCATTTCCGACTGCGGCTGATAACTCGCATTGATGGAGTCCGCCGTCGCCGGCTGAGCGTTCGATACATAGGTCATTTGTTTCTGGGTTACGCAACTCGCCATAAGCGACAACACCGCAATCCCGAGAGTCATTTGCAGAAATTTACGCATAGTTATTCAAAAAAAGCGTGCAGTTATTCAAAATTAGCGCGCAAAGGTACTACAAAAAATGCATATATGCAAATTTTTCAAAAAAAAAGTACGGATATTTGTATATTTCAAAAAAAAGCAGTACTTTTGCATGACATTTTGTCAGGTTTTTATGACACAACAAGAGTTATTGGCTATCAAGCAGCGCTTCGGTATCATTGGCCAGAGTCCGCTGCTCAATCGGGATATCGAGATTGCGGTGCAAGTAGCGCGCACCGATTTGAGTGTACTCATCACCGGTGAATCCGGTGTGGGTAAGGAGCATTTCCCAAAAATCATACATGCCTATTCGGCACGCAAACACGGCGCATATTTCGCCGTGAACTGCGGTGCTATTCCGGAAGGCACCATCGACAGCGAACTCTTCGGACATGAGAAAGGAGCCTTCACCGATGCGAAAGCCGAGCACAAAGGCTATTTCGAGATTGCCGACGGGGGGACGCTTTTCCTCGACGAAGTGGGTGAACTGCCGCTTCAGACCCAAGTGCGACTGTTACGCGTTCTCGAGACGGGCGAGTTTCTGAGAATGGGATCGAGTACGGTCCGCAAAACCAATGTACGCGTCGTTGCGGCCACCAACCTCAACATGAGACAGGCTACCGAGGACGGACGTTTCCGCGAGGACCTGTTTTATCGTCTTAATACGGTAGAGATACGCGTTCCCGCGCTACGCGAAAGAAAAGAGGACATTCCGCTGCTCTTCCGGAAGTTCGCTGTGGACTTCTGCTCGAGATACCAGATGCCGCCTCTCTCCCTCAGCGATGATGCAACACGACTGCTGCAGAACTGCTACTGGCGAGGAAACATACGCCAGCTCAAGAACCTCGCCGAACAGATTGCGGTCATCGAAATGGATCATCAGATCAGCGCCGACACACTGCGCAAATACCTCCCGAAAGAAGAGAACCAGCAAGGCATCGTTCTTCGCAATCCTGCGCAGGAACAAACCAAAGACTACTCGCACGAGATCGGCATTCTCTATAATATGGTGATGCAGAACAAGAAAGACCTCGAGTCCCTGAAGGAACTGCTGCTGAACGGTCGGCGCAAAGAAGAGATTCCGGCGCGCACGGTTATCCGTCAGCCTGAGGACGACGAGCCGTGGGAGAACGGCGAAATCATCGAAGACGAGCGGCAAGAAGAACAACCGCAGTCGCCCGTCAGCGTCAGTCTTGAGGACACCAACCGCGAACTGATAAAGGAGGCGCTGGAAAGAAGCGGCGGAAACCGCAAAGTGGCAGCTGCACAACTCGGCATCTCCGAACGCACCCTCTACCGCAAAATCAAAGAATACGGGCTGTGAAAGGTGAAAGCCTAACGCCGTGTAGTGCGGCAGAGCCGCATTTAAACGCGACGAAGTCGCAATAAACCCTATAAACGCCCGCAGGGCAATAAACCTAATTTTTATGTTTTTTCCATGCAAATATATGGTGAGACGAAGCGGTAGAAGCCTGCTAAGGCTGGTTATTTTTGCAAGTGTTTATCTCTGTTTATTTTCTTTCCAGTCTTGCTCCATCAGCTATAAGATGAACGGCGCGAACATCAACTACCAAACGACACACTCCATCTCCATCGCCGACTTCCCTAACAACGCACCGCTTGTGAACCCCACGCTCAGCAATGCACTCACCGAAGGCATTCGCGACCTATTCCAACGGCAGACACGACTGCAGATGTTGCGCAAAGGCGGGGACTTGGAGATAGAAGGAGAAATCACCGGCTACACCGTTACGCAGGGGGCCATCTCGGCTGACTCATACGCTGCGGAAGGTAAACTGACCATCACCGTAGTGGTACATTTCACCAATAATGTCAACCCTGAGGAGTCGTTCGACAAGACATATACTTCGTATCAGACTTACGATTCGAACTTGCTGCTGACGGATATTCAGGAAGAACTCTGCAATGCGATGATCACCGAATTCGCAGAGAATATCTTCAACGACACAGTCGCTCGCTGGTAAAAAAAATAAGCAATTATTTGCGTATGTCAAAAAAAAGCAGTACCTTTGCCGCCGATTTTGCCGAAAGCAATCATAAATCATAAATAAAACATAGCTATGTACGTATTTTTAACAATCCTGATCGTTATCGCCGCTATCCTGCTGACGCTGTTGGTGTTGGTACAGAATAGCAAAGGCGGTGGATTGGCTGCCGGTTTCGCGAGCGGCAACCAAGTGATGGGTGCGCCGAAGACGGCAGACTTCCTGGAGAAGACGACGTGGACGCTGATTGCCCTGATTGTCGTATTCAGCATCGCTGCCGTTGGTTTCAGCAAAGGTCGTCAGGCTGTTGCTGAAGATCAATCGGTTATCGTAGTGGACGACGCTCCTGCAGCTCAACCTGCAGCTGAGTTCCCCGCTGAGCCGGCTGAATAATCCCAACCCTTCGGCTGAGTGCCACACACTCACCAACAACAAAAGCGACCTGCATTTGCGGGTCGCTTTTGTTGTTGCGAGGCGGGTCTTTGCCGCCTCTCTCATTCGCATGTCGTTCGCATTGCGGACGTCACAGTAGGGTGTTTGTCCGGCGTTAGCCTCCCGTGCCACCGCTTATCGGGTCGCCGATGCTTATTCCGGGGGTAGAACTTCCGGCCATGACGATGGAACTCATTTGAACTGGTACAGCCTCTACAATAGGCTTGCTATATACTTTGTTTTTCATAATGTTTTCCTTTCCTTAATTAGAATTTGTGTTCTGCGGATTAGCAGGCAGGTTTCCCGAACCTGCTAATCCACTGATTTCACTCTTTCAATTTTCACTTTTCACCCTTCATTTTACAAGGCGTCCGGTTGTGTCATATACCTTCTCTCCGCGGAGGATATACAGCGTACCTTCGATCATTACCTTCATCGGTTTATCCGAAGTCTCGAGGTTCTCGAAGCCTTGTGCCTGATCCTTCTGCATCGGCATTGAGCGTACCTTCTTGCCCGGAGCCCCGGCGGGTTTGCCACCGGTAATTTCATCTACTATCACGTACGCACGTTGAGCCGGAAGCGTGTTACTTCCCGTGCCAGTACCCGTTGCGCGACGTAACTCGTCGCCGATCACAAGATACAGGTCATGTCCTGCTGTAGCAGCCAAACCGTCCAAAACTTCTTGTACCAACGGGCTGAACGTACCGTGAATAGCGCCGTTATCAACAGGTGTACTTGCCTCGTCGCCTGTCAATACAGCTTGTACAGTAGATGCAGTAGCATACATGAGGTACGGTTTACCAGCCTCGATAGTAGTAGCCGTCTCTTGCTCAATGTAAGCGAACTCTGCATCCTTGCCGATGAAGCTCCATAGCGTTGCGCCCTGAACATCTGTCATAGATTTCGGGTAGCAAATCGTGTAGTAGTGATTCGGGGTCAGATCTTTACGAATGTCCTCTAACGGCAGCACAGTTTCGGCATCCAGACATATCTTTTGAGTTGCAGGGTCATAACTAATGGTCACATCCTGTGCGCTTTCGATCTTGAATTTCACGTTGCCGGAACCCGTTGTAGCAGCGCCGGTCGAACAAGAGTTGTTCAGGTGCTCTTTTCCTCCGAGACTCCAAGCCCAGCTTCCGTTAGTGAGTTTGAACTCGTACATTCCGGCCGGCAGATCGGAAAGAGTGATTTGGTGACTGCCGTCTAACTGACGTTCTGCGAGGTCTGCCTTCCATGCGTTGCCTGCTCCCATGATACCTTCGTCACCGGTAAGGAAATAACTGACCGTGCAACTCTCATAGAATTTCGTCTTAATGGGGTCGCCGTCCACGATCTCATTCGGGATATAGCAAGCATCCTTCTGAACATTCTCTAAATCGAAACTCTGCATACCGTTGTTGTCATGGAAAATGACACATGCGCCTTTGTCAACGGTTGCTTTATACCATTCGCCGTCTTTGGTCGCAAGTTCACCGGGCCATGCGGGAGTCAGGGGGACATCGTCACCGGCGGTGCGACGCCATGCATATACATAGACCTCATTCCAAGGATGTTCTTCATTACGCGGAGCGAAGAACTTGACTTCGTTAGTACCCGTTGCCGGTGTTTCGGGGAAGGAAATCGACAACGTATTCGTAGCGTATGTCCAAACGAAGATATAATCGCCTTCGGCATCCGCCTGAATTTCCATATTATCCAGGTTATCGGTAATCCCCGATGCGCTATTATAGAAACGATGATACTTCTGATTGTTGCTTCTCCAGTCGTCACCTTCAAGGATGAGTTTGAAGTCATAATTGCCCGGTGTCAAATGCACTGTTGCCTTGGTGGACTGATTATCCACCGCCGGGAAGAATTCCGTAGGATCCGTCCATCCGTCCCAACCTCCTTTAATTTCTACGGTTGGAGGAGTTACCGGAGCATCGTATGTGCCCCATGTATAGGAAGCACCGTCTGCTGCCACTACCGCACAGTTCTGTCCGTCTCCGGGAACGGTGAACTTCATACCCGGATCCCAACCTGCTTTTTCTGTTTTGATAAACACATCGTTGGTAGTCCATTCTACATCGGCTGTGAATACAATCGTCTTGAGTTTTCCGACACCGGCAGCGTCATAGTCTAATGAGGTTTTCGTGTCGCCATACGGATAGTTAACACCCTTACCTCCATCAGTCATGGCGCTGAAGTCCACATAAAGTATTGTGCCGCTGGTGAAGGTATGGGTGTCATAAACAACCACCTCTGACTCGTCGCTTGCTACCGGGTCGCCGGTATTGTACTCAAGCGCTTCTACTTTTACGACATATTCACCTTCTGCAGCAAAGGTATAGGGAGATGCAACAGCACTATAGTCACCGCCTTGCGGTTTTACATAGAACCGATAGCCCGGTTCGTCAATACCTGAAGAGGTTACATAGTCTGCAAAATTAACGGTGGTACCTTTGAGAATCTGGGCTGCCAAACCGTCAATAATTACACTTTGCGCAGGAATGGCCGGATAGGTTATCTCCAATGTGTTCGACTCGAAAGTCCATGTGAAAGTATAGTCTCCGTTTCTGTCCGCATTGAATGTGCAGTTTCCGCTGCCTGCGGTTACTGCATAAGAATTATTTGCACGCGTGAAAGCAGAGCCGTTGGAAGTCCATGTCCCGTCAATTTTTACGCCGAACTCATAATTGCCTTTCGTCACTCCGGATAGAGTCAGACTGGCAGTTTCTTCATTTCCGGCCAATGTAAAGTTAGCCGACGACTCCCAGGAGGGATTTGTAATATTGCTATGAATTTGAATAGCTGGAATAACCACAACCGGCACTTCCAAGTCTGCCGTAGCGGAGACGACGAGAGTCTTCGGGTCAAAAGTGATGGTAATGGTATACTCTCCTGATTCCGGAATAGAAAGCGAGTAATTGGACCCCGGCCATGCTTTGTCCCAACTATGATTAGCGCAGGCTTTAAAATTAATTGTACCGGCAGCTAATGCCACATGCTCCTTCTCGAACATATAGGTGCCATTGCCTTGAAGGGTCATACCATTTGCAGTGGCGGAAGGGTCCCATGTACTTCCAAATAATGCACCATTATCTCCAGCGACCGTCATAGATGAAATAGCGAACGCATTTACCGCATTTCCACTTGGATTAAACGTAATAATCAGATATTTCGCGCCTGCCGGAATAGTGTAGTTATAATTGCTACCCGGATAAGCCGTTGTCCATGCATGGTCTTGGCATACTTTAAAGGAAATCGATGTCTGCGCGAAGTCGCTCTTTTTGGCAAACACATACAATCCGTTCGAAAGCACCATGTCATTCGCCGGAGTATTCGGTGTCCATTCAGCTGTAAAAACGGATGCCGGTGTACCCGCAGGAGTGTATGTCACCGCTTGAACAAGCCCCATACTGCCGAATAGAATCAGGGCAGTAAATAGAGTAAGAATCTTTTTCATGATAAAAGGATTTTGGTTAATACTATTGTTTATTGATTTTATTTGCAAACCTTTGCGGCGCAAAGGTACTATAATTATTTGATATACGCAAATTTTTGCCCATAAAAATGCATTTTGGACATCCCTGCGGGGTATTTGCCTGGTATTTTGCTGGTATTTTGCTGTCATTTCCGTGACCACTTCGCGATCATTACGGACGTCACTGTTGGGTCTCTGCCCCTTATATAACCCAACAACCCTGCCGGATGGCAGGGCTGTCGAGTATGTTCGCCTTAAGGGCGAGAGGATGGGGTTATCTTTGACTATGCTCAACGATGAAATCATGGAAGGTACTTAGCACTTTATTGTGCATAGGATGGTCTTTGCGCAAGATGATGCTAGAATGTTTGACTTTATAGGTAGAACGCAGATTAACTGCATCAGCTGAAATATGGACCATGGTGCAAATTATAAATCGGTACGCTTAGCCATAATTTCACGGACATGCGCCTCGAAGACTTTCCTCAGGCCGACCATACGACGCAACGCCTCCATACGTTCTTCCTCTGTGTTGTACTTCACAAACACACTCTCTTCCATAGTTGTTTTCCTTTCTTTCAATTTTGCGCTGCAAAATTACTGATTTTTTTTGATATACGCAAATTTTTGCCCATAAAAATGCATTTTGGACATCCCTGCGGGGTATTTGCCTGGGGTTTTGCTGGTATTTTGCTGTCATTTCCGTGACCACTTCGCGACCTGGAGAAGGCAATCGGCTTTTGCCTTCGAAAAGGGAAGGCAGGCGGGGAGCCTAAGCCGACCGAGACGAAGACGTCACTGTTGGGTCTCTGCCCCTCTATAACCCAACAACCCTGCCGGATGGCAGGGCTGTCGAGTATGTTCGCCTTACGCGTACACGCTAAATATTGTTCGCGCACACAGGCGATAGTTGCGGATTAGTTACCAGTAATCTCTTCACCGCCACCGCCTCCAAGGCCTCCTGTTCCAGAACCGGTGTTAATGAGGGCTCCTCCACTTCCGGCCATTACGATGGAACTCATTGCTATTTGCGTCAACTCTACGCTCGGTATTTCATATGTCTTTTTCATAACATTTTTCCTTTCTTCATTAATTCGTTAATTGATTAACTCGTTAATTTTTACTTTACCAAACGTCCGGTAGCGTCATATACCTTCTCGCCACGGAGGATGTACAGCGTACCGTTGATCATTACCTTAACCGGAGCATCACCGCTTTGGAGGTTCTCAAAGCCTTGAGCCTCATCCTTACCGTAAACGGTCATAACTACGCGACGACGTCCAGGAGCTCCTGCTAAACCAGTATAAGCCGGAACTCCGGTCATATCCAAGTATGCACGATTTGCGCCAACATATATATTATCCGAATTAACGTAGTACAATGCGTTATCGTAGATAATGAAGTTATTCGGACTTTGCGCAATCTTTGTTTTCGAGAACGAACCGATAAGACCATTGTTGCCTTCCGTTACAGGAGCCAATACTGCATCACCAGTGTAAGCAACCTGAAGCGTGTTTGCTTTAGCGCGGAAGATATACGGACGACCTGCATCGAGCGGACCTTCTACATCTTCCAAGATGATATTCGGATTATCGTCATTAGAAGCCTTGCTAACAACTCTCCAGATCGTAGCACCTTGAACAGCAGTAACAGCCTTATCCAGACACATGGTGTAGTACCATCCTGCGGTCAAACCATTACGAACCTCGGTCCAATCTACTACCGGGGGTTCCGGAGCATTATAGTTGCTCCAGCAGAAGCGACCGATAGATACACGGTCTTTGTTTCCGGTGTTGTTAGACGGACTGAGGTTGGTAATAACAATCTGGAAGGTACCTTCTACATTGATATTCTCAATGAGTTCGGTGTAAACCGTATTTTGTACTACCTCAGAGTTCGGCTTGGTAAGCGTGTACTCCTTAACGACATCGCCGCCTTGCTTGATCTCAATCTTAACACTTACACCATTAGACTCGCTATTGGTATTTGCATATCTGAACTTCAATGATCCAAGTCCACCTGTCAGTTCCGGCGAAGTGATTACACCGACAGCAGTGGTCTTACCGTTAATCATCCAGTATGCCTTCTCGTCAATTACCTTATATCCTGCGTTAACAGCAGTCCATCCGTTAGGAGTTGAACGGTTGCTGTAGCTCGTTGGGTTACCCTTATCTTCTGTATTCAGGAAGTCATCCGTACCATCGCAATCTTCTGCCGGCTCGTTTACTTTTACGGTATAGGTAGCCGAACCTGCAAGATAAGATGCATTACCTGCGAAGGTGGCAGTAATAGTTGCGGTACCAGTGCCACCGGCAAGAGCGATTACACCAGCGTCAGTAACAGTAGCAACAGCCTCATTGCTTGACTCGTAAGTAATAGCAGCTAATCCGTCGAAGCCTTCTACGTAACCGAGAACCGGAGCTGACCAAGCGTCACCTACAGTGATTTCATCCGATGCCGGAGTATAAGCCAATTCCGGATCTACCTTCGAAGAAATAACAATATCTTCCGGATCAATCTCAATTACTTCAGTTGCAGCGTAGCCGTCACTCGTTATGTTACTTAATGCGTAACCCTTGAATACATTATTTGCACTATTGAAGAAGAGACCGCGGTTGGTATAAGCAGAGCTAATATAGCACGACTTCTCGCCATCCCAATTCCAGTTATATGGGTCAGCCTCCAGCGACAAGGAAGCACCGCTCGAACCCTTGATATAGTTATTCTCGGCATCTTTCAAAGTAGTGTTGTCACCATCTACAGTTGCAGTCCACTGGATAGCAGCCTTGTCTTCTGCGCTAGATACAACAATCTTAGAACCGTCCTTCTCTACTTCTACACCAGCCAAAGCGCCACTTGTAAGCGAATTGGTCATTGCGTAGAACTTGCTGTTGTACTCAGCGAGGATAACTATATTACCAGATGTCGGAGCCGGAGCAGCGCTAACGGTCAAACCGTTAACTACAACGGCTGCACTTGAAATCTCACCAACCGTAGCGGTTACGGATACGGATGTTGTTCCCTCAGTAAGAGGATCCGGATCAAATGCCCAATCGATACCTTCGCTAATCGGAGCGGTTGAAGCATCTGAATAAGTTCCGGTAACAACAAGACCGGCAGGATTAAAGTGTTGACCAGCGGTGTATTCCAATGCGGATGCCTCACCGGAGATAGCAATGCTCTCCAATGTTGCAGGCGCAGCAGCTACAGTAACCGTAAAGTTCTTCGTTGCGCCTGTGTAGTTACCCAAATCATTCGGAATAGTAGCAGTAATGGTTGCCGAGCCTTCTGCTGCTGCATGCAATGCAGCCTCAGCGCCTGTTCCCTCGATAGTTACCGCCGTTCCACTTGTAACCGCATAAGAAATCGCTTTCTTGTTCGGGTTGGAAGTAGCCGCAATTGCCGACAAAAGGATGTCATCATCACCAACTGCCATGTTCATATCGTCGATAGAGATAGAAGCAGTCAATTTAGCTTTTTCGGACTCTGCGGTGTAGAATACAACCACACTTAGAGCACGTGTTCCCTTATTGCTACCACTCTTGCCTAATACAGCAGAGAATTCGCCGGCTGCAGAAGGAGTTATGATAACTAACTTATCATCTCCATCCAAAGCAGCAGTCGCATTAGTCCAAGCGGTTGTAGTTCCTTCTTTTGCTAAAGATTCAGCGTATGCTTTTGCTGTAGCATGCCATTCGACTTTAGTAATCGTCACACCCGCCTTCGGAGTAAATGCAAGAATATTATTCTCATACAAGCGAGTTTCTGCAATGAGAGTTCCACTCGAATAGTTGCCTGCAAGATAGTTGTTGACCTTTGTGCCAGTATTCTTTTGTGCCGTAATGGTAACAACATTACTATTCCAAACAACCTCCTCATCTGCTGCGTCGTCATAACTTGCACGAGAGAGGTCGAACGACATAGAATATACGCCAGCCTCATTAACCGTAATAGTATAAGTTGCATTTCCTGCAGCATAAGTTGCATCGCCGTCAGTATGTGCTGTAATCACAGCCGTTCCAAGTCCTCCTGCGAGAGCAATAACACCTTCGCCAGAAACCGTTGCTACAGCCTCATTGTTAGATGCGTACGATGCAATAGTTAAACTATGCGGGTTAACCAATGTCGGAGCAGACCAAGCGTCGCCTTCCTCAATCGTCTCGGAAGCCGGATCATAAGCTAATTCCGGATCTTCTTTTACATTAACGGTAATATCCTCTTGTCTCCAAACGTTCAATTGTTGATCGGTGTTATGGAAGCCCGGATAACCGATAATATCTACATTATCATCAGCGGTAAGCGTGATAGTGCTTGCAACTGCTGCATAAACTGCCAATGCTGCGCCATCATTGATAGCACCGTTGCGGTCGCTACCACTAATAGCATCTGTTACATTTGCACCTGCAATCTTAATACGCTTGCTCTCATAAGCAGCGAAATCTGCATTGAGCGTAGCAATCGAAACCGTCGTCAAAGGAATCTCAGCTGTGGTAGTTGCTGCACCTGCCTGCGGCTCCATAGCCGTAATCTCGAACTTACCTTGATAATCGGTAGTAACAACCTGATAATCACCATTCAGGCAGTCACCTGCGCTATAACCATGACTTGCGAAGTAAATCAGTGCGCCACCGGTTGCATCCTCAATGAACGCGTTGTTGCCATTTACATAGGTAACAACGGCATTGGTGAGCGTCAAGATATATGTGCCTCTCTCTGCGGCCTTCAAGGCAGCCAAGTTAGCGGCTGTTGGAACAACCACAGCAGATTTAGCTTCAACGTCATCAGCTGAACGCGGCATAATCTTAACTACGCCTTCATTGAGATACTCTACTACACCGGTAATATCGTAAGTTGTTCCATCAACCAATGCCAATGAACTGAATAATTTGTTATCAGCAGCAATCGAGTTAACACCATCCGAAAGGGCAGAAGACTCATATGTTACACCTTCCAGTTTAACAACCGTACCTTGCTCATTCGGATGTCCGCTCGTTAAAGCAGCAATAGTAGTAGTACGCGGAGTAACTGTCTCTGCGGTAGTAACAGTAACATCTGTAGAAACCAAAGAGGTCAACTCCGGATAACCTTGATAGAGTTTGGTCTTAGTGCCTATAACTACTCCATTCAGTTTGTTGCCTGCTACAAAATTGTGACCGGACTTATAGAGTAGAATACCCTTTTCGTTAGCTGCATCTGAAATCCATGCGCGTGTGCCGTTAACACCTGTTACAACCCAATTGTCAATAACAACATTGAATGCTGTTTCCGCAGAAACCGTAGCCTCTAACAATGCAGCCAAAGACTCTAACGCTGTAACTTTCGTAAATCCTTTGCTCGCAACTTCACTTACATCACTACCTTTAACGGCAATAGCCTTAACAGTAGTTGTGCCATCTGCATTTACTACGAACGGAGCGGTATACTCTGCCGAACTCGTTGTCGGATCAACACCATTCGTAGTATAATAAATATGATCTGCATCATCGTGAGAAATGGTTACAGTAGTTGAACCAACGAAGTTTACATCACCTGAGATAGAAGGAGCATCGATTGCAGGAGGAGCATCCTCTGTATATTCAATCACAATAGAGCCAATAACGGTTGCGCCGCCAGAAACAGTTAAATAGAAATAACTATTAGAACCGGTAACATCCCAACTTGCGCCAGATGTCGTAACAGTTTGAGCATCTAATGCGGTTCCGGAAGCAGAGGTCATCGCTGTTGTAGAAACATACGGAGTCCAACTACGATCAGTACCGGAAGCCTTGGTCATCGTAATTTTAGTAATACGGCCAGGAATCGGATCTGTATTATATACGTAATAGCCAGTTTTACTAGGGTTAAATTGCATGCCTGCATTCTTATATGCATACAATTTTCCAGACACGCCACCAGCAGTCCATGTGTATTCAGCATAACTAGCAGCAAAATCAGCCACTTCATTCTGCGTAATAGTTATCTTCGGCGAAGCTTCTGTTACAGTCAACCCAGTAACATTATACTCTGCACTTGCAATCTCGCTTACTGTTGCTATTACGCCAATAGAAGTTTGATCTTTTACAAGTGTTTGAGAAGGGTTGTATGTCCAAGTAATACCAGAAGTAATATCTTCCACTGAAGAATCATCATAAGTACCTTTTACAGTTAAACCAGCAGGTTCAAACTCGTCACCTGCATAGTAAGCCGTCTTTGTCGGTGTACCTGAAACGGCAATGCTTGTGAGAGTTTTAGCAGGAGCACCACCTTCGCCAGCGGTTTTTACCGTCACTAAAATATCATCAACACGGACATTAGATGTACCAGAACCCGTAAAAGTAAGAGTAAAAGTAGCATCTGCACCATCAGCAACCGTGATGTCAAATGATCTAGTTCCCGCATTAGCAGGTTTACCCGAAACAGAGCCCGAATAACCAGTTCCAGTAGGTGCAACATCTAAGGATTGTTTGTTTTGTGTCCAAGAAACCGTAATTGCTTGTGCGTCACCAGAAGGAATACCTGCAATTACAAATGTACCTCCATTTTTCGCCACAAGAATTTCAGGAGCTGTTCCGCCACCTGTACTCTCATTGTAAATCTTAGTACCAGAGGCTGTGCACGCATAAGTAACGGAACCATTACCATAAACTACGCGCCCTGTGGCAGTTGTTACTGAGCCACTTGGAACATCATTAGCGGAATAGCCACCGAAGTTCTCGCTAAACAACGTGGTTCCAGCAGCCGCAGGATCCGCCCACACATTTCCCACGCTGAATGCTATCAGCATCAACATGGAGAGAAATAGTTTTAGTTTTCTCATAATGTTAAAATTTTAAAGTTAAACAAAAAGGTTAATTAATATAGTTTGTTTTGTTGTTAAAGTTTTGATAGTTTTGGAGGGTACTTCGTTTCAAGACGTTTGAATTGTTGCTCAACATTCGTTTTATCAAGAGAAGCCAATTCGTCTATCGCCATTTGTTTTAAGAACAAATATCTTTCTCCTTTCTCCACTCCTCTCTTAATCAATTCTGCATTAACGACTTCCATATTGGATAATACAATCAACTGGTTGATAGAAGCCGTATCTCTTAGGTTAAGCCCCTTAGCAGCTAAAGAAGGATTATGTTCCTCCATAGCGCCCGGCCTTTGCGAACAACCCTATGGCATTTGTTCTCTCAATAAATTTGTTTACAGACATATAGAAACGATTGCTGCCGGCCTCCATTCTAATTCCCCCGAATTCGGGGGTTTTAAAATCAGGATTATAGAGCTGCTCCCATACACCAAGGAAATCAATCGTGCTTTTGTTGTTAAGCCATTTCTCTATCAATCGGCTCCCCTCCTCAAAACCTTTTGTCATATCCGTTAAACAGATATAATCATTCTGGTTCATGTCTAATAGCACATTGATAGCAGTTCCTTTTACGACTATGGATTTTGTCTGTTTCATTAATACTTCATCTCATTTATGAGCCTAAACCATTCCCTTTATATTCCCACGCTGAATGCTATCAGCATCAACATGGAGAGAAATAGTTTTAGTTTTCTTAACCCACAAGGGGTACGATAATCTCTCATAATGTTTAGTTAAACAAAAAGGTTAATTAATATTCGTTTGATTTTTGTTAGTCTGTTCGGATTAGTTATCAACGATACTGACTTTTTGAGTAGGGGTTGCCTCTGAGTTGCCTCCGAGATGCCTCCGAGATGCCTCCGAGTTGCCTCCGAGATGCCCCTTATATGTTCCATCCCAACTATCGACTTATTCTCTAAGGACGGGCGATTTATTCTCTCGTTATTTTATCACCTCCGGCAAAGCAAAAAAAGAAACAAAACCGTACAATGGTTCTGTTTCTAAAGCGCATATACCCTGTTCACGGACGTCAGCCCGGTGGTAAAATACTGATATGCTGTAGGTTGTTGCATACAAAAGTAGTGTCTTAACCGTTGGTACTTAGGGTGTTTTTCAAAATCGCCGCAAAGGTACAAAATCTTTTTAATATTTGCAAATAATTTCGCAAGAAAATTATTTTTGTCACCAAAATCCCTCTTTTCAGACGTATAGGTCATTTTGCAGGTCAACAATTAGCAACAATTAAAGACAAGGGGTACATGCTTATAATATGCTGTTCCCGATTTTCCTTAACCTATCTCTCCCTACTATAATAAATAATGTACGTACACGCGGGCGGGCGTAAACACACCAAAGGCAGCCCAATGAGCTGCCTTCGGTGTCAAACTTCACCCTTATTAAATGCATATTTAATGCTTATTTAATGCAGGGTTTATGCTGTTCAGAATTATTTAGGGAATCACACTCCCGCGTTTCGGCATGCCGGCTTGCACGTGTTCCTCACCGGACCCTTCCCCATTAACAGACACATTCAGCATCAGGTTCTCTACGCGGATATCCAGCGTCTCTGTAGTTGGTTTCTTATACATTTTCATATTCTGTATCATTTATTTACATTATATAATTTAGGCTTGCGTGTGCGCGGTGCGCACGGGCGCGCTTGGTTATTTCACCAAGCGACCCGTTGCGTCGAATACTTTCTCACCGCGGAGGATGTACAACGTACCATCGATCATCACCTTCATCGGTGCGTCACCGTTCTCGATGTTCTCGAAACCTTGTGCCTGGTTCTCACCATTGACGCCCATCAGGATACGACGACGGCCAGGAGCCGGAGCCATGGATGACACTTCACCCACCTCGCTCAATTTCACGTAAGCACGGTTAGCAGCAATGGTCAAATCGACTGCGCCCTTGCAGCTCCACAATGCTTTCTGTGCGAAATAGTAAATGTCTTCGAGTTCGGTCAGCACAATCTTCTCGAACGTACCGTACATACCGTTGTGCTTGTCAACCGGATCAGCAACAGAAGTCTCTCCATAGAAGAGAACCAACTTGTCACCGTGAGCTTGGAATACGTACGGAGCACCTGCTTCGAGTTCACCGCTTGTGATTTCGTCAAATGCCAGTTTACCGAAGTTGGAGTAATCACGACCCATCAACTCGTACATCGTAGCTCCTTGAACATCTTCAATTGCCACATTGTGATCTACACAGACTGTACCAAGAACACCGTTGCCGAGCATGTCTGTACGACCATAACCCGGACGGAGATAAGCACGTATCTCTTGGAAGTCAATTGAAGCATTCGGGTTAATGTACCAAGTACCTGCGCCTACGATCTCAGACGTTCCTGCAACAGCCTCGTCGCGGTCGTTATTGCTGAGTTCGAGAACAGAGGTTGCATCCGGATTCTTCACGAGGTTAGAACCGATGAACATACCGCGCTCAGATCCATCCGAGTGAGATGCCATTACGACATAGAACTTAGCCACATAACCTTCCGGAACAGTAAGAGTCATATAGCGTCCGGTGGAACTTCCACCTGAAGGCAGATACTTGGAATAACTCTTCTCGCCGTAGGTTGTCGTATAACTACTAATCGAGCCGAATCCATTTACAGCCCAAGCAAAGCCTGTCGTTGCATCCGGACTGGTTGCTACTGCACTCATTGTAGAACCGTCCCATATAACGATCTCTTTCCACTTGGAGATGACGAAGGTCAGCGTGTATACCTGTTGGTCACCTGCGCCGGACTCCGGAACAACGGTAATCGTTGCGCCGCTGAGCGTGCAAGGATCAACGGTAGCGACAGCAGCTACGTGGTTAGGCGTTGCTGCAACTGTCGGAACAACGCTTGTACCGTACGGTAACTCGAAGCTATAGTTGAATACGCCGTCAGCCAGCGCGATAGCCTGACCGTTGACGGTCAATGCGCTCAGGGTAGCGTCGCTCGAAGCCGCAGCCTTGCTGATGGTTACGTAGTAAACACTCTGGTCATTGTCCTTATCGGTCAGCGTTACCGTGTTCTCAACACCCCATTCCCAAGCGTTAGCAACAGCAGGATTGTGAGCTGCAGTCCATGCTGCATCATTGGAAACCCAATCGTAAACGATTGCATCCAGAGCGTCGTCAGTTGTCGAGAACGGAACCTCGATAGCGATATGGTTCGTGTTATCAGGAGTACCGTCAACACCTGCAACCGTCATCTTATTCAGAATCGGAGCACATGCGCGATATACAGCTACATAAGCGATGGACGGATTCCAACCACCGAAGTCATTACCACGACGGAGATACAGGTTGTTGGCATCTGCAGTCAGGGCAACCTTGTTGGCTCCTTGTACCATATTCGCTGCACCTTCGGCAACAACGTTTGCTGCAATTGCCTCATTAGCATTGAATACGCGCGCCTTGTCTGCCGTAGTGTTGGTTACAAACATCTCAACAATATCACCAGCCTTGAACGGAGCGCCTTCTATAGCAATGTATGCCGGATCCGAATTGAATTTATAACCGGTCTTACCGCCATACGTGCTAGTATTCTTAACATTGGAAGCCGAAACCTCAGGCGCATAGAGCGATTTTAATGCGTCAACAGCTACGGTATTATTAGCTGTTACATCAACCCAAGTCAGATAGATCGGGTCTTTGTCTGCAACTGTAATAGTTACTACATCCGAGAATGCCTCTACTGCGCAACCAGCCTCGGTGACTTTGCAGAAATAGTAGAATGTACCTGCTACTGCGGTGCTCGGCGTAGCCGTTGCTGCAACCGGATTAGCTTTGTACTCATCGTCGCAAGTAAACCACTCATAGGTCAACTCACCGCCGTTGCCAGCTGTAGCCTCGCAAACGAGAGCCGCAGGAGTGCGACCGGTCAAATAACTTGTACCTTCTGGCTGAGTAGTGATCGTTGCACCCGCACAGTCTGCGGTCCATTGTGCATAAATCGTACGACTTGCACTCGGAGTTAGCGGGAATGCAACCGGATTACCTGCACTGGCTGCATCAAACCAACCTTGGAAGGTATGACCTGGGAACGAAGGATCGGAAGGCTGAGCAATGGCTGCATCACCCGAGAAATATTTAACTTCATCTGTTGCCTCACCGTTTTGTCCATCGAACGCCACGAGATAATAGGTTTTAACCGTCTTGCTTAGTACGATGGGGTCTCCGCCGTTTGCGCAGTAGGTTGTACCATCGCCTTCCGGAGTAGAAGCAGAAAGGGCTACAGAACCAAGACCTGCAATAGTGAGAGCACCGGTAGATGCGTTTACGTCAATAACGGTGTTGTCTGCCGAAGCGTACGAGATGGTACCGCCGTTGTTTGCGGTTGCAGCAATAGCATAACCTGCCTTGCCAACCTCAAACTCAACGGGCTCTTCGTCCCATGCAACGACAATCGGAGTACAAGCCTCGATGATGGTCAGTTGCATGTTACGGATATAAACACCGTTCGTGCCTGTCAACTCAATGATGAACTCATGTACCTCATCGTTGCTGAATACATCTGCATAACAAGCATCGCCTGTTGATGTACCGATAGTCTCTACTACACCATCGTTGTAGAAATTACAAGTACCATCTTCGATCTTACCATAGAAGCCCATAGCTTTGAAAGCATAACCCGGCTTAGCGGTAATAATAATCTTGCTACCTGTTGTCTTACCGGTATTGAGCGAGCCACCTTCAGCAGCCGATCCTGTATAAGAAGCAGACAGATATTGGCTCATAGCGGCAATAAGAACATTTGCATCCGGAGTAGTTGCGTCGCAACGCTGCTTGCTCTTATCCCAAACCAACTCAATATCCTTGCTAGTAGCAACGGAGAAGTTGATTGTATAGGTTGCCTCTGTGTTATTATCCTCTGCTTTTATATAGATGCTTGCAGAACCGTCAACTGCGGTAGCTTGCGTTACAGTACATGCCTTCGCATTTACATCGTTAGCTGTAGCTACTACTGTTGGAATATCAGATGTACCCATCGGGAGTTCAACTGCATAAACTGTCTGACTCGGAACAATGGTAATAGCCTCGCCGTTGACGCTCAGCGTACCCAGCGCAACATCATTGCTTGCAACATGAGCCGTCCATTTAGCATGGAGCTCGGTAGCTGCACTAACTACGTCATTCTCGAAGTCCCAAGCATCAGAGTAGCTCTCCGGATCTGCAACATAAGTCTTGTACCATCCGCCGAAATCCCAACCGGTGATATCCGTCGTAGCAGGCTCTTCTACTTTACCGCCACTAACGATGTTCTGCGTAGCAACAGCATCTCCATGACCGTGCATGTTAAACGTTACAGCAAACTTCTCCGGACGAATGACTTCAAGAGAAATCAGTTTTCCATCGTTTGAACTTCCTGCCCACAGATAAATCTCAGAAGCATTTTCCAAGACATGGTCTTTTGTTATGGTTAACTCTTTAGCAGTACCTTTCTCAAAGTAATTTGTAGTACTTCTCGAATCGGAAGTAGTGTAAGCGATATTTTGATTCTCAATGGTTGTTCTGATCTTATCGCCTTCCTGCAATGCGCAGTCAAATTGGATATGAACTTTTCCATTGCCACCAAGTAGGCGGAGTTTCGGATCTGTCGTTATAACGATGTGGTTGCTCGTTGAAGAGTTCTTCGCTAAAGCAATACCACCGGAAACCGTTCCATACTTAATCAAATCAGCTTCAGTTTCATAACCTGAACCACTCCTAATCGTGCAGTTCTCTGCCTGAGGTTTATTCAATATCACCGAGAAGATTGTTCCACTCTGTGCGGAGCAATTAACCGCATTAAATACAGCAAACAATGGCATATCCGCTGCAACGGAAATCGTATTCAAAGGAACTACAGCACCACCATTCGTTGTACTCCAACCTGCAAACGTATAACCCAGTTTGTGCGGAACAACGATCTCTGCCGCTGTTGGGTTGCTTCCTTCTACAACCAATTCATCACCGAGTTTATTTGCCGGATCCTCAGCACCATCATAATACGTTACAGCGTGTTTAACGCTTGCTGCTTTCAGTTTTAAGGTAACAACAGCATCAGCCGAACCCATTGTAATGGTAACAGGATTAGCCTTTGGATCGCTTAAAGTAGCCCCCGTTCCGCTAATAACCCACTCGTCAAAGTCGTAAGCCAGCGGATCTGTAATAGTATAAGTTGCTGTCGCAGAACCGCCTGCAGCTATAAGATTCTTACTTAATACGACCGATGCTTTGTCTGCTGCTGCAGCAGGCTCAATAGCCGAACTCAACTCAAACAACTCATCTCCGCAGTTAGAAACTTTCAAAGATTTCAAAGCAGCCGAAGAACTACCTCTAGCAATAATAAATGCATTTACTCCAACTAAGCCATCTCCGGCAACAGCTGTATAAACATAAGTGGTATCACCCGTCGAACCGGTTTGACGATGCATATCTGCTTTTTTCGTTTTTGAAAGATTCTGGAGATAAAAACCTTGATCTTTAGAACCGTCTTGATTATTAACAGTTACATAGAACTTAGTTCCCGCTTGAATCAAATGATTTAGGGTTACACGAACAGAGTCAACGCCACCCTTATTAAAGGTAAGACCATTTGCAGTGTAAGCGAACGACCCCGCTTGTTTACGACCTACAACTTTTATAGATCCTCCATAGGAACCTGTCTGCATATCTATAATCGTTCCTAACACAGGTTCTTCTCCCGAAGTGGCAGGGTTCAACTCTGCACAATAAGAAACAGGAGCAACAGTTACAGGATAAGCAGCGGACTCAGCATCTGAACAAGCGTCCTTGCTTGCTACGCAGAAATAGTTATCTGCATCGCTTGTTGCGCAAGAAGCCTTGCTGAACGATGCGCCTGTACCCACTTCGTTTCCTGCTGCAATAGAGCCTTTATACCAAGTATAGGTAATTTCTCCATTGCCTGCCTCCAAAGCAGCAGTCAAAGAAATAGTCTCACCTTCTGTATAAGCAGCTGTACCGGAAATAGTCAATCCGCTCGGACACACTGCCGGAGCCGGAGCAACTACAGTCACCTCAATGTCTTCCGATTTTGCGTTATAACCGGTAGAAGCAGCTTGAGAAACAGTAATTTTCGCTGTACCTGCAGCCGTAGCAGTGAAGTTCTTGTCGCTTGCAATACTTGCACCTGTAGTACCTGCATCAGCCGTTGAGACTGTAAAAGTAATTGCACCGGTAGTATTCGTAGAAGTCAACTTTGTGCTCAAATCCAATGCCGGATCACCAATAGTATAAGTTGCCGGAGTATAGGTAAATACCGGATCTACCGGACCAGTAGCCGTATATTTTTTAATTGCAATTTCTGCTACTGAACCATTACTATCTGTACTCTCATACATATACGCAACATATGTTGTCGTATTGGTCAAATCCGTAAACAACAACTCGGTAGCCGAATTTTGATTTGTTGATTTGGTGTCTACAAGAGTCTGGGCTGTTGTAGTTGTGTTATAAGAATATAACGATACATAAATAGTCCTACTTCCTCCAGATAAAACCAAAAAAGAGATATCAGTCGCTCCTGTGAATCGTATAGCTTTTGTTCTGCCGGTTTTGCGAACAGTAGTGACACTCTCACTACTTAGTGTGTTAAAAGGAGCAGTAAAACTACTCACATCAGATATCGTTACACTAGTTGTATTCCATGCCATCGCAGTAAACCATGTATAGTCCTTATTGCGGATATCTGCATTAGGCTGCATAACTATCCACCCATTAGCATCCGGAGTAAAGGTAGTCTGAGAAGACATATCCAAAGATGATGCAGGGACATCCGGTAATGTAACATCGGAAATCAAATCTGTCTGATTCGCCCACACATTGCCGATGGCGAATGTGAATAATAGGAATAGTGCGCCTAAATAGCGCCAAATAGTTCGAGTTCCTCTCGGAACCGCTTTACTTTGAAACTTGTCTTTCATAAGCATTTAATTTTAAAAGTTAAACAAAAAAATTGGTTATTTATAATTTATTGTTAATTATTTGCAAGTCAATCACAAGCGTGGCAAAAGGATATTCCAGTTATTTGTAATGCGATTTACCACATAACTTTCCTCTCCACATTTGTCATAGAACGCGTACCAATTAGTCCTATTTCTTGTATAAGTAAACACAAACTCACCATAACTATCCAAGCCCACAAAAGTGTTTGTTCTATGAAACGTAAGATTATCTATCTCTTCTATGTGATCTACAATGTCATCAAATATTTGATTTGCATGTTCCAACGATAACGAGGGATCCAAGGCATCCCCTATTCGAAACGAAATCAACCCCGCAAGAATGCGGGACAAATCTTCGTTCGCTTGTTGAGTATACCTTAACATGCCGCTTGCGAATGAATCATTTGAGACATACGGTAGTGCCCTAGTTCTTTGAACTCCTCTTTCGTTAAGAGTTCCTTGTTCTCTAATTCTTCCATTCTACTCATATCTATTTGATAATTGTTTTCCATATACATTAAAAGTTGAAAAGTTAAACAAAAAAATTGGTTTTAATTATTTGTGATATACTGATATTTTGTCAAGTCAACATTACAAAATCGCGACAAAGGTAAGAAAAATATACTATATACGCAAGCGCGCGTTCTATTATATATATTTTTTACACAAAAAGCGTCAATTTTTACACTTTATGCTGCACGCAGTTATCCAGTGGACATTCGGATGAAATAGACAAAAATCGGAAGTCAGAAGACAAAGACAAAGGAGAATCCCGAAATGGAATTCCCCTTTGTCTTATAACCCGAAGGCCGGGTGGCGCTGATTAGTCTTCGCCGTTGAGGGCAGCCTCAGCTGCCTCACGTGCAGCCTGGATAGCGGCATACTCTTCCTGGTTATGGACGGCGATTTTCTGGAAGTCGCGCATACCGGTACCTGCCGGAATGAGGTTACCGCAGATAACGTTCTCCTTCATACCCTCGAGGTAGTCCACTTTACCGCGTATAGCGGCTTCGTTGAGTACTTTGGTAGTTTCCTGGAAGGAGGCAGCAGACATGAAGGACTTGGTGCCCAAAGCTGCGCGGGTGATACCCTGCAGGATCTGCTTGGCGGTAGCACACTGTGCGTCACGCGCCTGAACGAGTTTCTTGTCGCGGCGGCGGAGTGACGAGTTCTCGTCATGCAGACGGCGTGCGGTGATAATCTGTCCCTCATGGAGGACATCGGACTCGCCGGCGTTGGTTACGACTTTGCGTCCCCAGATACGGTCGTTCTCCTCGAGGAAGTCCATCTTATCGACGACATCCCCCTCCAAGAAACGTGTATCTCCCGCCTCGAGAATCTCTACCTTGCGCATCATCTGACGCACGATAATCTCGAAGTGCTTATCGTTGATTTCCACACCCTGCATACGATATACAGCCTGCGCCTCATTGACGATATAGTCCTGCACAGCGGTCGGTCCCTGGATAGCGAGGATGTCATCCGGAGTGATAGCACCGTCAGAGAGTGCGTGTCCGGCGCGTACATAGTCGCCTTCCTGAACAAGTATCTGCTTGGACAGCGGGATGAGGTATGCCTTCTGCTCACCGAGTTTGGAGGTGATGAAGAGTTCGCGGTTACCGCGCTTGATTTTACCGAAAGATATCTCACCGTCAATCTCCGCTACGACAGCCGGGTTAGAGGGGTTACGCGCCTCGAAGAGTTCTGTGATACGCGGCAGACCGGAGGTGATATCACCGCCACGGTTGGTTGCGCGCGCCATAGAGAAGAGGTTGTCACCGATCTTGACCTGGTCGCCGTCCTGATGGATCAGAGACGCTTTAACCGGCAGGTTGTATGTACGGAGGATATTACCCTTGTCGTCCACGATATGCGCCTGAGGCATCTTGGTCTTGTCCTTGGTATCGGTGATAGACACCTCGCGCTTACCGGTTTGCTCATCGATTTCGGTCTTACAAGTGACGCCTTCGATGACATCCTCGTATTTGATGAAACCGTCAAGTTCGATAATCAACGGAGTCTTATACGGATCCCACTCGCATACGAGTGTTCCTTTCTCATATTTCTCGCCCGGCGTGACGAAGAGTTTGGAAGCGTACGGAATGTCGAAGTTGGACAATACGACGCCTGTCTTCTCATCCTTGAGTGTCATCGCGTTCTGGCGGCTGACAACAATGACGTCTCCTGCAGCTGTCGTGATGGTACGGAGGTCTTCTATCTCGATGATACCTTCGCGGGTGAGGCTGTAGGTACCTTGTGCTGCAGCGCCTCCAGCCAAACCACCGGAGTGGAAGGTACGGAGGGTCAGCTGTGTACCCGGTTCACCGATAGCCTGTGCGGCGATGACGCCGACGGCTTCACCCTTCTGCACCATCTTACGCGAAGCGAGGTTACGGCCGTAGCACTTCGCGCAGACGCCGTGCTTGGACTCGCAGGTGAGTACGGAACGGATGTCCACTTCTTCGATACCTGCCGCCTCGATAGCTTCGCATGCTGCCTCTCGTATCTCTTCACCTGCAGCGACGATGAGTTTACCGTCGTTATCGAGGATATCGTGTACAGAGACACGACCGAGGATACGGAGGGTGAGGGAAGCGATAGTATGACCGTTGGCATCCTTGATTGCACGTGCGGTGAGTCCACGGAGCGTACCGCAGTCTTCCTCATTGATGATGACATCATGCGACACATCGACGAGACGACGGGTGAGGTAACCTGCATCGGCAGTCTTCAACGCCGTATCGGCAAGACCCTTACGCGCACCGTGGGTAGAGATGAAGTACTCGAGCACGGACATACCTTCTTTGAAGTTGGCGAGGACCGGGTTCTCGATATCGGGACGGGTATCGGTAGCGCCGGCTTTCATCGGCTTCGCCATGATACCACGGATACCGGCAAGCTGCTTGATCTGCTGCTGGTTACCACGTGCACCGGAATCCATCATCATATAGACGGAGTTGAATCCCTGGTCGGCGGACTTCATGTGATCCATAAGGATGGTCGTCATCTCGCCGTCGATCTGTTTCCATGTATCGACCGTCTGGCGATAACGCTGGTCGTCGGAAACCTCACCTTCGTTATAGAGCTCGGTAATCTGATCCACGATGCCGTTACCCTTGTCGATAAGGGCTTTCTTCTCCTCGGGGATAAGGATATCGTTGAGGTTGAAGGACAGACCTCCGCGGAAAGCGCGGTAGTAACCGAGGTCCTTGATATCATCGAGGAACTGAGCAGCGCGCGCCACACCGCAGGTCTTGATGACCTTGGAGATGATCGCCTTAACCGCACCTTTCTTCATCAGTACGTTCTGATAGCCGATCTCTTCGGGCACGTATTGGTTCACGATAACGCGTCCCGGAGTGGTCTCAAGGATCTCGCCGTTAACACGTACTTTGACCTTCGCGTGTATATCGACACGTCCTTCGTTGAGAGCGATGATCGCCTCTTCTTCGGAATAGAAAGTGAGACCTTCTCCTTTGACACCCTCGCGTTCCTTAGTAATATAATAGAGACCGAGGATCATATCCTGCGAAGGTACGGTAATCGGGTTACCGTTGGCAGGGTCGAGGATGTTATGGGATCCAAGCATGAGGAGCTGTGCCTCAAGTATCGCCTCGTTGGAGAGGGGCAAGTGAACCGCCATCTGGTCACCATCGAAGTCGGCGTTGAATCCGGCGCATGCGAGCGGGTGGAGCTGGATAGCCTTACCTTCGATCATACGCGGCTGGAAAGCCAGGATACCGTGACGGTGGAGCGTCGGGGCACGGTTGAGGAGTACAGGGTGTCCTTCCATGACATGCTCGAGGATCTCATAGATAACCGGTTCACGGCGGTCGATGATTTTCTTTGCGGACTTGACGGTCTTGACGATACCGCGCTCGATGAGTTTACGGATGATAAACGGTTTATAGAGTTCCGCTGCCATCTCTTTCGGGAGACCGCACTCGTGCATCTTGAGTTCCGGACCAACGACGATAACGGAACGGGCGGAGTAATCCACACGTTTACCGAGTAGGTTCTGACGGAAACGTCCCTGCTTACCTTTGAGGGAGTCGGAGAGCGATTTGAGCGGACGGTTTGCCTCGGACTTCATCGCCGTGGTCTTACGGCTGTTGTCGAAGAGTGCGTCCACCGCCTCCTGAAGCATACGTTTCTCATTGCGGAGGATGACATCCGGCGCCTTGATCTCGACGAGACGTTTGAGTCGGTTGTTACGGATGATGACACGACGATAGAGGTCGTTGAGGTCAGACGTAGCGAAACGTCCACCGTCGAGCGGTACGAGCGGACGGAGTTCCGGCGGTGTAACAGGTATAGCCTGCAGAATCATCCATTCAGGACGGTTCTTACCATTGGATGCGCGGAAAGCCTCCACTACCTGAAGGCGTTTGAGAGCCTCCTGGCGGCGCTGTACGGACGACGACTTGTCGGCTGTTGCACGCAGTTCATAACTGAGTTGGTCAAGGTCGATAGCGGCGAGCAGATCATAGATTGCCTCGGCGCCCATCTTGATGATGACCTTGTTGGGATCGCTATCCTCCAACTGGTCGTTATCCTCCGGGAGGATATTGACCACCTGCTGGTACTGATCTTCGTCCAGGAGCATGCAGTTCTCGATAGGCAGACGGTTCTTGTCCGTTTCGTGCTTCTCGCCGATCTCCTGTCCCTCGAGCGCACCGGCACGTACAACGAGGTATTTCTCGTAATAGATGACGGAGTCGAGTTTCTTGGTGGGGATGCCGAGGAGCGCTGCCATCTTGGACGGCAACGAGCGGAGGTACCATATATGCGCAACGGGAACGACGAGTTTGATATGTCCCATACGCTCACGGCGCACTTTCTTCTCGGTGACCTCCACGCCGCATCGCTCGCAGACGATACCTTTATAACGGATGCGTTTGTATTTACCGCAATGGCACTCGAAATCCTTGGTAGGACCGAAGATGCGCTCGCAGAACAGACCATCGCGTTCCGGCTTATAGGTACGATAGTTGATTGTTTCCGGTTTGAGCACCTCACCCGAAGAGATTCGCATAATCTCATCCGGAGAAGCGAGACCGATAGAGATCTTGGTGAAACCGGTTTTCTTATTTTCTTGTTTAAAAGCCATGTTAAGTCCTCCTGATTATTCCATGTTAATACTGAGTGCCAGACCTTGCAACTCGTGCAGCAGCACGTTAAGCGACTCGGGGAGTCCCGGTGTGGGGAAGGGTTCACCCTTGACGATCGCCTCGTAGGTGCGGGCACGTCCGGTTACATCATCAGACTTGATTGTTAATATCTCCTGTAGCACGTGCGCTGCGCCGTGTGCTTCGAGCGCCCATACCTCCATCTCACCGAAACGCTGTCCACCGAACTGCGCTTTACCGCCGAGCGGCTGCTGGGTGATGAGGCTGTACGGACCGATGGAACGCGCGTGCATCTTGTCATCGACCATGTGGCCGAGTTTCATGAAGTAGGTGACACCGACGGTAGCCATCTGGTCGAAAGGCTCGCCCGTCTCGCCGTCATAAAGCTGGGTCTTACCGGCGCGCGGCAGTCCGGCTTTGTCGGTCCACTCGTCGAGTTGCTCCATGGTACAGCCGTCGAAGATCGGAGTCGAGAATTTGACGCCGAGTTCCTGTCCTGCCCATCCGAGCACGGCCTCGAAGATCTGACCGATATTCATACGTGAAGGCACACCCATCGGGTTGAGGACGATATCTACCGGCGTACCGTCCGCGAGGAACGGCATGTCCTCTACGCGGACAATCTTGGAAACGATACCTTTGTTACCGTGACGACCGGCCATCTTGTCACCCACGCGGATCTTACGGCGCTTGGCGATATAGACCTTCGCCATCTGGATGATACCGTTAGGCAGTTCGTCGCCGATGGTGAGGTTGAATTTCTCGCGCTTGAGCTGCGCATCCATCTCCTTATATTTGGCGATGTAATTCATGATGCACTGTGCGATGAGTTCGTTTTTGTGCTCATCGACTGTCCAACCCTCCATGAGAACGGTGAAGTAATCGATCTCACGCAGACGCTCTTTGGAGAAATGCTGTCCCTTGGCGATAAGTTCGGTACCGAGGATATCCTTTACGGAAGCAGCCTGTTTGCCGTTGAGCAGCGCGTAGAGTTTGTCGATGAGCAATTCGCGCAGGGCTTCGGCTTTCTTCTGGAATTCGTCGTCCATATTCTGGAGCGTGAGTTTGTCCTCCATCTTCTGCTTGCGGTCCTTGTTGGCGCGGGCATAGAGTTTCTTATCGATGATGACACCGTCGAGCGAGGGGCTGGCCTTGAGGGAAGCATCCTTCACATCTCCGGCTTTTTCACCGAAGATAGCCTTGAGGAGTTTCTCCTCCGGCGACGGATCGGTCTCACCCTTCGGGGTAATCTTACCGATGAGTATATCGCCCGGCTGGATGTAAGCACCGACACGGATGATACCGTTCTCATCGAGGTCTTTTGTAGCATCTTCGGATACGTTAGGAATATCTGCGGTGAACTCCTCCATACCGCGTTTGGTGTCGCGCACCTCGAGCAGTTGCTCAACGACGTGAACGGAGGTGTACATGTCCTCGCGGACGATACGCTCGCTGAGGACGATAGCATCCTCGTAGTTATAACCTTTCCAAGGGATATAAGCGACCTTGAGGTTCTTACCAAGCGCCAGTTCACCAGCCTGGGTTGCATAACCCTCGGTGAGGATCTGACCTTTTGTGACGTGGTCGCCCTTGCGGACGAGCGGATGGAGGTCGATGGTTGTATTCTGGTTGGTCTTCTCGAACTTCGGCATCTTATATTCCTTCTCGGCGGAGTCAAAGGAGATGTACTCCTCTTCTTCGGAGCGGTTATAATGTATGCGTATGACGTCAGCGTCCACGTAGGTCACTTCGCCATCGCCTTCCGCCACGATCTGGGTACGGCTGTCGGTGACGAGTTGCTCCTCGATACCGGTACCGACGATCGGCGCCTCGGAGGTGATGAGAGGCACAGCCTGGCGCATCATGTTCGATCCCATGAGGGCACGGTGTGCATCATCGTGCTCGAGGAACGGGATAAGGGAAGCCGCTACGGACGCAATCTGGCAAGGCGCCACGTCCATGAGGTTGACCTCAGACGGCGCTACAACGGGGAAGTCGGCACCGAGACGGGTCTTGACTTTCGTACGGATGAAATGTCCGTCCTTCGTGAGCGGCGCGTTACCCTGTGCTACCACTTTATCCTCTTCGTCCTCAGCGGACAGATAGATGACATGGTCGTTGTCAAGATCGACAACACTGTCGTTTACGGGACGATACGGTGTCTCGATAAAGCCGAGATCGTTGATCTTGGCGTATATACACATGGACGAGATAAGACCGATGTTCGGGCCTTCCGGACTCTCAATCGGGCAGAGTCGGCCATAGTGGGTATAATGTACGTCTCGCACCTCGAAACCGGCACGGTCACGACTCAGACCACCGGGTCCGAGAGCCGACATACGGCGTTTATGCGTGATCTCGGCAAGCGGGTTCTGCTGATCCATGAACTGGCTCAGGGCGTTGGTACCGAAATAGCTGTTGATGATCGACGAGATGGACTTGGCGTTGATCAGGTCGGTCGGGGTGAATACCTCGTTATCGCGTACATTCATGCGTTCACGTACAGTGCGGGCCATACGTGCGAGACCGATACCGAACTGGTTGTAGAGCTGCTCACCCACGGTACGAACACGACGATTGGAGAGGTGGTCGATATCGTCCACTTCGGCATTGCTGTTGCACAGCATGACGAGGTATTTGATAATCTCGATGATGTCTTCCTTGGTGAGGACACGGGTGTCTTCGGGGATAGACATGTTGAGTTTGCGGTTGATACGGTAACGTCCCACCTCGCCCAGGTCATAACGTTTCTGGGAGAAGAACAGGTTCTGGATCATCTCTCGCGCAGTAGCATCATCTGCCGGTTCGGCATTACGGAGCTGGCGGTAGATATAGAGCACCGCCTCTTTCTCGGTTTTTGCCGGGTCTTTCTGGAGGGTGTTGAAGATGATGGAGAAGTCGTTCTCGCGCTCCTGGTCTTTGTGCAGGAGGACAGACTTGGAACCGGACTCGAGGATGATGTCGATGATCTCCGGAGTGATTTCCGCCTCGCGCTCTACGACGATCTGGTTACGCTCGATAGAGGAGACCTCACCGGTATCCTCGTCAACGAAGTCTTCGATAGTCGGTTTCATGACATATCCAGCGAGTTTTCGTCCGATGCAAGCCTCGAGCGCCTCGCGGTTGACTTTGACTTCTTCGGCGAGGTCAAAGCAGTTGAGGATGTCCTTATCGGACTCGAATCCGATGGCGCGGAGCAACGTCGTTACCGGCAATTTCTTCTTACGGTCGATGTAGGCATACATGACCTTGTTGATATCGGTAGCGAACTCTATCCACGATCCGCGGAAGGGGATGATACGCGCCGAATACAACTTCGTACCGTTGGAGTGCATAGATGTTCCGAAGAACACACCCGGTGAGCGGTGAAGTTGTGAGACGATGACGCGCTCTGCACCGTTGATGACAAAGGTGCCTTTGGGCGTCATGTAAGGAATAGTACCCAGATAAACATCGGAGACCACGGTATCGAAATCCTCATGATCGGGGTCCTCGCAACTGAGTCGCAGTTTAGCCTTGAGAGGCACGCTGTATGTCAGACCACGTTTGATGCACTCCTCGATGGTGTACCGGGGACGATCAATGGAGTAGTCCAGAAAGGCCAGCGTGAAACTGTTGCGGGTATCCTGAATGGGGAAGTTCTCCGAGAATACCTTAAAGAGTCCCTCATTACGTCTTTGCTCAGGTGTCGAATCCATCTGCACAAAATCCGCGAAGGACTTCAGTTGAATTTCGAGAAAGTCAGGATAAGGCATGTGTTTCTGCATGCGGCTGAAGTTGACTCTCTGCTGTTTTTTCGTTGTAGCCATTATTTTATATGGTTGATAATTGTTTAACAGAATTAAACTGTTGGTAATGAATAATTTACATCTAAATCGTCGGGTTATATATTTAATCTATTTTAAGATAGCCCATATAATAATTACCAAATTTTTCAGTTTTTTAATCATTCTGTCCTATTGAGCAGAAAAGGTTTAGACCCCCTTTTTGCAATGGGGATCTAAACCTATTCCACCCGATTAGAGTGGTTGGTTGAAGTGTTATTACTTCAGTTCTACCTCAGCGCCTACCTCTTCGAGGGCTTTTTTGAGAGCCTCAGCAGTAGCTTTGTCAACGCCCTCTTTTACGTTAGCCGGAGCAGCGTCAACGATGTCTTTAGCCTCTTTGAGTCCGAGACCGGTTTGCTCCTTAACGGCCTTAACAACCTGGAGTTTGTTAGCACCAGCGCTCTTGAGCACTACATCGAAAGAGGTCTTCTCCTCTACAGCCTCAGCTGCAGCGGCGCCAGCAGCAGGACCAGCAGCAACAGCAACAGCTGCAGCAGCGGGCTCGATACCGTACTCCTCTTTGAGGATAGTAGCCAGTTCATTTACTTCCTTAACAGTAAGGTTAACTAATGTTTCAGCAATAACTTTAAGATCTGCCATGATCGTATAAATTTTAAAAGATTAATTTTTTCAGTTAATTGATTTGACTAGTTGGCTAGAGGACTAGACGACTAGTACTTTTTTTATCCGCGTTTCTCGAGGGTTTGGAGAACGCCGTGGATGGTATTTTGTCCACTCTGAAGAGCAGAAACGACATTCTTCGCCGGCGATTGCAGGAGAGCAACCAGTTCTGCGATGAGTTCGTTCTTGGACTTGATAGTGCACAGGAACTCGAGATTCTGCTTGCCAACGTAAACAGTTTCCTCTACGTAAGCAGCTTTGAGTTGTGGTTTAGCCTCACCGGTCTTGTCGCCTTTGGTAAACTCTTTGATGAGTTTGGCAGGAGCGTTACCGGTATTGCTGAGCATGAGTGCAGTATTACCCTTGAGGGCTCCGAAGATGTCTGCCTCCACGCCTTTTTTCTCGAGGGCTTTTTGGAGGAGTGTATTCTTAGCAACCAAGAGTTTGATATCCTGCTTGAAGCAAGCGCGACGCAGCTCGCTGGTTTTCTCTGCATTGAGTCCCTCGATATTAACGAGGTAGAAATGCGAGAACTCAGTCAGTTGAGCGCCGAGAGCTTCAATAACGAGATTTTTATCTTCCTTTTTCATACTTGTCCTTTGTTTTTAAGATTAAAGCGATTTGGTATCGATCTTAATACCTTGACTCATAGTGCTGGAAAGATAAACGCTCTTAATGTACTCACCTTTGGATACAGCGGGTTTGAGGTGCTTGATGGTATCGATGAACGCGAGTGCGTTCTCAGCGATTTTCTCAGCACTGAAACTTACTTTACCGATGGAGGTGTGCACAATACCGAACTTGTCAACCTTGAAGTCGATCTTACCGCCCTTTACCTCTTTGACCGCTTTCGCTACATCCATGGTAACGGTACCGCTTTTGGGGTTCGGCATCAATCCGCGAGGACCGAGCACGCGACCGAGAGCACCGATTTTGCCCATGATCTGAGGCTGGGTAATGATGACGTCAATGTCCGTCCATCCACTTTTGATCTTTTCGATATACTCATCCAGACCGACGTAGTCAGCACCTGCTTCTTTAGCAGCCGCCTCCTGGTCCGGAGTACAGAGTGCAAGAACGCGAACCACTTTACCGGTACCGTTCGGGAGTGCAACGACGCCGCGAACCATTTGGTTAGCCTTACGGGGGTCAACGCCCAGGCGTACGTCAATATCTACAGAAGCATCGAACTTGGTGGTCGTGATCTCTTTTACGAGAGCAGCAGCCTCTTCGATGGTGTAGAGCTTACCTGCTTCAATCTTCTCAGCAGCAAGCTTCTGTTTTTTTGTCAGTTTTGCCATAATTGTTGAATTGATTGAAACGGTTATTACTTCACAACGATACCCATACTGCGGGCGGTACCTTTGACCATTTTGAGGGCAGACTCCACGGTGAAGCAGTTGAGGTCCACCATTTTGTCTTGAGCGATTGCCTGAGCCTGTTCCTCGGTGATTGTAGCCACCTTGTTACGGTTCGGCTGGTCGCTACCGCTCTTCACCTTGGCAGCCTCGAGAAGCTGGATAGCTACAGGAGGAGTCTTAACGACGAAGTCGAAGGACTTGTCCGCGTAAACGGTAATTACTACAGGCAGCACTTTGCCTGCTTTGTCTTGCGTTCTGGCATTGAACTGTTTGCAAAACTCCATGATGTTCACGCCCTTGGAACCGAGAGCCGGACCAACGGGAGGAGCGGGGTTGGCAGCGCCACCCTTGATTTGGAGTTTGATAAAACCAGCAATTTCTTTAGCCATAGTTTTACGATTGTTAATAGTTTTTGGCCTGATAGCGGACTTGTCGTCCTCGGCCGGTTAATAAATTTGAAACTACCGAGTAGTGACTAACGACCTGTAACGGGGTCTCCTACTCTTTCTCTACCTGATTGAAGCCCAACTCCATGGGAGTCTGGCGATCGAAGATAGTGACAACCACTTTGAGTTTATGTTTCTCCTGACTCACTTCCTGTACGGTTCCTTTGAATCCGCTGAACGGGCCGTCAACTACCTTGACGCTCTCTCCGACGAGGAAGGTCACGGCGCTTGCGGCGCGTACTTCGGATTCGTTAGCCAGACCAACGAGTTTGTTGACCTCGGCTTGCGAAACCGGTTTCGGTTTGACGGTTGTTTTACCGCCGCTCAAGAAGCCCAACACATTGGGGATGTTCCGCAACAGAGGGAAGCTCTCGTCGCAGAGGTAGCACTCAACCAACAGATATCCGGGGAGTAGATTACGCTCCTTCTCGGTACGTTTTCCATTTTTGAGAGCCACCACTTTCTCCTTGGGAACCAGGACTTGTGACACGTACTCGCGGAAGAGGGAACTGGATACGAGTGCATTATTGATATACTCCTCGACTTTATTCTCTTTGCCGCTGATAGCGCGCAGCACATACCATTGTTTTTTGTTTTCAGCCATCTTAAGTTCGGAATTAAAAATTAAGAATTACGAATTACGAATTAGAAGAGGCCGTAAACAAACGTCATGATTGACTCGAAGCACCAGTCCATAAACCATACGATGAGCGCTAAGATGATGGAAGCGATCAATACGATCACCGCACTTTGTGCCAACTCCTTACGGGTTGGCCAGCTTACTTTGTGAACCAGTTCGTTGTACGATTCTTTTACACTTTCTACAAAAGCCATATCAGTAGATTTTTTTAATATTCTTATCTGCGCAACACAATCCGGCTTCAGCAGGTGCTAAAGTCGAATTGGAAGCTATGTCTTGTAACAGCACGGAAGGCAGGAATCGAACCCACATTGACGGTTTTGGAGACCGCTCTCCTACCATTGGAGGACTTCCGTAAAGCGCCCGGGCGCAAAGCCCGAGCGGTTTACTCATTTACCGACGAATTAGTCGATGAGTTTGGTAATCTGACCGGAACCTACGGTACGGCCACCCTCACGGATTGCGAAACGCAGACCCTCAGAGCAAGCTACCGGATAGATCAGCTTAACCTGAATCTCGAGGTTATCACCCGGCATTACCATCTCAGTTCCTTCCGGAAGAGTGATCTCACCGGTAACATCCATGGTACGGATGTAGAACTGCGGACGATAGTGGTTGTGGAACGGAGTGTGACGGCCACCTTCCTCTTTCTTGAGGATATAAACGGAAGCCTTGAACTCGCTGTACGGTTTTACGCAACCCGGGTGGGTCAATACCATACCACGTTTAACCTCATCTTTGTCGATACCACGGAGGAGCAGACCTACGTTATCACCAGCCTCACCTTGATCCAACAGTTTGCGGAACATCTCAACGCCGGTTACAACAGATTTCTTACCCTCTGCACCCAGACCGATCAGCTGAACCTCGTCACCAACTTTAACGACACCGGTCTCGATACGACCGGTAGCAACTGTACCACGACCGGTGATGGAGAATACGTCCTCAACCGGCATCAGGAACGGTTTATCAACGGCACGTACCGGCAACTGGATCCAGTTGTCGCAAGCGTCCATCAACTCCATGATCTTCTCTTCCCACTGCGGAACACCGTTCAGTGCACCCAGTGCAGAACCGCGGATAACCGGAGTGTTGTCACCATCGAAATCATAGAAGTTCAACAGCTCACGCATCTCCATCTCAACGAGATCCAACATCTCAGGATCGTCAACCATATCGCACTTGTTCATAAATACAACCAGGCGCGGTACGTTTACTTGGCGAGCCAACAGAATGTGCTCGCGGGTCTGAGGTAGCTGTTTGATACTCTACGTGAGCGGTGTTGATAGTAATACCACGCTCTTTCTCCTCAGGTGCGTTATCGATAGAATCGAACGAACGCTGCTCTGAAAGACCTTTCTTTGCCAATACAGTTGTAATAGCTGCGGTCAGAGTCGTTTTTCCGTGGTCTACGTGACCGATGGTACCGATGTTAACGTGCGGTTTCGAACGGTCAAATTTTTCTTTTGCCATAGTAATTCTTTAATTTTTATTAACGTTAATAAACAAAAATTGTTTAATTGTTTCTATTTGATTTTCGACATTTCGATATTTCGAGAAATCGATTTTTAACTTAAAAAGGTCGGTCAATGTTTGACCGTTGACCAACCTTATCTATCGCGTATCGCGTGTGAGCTGCTTCCGAGAGTTGAACTCGGGACCTCATCCTTACCAAGGATGCGCTCTACCACTGAGCTAAAGCAGCGAAGAGCGAAAGACGGGACTCAAACCCGCGACCCCCAGCTTGGAAGGCTAGTGCTCTATCGACTGAGCTACTTTCGCAGCTTGAATTGACACTCGCGTGACTGCGCGTTCCACGCTTGTATAACGGTGTCACGTTACGCTTTTAGCTCGGCAAAACAAGTTTTACCTCGCCAGGATTAACCGAGCATCTTTTTTTGTGTGGGTGCGGATGGATTCGAACCACCGAAGTCGAAAGACAGCAGATTTACAGTCTGCCCCATTTGGCCACTCTGGAACACACCCTTCGTCAGAATCCGCTTGCAACGACTGCGTTACTGCGTAACTTGCATAGTTGCCGCGATTCCTCCTCTCCGATTAAAACATCGCTCAGGCTTGCGTTTTAATCGGGTTTTCCTTCATAATATCAATGATCATACACGCTTTTATTCGTGCGTATGAGAGCCTCTAGTCGGACTCGAACCAACGACCGCTGGATTACAAATCTAGTGCTCTACCAACTGAGCTATAGAGGCAATGTCGCAAGCGTTCGTCGTTACGCTTCTGACGAAAAAGCGTGCAAAGGTACTGCTTTTTTTTGAATTAGCAAAACTTTTTTGAAAAAAAATGCATTTTTTAGTCTTTTTTCTTGTTTTTGCCATCTTCTTTTGTCATTGCACGGGGGTGAGTAGCCATATAAACGCGTTTAATCTGCTCAAAGGTTGTATGCGTATAAACCTGTGTGGTACTAAGTGAAGCATGTCCCAAAAGCGTTTGGATGGTTCTGATATCCGCACCGTGATCGAGCATGGTTGTGGCGAAGGTATGACGAAGTACGTGGGGCGAATGTTTTTTGAGTGTGCTTACTTCTCCCATACGCGTGCGCACGATATTATATAAGGTATATTTGGTCAGGTTCGGGAAGAGCAAGTGATTGGAGATTGGAGATTGGGGATTGGGGATTTGTTCGTCGCGAGCCTGCATATAATCTTTGATCTGGGCGACGAGTGCATCTCCGATGGGCACGATACGTTCCTTGCGTCGTTTACCGAAGATTCGTATCTGCGCTTGTTGGAGGTCTATGTCTGCATCGGTAAGAGCCAACAGTTCCGCTTGTCGCATACCGGTTTGGTACAAGAGCGAGATGATGAGGTCATCGCGCATGACCGTTTCTGCGGAATTCTTCTTCGCTGCAGGATTGTTTTGCTGCGAGCCCGCTTTGTTGTCAGATAAGGCAGCATTCATTTCTTCTTCGCGGAAGAAGACGGGTAGTGGTTTGTCGGCTTTCGGCGGGATGATGCGTGCAGTAATATCCTTCTTTATTTTTCCTTGGCGCAGGAGGAACTTATAGAACGAGCGCAAGGCAGAGAGTTTGCGTTTGACGGAGCGCGGAGACTGGTGTTGTTTATCCAGGAGGTCGAGCATCCAATCCTTCACATCGGTTTCGTCCAGTGCCGTGGGGTCGAACTCCTCGGGCGACCATGACAGGAAAGCACAGAAGTCCCTCAAGTCATCGCGGTAGGCTTCGACGGTGCGTTGCGAATACTTCCGCTCGATAGCGATATAGTTTAAGAAATGCTGTATCACGTTTTACTCTATTTACTTGGGGCTCCAGAAGAAATCCGTGAGCCATAACGGCAGTTTGCTCTTTTTTATCTCGGCTACTTCGTCCTGGCGCAAGACGGTTTTGCCCAAGGCACGTTCGAGCCGGTCTCTTCCGGCACCGACCCGTACTCCGAAGTTCAGTTGCGCTTTCCACGACCAGTTAGCCAGCGAGAGCATGTTTCCCCCGGCAGCAGCGGCAGAGCGGAATCGTATATGGTCGCCGGTAGCCCATGCGCTGAGGTGTATCCACCGGTTGATCTCCCAACTGACGGCCGCTCGCACGTTGCCCGTGACATGGACGGGTACGGCAGGTTGCAACACGAACATCGGTTCGGCGGTACTCGGCAGTTCTTCTCTGAGGCTGTCGGGGACGTAATACATGATATGATTGACAGAATAGGTGACGAGCATCAATGCCGCGGAGGCATGCAACACCACCTTGCCCTTGTTGGGTGTGTAGTTGATACCATATCCGAGTCCCATCGCGACCTGTCGCGTCGTCATACCAGTCGTACCTGACATGATAGCCGGCAGCAACGCGATCGGATCCTGGCCTTCAGTGCCGATGAGTTGCAAGGTATCGTTGAAACGCACCATATGGGACATGTACGAGAGATGGAGCAGGAGCGAACCGGCTGTTTTCTTCTGGATATACGACTGTTTCACCGCTGCGTTATGCGAATAATGGGCAGCGTTGAGCGCGTACCATATATTCAGATTTGCGTTAGATACCGTCACGAGGTTTGTTCCCAATTTTCCCAAGACGTCGTTGTTATAGGCAATATTCGTTGAGAAATCTCCGCTTGTTTGGAGTGAGAAATCGAGTCCGATATACTTACTGCCGAACGAGAAATTGAGCCGTCTTGAATAGGCATGCAGCACGTCCCACGAATAGCCGAATCCGATGCCGCGGTAGCCGGCGTAGAAACCTACGTCCAGACTCGGCATCGACGAATTGAGCAAGGACCATTGTTCATCGGGTTTGGTAGATGAGATTGAGGTATTGATGCCTGTTGATGCGACCGTAGCCGCAAAACGCCAGCTATGCTCCGGCAGATCGATATAGGTTGTATCGATCCCCCGGCGCAGGTAGTTATCCGTCCAGTTGCCCATACGGTAAAAGAAGAGCATGCCCTTCGAGGGCGTCTTTTCTTTCGCGACAGCGCACGTACTAGCACACGCCATCACGATAGTTACTATAAAGAATACCGCACGTCGCATTTCCGCTGCAAAATTACTACTTTTTCCCCATATATGCAAATAAAAGAGAAAAAATACCTCGGGTTGCCTCCGAGATGCCTCCGAGATGCCTCCGAGCCGCCTCTGAGTTGCCTCCGATATCTATTTTGTAACCCGTTAAAAATGTGGGAGTTATGAAACCACAAAAAAAAGGGAAAAACTCACTTGTGCGAGCTTACATAGTACATTTTTTTGCACAAAGTCTTGCAAATTTGGAAAAAATGTAGTAATTTTGCAGCCGCAACTAATACATGTGAAAAGAATGATCTACATGTAAAAAGAATAATATAGATGTAAAAAGAATAATCCATATATGAAAAAGAACAATCTACAGATTATCACTATCATCGCGATGATGTTTCTCTATGCGATGATATCGTTTGTGACGAATTTAGCTGCGCCGGTAGGCAAGATATGGGGCGACTCCTTCACGGATCCTATTCAGGCGGAGCGTATGGGCATGTTAGGCAACCTGTTCAATTTCTTAGCCTACCTGATCATGGGTATTCCGGCGGGAAATATTTTAGCGAAGTACGGGTACAAGAAGACGGCTCTGTTGGCTTTAGCGCTTGGTTTTGTCGGTATCGGTGTCCAATGGTTGTCGGGTGTAGCGGACAGTTTCTACGTTTATCTGACGGGTGCGCTCATCTGCGGATTCTGCGTATGTATCCTGAATACGGTGGGCAATCCGATGCTGAACCTGTTAGGCGGCGGAGGCAACAAAGGTAACCAATTGAACCTCATCGGCGGTACGTTCCAGTCGTTCTCCGCGGCTCTGACGCCGATGTTAGTGGGTGCGATAGTAGGTGAGAGTCTGGTGGGTAAAGAGATTGACGATGTGAACATCGTGCTGTATATGGCGATGGCTATTTTCGCCCTTATCTTCCTCGTCATCTTCTTTACGCCTATCGCCGAGCCGTCGAAGGTGGGTGAAGCGGTGGTGTACGAGCGCAGTCCGTGGGCCTTCCGTCATTTCGTGTTAGGCGCCGTAGCTATCTTCTTCTATGTAGGCATCGAGGTGGGGGTACCGGCCACACTGATCAGTTATCTTCACAAGGCAGCGGGCAAGGGTTACGATGACGCGACGTTCATCGCCGGCCTGTACTGGTTGCTGATGTTAGTCGGTCGGTTCATCGGTTCGGTCATCGGCGGCAAGGTGAGCAGCCGCGCAATGGTAATCTGCGTCTCGACGCTGGCTATCGCGTTGATGGGTGCGGCGATGGCGTTAGGCAACAGTGTGATGGTGAGTCTGCCGACCGACTGGACGTTCGACATGCAGGAGATGCCTGTTGCGGCGATGCTGATCATGCTGGTCGGTTTATGCACGTCCGTCATGTGGGGCAGTATCTTCAACATGGCCACAGAGGGTTTGGGCAAGTACACGCCGAAGGCGTCCGGTATCTTTATGATGATGGTGGTCGGCGGCGGTATTGTACCGTATATCCAAAGCGCCATCGCGGCACATGACTGTCTGACGAGTTACATCGTACCGATCATCGGCGCAGCGTTCATTCTCTACTATGCGATATGGGGAAGCAGGAACGTGAACAAAGATATCAAGATTGACTAAATTTTACAGGTCGAACATACCGATGATGCGTCGGAGGTAATCCGGATCCCCGAAGTCGCGGAATCCCGTATCCTGCTGATTGAGGGGTTCGATTGCTTTCATGTCCTCTTGGGAGAGCGAGAAATCGAAGATCTCGAAGTTCGCTTGCATACGCTCTTTATGGGTAGATTTGGGAATCGCAACGATGCCCCGCTCTATCAGCCAGCGGAGGGCGACCTGCGCCGGTGTTTTACCGTATTTCAATCCGATGGCGGCGAGCACAGGGTTCTTGAGCAGGTCATCGGAACCTTGTCCAAGAGGTCCCCACGCCATCATTTTCGTATCATAACGCGCCATCTCCGGAAGGATGGTGCGTTGTTGTGAGAGGACGCAACACTGGAGTTGGTTCACGGCCGGTTTGACATCGACGACGGAGGCGAAGTCATAGAAGCGGCAAGCCTGGAAATTGCTGACACCGATAGCCCGTGCCTTGCCGTCCTCATACGCTTTCTCCATAGCCCTCCATGAGCCGAAGACATCTCCGTATGCCTGATGGATAAGCAGCAGGTCCACGTAGTCTGTTTGCAGTTTACGCAGGCTCTGCTCGAAGCTCCGTGCGGCTCGTTCTTCGCCGGCGTTGGTGATCCATATCTTCGTAACGATAAAGAGTTCTTCCCTCGGGATGCCGGACTGTCGGACAGCATCGCCCACCCCCTGCTCGTTGCCGTATGCCTGGGCGGTATCGATGAGCCGGTAGCCCGTTTCGAGCGCTTCGCGCGTACACCTTTCCGCCTCCCGGGGAGGCACTTGGAAGAGTCCGTAACCAAGAATCGGCATATTAATGCCGTTGTTCAGTTGAATCGTTTGCATAGTGATGTCATTTTTTCAGCCGCAAAGGTACGTAAATTATGCGACATGTACAAATAAAATCACTTTTCTTCATAATTATGTTACTTTTTTGTCAAATATTTTGCAAATTTGAAAAAAATGTAGTAATTTTGCAGCGCTTTTAATATGTACCAATTTAAACAACACGCATTATGAGTAATTTATTTAAAGGTGCAGCCCTGTTTGTAGGTGGAGCCCTCATAGGTGCCGCTGCAGCGCTGCTGTTGACTCCCAAGACGGGAGAAGAAGTACGTAAGAACCTCGCTGATTTGGCAGAAGATGCGAAGAAGCATGCTCAGGACTACTGCGAGCGAGTAAAGAAAGAGTTGGCAGAGGCAGAAGCCGCTGTAGAGGCAGCGGAGGCACAAGCCAAAGAGCGCATCAAGAAGAACAAGAAGGAGGCCTGATATGGAGAATGAGTTTATGGCTCAGGTCAAGCAGGAGTTGGAGGAGTATGGCAAAGCGATCGGTGAAGCAGGTCAATTGCAGTTGATTGGTCTTGTTAGCCGTGTGTTAGGCTTATTTCTGCTGATCTTCACCTTGCTGCTCTGCGCGCTGGCTGTTTTCACTTTCGCCGCAGTAGCCATCATCGATGTGCTGACGGAGTGTGTGCCTTTATGGGCGGCATCGCTGATTGTAGGCAGCCTGTATATCGTTCTGATCATCCTCGCTATCGCCTGCCGCAAGCCGCTTTTCATTCATCCGTTCATCAAACTTCTGTCGAAACAGATCCGTAGCGAAGAGGAGTTGGCTCTCAAGATTATTGAGGCGGAGCATAAAGCGGATGTCTCGCGTGTACGCCTGGCCAACCACGTAGAGAACGCTACTCGCGAGGTGACGTTCTATGCCAACCTGTTCTCCCGCGCATGGGACGCGTTGAAAGGACTGCTGCGCAAAAGGTGAAAGAGTGAAAGAGTGAAAGGATAGAGGTCCATGCTTAGTCGTTTGTACGGGGTACTGTTGCCTTTTTTTGTCAGTTTTCTATTGGCCTGGTTGCTGGATCCGTTAGTGAGTTTTATCCAGCATACATGCCGCGTGAAGTTCCGCGGTCTGTCGGTAGCCATTACATTGATTCTGTTCATAGGATTGATGTCATTGGCTATCTATATGATCATCCCCGCAATGGGACGCGAGATACGTGCAGCGGCCGTGGGCGTAGAGCAGTATTTCGCCACTTTCGATGCGAGCAAGTACTTCACACCCGAGCAGCAGGATAAGATCCAGCGTACGTTAGACGGGTTGAACCTTGAGTCAATGCTCTCTTATCCCGAAGTGCGCGACGGTATCAAGAGTCTGCTGCCGAAGATCGGCAGTTGGATCACCGGAGGGTTAAATTGGTTAAGCGAGCTATTAGTGATCTTCATCGGCTTGCTATACCTCATCTTTCTGATGATTGCCTTCCCTTCCATCCGCGCCAACTGGCGCAAGTACGTTCCGGCGAAATACCTGCCTCAGGTATCGACGATTGTGCATGAGATGAGCGTGAACATGAACGCTTATTTCCGCGGTCAGGGTTTGGTAGCCCTCTGCGTAGGCATCCTGTTCGCTATCGGATTCATGATCATCGGTATGCCGATGGGTTTTGCGATGGGAATCTTCATCGGTGTTCTCAACCTGGTACCGTATATGCAGGCGCTCGGCATTCCTCCGTGCATCCTGCTATGCCTCGTTCAATCGGCTCAGACGGGTCAACCGGTATGGCTGACACTTCTGCTGATGGCTGTTGTGTTCATCGTGGTACAGACCTTGCAGGACACGGTATTGGTTCCGCACATCATGGGCAAGGTGACGGGTTTGGGTCCTGCCGCGATCTTGTTGAGTCTCAGTGTCTGGGGTGCATTGATGGGCGTCATCGGTATGATTGTTGCGTTACCGCTTACGACGCTCGGTCTGTCGTGCTACAAGCACTATGTGTTGCACGAACCCTTTGCGTCAGAAACGGAAGTGAAAAGTGAAAGGAAGAAAGTGAAAGGTGAAAGGAAGAAGGTCAAAGGGGATGAGTAAGATACAGGATAAAGATTGGCTATATTCATTTTTGCGTCCATACGTAGATTGGATGTTCCGGCGTTCGTACCGGAGTTTCCGTTATATCGGTCGGGAGAACATCCCGGCCGATGGTGCTGTTATCTACGCGCCCAATCACGCGAACGCGCTATGCGATGCGATGGCCATCCTGGGTATTGACCGGAAGCAGAAAGTCTTTGTTGCCCGTGCGGATATCTTCCATGACCCGAAGAAGGCGAAGATTCTGAACTGGCTGAAGATCATGCCGATCAGTCGTGTCCGGGACGGGTTAGAGGAGGTGCGGCATAACGATGAGACGATCAACAGGGCCGTAGAGACGCTGCAAGACGGTGTTCCGTTCTGCATTTTACCGGAAGGCACCCATCGCCCCAAACATTCGTTGCTGCCTCTGAGCAAAGGGATTTTCCGCATTGCACTCCAAGCGGACGAGACCTTAGGCGCAGACAAACCGGTATATATCGTTCCGGTAGGACTGGAGTACGGCGACTATTTTCACCTGTGGGACAGTCTGACGGTCAATATCGGCAAGCCGATCAACGTGACGGCGTTTGCAAAAGCCCATGCTGACCTTGATTATCCTCAGATGCTGATGGCGCTGCGCGAAGAGTTGACCAAGCGGATGCGTGAGTTGATTCTGTGGGTGCCGGATGACGAGCACTACGAAGAGCATATCGCGCAGTTGCTGGCGAATCCTCCGGCTCCGTTCGATGCGGACAAGAAGAAGCCGCTGCCGCGATGGCTGGCGGTACCGCTACTGGTACTGACGGCTCCGCTGTTCGTTCTGTGCGCCGCTATGACCGTCCCGTTATGGGGCATGCGGCTGTTGATAGAGAAAAAAGTGAAAGATCCTGCCTTCCATAACTCCGTGCAGTTCGTATGGCAGCTGGTGTTCCTCACCCTCACGTTGCTGATTCCGCTGCCGTTCTGGATGGGATTTCAGGAATACCTGTACCAGGTGAAAGTTGAAAGGATTTAAGATTTATGATTAGAGCGTATATTGTAATTGCGTTGTATGTGTTGGTTCCGGTGCTGATCATTGAGTGTTTCAAGCGCTGGACATGGATGCAGAAGATCGGTACGGTCGTAGCCGCATACGCGGTGGGTATCCTCTTCGCCCTAACGGGTTTTGTGCATTTCGATGCCGGCACGGCCGAGGCATTGTCGTTCAGCAAGATCCAGTCCACGCTGATGTCAGTAACCGTACCATTGGCTATTCCGCTGATGCTGTTCAACTGCGATTTCAAGTTATGGACCAAAGCGTTGCCGAAGACCCTCTGGTCGCTGGTAGGCGGTGTCAGCGCTGTGCTGGTGGCCGTGATAAGCGGTTATTTCATCTTCCGCACCCCGGAAGTACCGGAGTTTAACAAGGTGGCGGCGATGATGACGGGTATCTACACCGGCGGCACGATGAACTTCAACGCCCTGGGGGCTTCGTTAGGTGTGGATAAGACGGTGATGGCCATCGTGCTGGCCTTCGAGATGGTACTGACCACGCCGTATATCTTCTTCATCATCGGCGGCGGCTACAAGATCTTCCGTAAGATCCTGCCGTACGAGGATATCACCCGCAGAGGTCGCAAGGACGAAGCGGTGGAGACCAAGGATATCGAGAACTACAAGGGTATGTTCGACCGCCATAACGCAGGCGGCATGTTCATCGGTTTGGGACTGAGCATCCTCTTCCTCGCCATTGGTGCCGGACTGGCGCTGCTCATCACGGGTACGCTCAATGAGTTGGTGGTCATCCTGACGATTACGACCTTGTCCATCATTGCGTCCTTCTTCAAGAAAGTGCGCGAGTTGCCCAAGACCTTCGAGTTGGGAATGTTCTTCATCCTCATCTTCTCGGTCATCGTGGCATCGCTCTTCGACATTCACAGTGTGAACGGCGGTTCGCTGATGATCGGTCTGTTCGTCGCATGGGTGATGCTCGTTGCTGCGGGACTGCATCTGCTGCTCTGCCGTATCATGCACGTGAGCGGTGACTTGTTCTGCGTAAGCCAGATCGCCCTGCTCTGCTCTCCGCCTTTCGTCCCGCCGGTAGTGGGCGCCATGAAAAACAAGAAAGTGCTCATCTCCGGTATCGTGATCGGGCTGATCGGATACGCCATCGGCACATATTTAGGCGTGGCGATTGCATTTTTATTGAAGTGAAAAGTGAAAAGTGAAAGGTGAAATGAGAAGATTTCTGATTATAGTATTAGCTGCGCTGTTGGCATTGCCGATGGCGGCGAAGAAGAAAGAGCCCAAACCGCAGGAAGTGGATTCGTTGGGTCGTAAGATCAAGACCGGTTGGAACTTCGGCATCCTGCCTTCTATCGCGTATGACGCCGATTACGGTTTTCAGGGCGGATTGCTGACCAACGTCTATTTCTACGGCGACGGCAAGCAGTATCCGGAGTATATCCACTCGATATACGTCGAGGCGGCTTATACCACGAAGCATCACGGTATCTTCCGCGTCAACTACGACTCCAAATACCTCATTCCGGGGTATCGTCTGACGCTCGACGCGACCTATCTGCCGGACGCGATGTGCGACTTCTACGGATTCAACGGATACCCGTCGCGTTATAATGCCGACTGGTGCGCATGGAACAAAGACTCCACGAAGATGAACCTGGACGAATACCGTACCCGTGTCTTCTACAAGTACAAACGCGACCTGATCCGCGTAGCCGGTGACATCGAAGGTACAATCTACAAAGACCTGAAATGGAACGCCGGTGTCGGTGTGTTAGGTTATCTCGTCGGCGACTGCGATATCAACATGCTCAACGGAAGGAACGTCTATGTCGATACGCTGCGTCACCAGAAAGCGCTCAACCCGAACGAACAGTTGCTGTACGACAAGTACAAGACCTGGGGTCTGATTGGAGCGGATGAGATGAACGGCGGTTGGCATCCCTACGCCCGCGCCGGTATCACCTACGACACCCGCGACAAACGCCAGGGCCCGAACAAAGGTATCTATACCGACCTTTTCTTCACCTACTCGGCGGCCTTCAATGCGGCGTACGGTCAACAGGCCGCAGCGGGTTACAACCACCTGCAGTTCAACTTCACATTCCGTCATTACGTGCCGTGTTACTACGACAAGAACGGCATCAACCGCATCACGTTCGCATACCGTCTTGGGTTGCAGAACCTCATCGCCGGCCACTCGCCGTTCTACATGAACAACTACATGAACGCGCTCTTCATCCAGCGCGTGTACTACGAAGGACTGGGAGGAGGTAACTCCGTACGCGGCATGATGGCGCATCGTATCTTAGCCAACGGCTTTGCGTTTGCGAACGTCGAGTTCCGGTTCCGCGTAGTCAATTTCGATATCGGACGCCAACATTTCTTTATCGGTTTGAACCCGTTCTTCGACCTCGGTATCGTGACGCAGCCGTATAACCTCGACGCACTTGTAGCGCGCAACACGCACGGGCTGTACCAGACGCTCGCCGAGAGTTTTGACGCACATCATGATCCGGACGAGCAGTTCTCGGACTATTTCACCTCTGATTCCAAAGATATCTATCGTCCGCACATGACTTTTGGTGTGGGACTGAAGATCGGAATGAACGAGAACTTCGTACTCTCCGCCGACTGGGGAATGCCGATTGACCGGCAGGACAATAACAAACTGGCCAACTTCTACGTAAAGATGGGATACCTTTTTTAAAGTTTAAAGTTGAAAGATTAAAGTTTAAAGATATATGAAGACCAAACAACTCTTTATCTATGCAGCTGCCGTGCTTTTGACGGCCTGCGGGGGGAAGGCGCCACAGATCACGCCGACTTCGTACAAGACCTTGACAATCAGCAAGAGCGACATCACGGTGCCGCTCAAGTACAGCGCAACACTCAAAGGCACGTCGGACGTGACCATCAAACCGCAGATCAGCGGTCAGTTGATGGAGGTGTGCATCACGGAAGGCCAGCAGGTGAAGAAAGGTCAGGTGCTTTTCCGCATTGACAGCCGCGACGCGCAGTTGGAACTCGAGTCCGCCGAAGCGAACCTGCTTGCAGCACAAGCTTCGGAAAGCACCGCCAAACTGGAGTTCGAGAGTAACACGAACCTCTTCTCCAAAGGCATTGTCAGCCGGTATGTGCTGGAGAGTTCGGAGAATAGTTACAAACAGGCTCAGGCTGCGGTAGCCCAGTACAAGGCGATTGCCAACCGCGCCCGCGTGAACCTCGGTTATTGCACGATAACCGCCCCGGTAGCAGGCGTCATCGGTTCCATTCCCGTCTTTGCAGGCGACCAGGTGAATGCCTCCACCTATCTGACGATGGTGAGCGGTAATGCGCAGATGTATGCGGAGTTCTCGGTGAGCGAATCGGTATTGGAGGAGCGCGCCCAGGAAAGCGCAGGGAGCCAAGGTAATATGTCGGACTTCCCCGATGTAACCTTCCTGTTCAAGAACGGTACGGAGTACACCCGGAAAGGCCGTATCACGAGTATCACCGGTACAGTGGACCGCACGACAGGTGCGCTGACCTGCAAAGCGACGTTCCCGAATCCTGACGGCGTACTCTACTCGGGTATCCAGGGTACGGTCGTTATTCCGATTGATGTGAAAGATGTGATGGTCGTTCCGCAGAACGCGGTAGTACGGCTGCAGAACAAGAACCTGGTCTATAAGGTAGGCGCCGACAGTTGTGCGTACAGCGCTATTGTGACGATAGCCGGTTTCGGTTCGGAACGCGACCTGGTTGTCACTTCCGGTCTCGAGGTAGGCGATGTGATCGTGACCGAAGGCGCTAATAACGTGTACGAAGGACAAAGAGTCTTGTTCTAATGTGCCATTTGATTATTTAGCCATTAAACTATATGAAGGGTAATATATTCATCTCGAGGCATGTGATGGCGTGCGCAATCGCCATCGTGATCATGCTGGTCGGATATATCAGTCTCAATACCTTGCCCGTTGAGCAATATCCGAATATTGCGCCGCCTACGGTGGAGGTCTCTACGTCCTACTCGGGTGCGGATGCATACAACTGTATGAAATCAGTTATCCAGCCGCTTGAGGAGCAGATCAACGGTGTAGAGGACATGACGTACATGACCAGTTCGGCAACCTCGACGGGTGACGTGACAATCACCGTGTTTTTCAAACAGGGCACGGATCCGAATATCGCGACGGTGAACGTCCAGAACCGTGTCGCGCAGGCGCAACCGCTGCTGCCGAGCGACGTGCTCAAGGTCGGCGTCACGACCACGAAGCGACAGAATAGTATCCTGCAGATCGCCGGACTCAAATCGACGGACGGCAAGTACGACGCGGATTTCATCTCAAACTATATCGACATCAATATCAAGCCCCGTCTGCTGCGTGTGACGGGTGTAGGAAACGTCACCAACCTCGGTAACACCTATGCGCTGCGCGTATGGCTGAAGCCGGAGGTGATGGCGCAATATGGGTTGGTACCGAATGATGTAGCCGCTGCAATCGATGCGCAGAGCTTCGTGACTGCTACCGGTACACTCGGTCAGCAGTCCGAGAACGCCTATCAGTACCCGATGGAGTACAAAGGTACGCTGAAGAGTATCGAGGAGTTTGAAAACATCGTCCTGCGCACGCAGGATAACGGTACGATACTGTATCTGAAAGACGTAGCGACGATAGAGATCGGCGCCAAGTCCTATACCATGACCTCGCTTATGGACGGTGTACCGGGTGTGTTCTTCCTTATCAACCAGGCGCCGGGAGCGAATGCGACACTGGTCAACCAGAAGATTGACGAACTATACGAGCAGTTAAAACCGACATTGCCTGCCGGACTGGAATTCGTCACGCTGCAGACGAGTAATGACTTCCTCTTCGCCGCCATTCACAACGTGGTGGAAACGCTGGTCATCGCCATCCTGCTGGTTATTCTCGTTGTCTATTTCTTCCTGCAGGATTTCAAGGCGACGCTTATCCCGTCCATCTCGATCATCGTCTCGCTGCTGGGTACATTCACAATCGTACAGATGGCCGGTTTCTCGCTGAACATACTCACGCTCTTCGCTTTGGTGCTCGCTATCGGTACTGTCGTCGATGATGCGATCGTCGTCGTCGAAGCGGTGATGGCGAAGCTGGAGACGGGTAAGATGCAGGGTTCTCCTAAGGAGCAAGCCGTTCAGGCTACCCGCGAGGCACTGAGTGAAGTGTCGGTAGCCGTTATCTCGTGTACACTTGTCTTTATGGCCGTGTTCATCCCGGTGACGTTCATGAGTGGTACTTCGGGTACGTTCTTCACCCAGTTCGGTATCACGATAGCGGGTTCGGTAGGTCTGAGTTGCGTCTGCGCACTCGTGCTCTGTCCTGCGTTGTGCGCACTCCTGATGCGCCCCAACGAACCGGCGACAGAAGGGAAGCCTTCCTCCAAATGGAAAGGTATCAATTATTACACCAAGATCGCTTACGAGGCCAGCTATAATGCAATCCTCGACAAGTATAAGAAAGCCGTACAGGTCTATCTGAAACGTCCGTGGGTTTCGTTCGCCCTCTTAGGCGGCGCCGTGGTGCTGTTTGTACTCTTCATGAAGATCATGCCTTCGGGTCTCGTTCCGCAAGAAGACCAGGGTGTGATTATCTGCGAGGTACGTATGCCCGAAGGCTCTACGCTGCATGAGAACACGGAGATCATGAAGCAGGTAGAAGAGAAAGTGAAGGCTATTCCGGAGATGGAGAGTTACGGCCTGTGTAGCGGCTATGGTATGCTCTCTTCACAAGGATCCAGTTATGCCACGCTCATCATCCGTCTCAAGAACTGGGACGACCGTCCGGGCTTCAAGCATTATATTGATGCCGTGATGGCGCGGTTCTACTACGACTGTCTGAGTATCAAGAACGCCCAGGTGATTCCGTTCCAGATGCCGCAGATACCGGGTTATGGTAACTCCAGTAATATAGACCTGCAGGTACAGGATATGAGCGACGGCGACATGACCGAGTTCTGCGAATATACCAACCGGTTCCTGAACAAACTGCAGGAACGCCCGGAGATCGAGAGCGCGATGTCCTCCTACTCGGAGCGTTTCCCGAAATTCAAAGTACATGTTGATCCGATCCAATGCGAGCGTGCCGGCACGACGGCTAAAGAGGTGCTCAACACCCTCGGTACGTACTGCGGCGGAGCGTATGTAGGTAACTTCAACCAGTTCAGCAAGGTCTATCAGATATGGGTGAGTGCGGCGCAGGAATACCGCCTTGACCCCTCCTCGCTCAATAACATGTATATCAAGGTGAGCAACGGCAAGATGGCGCCGCTGTCCCAGTTCGTGCGCCTTGAGGAGATAGTAGGATCGTCCTCGCTGACCCATTTCAACCTATCCCAGACCATCTCCTGCTCCGTCGGAGCGGCCAATGGCTATTCGGAAGGCGAGGCGCATAAAGCCATCGCAGAAGTATTCAAAGAGGTGATGCCATCCTACTGCTCGTTCGAATACGGCTCGATGTCGCGCGAGGTAGAAGAGAACTCCAAGAGCAACACCACCCTGATCATCTACCTCATCTGTATCATCCTGATATACCTCATCTTAGGTTCGCTCTATAACAGCTGGATCACGCCTTTCGCCGTACTGCTGTCTGTGCCGTTCGGTCTGATGGGTTCGTTCCTCTTCTCGTGGATAGGCAACAAGATGGGGCTGCCGGGTATGGAGAACAACATCTACCTGCAGACCGGTGTGATCATGCTGATTGGTCTGTTAGCCAAGACGGCGATTCTGATTACCGAGTTCGCTTCGGAGCGCCGCAAGCAGGGTCTTTCGATCGTCGAAGCAGCACTCGAGGCTTGTAAAGAGCGTCTGCGTCCGATCCTGATGACCGTCATCACGATGATCGTCGGTATGATTCCGCTCGTCATCTCCGGCGGTGCCGGCGCGAACGGAAACCGCGCTTTGGCGCTCGGCGTCGTAGGAGGTATGTCAATCGGTACCCTCGCCCTGGTATTCGTCGTACCGGCCTTCTTCATCGTCTTCCAGACCCTGGAGGAGAAAATCAGCGGTCAGCCGGCAGCAATCAGCAATCAGCAATCCGAAGGAAAGGAGGAAGAGAAATGAAAAAGTATATATCTATCGTTTTAGCCGCTGTGGTTCTAAGTGCCTGCGGTGTATATAAGAAATACACCCCGCAGAACGAAGCGCCGGACAAACTCTTCGGTAGCGGCGACTCAATCGCGCAGGTGGCGTTGAACGACTCGTCATCCATCGCCTCTGTCTCCTGGAAGGAGTTCTTTACCGACCCGCTGTTGCAGCGTCTAATCACCACGGCGCTGGAGAACAACACCGACCTGCAATCGGCGCGCATCGCCGTAGAGCAGGCGCAGGCGAGTCTGAAAGCGGCAAAACTGGCGTATATCCCTTCGCTCAGTCTCAACCCGCAAGCCGGTATCTACAGTACGATGGGTACCGACGGCGCAATGAGCGCGGCGAGTTATACGTATAACATCCCCTTGCAACTGGACTGGAACATCGGTATAGCGGGTTCGGTAACCGTCAACAAGCGAAAAGCCAAAGCCGTTTTAGGTCAGGCTGAAGCCTCTCTCGACGCGACGCGGGCGAACCTCATCTCCACCGTCGCGCAATATTATTTCCAGCTGTTGCTGCGCGACATGGAACTGAAGATCCTCATCGAGACCGACAGTCTCTGGGGAGAGTCGTTGGAGACTGAGCGTGCGCTCTGGGAGAACGGACAGGCCTATTCGACTGCTGTCAACCAGATGGAGGCGTCCTGTATGGATGTCAAGAAGCAGATCATCGACACAAAGCGAAGCATCCTCTCGGCGGAGAACAGCCTGTGCAGACTGCTGCGCACTACGCCGCAACATATCGAGCGCACCGCCTGGGGAGCCTACGACTTGCCGGAGCGCTTCGGTACGGGTGTACCGGCTGCGCTGCTGGAGAACCGTCCGGATATCAAGGCTGCCGACCAGTCGCTCGCAGAGGCGTTCTATAACACCGCTGCCGCCAAGGCGAATTTCTATCCCTCGCTCTCGCTGCAAGGTCTCTTGGGATGGACCAACAACGGCGGTATCATCGCCGACCCGGGGGCACTGCTGCTCAAGGCAGCAGCTTCGCTGATGCAACCGATCTTCGCGCAAGGCAAACTGCAGGCGCAACTCAAGATTGCCAAACTGAACCAGGAGGACAAACTCAACAACTATGTACAGATCGTCATCAATGCCGGCAACCAAGTGAACGAGGCACTGGCAGATTGTCAGGCGGCGAAGGACAAAGATGCATTGTATAAACACCAGCTGGAAGTGCTGCATGATGCCTACACCGGTACGCACGAACTGATGAACAGCGGAAAAGCAACGTACCTGGAGGTACTCACGGCGCAAGAGTCGCTACTCGCCGCACAACTGAACGAAGCCGAGAACCTGTACGACGGCGCTATCGCGTTGATTGCACTCTATATCTCCCTCGGCGGCGCAACAAAGTAAAGGAGTAACAGCGGTATTTCGCAGAAAAATCGTAAAATATTTGTGTATTCCAAAAAATTGTAGTACCTTTGCACGACTTTTTGTGGGTCCAATAATTAACCGGACGCAAACGGCGTCCATAAATGACAAAAAACAGATGAATATTGTAAGAAAAGAAATTGCTCTACCTGATGGTCGTACGATCACCTTGGAGACCGGCAAATTAGCCAAGCAGGCTGACGGTGCGGTGATGGCCACCCTGGGCAACACGATGATTCTCGCTACCGTATGCTCGGCGAAGGATGCCGTGCCCGGTACGGATTTCATGCCCTTGACCGTAGAGTACAAAGAGAAATTTGCTTCGGCAGGACGTTTCCCAGGTGGCTTTACCCGCCGCGAAGGAAAAGCTTCGGACTATGAGATTCTTATCGCGCGTCTTATTGACCGCGCCCTCCGTCCGCTGTTCCCGTCGAACTACCACGCTGAGACCTTCGTCAATGTGACGATGTATTCGGCGGACGGTATCGACATGCCGGAGTCTATCGCCGGTCTGGCAGCAGGAGCTGCCCTCGCATGCTCGGATATTCCTTTCGAGGGTCCGGTCAGCGAAGTACGCGTAGCACGCGTGGACGGCAAAATGGTGATTAACCCTACCTTCGAGCAATGCGAGCACGCTGACCTCGAGTTGATGGTAGCCGCCACGTATGACAACATCATGATGGTGGAGGGTGAGATGAAAGAAGTGCCGGAGAGCGTGATGCTCGAGGCTATCAAGGCTGCACACGAAGCTATCAAACCGCAATGCCTCGCTATCGACGAGATGATGAAGGCGTACGGCAAAGAGACTAAACGCGAGTACTGCCATGAGGTGAATGATGAAGAGTTGAAGCAGGCTGTTCATGACTATTCGTATGCTCGTGCCTATGCGCAGGCTACTTCGGCGGACACCGACAAGCATCACCGCGAGGCGATGTTCAGCCAGATTTGCGAAGATTTCAAGACAGAGAAAGCAGACTATATGGCAGCCCGCGCAGAGGCGCTTGGAGTAGAGATTGATGAGGTCGCTGCCCTCGTGGACCGCTATTATCACGATGTAGAGAAAGAGGCGATGCGTCGCGCCGTCCTCGATGAGGGCAAGCGTCTCGACGGTCGTAAGACCACGGAGATTCGTCCTATCTGGTGCGAAGTAAGTCCGCTGCCGGGACCTCACGGATCCTCTATCTTCACACGCGGTGAGACCCAGTCGCTCAGTACCGTCACGCTCGGTACCAGCCGCGATGAGAAAATCGTGGATGAGGCGCTCATTCAAGGTACGGACAAGTTCCTGTTGCACTATAACTTCCCGCCGTTCTCGACGGGTGAGGCAAAGGCTCAACGCGGCGTAGGCCGTCGCGAGATCGGGCACGGTAACCTTGCTTGCCGCGCATTGAAGAACATGATTCCGGAGGACTTCCCTTACACCGTACGCGTCGTTTCCGACATCCTCGAGTCCAACGGTTCGTCTTCCATGGCTACTGTCTGCGCCGGTACACTCGCGCTGATGGATGCCGGCGTGCCGATGAAGAAACCTGTCAGCGGTATCGCGATGGGGCTCATCTCGGAGAACCAGGGTAAGAACTACGCCATCCTGAGTGATATCCTCGGCGACGAGGACCACCTCGGCGACATGGACTTCAAGACGACCGGTACCAAGGACGGTCTGACCGCTTGTCAGATGGATATCAAGGTGGACGGTCTGAGTTACGAGATTCTCGAGAACGCTCTCGCGCAGGCGCATGAGGCGCGCATGTATATCCTTAATAAGATATTGGAGACCATGCCTGCTCCGCGTCCTGAGCTCAAGCCGCAGGCTCCGCGTATCACCTCCTTCATCATCCCGAAGGATATGATTGGCGCTGTCATTGGCCCGGGCGGTAAGATTATCCAGGGCATCCAGGCTGAGACCGGAGCGGTCATCTCTATCGACGAGATAGAAGAGGGCGGCAAGGTGGAAGTCGCTTCGAACAACGGCGAGTCCATGGCTGCCGCTATCGCGAAGATCAAGGCTATCGTAGCCCTGCCGGAAGTAGGTGAAGTATATGACTCCGTAGTGAAATCGATCATGCCTTACGGCTGCTTCGTGGAGTTCATGCCGGGTAAGGAAGGTCTGCTGCATATCAGCGAGATCGACTGGAAACGCTATGAGACCATGGAAGAGACCGGTATCAAGGAAGGCGACCATATCACCATCAAGCTGTTGGAGGTTGATCCAAAGACCGGTAAGTTCCGTCTGAGCGCCAAGGCGCTGAAGGAGAAACCCGAAGGCTATACCGAGCCGGAGCGTCCTGCACGTGCACCCCGCGGTGACCGCAACAACCACGCCGACGGAGCACGACTCGAGAGAGGGCCCCGTCCCGAACGTCGAGGACCGCGTCCCGAGAAACACTAATTAAAGTTTAGAGATTAGTGTTTAGAGTTTAGAGAAAAAGCAACGTCAGAAATGGCGTTGCTTTTATTTGATGCTGTCAGTCCGGATGCTGTCCGCATGGATGCTGTCAACGGCCTGCTGGATCTTCTGCTCGATGAACTGCTGGTCCTTGCGCTTGGTGGATGGCCAGTTGAAGTCTTTCTTCCACATGAATCCGATACCCTGGATTGTCGAAGCCTGACGGAGCGAATATTTATCTACCGTATGGGTGTAACCTTTCAGACGCCATTGTCCGTCTTCCGTCAGCAGCACTTCCACATCGAGGTCGCCGAAGAACGGCTGGTTGGATACGTCATTATAGCGATAGCCCACATTGCCGTTAATCACCAGACGATCCACCGGACGGAGTTGGAACTGCGCCTCGTACTCACTGCTTTCATTCGCCCCTTCGCCACCGGAACGGATGGCTACACCCAGTGTGACCACATCCGTCAGTTTGGACAGCCATGAGTTAATCTGGCTGGTGATGGTGGACGAGAGCAGAGAATAGGTAGAGTTGAGCGTCGTGGCGGACTGGCTCATCGACATATAATCGGGCGTGAAGAAACGGCCGAAGACGAGCAGATAGATGACCTGGCGCATCAGCATCTCGTCCGTGTTGATGATCTGCTTCACTTGCGCCTGTATCGACTGGTCGCTCAGCGGGAACTCCAGCGAGAACGACAGAATCGGATTGGAGAGGGGACCCGTCAGATGCAAGCACGTCAGCACGGGTATATTCGACCGCGAGGTGGCGAGTTGGTCGGCATCTTCGCCGAAGAGATCACGCAGGTTCGCCGTCACACGGTATTTGGCCGTCACGTCCAACTGGGGGTTGGAGGGGTCTCCGGAGAAGACAATGGTCGATCCTTCGCCGACGACGAACTCTTTTCTGATCACATTGGCTATGGTGTAGGAAAGGGTACCCTGCTCCATGTCATAGGTTCCGAGCAGACGCACATCGCCTGTCTCGGTATCATACGTGAGTTGGAGAGCACCGCTTCCGCGAGCCACTATACGGTCGCCGTTCCGCTCACCCAGAACCAGCTGGAACTGCAACTGGGGATTGACCTCCAGATTCAATTTGATCAGGCAGCGTCCGGCCCGCAGGTTTTTCTGTTCGGCCTTTTCCGCCTCTTCTTCAGGCGCATTGTCTATATTGTCGAGGTCATGTTCCTCCACCCGCTGACCGGTCTTCGCGCTTGTCCGGAGCGAGTCGGCAGACGAAACGAAATGGATGAAGTTCGACTCGTAAGCCGAAGAGACATTATCCACGGAGAGACGGAAACGGCTGTTCTTCGTTGTGACGGCATCGGCGGCCACAACCAGATTATTGTCCGGACCGGTCACATCGACATGCCCGTTCGCATACACATGCCCTTGCAGCATCTGTCCTTTCTCTTCCGAATCGAAGACAAGCGCCTCATGCGCATCGACATGCAGGTCGAGATTGAAGTCCTTGAACTGGTCATGATAGATACCGCCTTCTATCTCCACGAGGTTTCCTTCCGTATCATGCAAGCGCACGTGCGGGAAGAGGATGGAGGTGGTATCCATGACGATTGTATCTTCGGGTATCGTATAGCGCGCGCCGGTCCAGGGCAGTGTGAGAGACGCATTCTGCGCGGCTGCGCGAAGGAGCACGTACGTCAAGCCCTTGTAGCCGCCGACTACCACTTTACCCGTCGCGTTCCCGTCCAAGTCGCGCAGGACACCCGAGGTCCAATGGTTGACAAATGCCAGTGGAACAGAGTCCGCATCCATGTCCAGTTCCCATCGGCCCGAACCGTCAAAGAGCGCCTTGCCATCGAGGTTCACCACCTTGCGCGTCGGACGATAGACGTCCGCATGGAAAGCAAGCGAATCGCGTATATTCAGATTCACATCGGCATCTCCGAAATAGCAGTTGTTCAGGCCCATCGAGTCGATATGGATTCTGGTGTTGATGTTCGGGTGGGCGAAGACCGAGGCGATCTTGGCTTTTCCGGTCAGCAGTCCGTTGAACATGATGGTTTGCACCGGCAGGACGAACGGCACCACGTACGAAGCGTCTATGCGTTGGAGATCCACCTCCAGCGTATCTTTTGCGCGGCGTGAGGCGATGCCGTGCGCCATCAGATGCTGACCGCCGCCCTCAAAGAGGAAATGCTCGACCTGCAGACTTGTATCGGCCGCAGCGTAGGTCAACCGGCTGTCGCCTATCGTATAGAGACTGTCGCGAAGTACCAGCGTACTCGGCATGAAATGTACATCGACAAGCGGGGCTTTGTTGTAGCGAGAGAAATGTGTGACGGCGCGTATGTCTCCGCCGTAGTCTCCTGAGCGCTGCGCGGCAAGCAGGGCGCGCTGGCGTTCCTGGAAAGTAAGGTCGGGTGACAAGGCCCGTTGCAGCTCGCGCGGGGATAAATTGCGCCATCCTTCCGGCAGCAGCTCGTCCATGTGCGCTTCGCTGCGTAGGGTCAGATGGGTCACCACCGTATCGCGGAAAGCCAGAGTGGAGAGCACTGTCTGCATCTGCATCGCCTCCGCTGAGACGGAGAGACCGAGGGACTCTTTGAGCGTCTTTATGTCCATCGTCAGGTCATGAACCGGTGTTCCTCCGGCGCGGATGCCCGGTGCCGTAAAGCGCATGGTGAAGGACGGCTCTTCCTCCGGGCGGATGTCCGCCTCGGCACGTAATGCAGGGTGATCGCTGAGCGTGAACGGCGCGTCGTACAGACGCTGGATGTCACGCAGACGCTGACCGTCCATGTTGAAGGTGAACGACACGGGCTGCCAGGCTGACGAGGGTGCCTCAACGACCGCCGGCAGGTAGTAATGCATCATCGACCGGGCCGCGGGAACCAGATCTGCATAGCGGAACGAACCCTCCAGCGTTGCATTCAGATAATCGGAACGGAGGGTGATGGATTTCGGGTTATATGCCTCTCCCGCAGGCGCATCGGCCGAGACGAGCATGGTCAACTGGCGCATCAGCAGGGAGTCGCGTTTCGTGGACAGGGACAGGGAGTCGATCACCAGGTAACCGGACATACGGTCCAAATCGACGCCGTCCAGGTCGGCTGCCATCGAGAATGAAGTATGAAGCGGACCGAACGCACCGTGACGGCAACGTAGGTTGAAGTTGATCTCGGGGTGGATATCCTGCATCGACACCACGCCGTCGAAAGAAGCGGCCAGACGCGGGTCGTTGATGCTGCATCGGCCCTGATATCGTTTCGGGTCGTAGCGGCCGTTGAGATGGATATCATTGTAGGTATAGTTGTCGTACGTCAAGTCGCGGATATACGCATTGATATCTCCGCGCACAGCCCCTTCGTCGATATGTCCGGCGGATTGCACATCCAGCGTCAGCGATTGCAGCGGTTCATGTCCGACCATTCGTCCCAACCGGAATTTCTGCGCCGCTACGCGTGCGTCGTACTCCATGTGCTCGAAAAGCGAGTCGGATCGGAAGGCTCCGTCGGTGGTGACAGCCCCCAGGGCGGTGCTGAAAGCGCCATGCAACTGCAGATCCTGCAGCCTGCCCTCCGCCAGCCCGCGGTACCGTATCTGACCGAGACGATGGATGGGGTCCGGTAACTGTACAGGACGGCTGTTCAGACGCGAGAGGAAGTCCTGCAACTGCGCCGCGTTCGTACGCATGTCCGTCAGGTTCGCACGCAGATAGGGGTTCGAGAGATCGGGCAGTCCGACCACCGCCACGTCGCCGTCGAGAACCAGCTCGTTGTTATAGCGCACCGCCACGTCGTCGAACGCAAGCGAGTCGAGCGTTCCGCCCAGGTGTCCCTGCAAGCTGACCGTACGGTCGAGGCCGGCTAACTGCGGGATGAAGAGTGCCAGGTCCGCCGGCACCAGCTCCGCCTCATGGAAATCGAGCGTGAAGGTTATCTCATGGGCCGAGCGGGAGAGATAGAGCGTGTCGCCCGCAGGGAAACTCACCTCCACGCCGCTCAGGTCCACGGATGAACGCGGCAGACGTGCTGACAGTGTCGGCAGAGCCAGGACCGTGTCGTTGAAGATCAGATGCGCCTTGAGATCTACTATCTCGAAAGTCTGATTACTGATAGCTGATTGCTGATTACTGATAGATGCCGCCAGTCCGGATATCTGCGCATCGAGTTCCTGCTCCGAGAAGCGGTTGAGGTCCATGCGCGCGTGCGGAAGAACCAGGCGGTAGTCGTCGTATTCCAGACGGATATTGTCCAGACGGATGTCGCGTACGGACACCAGGCTTCGGAATGGAGCCTGTTCCTGCCGGGTGGTATCCCCCCGAAGGGCTTCTACCAGGAAAGTGTAGTTATAGGTACTGTCGGGCAGGCGGTAGGCCTTGGCCACCACGTCCGAGAGGCGGACATGCGAGAACGATATCTCGTTCCGGCTCAGCGCGAGCGGGCGGAAATGGGCATAAGCCTCGCCTATATATGCGAGGGTGTCTCGTTGTTGGTCCTCCACCAGCACATCGCGCAACCTCAGCCGCGCGGGGAAGCGGTATTCGACGGCGCCCACCTGCGAATGTGTACCGAGCGCGCGCGACAGCTCCGCCGTCACCAGTCGGACGGCTGCGGTCTCTACGCGGTCGGACATCAGCACGGCAGAGATCATCCCTACGACGAGCAGGAGACTGACCGACAGCACTGCCAATATGTACAGAAACCGTTTCATTGCATGCGGCGCATGATAGCAGGATAAACGAGGTGAGTCGGGAAGCCCATGACGTTAAAATACGAACCGTTCATGGCGGTGCAGGCTATATAGCCTATCCACTCCTGTACGCCGTACGAGCCGGCTTTGTCGAGGGGGTGGTATTTGGTGACGTAATGCCGTATCTCTTCGTCCGTGAGGATGGCGAAGGTCACGTCCGTGCAGTCCACGAAAGTCTCCAACTCGCGTCCCTGCTGGGCGAGCGTGACGGCGGTATAGACCTGGTGCGTACGACCCGACAGACGGTGCAACATCGCGACCGCTTCCTCTTCGTCATGCGGCTTACCGAGCATCTGCCCGTCCAGCCACACGATGGTGTCCGCCGTAACAAGCAGTTGGTCCGTCTTCAGTTGCGGCAAGTACGCCTGCGCTTTCGCGCGGGAGATGAAACGCGGGATATCACCTGCCTGAAGGTTCGGAGGATACGATTCATCGGCATCGATGGTGACAGCGATGAAAGGGATATCCAGACCGGCCATCAATTCGCGGCGTCTGGGAGACTGACTACCGAGAATGACGTCCATGTTAAAACAAGTCTAATTGGGTATCAACGGGCTTCTCAAAGGTCATCGTCACGCCTTCGACATCTATCGACTCCGGTGCTTCCGTCTCTTCTGACGGATGACTACTGACATCTGACGGTTCCAAACTCTCTTCCTCCGGGGTTTCTCCCGTTTCATCGGAAGCCACCTCAGGCTCGGGCTCGGGAGTGATATCCTCAAAGCCTTTGATCTCGAGGGTGGAGATACGTTTACCTTTGGCTTTCGCGGATTTCTCGTCGATGAAGTCGGGCATGTATATATCCATCGGTGCTTTGTTCTCGTCGGCAAAGAGCACGCGGAAGGTAGCCTCGGGGCTGTCGGAGAGGAGTGCGATACGCGAGTCCTTGTCGTCGCCTAACATCGACTGCACTTTCGCGTTCGCGTCGTCCAACCGGAAGCGCTTGCCGTAGTAGAACTTCAGTTCCTCGTTCCATTGGATCAGGCTCCATACCTTGTCCGGGTCGAGTTTCTCGATGCGCAGGATATTGTCTTCGAAGTGGGCGGTGAGGTCGAAGGAGGTGGTGTAATAGGTACCGTCGTGCTGAATAACAAGAATACGGTCTTCGTCGTAGAACTCGCCCAGATAGATGCCGTGCTCGTCGTAGTTGACGCGCAGCACGTCGGGGTCGAACCATACCTTGCGCCCGCCGAGGGTCGAATGGCCTTTCTGCTTGAGGGTGACGGACTTCACCTCGAATTTCGTCAGGACGTTTCCGCGCGCCGTGCGGGACTTGACGGCCAACTCCGAGAGGTCTTTGCATACCTCGAGTTTCTTGAGGTGCAGCTGCGGTTTGAGGGTCACTTTGATGACCTCCGCTTCGCCGTTCGGGTTCGCCGTGAAATAGACGATCTTCGAGCCGGGCTTGCCTTGCGTCAGGTCGTACTCCTTGTCCTTCGCCACGCCCGTGACGTTGAAGCGCTTCATGAAGTACGTGCCTTTCTTGCCGTCGCGATAGACGACGTTATAGACCGTGCGGTCGTCGCCGCGCTGGAACACGGCGATATGGAGAATGTCCGTGCCGACGAACAGCTTGTCCGCCACTTTCATCACTTTGTATTTCCCGTCTTTATGGAAGACGATGATATCGTCGATGTCGGAGCAGTCAAACAGGTACTCGTCTTTCTTGAGCGCCGTGCCGATAAAGCCTTCCTCGCGGTTGATATAGAGTTTCTCGTTGTTCTCCACGACGGCTTTGACGTTAATGGCGCCGAAGTTACGAACCTCCGTGCGGCGCGGATACGCCTCGCCGTATTTCTTCTTCAGCATCTCGAACCACTCGATGGTGTAGTCTGTCAGGTGGTTGAGGTTCTTCACGCAGGCTTTGATCTTCTTCTCCAGGTCTTTCATCAACTCGTCCGCTTTTTTGGAGTCGAACTTGGTGATGCGGAGCATCTTGATCTCGAACAGTTTCTCGATATCCTCGGTGCGCACCTCGCGGATGAGTTGCGGCTTGAACGGCGTGAGGGCGTCATCCACGAAGGCAATCAACTTCTCCTTGCTCGGCGCGTCCTCGTAGCCTTTCTCCTTATAGATGCGGTTCTCGATGAAGATCTTCTCTAACGAGGTATAGAAATACTTCTCTTCCAGCTCAGCTTTCTCGATCTCCAGTTCCCATTTGAGCAGCGCCTTTGTGTTGTCGCACGACAGTTTGAGGAGGTTGGTTACGGAGGTGAAGATCGGTTTTCTGTCCTGTACCACGCAGCAGTTAGGGCTGATGTTCACCTCGCAGTCCGTGAACGCATAGAGGGCGTCGATGGCTTTGTCGGATGACGAACCCGGCGCCAGCTGTACAACGATACGCGCCTTGTCGGCGGTGAAGTCGTCGATCTTCTTGATCTTGATCTTGCCTTTCTGGTTGGCTTTGAGGATGGTCTCGATGATCTTCGAGGTGGTGGTGCCGAACGGTATCTCGGTGATGACGAGCGTCTTGTTGTCGTCGGCTTTCGTGATGCGCGCGCGTATCTTGACCGTACCGCCCCGCTCGCCGTCGTTGTAGCGGGTCACATCGATGATACCGCCCGTCGGGAAGTCGGGGTATAAGGAAAACTCCTGATTGCGCAGATAAGCCAGCGAAGCGTCGCACAGCTCGTTGAAGTTATGCGGCAGGATCTTCGAGTTCAGACCGACGGCGATACCCTCCACGCCCTGCGCGAGCAGCAGCGGGAACTTGACGGGAAGATGGATCGGCTCGTTCTTGCGGCCGTCGTAACTCTTCATCCACTCCGTCGTCTTGGGGTTGAAGACCGCCTCGAGGGCGAACTTGCTCAGACGCGCCTCGATATAACGCGGAGCCGCCGCACCGTCGCCGGTGAGGATATTGCCCCAGTTTCCCTGACAATCAATCAGCAGGTCTTTCTGTCCCAACTGCACGAGCGCGTCGCCGATGGACGCATCGCCGTGCGGGTGGTACTGCATCGTCTGACCGACGATATTGGCTACTTTGTTGAACTTGCCGTCGTCCACGCATTTCATCGCGTGCAATATACGACGTTGTACCGGCTTGAGTCCATCCTCTATAGCCGGCACTGCACGCTCCAATATCACATACGACGCATAGTCCAGGAACCAGTCCTGGTACATGCCCGTCAGGTGATATTTTATCGCATCATTAAAACCGCCTTGGGCAGCCATGCGTTAGTTCAACTTTTTATTGATGAAGATATACGCCAATATTCCGCCTACCTCCAGTACCATCGACAGGACGAGCAGGATATTATGCGGCAAAGCGTACTTGTAAATCACCAGGCACAACACACCCAAAACAAGGAGTACCACTCCCAAATACTTCAAATTGGAATTCATATATAACGCGTTATTTTAAATTACGCTGCAAAGGTACAACTTTTTTTTGAATTATGCAAATCTTTTTGTATATTTACAAAAAAAGAACACCCCGAAGGGTGTGTAGGTTTATTTTAAATCAAAAATGCGTTCCCTGCGGTCACTCTCAAAAATCCATGCGGGCAGTAGTATAATTTACATCCGACCGATAGTAATTGTATTTTGTTTATTGTGCCGGATGCTATCCGGCTTCCCCTGCCTTTACGGATGAAGGGCTTTGCCCGATCGGACTGCCGGTGGCCGTCCGTAGAACAATGTTAGGGGTAGGCTTCTTCTTCTCCCCCTCCAGGAGGTTAGGCTTTGTCTATTGTGCCGGATAGTATCCGGCCTTATTTTTGTTATTTTTGTAAGGGCAAAGCCCGCATTTTTGTAAGCATTCAACGTGCTGCTATCAAGCAGCGAGTTGGGAGTGTAGGCTTTTACGAGCGCTGCAAGCTTGCCACAAAAGAAAGGGCGACCTTGTAGGGTCGTCCTTTCCATCAATTCATCATTCCATCAATCCATCATTTAGAAAGTTGCTCCGCTGCATTACCCTTATCGCTTCAGGGGCGCTTCAGGGGCGCTTCAGAGGCGCTTCGGAGGCATCCTAGACTTTGTTAAAAATTCTTTCTTGTAAATTACACATTATCAGCATATTACAATGCATGTCAAGACACATGAAAAATAACGATTTTGACCGTTTGAAATCCGCTATATTTTCTTTCTCTTGTAACTATAACCCATCAATCCATCATTTGTTTGCGTGCCATAGCTATCGCGGCGCTACTCACAAAAACACCAAAAAAGCACCCCGGAGGGTGCCTTTGGGGCAGTGTATTGGAGCTACGCTTACGTTATAGTTCCTTCATGTTATAGGTCAACTTCTCTCCGCGGAACCCGCCGGTCAAGCTCACCGTTTTGGTCTTAGCATCATAGGTTCCTGAAAGGAAGATTTTTCCGGAGAGCGACTCACCTGTCTCCGTGTCGTAAGCGCCTTGAGCATAGCGTATAGTCACCTCCGTGTCGTTCGGAGCCATGTACCACTCGAAATTCGAGTTACGCGTAGGAGAAAGACCCGGTTGCTTTGCCTCCAGTGTACATTTGTAATTCATGTGGAACGTCAGCTGGGAATAGCTGTCTGCGGTCACCGTTTCACGATAGGTCTTACCGGCAATCGGTTGGGTCGTCGGGTCGGCTGTGTATAGGTTGTTATCACAAGACGAGAAACCCATACTTACCATAGTCAGCGCCATCAGCGCAAGAAGAATTTTTTTCATAATGAATCGATTTTAAATAGTTAATATTTTTTTGCATACGTGTTGTTATTGCCGGAAGCGGTAGATACCGCCGGGGAGGGAGCGGACGAGTCCTTGGAGCTCGAGCATCGTGAGGTCGGACGACACCTCGGAATAGGGTCTCCCTGTCTGCGTGACGAGGAGGTTGATATGAAGTCCGTCTTCGGCAGTCTGAAGTTGGTTGAGCAATTCGCGTTGGGGTTCCGTGAGGTCGTCCATGAGTTCGATGAGTTGCATCTGGACAGGTTGTTTCTTCGCGTTCTTCGTAGTCCACGCCATCGATTCGATGAGGTCATCGGCGTTATGGATGAGTTGGGCTTTCTGGCGGCGGATGAGGAGGTTGCATCCGAGCGAAGTGATGTCCGTAGGTCTTCCGGGGAAGGCGAACAGTTCACGGTTATAGTCGAGTGCGCATCGCGCGGTACAGAGGCTTCCTCCTTTCTCTTTACTCTCAACGATGACGACAGCGTCCGCCAGTCCGGCGATGATGCGGTTGCGCTGGAGGAAATTGCCGGCAAAGGGTTCAGTCCCCTCGGGGTATTCGGAGAGGAGTCCACCGTTCTGCATAGCCGCCTTGGCTTCGTTGATATGCTGGTAGGGGTACATCCTGTCCAATCCGTGAGCGAGGACCATGAGTGTCGGCACTCCGTACTCTATCGCAGCTCTGTGCGCAGTGATGTCGATGCCGTAAGCGCCGCCGGAGATGACGGTGAGCGAATCGAGTTGCGCGGCGAGATCCCGCACGAGGTTACGGGTGAGTTCCTTTCCGCGCTCGGTAGGCTGGCGAGTGCCGACAACAGCGACGACAGGTCCCTGCATCGAAGGGATTTGTCCCCTTACGAACAGCTGTGCGGGCTTGTCATAACACTCTCTAAGACGGTAAGGATAGTCCTCATCGTCCGGTCTCCAAACACGGATGGGACAGGTCATAGTTTGTCACCGAAGCAAAGGTCACCGGCGTCTCCCAGTCCCGGCACGATATATTTCTTCTCGTTGAGGACGGGGTCAATGGCAGCACACCAGACAGTGACCTTCGGGTCATCGTGGAAAGCGTCTCGCAGGAAGTCGATGGCTTGCGGTGTAGCGATGGTACAGCATATATGTATCTGCCGTGCGTCGCCGTGCTTGCGCAGGGATACGCAGGCGGCCTCCATGGACATGCCGGTAGCCAGCATCGGATCGGCGATGATGAGCGTCTTTCCTTCTATCGAAGGCGCCGCCATATACTCCGCGACGATCTCCAGTTCACCATTCCCGTTCAGGCGTCTGAAGGCACTGAGGAAGGCGTTCTCCGCATGGTCGAAGACGCGGAGCATACCTTGATAGAGCGGCAGTCCGGCGCGAAGGATGGTAGCCAGGACGATGGGGTCGGAGATGATATTGACTTTCGCCACGCCGAGGGGCGTCTGTACATCCACCGGCTCATAACGGAGCGTCTTGCTCACCTCGACAGCCATGAACTCCCCTATCCGTTCGATATTCTGCCGGAAACGGAGGCTGTCTTTCTGAATCGTGACATCGCGTATCTCGCGCAAATACATATTGAGCACACTGTTATGCTCGGAGAGGTTGATGACTTTCATAGCCGGTAGGTCTTATTTCATCGATTTGGTAGCCTTGAGCTCGTTTTTCAGCGTTGCGGAATGCTGCTTGTAGATTGTCTCAAGGCGAATCAGTTCATTCTCTTTCTGCACCGTTTCCTGAACATAGTTCTGCTGGAGCGTCTGCCAGTTCTGGATAGAAGTCTCGAGGTCGGAAACAGAGTGCTGACGCTCGGCTACTTCACGCAGCGCGTACCCCAACTCTTTCTGCTGTTTCTCGAGCATCTGTGAGTAGTTTTCGCGTGCATCCTGGTTTAGACGGCGGTTAGCATTCAGTTTGCGCTGCTGCTTCTCGATTGTTTTCTGCATGGACTTGAGCGCACTTTCCTCTTTGAGATAGACTTTCTTCAGTTCGGCAGTCATCTTGAGCGCCTCTTTAAGCGAACCGTCCATCTCCTTGGCATGGGCTTTCTCATCCTTGAGTTCCGCCTTGGCCGCCTTGATCTGGTCGGCATTCTTGTCCAAGTCAACAGCGAGGGCATTGAGAGCTGCGCGGTACATGGTCGGTTCCGCGAAATACTGCGCGCGCAGGGTGTCAATCTGCACTTCAGCAATCTCAATAGCGAGCGGGGTAACATGTTGCGCCATAACGCTTAATCCAAGAGCCATAAAGGCCAGTACAAAAATTTTTCTCATTGTTTCAGTATTTTAATTTGTGATAAACTTTATTTTTCGCTGCAAAGATACTACAAAATTTGCATATGTGCAAAAAAAAGTGTAACTTTGCGCTGTTTTTTGAATTGTAGAAAAGAAATTACATGCCCGAAGGGCAATAAACGCCATACATGCCGCATTTTTGATTTAACAACAAATCACCCGGGAAAGAAAAGAAAAATGCGGCTGAACGGCTATCGATGTAGCCTAATGGATAGCAACTTTTAAGCCCTTGTGAGCAAGCTCCCAGTGCTCAAAATCCGCTAACCATCTCGACCGACTTGGATAAGTCGTTCGACAGCCTTACAAAAATATCCCTACGGGATTAAAAAATACCGAAAATGAATCAGTAATCCCTATACACGCCGCATGGATTTTTGTTATTTTTGTAAGCATTAGCGCATTTTTGTAAGGCGGTAGTACGGCATCAAGCCGGGCTGAGAGGGGACTACGATGCGTCAGGGCGAGGAGCTCGCTCATCGAACGGACGTATTGCAGGCACATCAAGGCGCATCAAGCGCCGCACCGCCGCATTTTTGATTTAATAACAAATCACCCGGGAAAGTTAAATAAGTTATGAAAAAATTCGTATATGACGAGTCCACTATCGCCTTTGTGACGGCCGCTGCCCAGACCTGTCTGCTAATCGAGAAGAGCAGCGAGCATGAGCGTGAGGAGTGGAGAGAACAGATGCTTCGCCTTCTTCCGGTGCTGTACCTCCGTGCGCGCTTGCTGGATCAGGAGGAAGAGTTGGCCGGCGAAGAACCTCAGCGGTTTGTGACAGAAGAGGATTATAACTACGCGCTGGTCGGCATCCGCGAACTGCTGGGATCGGACGACGCGTACCTCGATGTGTTCGTGGACCAGGGCATCTATACCGACGAGGTACAGACCGCATATATCTCCGAGCAGTTAGCGGACATCTATCAGGAGTTGAAGGACCTGGCGGCAGGTTTTCAGACGGGCGACGAGACGATCATGCACGATGCGGCAGTCGTATGCCGCGAGGCGTTCAAGGAGCACTGGGGCCAGAAAGTGCTGGCAGTGATGAGGGCGCTGCATGCCTTTAGGAATGATGGAATGATGGAATGAAAGAGAATACATACATACATCATATCAGCAAGGAGTTGTTGCAGTGGATGCCTTTGGCGGCATTCGAGGGCGAAGTGATTGTCGTGGATCAGGAAGATCAAATCGCCGATGCCGTATCGTACCTGAGCCGGCAGCGGACGATAGGCGTCGATACGGAAGCACGTCCGAGTTTCCAGCGCGGCATACACTACCCTACCGCACTGGTACAGATCGCGACGCATGAGCGCTGCTACCTCTTCCGTCTTACGCATATAGGCATGCCGCAGGCCCTGGCGGATATCTTCGCCAACCCGGATATATGCAAGGTGGGACTGGCATTCAAAGACGACATCAATGGTCTTCGTCGCCGCCGGAACTTCGTTCCCGCCAACTGCGTGGATGTCCAATCATTAGTGGCACGATACGGCATCCTGGATCTGGGATTGCAGAAGATCTTCGCTATCTGTTTCGGCAAGAAGATATCCAAGACGCAGCAGTTGACGAACTGGGAGAACAGCCATCTGACGCCCGAACAGGCCCGCTATGCGAGTACGGACGCATGGGCGACGTTGCTTATCTACGAAGACCTGCTGAGCCATGAGCCCCTGGCAGACAAAGAAGTGGCGGCTCTGATACGTGCGGACAAAGAGCGTATGATCGAGCATCAACAGGATATCCAGGACCAGCGCCTGCGCGAACAGGGTATCGAACCTCCTCCCCACATGACGCTCGAAGAGCGCGAAGCACACCAGGCGGAGAAAAGGCGGGAGGCACGCAAGCGCAAACGCCAACGGCAGAGTGCGAAGAAAGCGGAACAGCGCGCGAAAAAGAAAAACTCCGAATAATCCGAATAATCTGAACAATAATGAAACGCTATCTCTTATCTATTGTCTTAGCGCTCTGCGCTTTGTGCGCCTTTGGCGAAATCAAGTATGTCTTCTATTTCATCGGCGACGGCATGGGAGCCAACCAGGTCTTGGGTGCAGAGATGTACCGTTCGGCGCTGGAGGGCGAGCCTTTAGGTCGCGTACAGACGCTGATGACGAGTTTTCCGTATTCGGGCAGCGCCGGTACATTCTCGGCGAGTAATGGTATCACGGACAGTGCCGCCGCTGGTACGTGTCTTGCCACAGGCAAGAAGACGAAGAACGGCATGTTAGGTCTCGGTCCTGACAGCACCCGGCTGACCACTATCGCCGAGGAGTTGAAGGCAGAGGGTTGGGGTATCGGCATCATGACGACCGTAGCTATCGACCACGCCACACCGGCGGCGTTCTACGCGCACGTGACGAAACGCAACAAGTATTACGAGATAGGTCAACAGTTGAGCGAGAGCGGTTTTGACTTCTTCGGCGGCGCGGGTTTTCATCACCCGCAGGGCAAGAAAGACGACGAGCCGGTCAACCTGTACCGCTTGGCGGAAGAACGCGGCTATACGGTTGTACACGGCATGGAGGAATTTTCCGAGATACCGGAATCCCGATATACCGACATTTCGAAGATGATTCTCGTGCAGAAGGATGACGACCAGGGCGCGAAGCATGGCAGCAACCTGCCCTACGCGATAGACCGAAAAGAGGGTGACTTGAGCTTGCAGCAGATCGTGCGCACCGCTATCCCGTTCCTCGCGGCACGTCACGAGCGTTTCTTCATGATGGTAGAAGGCGGGATGATCGACTATGCGTGTCACAGTGACGATGCGGCGACCGCGTTCGGCGAGGTATGGGACATGGACGAGGCGATGCGGGAGGCATACGCTTTCTACGAGCAGCATCCCGACGAAACGCTGATCATCGTGACTGCCGACCATGAGACAGGCGGTCTCGCTCTCGGCAACAGCGATTACACCCTGCACTTGGACGTGCTACAAAACCAGCAATGCTCAGGATGGATGCTACAAGAGATGCTCCTCAAAGACAAGAAGAAACCGAGTTGGAAGGAAGTGAAACAGCTCTACCGCGAGCAGTTGGGATTCTGGGACAAGGTAGAGATCCGTGCGTCCGAGGAGCGGGAGCTGAAGACCTTATATAAAAACACGCGCGCGGAGGAGAGCGCCGATGCCGGCATCGCGCTGCTGAACAAGAAAGCGCATATCGGATGGACCACCCACGCACACTCGGCGCACGTCGTGCCGATCTTCGCTATCGGCGCCGGCGCAGAGCACTTCAGCGGATGGCACGACAACACGGAGATCGCTCCGCTGATAAGAAAAGTGAAAGGTGAAAGGTGAAAGGTGAAATGAGCGCGACTACGTCGCTCAATGATGAATTGATGGAATGATGGAATGATGAAATTGTGCCTACGGCACGTGTATGCGGCAAAGCCGCGTGTAAACTGCCGAAGGCAATACACTTTTAAACTGCCGTCAGGCAATACACGGAGCGAAGCTCCACTAAACGCCCGAAGGGCAATACACTTTTAATGATTGATGGAATACAAAAGAGACGTCCTCGATGAGGGCGTCTCTTTTGTAGAGATTCTATAGAATCGTATGAAAGGTTATTTCACTATCTGACCCATTGCGTTGTATGCCTTGTCACCCTTCAGGATGATAAGGTTACCCTCACGGATCACCTTCACAGCCTTGCCCTCGGAAAGGATCTCTTCGATACCCTCCGAGCCGGTCGGAACGATGTAGAAATAGCCACCAAATGCAGCCCACTCCTCATTGTAGCTCGGACGGAAATACATGGTGGTAGCGCCGGAATGGTTCGCATCAACGATATAGTTACCTTCTTCCGGGAACCACTCTGTCGGCACATCAGCTACTACGTAAGCCACCTTGATCTCATCGCCTGCAGTGAGGTTAATATCGAGTTGATACTCTCCCTCGGCATCAGGATTAGCCACAAGGAGGTTCTCAGCAGCGGGTTTCCAATCGTTGAAAGAGCCCATGAGGTAGTAACCATCGGTGAGAACAGGTTCCGGTTTAGCCGGGAAGGTGATAGCAAGAGTGCTGTCTGCGTAAGTCCAAGTGAAAATATAGTCACCGGCTACGTCAGCTGTTAACTTGAAGTTACGGCCATCGATTACGTTTACATGCGAAACGGTGGTCCAGTCACGATGGAAGGTATAGAGGCCATCCGGATCTTCGCCATTAAGGCTGAGCCACTTACCATCGGAAACAATCTTGAACTCTACATCGCCAGCCTCGAGAGCAACCTTTACGCTTGCGGAAAGGCTATCCTTAGCAGCAACAAGGATGTTCGCATCAGCGCTCCATCCGTTCATGCCGCCAGCCAGAGCTACAACCGGGAGAGTTACAGGAGTCGGAGGAGTCGGGGATGTCTTAGCATACACGGTAATATAGCGTAGATAGATACGCTCGCTACCGGTTTGAGCAATCGTAATAGCAGATACTTTGCCTTCCGGAGTAATCTTGCAATCCGTCGGAACTTTATTGCCTGCGGTCAAGTCGAACTTCGTTCCATTAACGGTAACCTCAGCAGCGTTTTTGCCATATTGAGCAGCATTCACGATGATGGAATCCACCTCCACCGGAGTAGCCAATGTAAACTGAAGATAGCCCTTTACAGAAGAAGTACCAAATTTCAAGTTGGAGGTATTCTCGTCAATTATACGGGCAGCATATACTTTACTGATTGTATCTACGCTTGCGATGTAAGCTTTGCACTCATCCGTGAAGATGTCACCATCTTTCTTAAATTCAGAAGAATTATCACTGTCGGTACCAGTACCTTTAAATGTCAGCATATATGCGCCGGCAGGAAGAACCTCTTGTTTCTTCGGATATGTAACTGCGAGGCCTTCGGTAGCGAAGGTATAAGTGAACACATAGTCGCCAGCCTGATCAGCCGTGATTTTCATGTTGCCGTCGCCCTCAGCAAGCGATGTAGTCGGATTCTCACGGGTGAGTTGGGCTCCATTCGCCTTCCATGCACCGTCGAACTTGAATCCAAAATCATAAGCACCCTCAGCCAATGTAAGCTTCAGTTCAGCCGTCAGTTTGTCCTCAGCAGCCGTGAACGGATCGGTGTCTTTCCAGTCACCGAAGAAGTTACCATGGAGAACAACCGTCGGGAGTACAACAGCCTCACCGGTCTTGGTTGCGACTGCACTTACCGTATTCTCGTTCTCAGGCTCGAAGGTGATGGTGATGGTATAGATACCAGCCTCAGCGATCGGGAGTTTATAATCCGAAGCAGGATAAGCTTCCGTCCATGCGTGATCTTTGCAGACTTTGAAAGCAATCTCACCTGCAGCGAGTTCGAGCTCGGTCTTCTCCCACTTGTAGGAGCCGTCCCCTTGCTTTACCATGTCGTTGGCTTTGTTAGCCGGATCCCAAGCAGTACCGAAAAGAGTTGCAGAACTGCCGGCTACGGTCCAATAGGTCTTGGCTACATCTGAATAGGAATAGAACTCAATTTTGTTCAGGACAAAAGCGTAGTTGGAACTATTGCTATTGGAAACATTGAATTCAAACTTGTAGTATGCATCCTTAGCCCAGAAGTCTGCATCCTTCGGGGTAAATTCAATTGTTCCTTCCGTATTTTTTGCAATCGTATAATCAACACCGGCAACAGCTACAGTGTCAACTACATCCTGCGTAAAATCAGCATCCGACGCAACTACAACTTTAACGGAATTGAGCTTTAAATTATCGGATGTAACTCCAGCATGCGTAATTACGATTTTAGCGATTGCATCGCCCATAGCGGTCTTACCGGCAATGATACGATCTACTGCGTCAATGCTCTTACCACCGATGCGGAGTGCGCCCGTAGCATACCAGTTACCCGGTACGTTCCAGACCATGTCATCCACTGTTTGGTCACCGGTCTTTGTGTAGTCAGTCACATTACCACTGGAAAGTTTCTGTGGAACGAATGTGTAGAAAACATCTCCAACCGCCGCCATCATGCTACCTGCAAATAGAATTGCAGCAAAGAAAGAAAAGATTTTCTTCATAATTTAAATGTTTTTAATGATTTTAAATTCTGGAGCTTCGGCGTCGTCGAGTTGCGTAAGCGAGCTTACACTCGACTAACACGAACCTTCAACTTAAGTTAAATAAAAAGAGGTCCTAAAACCTTTGCGGACGCAAAGGTACAACAAAAAAATGACATACGCAAGAACGCATGTCATTTTTTTTGATTTTTTATTTTAAAAAATCCTCTTATTTCACGATTTGGCCCATTGCATTGTAAGTCTTGTCGCCCTTCATAATGAGGATGTTACCTTCGCGAATCACCTTCACAGCCTTACCCTCGGAAAGGATCTCTTCGATACCTTGCTCTCCATCGAGCGTTACACGGATAATACGAGCCTGAAGCTGCTTGGTGCATGAGATTGTTACGCTGGTAGCGCCGATTTCCTCAATCTTAATCAGCGGATCCTCGATATCGCTCTTTGTGGTCTCCGCATCGAATTTCTCGCCGCCTACAGTGATCGTTCCGTGATTTACGCTTACTTCCTGATCTTTCTTTGCCAGACCTGCTATCTCTACCTTAACGATGTTTGCGCCCGCAGTAAGTGTCATTGTCTTGTTTGCATATACACGGAAATCGTTGTTGCTTGCTTTAGCAGTTCCGTTATAGTAAGCGCCTTCCCACTCAATCTGGATACCGTCCACTACTTTCTTGAACGAACCAGCGCCCTCTGCTTCGCCTGTTACGCCAGCCGGAGTCAGGGTGTGGATGCCTTCGGTAGCGAGATCTTCAGGAGTCGGAGGGATAATACCGCCGCCGTCTTCATCGAGCTCGATATCTGCATACGTTTCCGAGTCATAAGCAGGTGTTGCCGCAATAGCGTCCAATTTATATGTTTTTCCATCATCTCCGACGAAGGTAAGTTCATAATGATATACACCTTCACCAAGATGAGCTACGATCAAATCGGAACTGCTGGTTGCCTCCACGGTTTTGCCTTCTGCAACATCCACCTCGATAAATGCGATTTCTGCCTCTGCGGAATATGTACCGGCAAGTGCCGTTGCGCTCTTTGCACTCACTCCGATATAGAGATCGGGATAAGTTACTTCTTCTGTATCCTCGTTATAGTCTTTGTAGAGGTTGAACTGCCAAGCTTCATCTTCAGCCAAATAAGCAGCCTCTGCGTACACTACATCCAGCACGACTTCGTCGCCGCCTTCTCCGCCGCCACTGCCGCCGGCAGCATCATCTTCTACCTTCACGGTCTTGATCTCCCAAGTCGGGCAGAGCTCTGTAGTAGAAACATACACGAATGCGACCTTCACATTCTCTTCACCTGCAAATGCGCTGAGGTCAGCTGTTGCATCCTCGAAGGTCCAAGAGCTACCGGCAGGCCAAGCAGAGAGCGCCAGGTCCGTCCAGTTCGTACCGTCAGCAGATGCTTTTACCTTGAAGTTAGTCGGCGCACCGTTGTTAACTGCATGGTTGATGGTCAGAGTAGCCGTAGAAGCCTCGCCCAGGCTGAAAGCCGGAGAAACCAGCCAGCTCTCTGCAGCGTGAGCGGCCTTGCTAACGTAAGCACTGGCCTTCATGCCGTACTTGCTGTCTTGTTTCCAAACATAGGAAATACCGCCGAGATCAACATCATTGATCGTCCACGCGCCCTGACTTTGGGTAAAGTCTGCGCTCAGCGGAGTGCTTGCCATCATACTGCCTGCGAAAAGCACAGCAGCAAAAAGAGATAAAATTTTTCTCATACGAATGATTGATTTAAGTTAAATAAAAAGTTGATTGTATATAAAGTTATAAACTTTAGTTTTCTCAAAAAACCGAGCAAAGGTACTGCTTTTTTTTGACCCGACCAAATATTTTGCTGCAAAACATAAAAATTTACTATTTTTTATGCGCTACGACCATCAATTGCACAGAATTAAAAACATTCTGCCAAATGATATACGCAGCTGCTCCGAGCGAAGCCATCGGGTCCAGATAGGTATTCGCCATCCAGACTCCGAGAGAGGTGTTTTTCTGTCCGAATGCCTGCCCGGCAGTGATGGAACTGACGCCCTCCATGGTCTTCGGCGCAGCCGCGGGATTAATGAGTACATCCTGATAGTCGCGTCCCTTACTCGGCGCGGGCAGATAATAGCCGATGAGTTTGCCAAGTCCGAACTGCAGCAGGCAAGCGAAGAAAGATAATACTAATAAAATTAGTATATTGGCGATTTGAGATTGGAAATTGAGTATGGTTGTATTCGTCACGACGGCTGAGAGGACAACGATAGAGGCAACCCAGAGATAGAAAGGAATCTGCGCCGCCGTACGAGACAACACAAACTCCTTTTTTGTCCACCTCTGATACACTATCCGGAGAAGCCAGGCGGAGAAGAAGGGTCCGAGGAGGAGCGGAGCGATACGGGAGAGGAGGAGCGAGAAATGAAAAATGAAAGGTGAAAATTGAAAGGATTCCGGCACGATACTCAAATCAGGGTTGATGAGCGGGAAAGTAGCCGGAACGATGATGGCCGTGGCGAAATTGGATAGCAAAGTAAACGTCGTCAGATTCTGTATGGAACCTCCCATTTTTCCTGCGATGATGGGTGCCGCCGTAGCGGTAGGCATGATAAAACACATGAGTATTCCCTGCGCAAGCACCTTGTCTCCCGTAAAATACATCAATCCCGCATAGGTAGCAAAGGAGAATAAGAACTGTGTAAAAAGCACAACCCAGTGCCATTTATGGAGACGCAGATCCAGCGGATTGATTTTACAGAAAGTAAAAAAGAGCATGAAGAAAATCAACCACGGGAGTATCGGCGCGAGGGGAAGGAATAGTTTATAGCCGAGCGCACCGATGAGCATCGAGAGCCAGAGGGCATGGGAATCAAAAAGTTTTTTTATATTTACCATTTTGTCATGTACCAATTGGTCATTTATCGGGTCATTGGGTCATTTCCCCATTTCAAGACAATCTCGTCCATGATAGCGAAGACCTCATCGACTGTCTCGGCGCGGAGGAGGGCGATGCGTGTCTGCTTGAAGTTATCGAGTCCTTTGAACACAGGGGAAGCCGCAAAATGACGCCGCGAATGGACTATTCCTTTGCGTTCGTCATTGCCGCACCAGGCGATGGAGGCAAGGACATGTTCTTTGAGCACCGCGACTTTGTCTTCCATCGACTGCGGCGCAGGAAGTCCTTTCATCTCTGCGAAGAGCCAGGGTGCACCGAAGGTAGCACGGCCGATCATAACCGCGTCGACGCCGTAGCGGTCGAAGCACTCTTTTGCGCGCTCAGGCGTACACACGTCTCCATTACCTATTACAGGTATGCGCATACGCGAGTTGTTCTTCACCTCACCGATGAGAGTCCAGTCCGCTTCGCCGCGATACATCTGCGAACGCGTACGGCCGTGTATGGCAAGTTCGGCGATGCCGCAGTCCTGGAGGGCAAGAGCCAAATCAACGATAAACGTTGAAGGGGTTAGGAGGTTAGAGGTTAGATGGTTAGGGGTTATTCCTAAAGGATTCACTCTTGGAATGAGGTCTTTCTCATCCCATCCGAGACGGGTCTTGACGGTGACGGGTGTATGGACGGCATTGACGACGGCGCGGGTGATATCCAGCATCTTCGGCACATCGCGCAGGAGTCCGGCTCCGGCACCTTTGCCTGCCACTTTTTTCACAGGGCAGCCGAAATTGATGTCGATGAAGTCAGGATGCGCCTGTTCGACGATCCGCGCAGCGTCTGCCATCGATTCGGGATCACGACCGTATATCTGGATAGCCACCGGCCGCTCCTCATCATGGATGGTGAGTTTGCGCGTCGTAGAAGCGATGTCGCGTACGAGTGCGTCGGCATTGACGAATTCGGTATATACACGATCCGCTCCGTAGCGTTTGCACAACGCACGGAAGGCCGGGTCGGTGACATCCTCCATCGGCGCCAAATATAGGGGATGATTTATCATTTTCTCGTAATCACGTAATTACGTAATGACGTAATGACGAACTATTTTTTGTTTAATGTCGGGTATGATATACGATGATGGTTCATGGCGGTGATGCGTGCCACGAAGACCCGGCGTATATCCTCGACATCCTTGAAACTGAGCGGTGTCTCCGCGAACTGGCCGTCCGCTATCTGGCAGTCTATCATCTGGTTCACGGCCGCGGTCACCGATGCTTCGGAGAAGTCCTCCAAGCTGCGCGAACGCGCTTCGATAGCGTCCGCCATCATGAGGATAGCCGCTTCTTTCGTACTGGGTTTAGCCCCCGGGTAGCGGAAGAGCGACTCATCCACTTTCTCTTTTGGATGGGCGTTGCAATAAGTATTATAGAAATATCGCACGAGCGACGTTCCGTGGTGGGTGGTGATGAAATTGATCACCACTTCGGGCAGATGGTTTCTGCGGGCGATCTTCTCGCCCTCCGCCACGTGTGCAATCACCACTTGCGCCGCGTCACGCGGGTCCATCTTCAACAGCGGGTTATCGACACCTGTCTGGTTCTCTACATAGTAGAGCGGGTCGGTTATCTTCCCTATATCATGATAGAGCGCACCCGTACGTACGAGCAGTGCATTCGCGCCGATAGTCTTGGCGGCTTCCGCAGCGAGATTGGACACCTGCATCGAGTGCTGGAACGTACCGGGTGCACGTTCCGCGAGGGTGTGCAGCAGTTCGGAATTGATATCCGTCAGTTCGACGAGAGTGATGGACGAGATGAAGTGGAACATCTTCTCAAACATGTATATCAGTCCGTAACAGCCGACGGTAAGGAGTGCGCAGATGAAGAAATAGAGATACATCCACGGATCAACAGCCGTGAAAGCGCCTGTCTGGGCGAAGGTGATCGCCGTGTATGCCATTACCTGCGCAAGGAAGATCCACGCTGCCGTTTGCACGAGTTGTGCGCGTCGCGTCATATCACTCAAGGAGGACACCGCCACCATACCCACGACTATCTGGATGAAGAAGAACTCCACCGGTGCAGGCACGACTATCGACGTGATGAGGATGGTCGTGAAATGCAGGAAGAGAGCAGTGCGGGAGTCGAAGAAGACACGCGTCAGGATGGGCACCCATGCGAACGGGATGAGATACACTGTGAGGTTGAACCGCAAGGCGAGGCATGCCAAACCAATGACGATAAACATCTGCAGACAGAAGAAGAGTACCGTCGGTATCGCACGCAGGTAGGTGATGCGGAAGACATAGAGATAGATGACAAACAACAGCAGGAACAGGCACACCAACATCGACTCGCCGAGGATAGAGAGCGTACGCTGTTTGTTTCCCAGCGACTCGTCGTCGTAGGCACGGCGCAACGACTGCAATATCTGATAGTTACGCTCCGTGACAAGATCACCGTTGTCGATGATTTTCTCCCCTTTCTGCACCATTCCCTGGGTAGGTGAAACGGTCGAAAGGAGTTTGGTCTGGAACTCCTCCGTTTTCGCAGTGTCGAGCACGAGGTTGGTAGCGCAGTCATAACCGAATTTCTTGTGCGCAGTCATAGGTGTGTACACTTCGGACAGCGGATATTTATGCTGCTGTATATCAATGCGGGTGTAGCCCTCAGCCTGCAGCCACTCCATCGTCTCGAGCGACACCACTTTCACGTCACGCTGCACGCTCGGGATATATCTGAAGAAAGGCGCGAAGGTGGACAGCAGTTGTTTCCGGTCTTTCTCCAGTTGCTCGTCTGTCTTATAGATAGGGAAGTCAAAATCCGCCGTGAGCGTCGAGTAACCCCATGGTTTGCCTATCTCGTAATGATACCGGAAGGAGTTATTGTAGCGCGGGAACATCAGCACGATGACTGCCGCCAATACCACAAATATGCTCAGCCGAAAGATCGTCTGCGCATATTTGAAATTTGTGATTTTAGATTGGAGATTGGAGAAATTCATTATCGTTTGTTCTTAAAAAATGCTTGTATGAGTTCACGACATTCTGTTTCGAGCACTCCCGCCGTAACAGTAGCTTTAGGGTGGAAGGTGCGTGGTGCGTAGATGGTGTATCCTCGTTTTGGGTCGGGTGCGCCGTACACGATACGGCTTATCTGCGCCCATCCGATAGCGCCCGCGCACATCGGGCAGGGTTCGACGGTGACATAGAGCGTGGCATCCGGAAGGTACTTCCCACCGAGCGTCTGTGAAGCGGCTGTGATGGCCTGTATCTCTGCGTGCGCTGTGACGTCTGCGAGGGTCTCCGTGAGGTTATGTCCGCGCCCGATAATTTGGTTCTGACTGACGATGACGCAGCCGATAGGTATCTCGTCCGCCGCCAGGGCTTTCTCTGCCTCGCAGAGGGCGAGACGCATGAAGCGCTCGTCCGCTCCATTTACCATTTTATCATTTACCATTTGGTCATTTATTTGACCATTTGGAGATTTAGCCATTTGACAGAAATGGGCGATTTCATCGGGATGGGTCTCGAAATGGTTGCCGATGACTACGACATCCGCGCCTGCATCGTACGCGACCTTCATCGCTTCCGGTGTTCGTATTCCTCCGCCGACGATGAGGGTGACGGAAGTCTTTGCGCGGACCGCCCGGATGATTTTTGCCGAGACGGGTTTCTCCGCTCCGCTTCCCGCTTCCAGATAGACCGCTTTCTTACCCATCAACTCCGCCGCGATACAGGTGTCCACGATGGTATCTAAGTCTGCCGGATTGAGCGGTTGAGTATGAGAAACACGCATCGTAGAAGTGAACACTCCGCCATCGATGAGGATATAAGCCGTTGGGACGAAATCCATCTGTGATTCAAGGATGGCACGCGCCGCCTTAACTTGCTGATCCACAAGAAATTCCGGATTACGACCGGAGAGCAGAGAGAGGAACAAGATACCGTCTGCTTCTGGGGTAAACTGGGACGAATTTCCAGGGAAAAGAATGACGGGTATTTTGTATTTTTGATTTTTGATTTTTGATTTTAGTTCTTGGACAAACTCCGTTGTATCGCCGCCGGTTGAACCGCCAACAAAGAGGTAGTCGGGATGGCACTCGTCGGTAAAGGTAAGGCGCGAAAGGTCGGCCTTTTCCGGATCGAGCAATACGGCTAAACTTCTATGTTTGAGTGTCATTTCCATTCGAAAGTTTCTACCATGCGGATTACATCTTTTCTCAAGTAGCTATATACCGGAGCGAGGGAGTCGGCATTCGGCGGACAGTTGCAATAAACCGAAGCACGGAAAAAGTTTCTCGTGGAGTCGGTGATAAAGAACTGGCAGGAGGACGCGGTGTTTCCTTCGAGGTCGAAGAGCACGCCGTACACCTGCGCCTCGGGATGGGAATATTCGCGTTCGGGTATTGCATTCGCGAAGGAGGCGTTGCGGTACACGAACTCGAGGGCATCGTTGGTGAGTTCGCGCAAGTTATGCTGCACGGGTTTGTAGGAACAATGAATCGTGGCATCCAGCGCAGGGTAATAAATATTGATCCAATAGGGTTCGTCTGCGCGGGGTTGTACCTGCGCGTTTTGCGAGAGTGCGAAAGAGTACGGATAACGCGGATATAGGGCCGCGAAATCCGTGTATGCGGTGTCCGGCACCGTGATACGGTAATAGCCGTAAGGCTTGGGGGCGGTTGCCCGTCCGCACGAAACCATCGCCATAACAAGCAGCAAAACAGGTACTATTTTTTGTCCAAAGTGCATTTTACTCCAAATTACGGCACAAAGGTAGTAAAAAAAGGTGAAAGGTGAAAGGTGAAAGGTGAAAGGAGTGTGATTTTTAGGATAAAAAAGCACTTTTTCTTAGAAAAACTTCACGCGCGCTTGCATGAATAAAAAAAATGTTGTATATTTGCACGATTTTTGAAGTAGTGTGTCCGTGACAAAAAATCAAAATCACGGGATAATATATATAATATATTATAGGGATTGGTAGGATACGACATTACCCCGAGATTACCCCGTAACGATCCCGAGACGACCCCGAGACGATCCCGAGACGATAAGGTAAGTACCATCAAAAAACACAAAGCAGATAATATGGAGAACAAGAACAACAACAGCAACAATTATTGCGTGATTATGGCGGGCGGCGTAGGAAGCCGTTTTTGGCCGTACAGTAGAGCAGATAAACCGAAGCAGTTTCTGGACTTCTTCGGCACGGGTCGCAGTTTGCTGCAGATGACCGTGGATCGTTTTCGTCCGATCGTTCCGATCGAGAACGTGTTTATCGTGACAAACGTGGCATACAAGGACTTGATTTTGAAGCAGATTCCGGATTTGAGTGAGAAGCAGATATTGTGCGAGCCTGCGCGCCGGAATACGGCGCCTTGTATCGCGTACGCGACTGCTCATATACGCGCGCTATGCATCCAGCGAGCATACGGGTACACGGAAGAGTACCAGGGATTCACGAAAGACGGAAAAGTCAAAGGCGGTCCTTCCAAATCCTCCCTTCCGAACTATCAGGACATAGACTGGAGCAAACCGGAAATGCGGGCCAATATTGTGGTGGCGGCAAGTGACCACTTGATCTTGGAAGAAGAGAAATTCCGTCAGGTGATTCTGAAGGCCTTTGATTTTGTGAGCCAGCACAAAGCGATTGCGACGCTTGGCATGTCCCCCACCCGTCCGGAGACCGGATATGGCTATATTCAGCGCCAGCCGGAAGCTTTTGCCGACGGGATTTATCCGGTGAAGACGTTTACGGAGAAGCCAAATCTGGAGATGGCGAAAGTGTTCTTGCAGAGCGGTGATTTCCTTTGGAACAGCGGTATCTTCATTTGGAACCTGCAGACCATCAGTGAGGCATTCCGATATCTGTTGCCGGAAGTGGCAGACCGTTTCCGCGAAGGCGAGTTGCTGATGGGCACCGACAAAGAGGAGGAGTTCATCGAGCATATCTTCCCCAAATGCCCGAACATCTCCATCGACTACGGCATTATGGAGAAGGCGGACAATGTCTTCGTACTGCCGAGCAGTTTCGGTTGGAGTGACTTAGGCACCTGGGGCAGCCTGTACGAGTTGAGCGAAAAAGACGAGAACGGGAACGTGAGGTTACATTCGGACGCGCTGTTCTACGAGGCGAATGGAAATATCGTAACTCTGGAACCGGGCAAGCTGGCTGTAGTGCAAGGCGTAGACGACATGATCATCGCCGAACAGAAAGGGGTCTTGTTAGTTTGCAAGAAATGCGAGGAGCAGCGTATCAAGCAATTTGTGGCCGACGCGCAAACAGAGTTTGAAGGCAAATACAATTAATCATACACATTAAATCTTACATCATGAGTTATCTTAATTTTGACAAGACAGTACTTGTTAATCTGGAGCGGTCGCTTCAGAAAGAGATGATTCGAACCAACCGTGCGGGCGTGTATAACTCGACCACTCTGGTCGATTGCAACACGCGCAAGTATCATGGTCAACTGGTGATGCCGTTGCCTCATATCAGCGATGACAACTTCGTGTTGCTCAGTTCGCTGGATGAGACAGTGATCCAGCACGGTGCAGAGTTCAACCTGGGTCTGCACGAGTACGGCGAGAACCATTTCAGCCCGAACGGACACAAGTACATCCGCGAGTTTGACTGCGATGTCATCTCTCGCACGACCTACCGTGTAGGAGCGATGGTGCTTCAGAAGGAGCGCATGCTCGTCAGTTTCGAGCCGCGCGTGCTAATTCGCTACACGCTGTTAGAGAGCGGTAGTCCGACGACGCTTCGTTTCCGTCCTTTCCTTGCGTTCCGCAGCGTGAATGAGTTGACGCATGAGAATCCGCTGGCCAACGCGGATATGAACGACTGCGAGAACGGTCGATTCAACCGCATGTATCCGGGTTTCCCGAACCTGTACATGCAGTTCAGCAAGGCGGTTGAGTATCATCACGACCCTCAGTGGTACAAGGATATCGAGTATCGCAAGGAGCGCGAACGCGGATATGCTTACAAAGAGGATCTGCTGGTTCCCGGTTATTTCGAGTTGCCGATGAAGAAGGGCGAGAGTGTTATTTTCGCAGGCGGCGTGACGGAATGCAAGACCGCTCAACTGAAAGTTGTATGGAAGAAAGAGTTGGAGCGCCGCATCCGTCGCGAGGACATGTTCTCCACGCTGAAAAACAGCGCGAGTCAGTTCTACAAGCGCGAAGGTGACAAGTGTTATCTTTTAGCCGGTTTCCCATGGTTCGGTCCCGATGCACGCTCCACTTTCTTCAGCGTCGCCAGCTGTACGCTTGACATCGACCGTCCGGAATATTGGGATGCGATCATCAACAAGACGGCCATCGAAGAGATACTGAACTTCATGAACGGCCGCATCCATGACCTGAAGATGACGGGAATGGACGAGCCGGATGTGCTGTTGTGGTTCATTCGCGCATGCCAGAAATACGCGCATAAATATACGGTTCGTGAGGCAGCCGACCTGTACGGTCAACTCTGTCTGGATATCATCAACTGGTACCGCAAGCAGAACCATCCGCGCGCGAAGTTGCACCAGAACGGTTTGTTATGGGTGGACGGTACACAGCGTCCCGCAACGTGGATGAACGCCACGGAAAACGGATGGCCTATCACCCCGCGTACAGGTTATGTCGTTGAGATCAACGCACTTTGGTACAACGCGATGCGCTTCACGGCCGAGATGCTGCGCGAGATGGGCAAAGAGACGAGCGCCGACCTGATGGAGTATCAGGCGGAGATCAGCAAAGACGCGTTTGTGAAGACGTTCTGGAACGGGTTGTATCTGAATGACTACGTGATTGACAATTACCAGAACCGCGAGGTACGTCCGAACATGATCTGGGCGGTCGGTCTGCCTTACAGTCCGTTGGACCGCAAGCAGCAGAAGGCGGTAGTGGATATATGTACGAAAGAGTTGCTGACGCCGAAGGGTCTGCGCAGTCTGAGTCCGAAGAGCGGCAGTTACCGTCCGACCTGTTACGGCGGAGCGATAGAGCGCGACAGGAGTCTTCATAACGGTGTCGTATGGCCCTCGACCATCACAGCTTATTCGCGCGCATACATGAATATCTACAAGTACAGCGGCGCCAGCTTCATGGAGCGGCTGCTGATCGGTTTTGAGGCAGAGATGGACGAACTGACTATCGGTACCCTGAACGAGTGCTATGACGGCAACCCGCCCTACAAAGGACACGGCGGCATGAGTAGTGCGCCGAGTGTAGCGGCGGTCATCAGTCTGATAGATACCTTGAAAAGATATCAGAAGGAAGAAGTTGAAAGAAAGTCGAAAGTTGAAAGCGAGGAGGCAGAATTATGAAAGCGTTAATGTTCGGTTGGGAGTTTCCCCCTCATATCTTAGGCGGTTTGGGTACCGCGAGTTACGGATTGACCCGCGGCATGGCAGAGCAGCCTGACATGGATATCACGTTCGTCATTCCGAAGCCATGGGGTGACGAGGATCAATCGTTCCTCCGCATCATCGGCGCGAACAGCGTGCCTATCGTATGGAAGGACGTGAACTACGATTACGTCAAGTCGCGTATGGAAGGCAAGATGAGTCCGGAGGAGTATTATCACCTGCGTGACGGCATTCATTACGACTACCGCCGTATCGGCACGGACGACCTCGGTTGCGTCGGTTTCTCGGGCCGCTATCCTGATAACCTGATCGAGGAGATCGGCAACTACGAAGCGGTAGCCAGTGTACTGGCGCACAGTCTGGATTTCGACATCATTCACAGTCACGACTGGCTGACCTACCCGGCGGGTGTGTTTGCGAAACATATCAGCGGCAAGCCGCTGGTTATCCACGTCCATGCGACGGATTTCGACCGGAGCCGCGGCAACGTGAACCCAACGGTATATGCCATCGAGAAACGCGGTATGGACGAAGCCGATCATATCATATGCGTAAGTAACCTGACGCGCAACACGGTGATCGAGAAATACGGTCAGGACCCGCGCAAAGTGAGCACGGTACACAACGCGGTGGAGCCGCTGGCCCATCCGGAGGAGTTCAAGAAACCCGAGCGCAAAGACAAGCTGGTTACATTCCTCGGCCGTATCACGATGCAGAAAGGTCCGGAGTATTTCGTAGAGGCCGCAGCACGCGTGCTGAGCAAGACGGACGGCGTTCGTTTTGTGATGGCAGGCAGCGGAGACAAGATGACGGAGATGATCGATCTGGTTGCCAAACGCGGCATAGCGGACAAGTTCCACTTCCCCGGTTTCATGCGCGGCAAGCAGGTTCAGGAGATGCTCGCGATGAGCGACGTCTATATCATGCCGTCCGTGAGCGAGCCGTTCGGTATCAGTCCGCTGGAGGCGATGCAGGTAGGTTGTCCGTCGATCATCAGTCATCAGTCGGGTTGCGCAGAGATCCTGCAGCACGCCATCAAGACCGACTACTGGGATATCGATGCGATGGCCGATGCCATCTACGCGATTGTCAAGTATCCGGCGCTGTACAAGAGTCTGCATGAACTCGGCATGGCGGAAGTCAACAACATCAAGTGGTCGGACGCCGGACTGAAAGTGCGCGCAATTTACGACGGTGTGATAAATCACACGTTGTAAAGTTGAAAGTTGAAAGTTTAAAGTTTAAAGAAATTCTTTAATAATTATGAAAAATATATGTTTTTGCTTCCAGATGCATGTTCCCTACCGTCTGAAGCGTTATCGTTTCTTTGAGATTGGTCATGATCACTATTACTACGATGACATGGCTACCGAAGAGCATGTCAACTGGTTGGTTCAAACGTCCTATCTGCCGTTGTGCACGACGATCAAGGACATGATCAACCTGAGTAAGGGCAAGTTCCATTGCGCGCTGAGCGTAAGCGGCACAATGATAGAGATGTTCGAGCAGTTCAATCCTGAGATGATCGATATTCTCAAGGAGTTGGCAGCCACCAAATGCGTGGAGTTCCTCGCTACGCCGTATGCCTATTCTCTGGCCTCGGAGTATAACGAGGCGGAGTTCAAGAAACAGCTGAAGTTCCAAGGCAGTCTGCTGGAGAACATCCTCGGTGTGAAGGCCCAGACGGTATGGAATACGGAGTTACTGTACACGGACGAGACAGCTTATCAGTTGAGCAAGATGGGTTACAAGATTATTCTGACGGAGGGCGCCAAGCACGTGATCAGTTGGAAGAGTCCGAACCATATCTATCAGTCTGCCGGTGCTCCGAAGATGAAAGTGTTGCTGCGCAATGCGAACCTCAGCGACGAGTTGAGTTTCCACTTCTCCGATCCGAGCTGGCCTAATTTCCCGATTGATGCAGAGAAATATGCGGACCAGTTGAAGTCGCTGCCGGAAGGCGATGACCTGATTAACATCTGGGTAGGCGCCGAGACGTTCGGTATCCGCCAGAACGCCGGTTCAGGTATCTTCGACTTCCTGAAAGCATTGCCGTATTTTGCGCTGGAGCGCGAGATGGGTTTTGTTACGCCGTCCGAGGCTGCCAAGAAATTAACGGCTAACGACGTGCTGTCAAGTCCGTACCCGTTGACATGGAGCGGCGAGGCGAAGGACCTGAGTATCTACGCAGGCAACGACTTGCAGCAAGAGGCTATCCACAAGTTATACGCCGTGGCAGAGCGTGTTCACCTGTGCCAGGACAAGAATCTGAAAACGAACTGGTTGCGTCTGCAGGATGTGAACTACCTGCATAACATGAACCATATCGACCAGGGCGAGACGCAGTACGAGTCGGCATACGATGCGTTCATCAACTACATGAATATCCTGTCCGACTTCCTGCAGAGCGTTGAGGAGCAATACCCGACGACGATTGAGAACGAGGAGTTGAATGAGTTGTTGAAGACCATCCGCAACCAGGAAGAGGAGATTCAACTTCTTCAGGCAAAGCTCAAGAAGAAAAGCTGAGAGTTTAGTGTTTAGTGTTTAGAGAACAGATTTGCGATTAAAGCGGAGTTTTATAGTATTAGTGCTGTTGGCAGCGACCCTTGTGGCCGCTGCCAAGCCGCCGCGTATCAAGACGGTAGTGCGCACATGGCAGATGCCGTCCTACAGCGCGGTAGCCGATACTATTCCTTTCCGCGACACTACGATGCTCAACTATCACGACATCGACATCCAGCAACGGTATTCGTTGAGCAGTGCATTCAACGGCAATATCCTGGTGTCTCCTATCGAGTCGCGCGTAGTGCAGCACCGTCTGACGACGATAGACGATCCGTTTGCCGTCAGTCTGACGCCGTACGTGGTAACGCCGCAGCAGCAACGTTTCTTTAACACGACGACCCCCTACTCGTCCATCGCCTACAAGAAAGGTTTTGTTACAGGGCACGAAGAGAACGACCTCAGTTTTCTTTTCACCGGTAACTTAGGTCGCGAGACGAATCTGGGTGTAGAGATGGAGTATCTGAATTCGGTAGGTCACTACGCCAACACGGCCGGCAAACTGTTCCGCGGCAGTGTATGGGGCAGTTACACCGGCGCGCATTACAGCATGCATGGCGCGTTCGGATGGAGCTCGCTCAGTTCGTTCGACAACGGCGGGTTGGTGAATGTAGAAGATCTGCGAAGCAGCCTGCGTCCCGGGGATATCCCTGTCCAGTTGAACGCCATGACCGGCTACCGATATTTGAGCGGTTACCTGCATAACCAGTACGCGATCACCAAAGAGCGCGAGTACCACGACTCGATCGAGGTGGTAGAAGACGGTCAGCGCGTTAAGCGCGACACGGTGAAGGTGGAGTACATCCCTCTGATCACGTTCAGTCATATCTTCGAGACGAACAACTCGAACAGGCGCTATATAGAGCAGGTCTCGGACCAGGGATTCTATGATCATATCTACTACGACTCGCTGGCGACAGATGACCACACGGACGTACTGACAATCCGCAACACTCTGGCTGTGACATTCTGCGAGGCATACAACAGGAAGTTGAAGTTCGGCGCAACGGTTTTTGCAATGAACGAGTTCCAGCGGCATCTCTTTGACAGCGTGCCGTACGACAGCATCTTCGACTACCGCTGGACCAACAACACGTATGTCGGCGGAGCTATCCATAAGCATCGCGGCGCGAACGTACATTATACCGTAGAGGGTCAAGTATGCGTGGTGGGCTACAAGATCGGCGAGTTTGACGTCCACGGCAAGTTGGAGACGGCGTTCCGCGTAGGGGACACGACCTTGCTGGTAAGTGCGCGAGCTTATGCGAAGAGCGTCACGCCGAGTCCGTACCTGCAGCGTTTCCGCTCGAACCACCTGATATGGGACAACGCGTTCGGGTTCACATACCGTTTCCTCGGCGGCGCATCGGTTGCCTATCCCTATAAATGGGTGAAGCCGCGGATTGATTTCAGTTTTGAGAACCAGACGAACCCCATCTATGTCTCCGCATTGGACTGGAAGCCTCGTCAGTTCCGCGGCAACGTACAGATCATCACGGGCGATATAGGGCTGGACATCACCACGCCGTGGGTGAATTTAGAGAATCGCCTGGTGGTTCAACATTCGACCAATGACAGCGTGATGCCGGTTCCGCTGCTCATTTTACAACACCGGCTATACTATCACGGCACATGGTGGAGAGCGTTGGACGCGCAGATGGGTGTGGACGTACGTTATTTCACGCGCTACCATGCGCCGATACTGTGTCCCGAGACGGGTATGTTCGGTACACAAAGCGACATTAACGTCGGTAACTATCCATGGATGAGTGCATACGCGAGTTTTTATGTGAGGTCGATCCGCTTGCGGTTCTTCTTCCATTACCAGCATTTGAACCATCTGTTTATGAAGAATAACATTGACTACCTGGCCATGCCCGGTTATCCGACCAACCGCGACACATTCCGCGCCGGTCTTGCATGGCATTTCTATAATTAAAGTTGAAAGTTTATAGTTGAAAGTTTACAGTTTAAAGTATAGAGAATGCAAGTTACACAGCATTTAAATCAGATTCTCGTTTATGCGCATGATGAGGCGGAGCGTCTCTGGAGTGCTCATGTAGAGCCGGAACATTTGTTACTGGCCATCATGCGTCTGGGTGAGGGTTCGGCATACGAGTTATTGCTTCGCGCGTCCTTCCGTCCGGAGGAAGCGAAGATGCAACTCGAGGCGTTTATCCGCGGTAATCAGGGTACCGGCGAAGCGATAGAGCGCAGTTCTCAAACCAACCGTATCCTTCGCATCGCAGAGGCTATCAGCCGCGAGTACAAGTCCGAGCAGATAGGTTCGGTCCATCTGCTGTTAGCCATTCTGCGCGAACAAATTAACCGCGCAGCGGTATATTTGGAGGAGACCTGGGGTATCAGTTATATGCAGTTAGTTGATCTGTATGGTCAGCCTCATTACAACGCAGAGACTCCAACGGCGGGTAACAACCAGATGGGCGGTTTGAACGAAGGTCCATGGGAGCCGGACCAGCCGAAACAGTCCAAGAACAAGAAGAGCGCCACGACGGCGCTGGACAAGTACGGCCGCGACCTGACCAAGCAGGCAGAGGAGGGGAAGTTAGACCCTGTCGTAGGCCGCGAGGTGGAGATTGAGCGCGTAGTGCAGATCCTGAGCCGGCGCAAGAAGAACAACCCGATACTTATCGGCGAGCCCGGAGTCGGCAAGTCAGCTATCGTGGAAGGTCTGGCTTTGCGTATCATTCATGACAAGACCGGCGCACTCACCGGTCGCCGCATCGTGTCACTGGACATCGCCTCGATGGTAGCCGGAACGACATACCGCGGCCAGTTCGAAGAGCGTATGAAGCAGATCATCAACGAGTTGCTGGCACATCCCGAGATCATTCTCTTTATCGATGAGATTCATACGATCATCGGTGCGGGCAATGCTTCGGGTTCGCTGGATGCGGCGAATATCCTCAAGCCGGCTCTCGCGCGCGGCGAGATACAGTGTATCGGTGCGACAACGACAGCGGAGTACGCCAAGTCAATCGAGAAAGACGGTGCGTTGGAGCGCCGCTTCCAGAAGGTACAGGTTCGTCCTACGACGGGCGACGAGACGCTTGATATCTTACGGAGACTGAGTGACCATTATGCGCATTACCACAACGTGATTTATACGACGGAGGTGCTCAAAGCCTGCGTGAGTCTGAGCGAGCGGTATATCACCGACCGCGCGTTCCCGGACAAAGCCATCGATGTGATGGACGAGGTGGGAGCCCTCAGCCATGCGCGCCAACAGGCGACAGGAGAGACGGCGCAGCCGGCTTACACCGTAACCACAGAAGATGTCGCAGGTGTGATCAGTATGATCTCCGGCGTACCCGTTCAGCGCGTAGCGCGCGCCGAGAACGAACGGTTGCTGACGATGGCTGAGACCTTGAAACACAAGATCATCGGTCAGGACAAAGCGGTGGAGACTGTCGTGAAGGCTATCCAGCGCAGCCGTCTGGGTCTGCGCGATCCGAAACGTCCGATAGGCACGTTCTTCTTCCTCGGTCAGACGGGTGTCGGTAAGACGTATCTGGCCCAATGTCTGGCGGAGGAGATGTTCGGCAGTAAAGAGGCGATGATCCGTTTCGACATGTCCGAATATATGGAGAAGCACACGGTGAGTCTGCTAGTAGGTGCGCCTCCGGGATATGTAGCTCATGAAGACGGCGGCAAGTTAACCGAGGCGGTGAGAAGAAAACCCTACTCGATCGTGCTCTTCGACGAGATAGAGAAAGCGCACCCGGATATCTTCAATATCCTTTTGCAGGTCTTGGACGAAGGCCGTTTGACCGACCGTCAGGGACATATTGTCGATTTCCGCAACACGATTATCGTGCTGACGAGCAATATCGGCACGCGTCAGTTGCAGGAGTTCGGCGGAGGTGTCGGATTCAATGCCGGTGAGATGAATACGAAAGAGAGTCAGAAGATGTTACTCAAGGCGCTGCAGAAACAGTTCCCGCCGGAGTTCGTGAACCGCATCGACAACGTAGTGACGTTTGAGCCGCTGAGCCGTGAGACGATCGGCCAGATCGTACGTATCGAGATCAGCCTGCTGCAACAACGTCTCAAGACGACGGGTCACCAGTTGAGCGTGAAGCCGGAGGTGATCGGTCAATTGGTCGATAAGAGTTATGACACGAAGAACGGTGCCCGTCCTGTGAAGCGGGCTGTACAGACGTACCTGGAAGATCCGCTGACGGAGATTCTGCTTCGCAGACCCAATCAAAAACGAATAACCATCAAACAAATACAACAAAGCGTATGACAGTAGAAATTACAGACGCTAACATCAAGGATGTGATTGCGTCAGGCAAACCCGTAGTAGTAGATTTCTGGGCGGGTTGGTGTGGTCCGTGTAAGATGATGCTTCCTATTTTGGAGGAACTCTCGAATGAATACGACGGCCGCATTGTAGTAGGCAAACTGAACGTGGATGACAACCCCGACACGTGCGAAGAGTACGGCATCATGAATATCCCGACGATGCTTTTCTTCCAGAACGGCGAGTTGGTCAATCGTCACGTTGGAGCATGCCGCAAGCAGGATTTAGCCCAACTTTTTGACAGTTTACTGTAAAAAATGCAGACAAAAAGCGACAAAAGTACGAAAATATTTGTATATTTCAAATTTTTGTAGTACCTTTGCGCGCTTTTTGCGCGCGGTCCGGTAGCTCAGCTGGATAGAGCAACAGCCTTCTAAGCTGTGGGTCTCGGGTTCGAATCCCGACCGGATCACAAACGTTTTCGCGAAAAAACGAGCCAAAATACAAGAGTATATATATTAATCGTATATGCGTCAATTAAAAATTACAAAATCGATCACCAACCGTGAGTCAGCGAGTCTGGACAAGTATCTTCAAGAGATTGGTCGCGAGGAGTTGATTTCGGTGGAAGAAGAAGTAGAACTGGCGGGCCGTATCCGTAACGGCGACCGCGCGGCATTGGAGAAACTGACGAAGAGCAACCTGCGCTTCGTAGTATCCGTAGCCAAGCAGTATCAGAATCAAGGTTTGAGCCTTCCCGACTTGATTAACGAAGGCAACCTGGGTCTGATCAAGGCCGCGGAGAAATTCGATGAGACGCGTGGTTTCAAGTTCATTTCGTACGCTGTTTGGTGGATTCGTCAATCGATTCTCCAGGCGTTGGCGGAGCAGAGCCGTATCGTCCGTCTTCCTCTCAACCAGGTTGGTTCGATGAACAAGATTAACAAAGCGTACCAGCGTTTTGAGCAAGAGCACGAGCGCAAGCCGAGTGCGGAAGAGTTAGCCGAAATGCTGGATATCCCTGTGGATAAGATCGCAGACACCCTGAAGATGTCGGGTCGTCACGTGAGTGTCGATGCGCCGTTTGTAGAGGGTGAAGACAACAGTCTTATCGACGTGATGGTGAATGAAGATTCTCCTAATGCCGACCGCGGTCTTATCAACGAGTCGCTCTCCACGGAGATCAGCCGTGCGTTAGCCACGTTGACTCCGCGCGAAGCGGATATCCTGCGCAAGTTCTTCGGTATCGGTACTCCCGAAAAGACCTTGGAAGAGATCGGAGACGAACTGCATTTGACGCGCGAGCGCGTACGCCAGATCAAAGAGAAAGCGATCCGCAAATTGAATACGGGTCAACGCAGTCACATACTGCAAACGTATCTGGGATGAAAAAAAGCCTCATAAGAGGCTTTTTTTAGTATTCAGTATTCAGTAGTCAGTAATCAGTCGAAGAGTGTGGGTTGGTCGCCGTCGAGTCGTTTGAGGATGGCGCGCATGAGTGTTTCCCGAATGAGGCGGCTTCGATTGGACACACCGTACTTATCGCAGAAGCGCTCCAACGTATGCTGTTCGCTTTCGTTGAGCAGGATGGAGATACGATGTGCGCGGGGTTGCTTCTTCATTGCGGCGCCGTTTAGAACATTAGCATGAGTTTTAATTCCGGAGAAACGAGGTAACGACCGGTATAATTGGTGAATGCATTTCCGTTGATGATTTCCGAGGCTGCTATTTTCGCCTGTTGGAACTGTGCGGATGCCACTACTGCGAGCGCGGTTTTTTCGTTAATCTGATAGCGGTACCCGAAGTCTATGCCGGCATACAGTCCTCCTATGTATTCTTTGCTCAGCGCCACTCCATAACCGAGCGCCATGCCGAAGACAGGCGCATGTTGCTGCTCAATAAGCGGAAGGCGGAGTGCCACTTGGATAGGCAGGAAATTAAATTTCGCCGCGCCTATAAACATCCCGTGGTATCCGAGGCCTCCGCCAATGAAGATATGGCGCTGTCCGATATGATGACTTCCGACGAGGAAGTCCACACTGAAGCCACCTCCGACAGCGGCATTGGGGATACACGCCGCGCCGCCGCCTAATTCCAGCGCTATGGACGCTTTCTTGGACGTACCTATATCATCCTTCTGTTCGTCTTGCTCCGTCTTTTCCTCCGCCGGATCCGCGAGAAGCACTTCCTGCACTTCGGCACGGGGGTATTGGAAACGCGCTCCTTCGGCATTACGGATGATGACCACCTCCTCATTCTGGAAGAGTATTTCGCCTTTCACGCGTGCGCCTGTACGCAATATTAATGTTTCCGCATGCGCGCACAATGCGCATAGCAGAACGAGAGCGATGATGTAGTGTCGTTTGATCATATAGTTAAACTTTTGCGACTGCAAAAGTACTGCTTTTTTTTGATATACGCAAATTTTCGCGAAATTTATACCAACTCAAAGTCAATCTGGCTGCGATTTACGTCCGTTTTGACCACTTTGACACGCACGGCGTCTCCGAGCGTATGAGTGATGCCGTTCTCAGCGCATATAAGCCGGTAGTTTTTCTCATCGTATTTCCATGTCTCTCCGGGGAAGCCTACTTTGGAGATATGGACGAGTCCTTCGCACCGCGAGTCGTCGAGTTGGACGAAGAGTCCGAAATCGGTGACGCCGGTGATGTGTCCGGGCAGTATCTCGCCGATATGATCCGCCATCCACATGGTCTGAAACAGCTTGACGGAGTCTCGTTCGGCTTGTGCGGCTTCCTGTTCACAGGCGGAGCAATGTTCGCATTTCTCTTCAAGTTCGGCGCGGGTGAGCGAACAGGGTTTGCCGGTAAGGATATATTTCTCCACGAGGCGGTGTACCATCAGGTCGGGGTAGCGTCGGATAGGCGAAGTGAAGTGGGTATAATGGGAGAAGGCGAGTCCGTAATGGCCGATGTTATAGGTCGAATAGACGGCTTTGGCTTGTGCGCGGATGGTGAGCAGGTCGATGGTCTGCTGCGGTATGCGCGAGCCCATGCGTTTCTTGAATTTCTTGAGGTCGTCCAGTTTCTCGTTGTCGGGCAGGTCGTGCACGCGATAGACGAAGGGTCGTCCGGAACCAACGGCTTTGGCGACGGTACGGTTAGCGAGCAGCATGAACTCCTCAACCAGATGGTGGGCTTCGTTCGGCGACTCGAAATAGATGTCTGTCGGATGGTAATGCTCGTCCAGACGAAAACGCATCTCGTCCTGCTCGATGGCAAGCGCGCCGTTGGCCAGTCGCTCGGCACGGAGCTTTTCGGCAAGTGCATGAAGGGTCCAAACAGCCTCCTCAAGAGGGGTTGAAAAATCATTTGTCTCCGAAGATGGACCGAGAACGGATGCTTTTTGCGTAATGAGATCCTGTACCTCGTCGTAATTGAGACGTGCATCGGAGCGGATGACGGTGCGGCATATTTTATATTTAAGAACGCGCGCGTCCGCGTCCACGAGGAAGACGACGGACATACATAGTTTGTCTTCTCCGGGTTTCAGCGAGCACAGGTCGTTGCACAGTTCTTCGGGCAGCATGGGGATGACGCGGTCCACGAGATAGGTGGACGTGCCGCGTTTGTACGCGTCTTCGTCGATCTTCGTGCCGGGTTTGACATAATGCGAGACATCGGCGATGTGCACACCAATTTGGAAGAGTTTTTCGTGATCTCGTGATCCCGTGATCTCGTGATCCCGATCATCTTTTACTTCCACAAAAGAGATGGCATCGTCGAAGTCTTTGGCATCGGCGGGGTCGATAGTAAATGTAAACACATCGCGCATATCGCGCCGGCGAATTATCTCGCGTTCGTCAATCATAGATTGCTAATTAGAGTACACAAAATCATAAAATCGGGTGCAAAATTACAAAAATTCTTGCACATCTGCAAAAAAATACGTACCTTTGCACGCTTTTTTGAAATATTAGCGTAAAATAACAAATACAAAACTATAATGAAAGTCAAAGTAAGTAATGTAAATCAGGCTGTTTGGAAAGAGTGCAATGTACATGCCACCCTTCCTGCGGGTCTGAGCAAACTGCAAGAGATTGCATACAACCTGTGGTGGTGCTGGAACGGGGATGCAAAGGATTTATTCCGTTACATCGACCTGGACGAATGGCATCGCGCCGGTTCCAACCCTGTGGTATTGCTGAATACGATCAGTTACGAGCGCATGGTTGAGCTCACAAAAGATGAAAAATTCATGAAGAAGCTGGACGAGACTTATAAAGCGTTCCGCGAATACATGGACAAGCCGAAAGACAAGAAAAAGCCGACTATTGCGTATTTCTCGATGGAGTACGGATTGACGCATATTCTGAAGATTTATTCGGGAGGTCTGGGAATTCTCGCCGGTGACTACATCAAAGAGGCTTCGGACTGCAACGTGGATATGACGGCTATCGGTTTTCTGTACCGTTACGGCTATTTCACACAGACTCTGAGTCCTGAAGGCCAGCAAATCGCCAACTACGAGGCACAGAACTTCGCCAACCTGCCTATAACCCAGATGAAAGAGGCTGACGGCTCGAACATGGTTATCGAGGTGCCTTACCCGGGAAGAACGGTCAAGGCTTACCTGTGGAAAGTAGCTGTCGGGCGCATGGACCTGTATCTGTTAGATACAGATAATGAGTTGAACAGCGAGTGGGACCGTCAGATCACGCACCAGCTCTACGGCGGCGACTGGGAGAACCGTATCAAACAGGAGATTCTGTTGGGTATCGGCGGTATGTTGGCGCTGAAGAAATTAGGCATCAAGAAAGATGTCTATCACTGCAACGAGGGTCACGCGGCACTCATGGGATTGCAGCGTCTGGTTGATCTTGTTCAGGAGGAAGGTCTCAGTTTCAACGAGGCAAAAGAGGTAGTTCGAGCAAGCGGTCTCTATACCTGCCATACGCCGGTTCCTGCCGGTCATGACTACTTCGAGGAAGGCTTGTTCTACAAGTATATCGGCGAGTATGCCGAGAAACTCGGTATCGAATGGCATGACCTGATCGGTATGGGCCGCACGAATCCGGATGACAACACAGAGAAGTTCTCGATGTCTGTCTTCGCGCTCAACACCTGCCAGGAAGCAAACGGTGTGAGCTGGCTGCACGGCGAAGTGTCGAAGAAGATGTTCAGCCCCGTTTGGCCCGGATATTTCCCCGAAGAGTTACATGTGGACTACGTCACCAACGGCGTACACATGCCTACCTGGGCGGCGAGCGACTGGAAGGCCGTATATAAGAAATATCTGCCGAAAGAGTGGATCAACGACCAGTCGAATCTGGATATGTGGAAAGCGTACGCGGACATCCCGGACGCTGAAATCTGGGCCACTCGTATGGGGTTGAAGCGCAAGATGATGGACTATATCAAGGAGAAGTTCCGCGAGGATTGGATGAAGAGCCAGGGTGATCCTGCCCGTATCGTCCGCGCGCTGAACGAGATGAACCCGAATAACCTCATCATCGGTTTCGGTCGCCGTTTCGCGACCTACAAACGTGCGCACCTGCTGTTCACGGACCTCGAGCGTCTGGACAAGCTGGTGAACAACCCGAACTATCCCGTTCAGTTCCTCTTCACCGGTAAGGCGCACCCTGCTGACGGTGGCGGACAAGGTCTGATCAAGCGTATCATCGAGATCAGCCGTATGCCGCAGTTCCTCGGTAAGATCATCTTCCTTGAGAACTACGATATGCGCCTTGCTAAACGCCTCATCTCCGGTGTGGATATCTGGCTGAACACGCCGACACGTCCTCTTGAGGCTTCCGGTACATCCGGTGAGAAAGCTCAGATGAACGGTGTGCTCAACTTCTCCGTCAAAGACGGATGGTGGTACGAAGGATACGTAGAGGGCGCAGGCTGGGCACTGACCGAGCACCGCACCTACGAGAACCAGGCGCACCAGGATCAGTTGGATGCCGCTACCATCTACCAGATGCTCGAGAACGAGATTATCCCGCTGTATTACGCAAAGAACAGCAAGGGCTATAGCCCTGAGTGGATCCAGTATATCAAGAAATCCGTGACGAAGATCACTCCGCGCTTCACCATGAAGCGAATGATTGACGACTACTTCAGCAAGTTCTACAACAAACTCGCGAAGCGTCACAGCCTCCTGCTGGCGGACAACTACAAAGTAGCGAAAGAGATCGCGGCATGGAAAGAGAACATGGTGGAACACTGGGACGAGATCGAGGTAGTGAGCAAGTCCGACACGGACATGACGAACCTGAACGTAGGTGACAAGTTCAAAGTATCCGTTGAGTTGGACACCAAAGGTCTGAACGACAAGGGTATCGGTGTAGAACTCGTAGCTATCCGCACTTCGACGCACAACAACGACAAACTCTACGAAGTAGAACCGTTGAAGTTAGTCAAGAGCGAAGGTAGTCACCTCTTCTTCGAGAACATCTATCAGCTCGACTACGCCGGAGGAATGAAATTCGGCCTGCGTATGTATCCGCAGAACGAGTTGCTGCCTCACCGCATGGACTTCTGCTACGTCCGTTGGATTTAATAATTCAAGTGAATTTTACGAATCAGAGAGACTTTCGAAAGAGAGTCTCTCTTTTTGTACAGGTGGAAAAATGGACGTAAAATGTGTAAAAAAGTTGTTTTTCGAGGATTTTCTTTTTCAGTTGGGACAGTTCGTCCGAAATCGCACAAGTGTGATTTTCCCCTTTTTGGGCAGATTCATAACTTCCACATTTTAAAGGGGTTACAAAATAGATATCGGAGGCAAGTCAGAGGCATCTCGGAGGCATCTCGGAGGCATCTCGGAGGCAACCCGAGGTCATCTTATAGTTTACGAAGATTTTTTTAGTAACCTGCACCCTCCTGTTGAATTGTTTTTTTTTGGGGGGGGAGATCAACAATTTTCGTTTTATTGGGTCGTCCAAAATTACCCAAAACAATCCAAAAAGCCACTGGCTATTCTCCGCGTTAGCGGGGGATAGAAACGTTGCAAAATCAGACATTTTCGTGAAAAAATGAAGATATTTTTATATTTTTCGACATTTCCCTTGCGGGTATCATTTTTTTTTTGTACCTTTGCGCCCGATTTTTTCGGGCGCGAGTATGATACGCGTATATGTGTATCAGCCTACGAGAGCGCTTCGCGCGTACATTTCGTGAGCACGCGAGAGCGAAAAGCACCCAAAAGAAGACTCCATTTGCGAGATAAACGTTCCAAATGGGAGAACCACGAAAATAAAACAAAAAATACAAACATCATGAGTGCAGCACAAGCAACCGTTCATCCGCAAATCACGATGGACGTACTTGAAGCAAACGGCATGCCCTTAGAACAGGCCATGAACCAACTGCGCGAGAAGGCACGCACTCATTAAGCAATAAGAAGATAAATAACCTCAAAAAAAATGAAACGTACGCAAGAAGCGTACGACTGAAAGTGCCAAAAGTGCAGAAAGTGCAAAGCAAAAAAATAAGATAAAAAGAGAAGAGAGAGATGGCTAAGAAGGCCGAAATAGTAAAAGCGCCCAGTGTAGCATTGGAGCCGTGAACTGACGCGAGAGGAATATAATTCTTTAAGGTGCCCAAATGGCACCATAGAACAATCAATCCAGTAGGTTTTGCAGCCACAGAGGCAAGGTACGAAGAAGAACGCAAGAAGAAAGCAAAAGAAGAGAAATAGAAAAAAGGACTAAGTGAAAGATAGAAAAAAATGGCAGGATCCTAGCACCAACGATCATTTTCGTGGTGTCACGAAAATGATACTGAGAAAAAACCAACGCAGATAATTAAAAACTAAAAAATATAAAAGTATTATGAAAAATTTCAACTTAATCAAAAGGCTATTTATGGATAGCCATGAGAAACAATCACCGCAGCGGTTTGGACGGTATGTGGCAATGCTGCTGATGGTTCTCACCCTCGGTGTCGGACAGATGTGGGGATTGTAAGAAAGTTTTTTCATAAACGTGGAAATGGCAAAAGAAATAGAGAAATATAACAAAGAAAGTTTGTTGGAGGCAATAACTTCCATCAAGCAGATTATTGCAGAAAACAAGATGGCGTTGTTGCAATCCGCTAACGCTATCATTATCAAGACTTATTGGGAAATAGGTAAACGAATTGTGGAAATAGAGCAAGACGGAAAAGTCAGAGCGGCATATGGGAGTAACTTGCTCAAAAATATAGCCATTGAATTGACAGAAGAATATGGCAGCGGGTATAGCGAGCGCAACTTGGCGTATGCCCGCAAGGCTTACGTATTATATCCGGACTATAACATTTTGCAGACGCGTTTGCAAAATTTGTCTTGGTCACATTTATGCTTGTTGACCGGAGTGGAAGAAGATGCGGCGCGAGAGTGGTATTTTCAGGCGGCTCAGGACGAATCATGGGGAGTGAGAACGTTGCAACGCAATATCGCGTCTCAATACTATTTTAGAATGCTGCAGGCGCCCAAGCCTTCTGTCGTAAAAGCAGAGATGCAATCGATAACCCAATCTTATCCCTCACGGAAGGACGAGTATATCAAGAGTCCTGTCATTGCTGAGTTTCTGGGCTTGTCCAGGCCGAATGATTTCACGGAGAATAATTTAGAAACCGCTATTTTGAATCACATCCAGACTTTTATAATGGAACTGGGGAAAGGTTATTCGTTTGTTGCAAGACAACAGCGGATAACAACGGATATGGGAGACTATTATATTGATCTGGTTTTCTATAATTACTATTTGAAATGTTTCCTTTTGATTGATTTGAAGACAACTCAAATCAGTCACGCAGATGTCGGACAAATGGACATGTATGTGCGAATGTATGATGAATTAAAGCGGCCGGAGGGGGATAACCCGACAATCGGATTGATATTATGTTCTGAGACAAGTAAGGATATGGCACGCTTTTCTGTGATGCATAACAATCCTCAATTGTATGCAGCGAAATATCTTACGTACTTGCCGTCAGAGGAGGAATTGAGGCGAGAGATTGAACGGCAGAAAGAGATTTATCAAATGCAACACGACAACACCAAATAATAACGAATAATATTAACTAAACACATAAAAAATGAAAAAATTAAACTTAATCGAATGGCTATGGAAGACAGATAGCCATGAAAAACAAAAACCGCAGCGCTTCGCCCGCTATGCGGCAATCCTAATCATGCTCCTCACCCTCGGCGTGGGACAGATGTGGGCGGATAATGCAGTAACAGTGTATTGTGCTATCAATGCAAGCACTATGAAATCAGGTGATAACTGCTACACGCTAAAAGTAAATGCCAACATTGGAGACGGTGGTACTTGGCGGCAATACACCATGAATATTGTTGACAAAACCAAGAATGGCAAATTGATTTATTCAGCGACCATCTATGAGAAATACGGAGGTGTTGATGCCCTCCAGTTCCAACTATACCAAGGATCTACATGGAAGGCTCAGAAACAACCGTATAGTTCATGGACAACTTCTAGTACCTTTAGCGGAAAAATGTATGATTATGATGCCGGAAGTTGGGGTGCCTATTCCAGCCTTGATGCTGCCACTACTGTCTATTTTGTCAATACAAGTAGTTGGGGGACACCAAAGGCTTTCGCTTGGAGTGGATGTACTAACAATGCTGCATGGTCCGGGCAGACTATGACATCAACAGGAAAGACCTATAACGGAAAAACCATCTATTCTATTAGTTTCAACAAGCGTTTTGAAAACATCATATTCAGCAATAATGGTTCTTCTCAAACAGCTGACCAGACGCTTGGTTCGACTAATGCGGGCAAAATGTATGACAATGGTACATGGAGAACATATAATTATGATGTTACCGTTTCGTTCAACTTACAAGGGCATGGTAGTGCTATTGCTTCGAAAACGGTAGTAAAAGGCAGTAAAGTTACTGCTCCATCTGATCCAAGTGCATCAGGATATACGTTCGGAGGATGGTACAAAGAAGCAGGTTGTACAAATGCATGGAATTTCAGTTCTGATGCAGTTAGTGCAGATACGGAACTCTTCGCTAAATGGACAGAAAACATGTCAACGGTGTCTTTTGTGGCTTCGCCGACGGGGAAAGGAACATTCAAAGTAGGCGGTTCAACTGTGACAAGTACGACTGCCGGTGTGACAACGACGCGTTCGGTAACTGCCGTGCCTATTAGCGGTTATCATTTTGTTAGTTGGTCTATTACAGGCGGCGCAAGTATCAGTAGCACGACAACCAACCCGACAACTGTAACCGGTGGAGGTGCAGGAACAGCAGCCACTTTGACAGCTACCTTTGAAGCTGATGCCGTGAACTCGCTGACAGTTGAAGCCGGTACACATGTAACGACGGTGACCGGTTCGACAAGCCCTGTGACACTTGGTAATAAATATGCAATTAATGCGACAGCATTTGAGACCGGTTGGCAGTTCCTAAACTGGACGGCAACCCCTGCTGCTAATGGTGTATTTGACAATGCTTCCAGCGCGAGCACGAATGTAACCGTTAAGAATGGTTCTGTTGTTGTTACAGCTAACGCACAAGAAAAGATGACAACCGTAACGGTTAATGTCAACCCTGCAAGCACAGGAACGCTGACGGTAGGCGGAGCGACATTTACTCCGGGAAATACTACGACGGCAGGTGTAGCCACCAGCCGTACGGTAGTAGCGACTCCACAGCCGGGATATAGATTTACAGGATGGACCGCTACAAATTGTAATGTGACCTCCACTTCAAGCGCCAGCACAACTTTAAGTGGTGATGGAACATCTGGTGATGCTACGTTAGTTGCTAACTTCGCACGTACGTACGCTTACTTGGAAGGTCGTATGACGGTTTATAACGAGGAGCGAAATAGTGAAACACATACTGCCAGCACCAAGGGAGGATGGGACGAGAGTTCCACTCGCATAGAGATGGAGTATGACGAGACCAACCATCGTTTCTATCGTCACACATACAAAACGCCTGCTGAATTAAAGGCACAAATTAGCAGTCAAGATCAATGGTTCTCGGTAAAAACGGGTACTGTGCATAATTCCTTCGCTTCCGGAACTGTCAAGGCTTATCATCCTTCAAGCAATACTAATATAGCGACTGCTGGCACTAAGTATTCTGCTCCTACAACGGCAACTACGTACAACTTCAAGTTCACGAATACTGCTACTGATGGTTACGCTATCATCTATTTCGATGAGGCGGGAGTATGGTATGAATTGGAGCAATCATTGAAATATGATGCGAATGGTGGATCGGGAGATGCACCCACACCTACTTATTATTTGAGAGGCACAAATGCTACAGCAGCTTCTAATCCTTTCACCGCACGAAAGAATTATACTTTCGCAGGATGGAACACGGCTGCAGATATTACCGGTACAAGTTATGCAGCAGGAGCAAGTGTTCCAATGTCAGCGGATAGAATACTTTATGCTAAATGGAATCGTAGCGTGACATTGGATCAACAAGATGCTACCACTCCGGGTTCAACGAGCGTAACAGCTACATGGAACTGTTCTACCTTGCCGAGTATAACGAATCCTCAAAAGTTAGGTTATGAATTCGGCGGATGGTACACGGAAACAGCAGGTAACGGAAATATCATTATCAATACAAGCGGACAATTACAAGCAAATAAAACCAACTGGACGGTTTCCGGAGGTAAATTCCAACGCACCCCGTCTAGCGATGCAAGTGAGAGCAAACCGCTTTATGCCAAATGGATGCAAACAGTTACGCTGAATGCGAATACCGATCATCATGGTTCTGCAGGAGGAACAGCAACGATTGTATATAACGCAACTGCAAAATCGAGCATCACACATTGTACCCCGGCTACCGGATATCATCTTGTAGGTTACTATACCGCAGCAACGGATGGTGTGAAAGTACTGAATGCAGATGGATCATTTGCTTCCTCTGCCGTAACGGATTATATCACCGATGGTAAATGGACTAAAGCAGGTGCTACCACGCTGTATGCTCATTACGAAGCTAATACTTACACGATTGCCTTTGACCCGAACGATGCGAACTATGTCGGCGAGGCAACAGGAACGACTGCTTCTATTGATGCTACTTACGGAGTGAGTTACTCGTTAACCGCTAATGGCTTCTCTCGTGAAGGATATACATTTGCGGGATGGGCTACATCACCGACCGGAGCGAAAGTGTATAATGATGGACAAAGCGTAAGCAATCTAACATCTACTAATGGCGCAACCGTAACGCTTTATGCTAAGTGGACGGGAACTACGTATACTGTCACTTTTAACGCTCGTGGAGGAAGTGATTTATCTATCAATAGTAAACCCGTAACAATGGGTTCTGCTTATGGCGAATTGGCAACTGTTACTCCTCCTGCCGGATATGTATTTGACGGTTGGTACACGTCTGCAGGTGGCGGAACAAAAGTGACCAGTGCTACACAAGTCACAACTGCGGTTGACCACACGCTCTATGCCCGCTACATCCAGAAAGCACAAGTTTATTTCAAGAATACCTTTGGCTGGAGTAAGGTGTATGTTGTTTACGATGCGAATTGGGATGGTACTCAAGGTACAGGTAGTGAAGGAAAGATTTATCGTGAAATGACAAAAGTAGCCGGCACGTCCGATGTTTATTATGATGATATTCCCGATGAATACATTACGTCTTGGAGATGGAATATAGCATTTAATAATACGTATCAGAATAATTATCATGCTTTCACTTCAGGAGAAGCCGTTTTCCGTTACGACTTTGATAAAAAAGCCACCATGTTTGTACCAACGAGTAACACTGGTTCGACAGCTGATGGAAACTACACAAAGAATGGTGTACAATATCGTAGTACCGGATACAAAGACGGAACTGGTAGTAACCCAGAATATACCTCCGGTTATTGGAGGACATATAATAACACCTACTCCGGTTATACAATGACTTATCAAAAGAAAGATGGTCCATGGTCAAGCGGTCATAAGATGGAATCTTCTAGTGTAAGCTCAAATGTATTTATCTATACTGTCCACATGGACGCCAACTCACAATACAACTTTGCATTCTACAAAGAGCGCGATGTTAACACCAAATCTGTACAATTCTGCTACGATCATAATACCCAAATAACCAGCAACAATTGCACAAATCTTGTTGTTAAATGTGAGCCTCAAAACTCGTGGATGCAAACAACTGTAGAAGGCGACTATGTCTTCAAATTAGAGATGAAAAATGATGGTCATATGTACTTGACTGTTATTTATCCATTGGCAGTTGGAGACTTCCGTGTTCGATATAACTACACAAATGGTAGTGCAAAAACGTACTATTCCGAGATTATCAAAGGCCGTGCAAATGGAAAAGATACTATCTCTATCTTTATTCACTCCAAAGATAGTGCTTCGTCTCGGTCGCTCACCGTAGAGAAATGTACTGGTATTTCATCAGGAACCCCGACTTGGAACACCTCCTATCTGACTGTAACAAGCAAATTGCCTGCAGCAACAACAGCCGGAGGAAAAACTTCCGGAGTGTACGATTTTATCATTACGCAAAATGGTAGCAAAGAGATAATTCTGGATAATTTCTCCTATTGGAAACAGTACACCGGTAATTACTATATCCGTACTGATGTGTCGGACGGTGGCTGGGATTTATACAAATACCGTACGGATAATATCATGACATTGTCAGAATACTCCTTGACTCAAACATTGTCACCACCTTATAGCCACTATTACTGTCGCTTTATCGGCTCAGCTGGTGCAGATATTACGTACTGTATTGCAACCGACTATAGTCCGAATATTAGTGGAACTATGATTGGAGATGGAACAATCGGTGGAGTGGGCAATAGAACGCTACCAGCGACGGCGAATGTGCGCTTCACGTGGAACATGGAGACTAACGCTTTGAGACGCGCATATCTAAAGAATGCACAAAACGAGAACGAACGCTTCTTGGTATTGCACGGCAAAGTAGATGACAATATCTTTAACAATGATGCAAGCGGAACCGCGATTGCGGCAGATCCTGGTAGATCGTTACAGAAGAATGAGTTGTTGTTTGAGGATTTGGGTAACTGGATCTATCAGGTTGAATTGAAAGCTAAGCCCAATGCTGCAGTAAGCTTGATTGCAAAGTACAATAATGCGGACCGTTATTTGATTGGTAGTGCAAGTTCTTGGATGACTATCATGGGAGGTTCTGGAAGTGCTAAATACGAGATTTTGGCTGTATATGACTTCAAAACCAATCGACTGATGACAGTCTGGAAGCCTAGCGGCGATATTACTCAGACATTGTCTGATGTCGATGTCCTTCTTATTCGTCACGCGCAAGAAGCTGGACAAACGATTACATTCAATGGCGGTTCGTTAACGACGAAGAAGGTATATGGTGCCTTAGAATTCCGATATAATGAGTTGGTTGGACATGTTACGAACTGGACATCCAGTAGCCGTCCGTTGATGAAGTTCTTTATTTCCTTCCCGTTCGATGTCAACGTGAGTGATATATTCGGATTGAATAGCGCTTACGGTGATGCCTATGAGATACAAATGTATGATGGAGCTGAACGTGCAAGAAAGGGCTTCTTCCGCGGGGATGGAACGACTACGTTCTGGAAAACTTTGCAGCCGGGCGATGTGATGAAAGCCAACGAAGGATACTGCGTTATTATGGATAATGATTATCTCAATAATGACGTTGGACACGTATGGGATAATAAGGGATCCGGCAGTACGGTTTATCTATACTTCCCCTCGGCAGGCAATGTTGGAAGTATTGCTTCCACCTCGCAAACAATTAGCATTCCTTCTCGTCCGTGCACGATAGATCGTACGTTCACGACGCATCAGGGTTCTACAAGAGAGGTGAACCACATTAACACCGATTCACACTGGAACATGATGGGTGTACCTATCTTTGACACCCACTCAGACCCCGGCACATCCGGTCAACCGGGAGCAGTATTTGCTACGAGCGGAACAGACGGAGATGGTAACTTTAACTACTTCTACGAGTGGAATCCGAGTAATAATCAGTACAGTATTCACACCGCGGTTAACTATTCCTTCAAGTGCATGCATGGTTATATGGTACAGTATCATGGTAATGTCACATTCAAGACAGCCGCAGCTCCGGCATCTGTAGCTGCTCGTAGAGCGCCGCAAAAGGAGAACTATCAGATTGAGTTGCAAGTGCTGAACAGCAACGAAGAAATACTGAATCGCACGTATGTAGAGTTGCGCGAGAATGCTTGCGACACCTTCGAGCTGAACGAGGATGTATATATGTCGTACAACAACCTTGCAGCGAACATCTATACGCTGGCAGGCGACTACGACGTAGCAGCCAACGTACTGTCGATTAACAATCATACTGTTCCTGTCGGTGTGGAAGTGACGAAAGCCGGCACATACAAGTTCACGATGCCGAGTAACTTTAGCGGAGAAGTGACATTGTTAGACACCTTCACCGGCGAGAGCACCAACCTCGCGTTGGGTGACTACGAAGTGGAACTGCCGAAGGGCACTACCGAGGATCGCTTCTTCCTGAAGACCAACATAAAGAAGGTGGCTACCGCTATCGATGGTATTTCTGAAGACGGTTCGCTGAAAGACGGCAAAGCACATAAGTTCATACAGAACGGAGTAATGTATATCTTACAAAATGGTGTACTATATGATGCACAAGGAAAACGCGTTCAATAATGAATGAAAGAATGAAAGAAAGGATAAGAATCATGAGAACGAAATTAATTATAATCGCATTATTGAGCGCAATCACAATCACTGCTTCAGCGCAGCAATATTCGCCGGCTTCTGTCACGGATCCAGCTATTCAAAGCCAGCAGATCATGAGTGGGAGCGCGTATAACGGAACGGTATATGAGCCATTCTCAAACTCCGTTCCTTCGGAACAAAGTACCGTAGGGTCAAGTTACACTCCCACAAGCAAGCCGCGTCGTTCAAAAGAAGACCCCACTGATCCGGGTATTACAGATGATGATGCTTCGCCTCTCGGCGACGGGATTGTGCCGTTGATGCTGTGCGCAGTGATTTTTGGCGGGGTGGTTGCACTCCGCCGGAAGCGCTCCGCGGAATAAGGCCGGACAAGGACCGGACAGTGACGTCCATAATGCGAACGACATGCGTTTGAGAGTGACATCAAAATAAATGCATACATACCCGAATTATAGCCTGCAGCGATGCGGGCTATAGTTTTTTTGCGCAGCCAATTTGGTTTTAGTAAATAAACAAAAATACCAAAAATAATTATTGAACTCTTGCATATGTCAGAAAAAAGTTGTACTTTTGCAGCGCAAAAGTTTAAATGACAAGAATTATGACGGCAACACAACCCACATTCAACGAAGTACTTGACATGGTATGTATGTTACCACGTCAAGAACAACAAGAGTTGGTACAAAAAGTGCAATATATCATTCGCCTCAACAATGCTTCTTCCGCCATAACCAAAGAGGAGTTGATGGCACGTGTTGAGCATGCTGATGCCAGAATAGACGACGGGCACTACGTAGAACACGAAGCCGCTAAACAGCATTTTCAATCTCGTATCGCGAAGAAAACGGCAGAGGAATGAGACTGATTTGGGCAGATGAGGCTATTGAATCCGTAGATAATACGGCCGATTACATCGAAGAACTCTTCGGAGTGACTCGTAGCATTCAGTTTTATAATGATGTACAAGAACAAGCAGATTTGCTCGAGGCACACCCAAAATTAGGACCGATAGACGAGGATTTGATTGGCGGAAAATATGAATACCGTTCTTTGGGGATTAGCGAATTAAGTCGTTTAATCTATCGTATAGACGGAGAAACAATTCGTATTCTCTACCTTTGGAACACAAGGAAAGATCCTTTAACACTTGCAAAAAAGTTCCTATAATTGATAGGCGGAGTGATAGCTTTCCGTAGAAAAAAGAAAACTGCATAATGCCTTCCGGAAAGGAACCGGACTGTGACGTACACAATGGTCGCGAAATGGTCGCGAAATGGTCACAGGTGTAATAGCAAAATACCTGCTAACTGACAGCAAAGAGAGCTCTTCGGAGCTCTTTTTCGTGCAAAAACACGTCTAAATTTGCGTATATCAAAAAAAAGCAGTACTTTTGCAGTCGCAAAAGTTTTAAGAAATGTTATTAAACATCCTGAAATCAAAGATTCACCGCGTACAGGTGACAGAGGCGAACCTCGAATATATCGGTTCCATCACGATCGACGAAGCACTCATGGAAGCGGCAAACATCGTTGCTGGCGAGCGGGTACAAGTAGTGGACAACACCAACGGTGCGCGGCTTGAGACGTACGTCATCGCCGGCAAACGCGGTTCCGGATGCATCTGTATCAACGGTGCAGCCGCACATCTGGTACACGTAGGCGACACGGTCATCATCATGGCCTACGCGCTCATGACGCCCGAAGAGGCGAAGACGTTCAAGCCCGCTATAGTCTTTCCCACGAACAATAAACTTGCGTAAAATTGTACATAAAACTAAATAAAAACTGATTTAAAGTGTTTGCGCATACTGCGCCATGAGTAGTTGCCCAGCCCGACCACGTATAAATAAATTTAATGTTGTCCGTCTGGACGACTCCTCACATCGAAGATGTAAACACTTTATAATCAGCAATAAACAAAGATAAAATTCTCATGCAATATACTCTAAAACGCGTAATAGACACCCATCCGGAATGGCTGAATGATTTGAAGCAAAAATGCTATGCCGCTAATGGGTGTTTAGCGACGGTCCATAGTGAATTAGGCCCTTTTCTCAATGAATATATGTACCAAGATGCATTACAGATTATATTGGATGAACGGCAGATTCCTCATCAGCGAGAGTACTATTTTTCCATTATATATCACGGAAAAAAAATTGAGCATAAACATTATGTTGACTTCTTGATCAATAATGAGATCATTGTTGAATGCAAAGCTGTAGAAAAATTATGTGTAGAACATAGACAGCAACTATGGAATTATATGCGACTCACTAATAACAGGATTGGTATATTGTTTAATTTTGGTCCGATTAAAGGCCAGTCTGAGCATTATTACTTAGATTCGGATGGGACAATGTACATGTTTTAACAGCAATTTTATCTATGTTTATCGCTTTTGAAGGCTTTAACTCGGCAGAGTGTGGAGTTTGACAGGAAGAACTATCCGGGAGTTTACTCACGAGGAGTTATTATCGGCAAAGTACACAGAGCGCAAAGCGCTAAAGCATTCAAAAGATTTTATTTGGTTTTATTTACTAAAAAAAGAAATGGCATTTTTTGAGTTACATAGTGAGGCGAAGGGCGTAGGACCGAGGGCGGGTGTGATCCATACCGACCACGGCGACATCCTTACGCCTATCTTCATGCCCGTCGGCACCGTCGGCACCGTCAAAGGCGTGCAACGCAAAGAGTTAGAGGACGATATCAAGGCTCAGATCATCTTAGGCAACACCTACCACCTCTACCTGCGTCCCGGCACGGAGATTCTTCGTCAGGCCGGCGGTCTCCACCGTTTTGAAGGTTGGACTCGTCCTATCCTCACCGACAGCGGCGGATTTCAGGTTTTCTCTCTGACGGATATCCGCAAGATGAGCGAAGAAGGCGTACGTTTCTCCAGTCATATCGACGGCCGCAAACTGATGTTCACCCCGGAAACGGTGATGGACATCGAGCGGGAGATAGGCGCCGACATCATGATGGCTTTCGACGAGTGCTGTCCCGGCACCGCGGACAAGAGATACGCGAAGGACTCAATGGAGCGCACTCATCGCTGGCTGGACCGCTGCATCGCCCGTTTCGACAGCACCGATGATTTATACGGCTACCGGCAACACCTGTTCCCCATCGTACAAGGTTGCACCTATACCGACCTGCGTCAAGACGCCTGCAAACGTTTGCGCGACCGCGACCGCGACGGTTATGCTATAGGCGGACTCGCCGTAGGCGAACCGACAGAAGTGATGTACGACATGATCGAGGTATGCAACGACATCCTGCCGACAGACAAGCCCCGTTACCTGATGGGCGTCGGCACGCCATGGAACATCCTGGAAGCCATCGAACGCGGCATCGACATGTTCGACTGCGTGATGCCTACCCGCAACGGCCGCAACGGCATGATCTTCACCTGGAACGGCGTGATGAATCTGCGCAACAAGAAATGGGAAGATGACTTCACGGAACTGGATCCAGCGGGTACGAGTTACGTCGATCATGCGTACACCCGCGCGTACGTTCGTCATTTAATACACGCGCAAGAGATGTTAGGTCTGGAAGTGCTCTCTATTCACAACCTCGCCTTCTATCTCGACCTCGTCACACAAGCACGGCAACATATCCTCGCAGGAGACTACTCTTCTTGGAAAGCAGGCGTAATGCCGAATATAACCCAACGGTTATAATTTGTGATTTGTCATTTGTGATTTGAAACGGTTGGATTGGTACATAATCAAGAAGTTTTTAGGCACGTTCTTTTTCTCCATCGTGCTTATTCTTTCCATCGCCATCGTCTTCGACATGACGGAGAAGATGGACGATTTCTTTGAACACCAGGTGCCGCTCAAAGAGATTGTCTTCGATTATTACCTGCCGTTCATCCCGTATTACATGAATATGTTCAGTTCTCTGTTCATCTTCATCTCCGTCATTTTCTTCACGAGCAAGATGGCGGGTAATTCGGAAATCATCGCTATTCAGGCAGCCGGCGTGAGCTACCACCGCATGATGGTTCCCTACGCCGTATCCGCAACGTTTCTGTTCGCCTTAGGGGTTTTCCTCGGCGGCTGGGTTATCCCTCGCAGCGCAGCGCGCATGCTCAATTTTACGGACAAATACGTAGAGCATTTCACGACGGAGAACGCCCGTAATATCCAGTTGGAAGTGGAGCCCGGTACGATTTTGTATATCGAGTCCTTCCAGCGCCGCTCGGAGATAGGCTACCGCTGTTCGATCGAGTATTTCGAAGGCAAGAAACTCGTCTCTCGTCTGACCGCCGACCGCATCTATTACGATTCTCTGGAATACTGGCACCTGGACCAATATACGCAGCGCACCTTCGTAGGTCTTCGCGAGAGTCTGGAACGTGGCGGGCGCAAAGATATCATCCTTCCTATCAATCCCGACGAGCTGTTCATCACCGCGCAGCAGGCTCAACAGATGACCACCCCCGAACTGCACCGCTATATCAAACGCCAGCTGCAACGCGGCAGCGGCAACGTCAAACCCTTCGAAGTGGAGTACCACAAGCGGTGGGCTATGCCGTTGGGTGCGTTTATCATGACTCTTCTTGGCGTGACGATGTCCAGCAGACGTCAACGCGGAGGAATGGGCAAGAACCTCGGAATCGGCATTGTACTGACCGCCGGGTATATTCTTTTCTCCACCGTAAGTACCACATTCTCAGTGAATAATGTCATGTCGCCACTTATGGCTGCATGGCTACCCAACCTCATCTTCTTAGCTATTTCCATACCGCTTTATATCCGCGCAAGCCGATAAAATACAATTTGTCAACCCGATTGTGCATTTTGTAGAAATTTGTCAGTTTTTGGCGAATATATTTGCACATCTCCACGAAAGGCAGTAATTTTGCGACGTTTTTCGATGACATCTGCTCTCAAGGCGCATCCTGTATGCAGACCTACGCATTGGTGTGAACGAAAAACAGGTATTAGTCTTAAAAGAAAGGAACTAACTATGAAGAAGTATTTGTCGAAAGTTAGTTATTTGTTGACATTCTGCTGCCTGTTGGCAGGTTATGTATTCGCGGACGCCGCAAAAAACAATGATAATTTCACTGTTCGCTTCCGCGAGAACACGCTGGTAGTGACCTCCACTCAAATGGAAGAAGCCCGCATCTACTCGATGCAAGGCAAGTTACTTCAGAAAGAGCGTGGCAATTTTGCAGAATTCGAATTGGACCGCGGCACCTACCGCCTCTATGCAAAGGTCAACGGAGCAACCGTTACCCGCAGAATTGAATTGCGCTAAACAGCAAGAGAGCCCTAAGGGCTCTTTTTTTTGTGCTATAGCAAAAAAATAATTAAATAAAGTAAACTTATTTAATTTTTCTTGTCAAAAATCTTGTATATTTAAATAATTTGTAGTAAATTTGCAGCCAAATTGCATTTTAAGGCGGAAAATGAGACGAAATATAGCTATTATAGCCGGCGGAGACAGTAGCGAGCACGATGTGTCGCTCCGTTCGGCAGCAGGAATCTACTCCTTTATGGACAAGGATCGCTACGATTGCACGGTTGTGGTTTTTGACGGTAAGAACTGGAAAGCCTACCCTGAACCCATCCCTGAAGGGAAGGGCGAAGAGTATTTTAAGACCGCTCCTTCTTTTCCCATCGACAAGAATGATTTTTCTTTTACGCGCGGGGGCGTGAAGCACACCTTCGATTTCGCGTATATCACGATACACGGCACTCCGGGCGAGAACGGCATTCTTCAGGGCTACCTTGACATGATTGGTATGCCTTACTCCTGCTGCGGAGTATTAGCCGCAGCGTTGACGTTCAACAAATACGCCTGCAACCATTACCTCTCCTATTTCGGCTTTCATATTGCGAACAGCCTGATGCTCCGCGCCGGTCAGAAATGGCCGAATGCGCCGAAGATTGCCGAGACCTTGGGACTGCCCTGTTTCATCAAATCGAATATCGGCGGTTCGTCGTTCGGTTGCACGAAAGTGAAGACGGTGGAAGAAGTCTATCCCGCTATCGAGCGCGCATTCCGCGAGGGCGACGAGGTAATCTGCGAGTCGTTCATGAAAGGCACGGAGGTGACCTGCGGCGTCTATAAGACCAAAGAAAAAGCCGTTGCTTTCCCCATCACGGAGGTAGTTACGCATAATGAGTTTTTCGACTACAACGCGAAATACAAAGGCGAGGTAGATGAGATCACCCCCGCCCGCATCTCCGATGCCGTACGGGACAAGATCCAAGCCGAGACGCTGCGTCTGTACGACATCATCGGCGCCAACGGTATCATCCGCGTTGACTGGATTATAACAAAGGTACCAAGCGACAAAGGACAAAGTACCAAGGACGATGTGCAGATCAACCTTCTCGAGGTGAACACCACCCCCGGAATGACACCGACCAGTTTCATTCCGCAGCAGGTCCGTGCCGCAGGGTTGGATATCAAAGATGTCCTGACGGACATTATTGAGAACAAGTTCAATTAAAGGTGAAAGGTGAAAGGTGAAAGAAATGGTTGATATCAACAAAGAAATAGAGCAGTTGGACTGGAACAAGGAGCCGAAGGGTTTATACGAGCCCATCGCCTACACTTTAGCATCCGGCGGCAAGCGTCTGCGTCCCACCCTCGCCCTGATTGCGGCGGAATTGATTGTGAACGGAGGGTTACTGAACGGCGATGCGATAGAGCATACCGTTCCGGCAGCATTGGCCTTGGAGATCTTCCATAACTTCACACTGCTGCACGACGATGTGATGGACCGTGCGTCAGTGCGTCGCGGGCGCGAGACGGTGCATGTCAAATGGAACGACAACACCGCCATCCTGTCCGGTGACCAGATGCTCATCGAGGCCTATAAGCAATTGGCGCAGGTGCCGGCAGACAAGCTTCCGCAAGTACTGAAGTGGTTCAACGAGATGGCAACGGCAATCTGCGAGGGGCAGCAATATGACGTGGATTTTGAGCACCAGAGCCAAGTGCGTATCGAGGACTACATGATGATGATTGAGAAAAAGACTTCGGTACTTATCGCCAACGCTCTGCGTACCGGCGGATACATCGCCGGTGCAAGTCCGGCGCAACAAGAGGCTCTCTACCAATACGGCCTGCATATCGGTCTGGCCTTCCAGATTCAGGATGACATCCTGGATGTATATGGTGACCCTAAGACTTTCGGCAAAGCCATCGGAGGAGATATCTGCTGCAACAAAAAGACGCTTCTGCTGTTGACGGCCTTTGAGCAGGCCGACGCGGAGTCGAAAGCGGAGTTGCTGGAATGGCTCATGGTCACCGACCGAGACACAGAGAAAATAGCAGCAGTGACGTCTATCTACAACCGTTTAGGCGTCCGCGAGGCCGCAGAGACCATCATGGAGCAACAAACCGCGATGGCTCTCGCGCAACTCGACAAACTGCCGCAGAACAAAGCTTGCGACAAACTGCGCGAGCTCGCTGAACGGCTTGCCGTTCGTAAAAATTAAAAATTAAAAATTAAGAATTAGAAATATGCCTTACCGTCGATTACCTAACACGGACCAAGCACGGCTTCATGCGCTCCAGAACGCTCTCCAGCGCGCACAGACAGCGGACTTCACCGAGCAGGTGATTCCCTATAAAGTGCTGAGTGAAGCACAGCGTTTCCTCGTCTCGTTCGAGAATGTCGTGATGCAATCAAAAGACAACTACACCTCGACCGTCAATGCGAACAAGCAGTATCGGCATATCGTGCAGAATGCGCGTATGTATATCTCGCATTTCATCCAGGTGCTTAACCTCTCTGTCATCCGCGGAGAGATCAAGAAAGAGCAGAAACTGCTGTACGGTTTGGATCCTCACCAACATGTCGTACCGGACCTGTCCACAGAGGAATATCTGCTTGAATGGGGCAAGAAGATCATCGAAGGCGAACAGAAACGCATGGCCAACGGTGGTTTTCCGATTTACAACCCCGCCATCAACAAGGTAAAGGTTCACTACGACATTTTCTGCGAGCACCAGCGCCAGCATACTTTCCACTTGCAGAACACGGAGCGTGTCCATGGCGACCTGGAACCGCTGCGCGCCCAGGCGGACGCTATCATTCTGAATATATGGAATATCGTAGAGGATTTTTATAAAGACCAACTCCCATACGCGAAGTTGATGAAATGCCAATTGTACGGCCTCATCTATTACTACCGCAAGGGCGAAAGAAAACTCACGGCCGAGAGCGACCGTGAGATACAACGAATCAGGGACAGCCAACCGACTATCCAATGGTCTGTTGAGGAGTAACCACGCGATTCATGTTATGATCGCGGAAGAGATGCGGGATATCGTGCTTCTTCAACTGAAAAGCATAGCATACGCCGATCTTCTTCACTCTGGGGTGCTTGCGAAGAAACTTATCGTAATACCCTCCTCCACGACCGATACGATGGCAATGATGGTCAAAGACCACGCCTGGAACGAGCATTAAGTCGATCGCCCCTTTCCAGGTCTGCGTCTGAGGCTCCGGAACCCCCAATCGACCCTTACGCATCATATCCTCGCCGTCATACGGACGAGCCTCCATAGAATAGCGATGGGTCACAGGGAAAAGAAATGTTTTTTGGTCCTGATACTTAATGAGCAATGGACGAAGGTCCACCTCGTTGTGCACAGGATAATAGATGAGCACCGTTTTAGCATCGCGGAACGCCGACATCTGCTCTATCTGCTCGCAGATACGCGCAGAGTCCGCAGCGACCTCCTCGGGCGACAACATACGACGACGCTGCTCCACAATCGCACGAAGCGCTGCCTGCTCGCGACGGATACGAACCCACGGAAGCCAGGTTTTGATGTCATGTATTTGAGAATCGAACAACATAGGTTATTATGATTTATGATTTATGATTTATGATTTGTGATTTGTGATTTGTGATTTATGATTTTACCTTTGCGAGCGCAAAGGTACAAAAAAAAATTGATATGCGCAAATATTTCTATATAATCTTAGCATTTTTTCTCGTTATCCTGACCGGTTGCGAGGGTGGCGGAGAGGCCAGTACGCCTTCATCCGTAGCCAAACTGAATTCCTTCTACTTCGCGGCGAACGACTCTTTCCCGGGTTTGGCGAAGGCGGTCTTCACGATTGAAGAGCGCCTCGACACAGGCTTGATCTGGAACAAAGACTCGATGCTCTACGGGACGCGGTTGGACAGCGTTGTACCTCGTTTTGTTTTCGCCGCAACACCGAGCGCCGCATGGCTGAAATTACCTGACACACTATGTGTGTTAAGCGGTTATGACACCCTCGACTTCACCAAACAACCTATATATCTGAACATCCGCTCTGCCGACCGCTCAACGCTCAAGACCTACGAGATACGCGCAACCGTACATCAGGCGGACCCCGATCTCTATACATGGTCCATCCTCACGCCGCAGATATACGAAAGAGACGACAGTGAACAGAAGGTTGTTGAATCCGATGGCTCGTTCGTGCTCATCAAATCCAACGGATTTGCATTGCATGCATACGCCTCCGATGACGGCGCCGAGTGGTTCGATTTGGGCGAGCCAACGGGTTTGCCAGCCGGCACGAAAGTACGGCAGATCATCAGCGACGGCACTACCCTTTTCTACGGTCAGGGTAACATCATCTACACCAGTACGGACGCCATTACGTGGACGGCACAGCCGGTAGCATACCCTATCGTAACCACACTGCTCTTCTGGAACGACTTGATCTGGGTGCTGGTGGATAACAACGGCTATGAACTGGCGTACTTGCAGAACGGAGAACTGGTGCTGAGCGGAATGAGACCGGAAGGACAGTTCCCCGTCAGCGATTTCGGTTCCGTAGTCTTCCATAGTGCTTCGCTGCGCGAACGCGCGATGATTATCGGCGGCTATGCCGATAACGGCGCACCCCTTAATACACGATGGAACCTCGAGTACTCCACCCATCCGCAGCCGAAGGGCCAGTACCGCATCGAGGAGTTCTCTATCGACCGGCCGAGTTTCACCCGCCTCACCGGCATCTCCGTCATCTGGTATGACGACCGGCTGATGATGTTCGGCGGTGTGGACGACAAGATGAGTTATTTCGGGCGAGAGATACTCATCTCTACCGATGAAGGGCTCAACTGGGTGAAAGCGGACTCGACGAAAAACCAACTGCCTGAAGTGTACCGCGCAAGGCAGAAACAGACCGCAATCGTTCGCGACGACTATATCTACCTTTTCGGTGGCCAAGATGCGAACATGTCCTATAGCGATGTCTATCGGGGACGACTTAATTCCATCGGGTGGAAGTGAAGTTGAAAGTTTAACGGGAAAGCAAATTTATTAACAAACTAAATATAACACATTATGACTATCAAAGATTTCCAATTCGCCGGCAAGAAGGCGATTGTACGTGTCGATTTCAATGTGCCTCTCGATGAGAACGGCAAGATCACAGACGACACACGTATCCGCGGTGCGTTACCGACTCTCAAGCACATTCTCGACGAGGGCGGCGCACTTATTATCATGAGCCACATGGGCAAACCCAAAGGCAAAGTACAAGCCAAGTTCAGTCTCAGCCAGATTGTTGACGCAGTAGCAGCTGCGCTCGGTCGTCCCGTTCAGTTCGCCAAGGACTGCGCTAAAGCACAGGATCAGGCAGCTGCACTCAAACCGGGCGAGGTACTGATGCTGGAGAACCTCCGTTTCTATCCGGAAGAGGAAGGCAAACCGGTAGGTATCGAAAAAGAAGATCCGGCTTACGAGGCAGCCAAGAAAGAGATGAAGGCGCGTCAGAAAGAGTTTGCCAAGACCCTCGCTTCTTACGCAGACTGCTATGTGATGGACGCTTTCGGAACGGCTCACCGCAAACATGCGTCAACCGCTGTCATCGCAGACTATTTCGACGCAGATCACAAGATGTTAGGTTTCCTGATGGAGAAAGAGGTAGCGGCAGTTGACGCCGTCCTCGGCGACATCAAGCGCCCGTTTGTAGCTATCATGGGCGGATCGAAAGTAAGTTCGAAAATCGGCATCATTGAGAACTTGCTCGGCAAGGTGGACAAACTGATTCTCTGCGGCGGTATGACCTATACGTTTGCCAAGGCTCACGGCGGCGAAATCGGCGGCTCGATTGTCGAACTCGACAAACTCGATGTAGCATTGGGCGTAGAAGAGTTGGCCAAGAAGAACGGCGTTGAACTCGTTCTCGCTCCGGATGCTATCTGCGGCGACAGTTTCAGCAATGACGCCAACCAGAAGATTTTCCCATCGAATGCTATTCCCGAGGGTTGGGAAGGTCTGGATGCCGGTCCGAAGGCACAAGAGAACTTCCGTAACGCCATCAAGGGCGCCAAGACCATCCTTTGGAACGGACCTGCCGGCGTCTTCGAGTTCGACAACTTCTGCGGCGGCAGCCGTGCTATCGGCGAGGCTATCGCAGAGGCCACGAAGAACGGTGCGTTCTCGCTCATCGGCGGTGGCGACTCCGTAGCATGCGTAAACAAATTCGGCCTGGCAGACCAAGTATCGTATATCTCCACGGGCGGAGGCGCTCTCCTCGAAGCCATCGAAGGCAAGATCCTCCCGGGTGTAGCAGCTATTAAAGGGGAGTAAAGTTGAAAGGTGAAAATTTAAAGGTGAAAGTTTAAAGAAATGGAAGTAGTAGGTAAAATTATTCAAGTGCTGCCTGCACAAGAAGGTATAGGTCGTAACGGCAATCCATGGAAGGTTCAGCCGTATGTATTGGAAACGCTTGACCAGTACCCCCGCAAAGTGCATTTTGAAGTGTTCGGAGAGGAACGTATCAAGCAGAACCCGTGTGATGTAGATCAGTTAGTAACCGTCAGTTTCGATATCGAGAGCCGTGAGTTCAACGGCCGTTGGTACACCTCTATCCGCGCATGGCGCATCCAGCAGGGTGATACCACGCAGGCTGTAGCGGGCGCAGCACCGGCTGCTGCACCAGTAGCAGCTCCAGCCGCGGCACCGCAACCCGCCGCTGCTCCGGTAGAGGCTGCGCCGGTGAATATGGATCCGTTTGACGCTTCGGCCGGCGAAGGTACGAGTGACCTGCCCTTCTGATGCGCAAATGGGTTTACATAGTATCAGCATCCATTCTGTTAGCGGCCGGCGCAGTGATTTGCGCCGTCCGCTGGCAGGCATGGTTCGTCATTCCGGATGAGCCACATTGGACGGGCGACACACTGCAAGTGACATTCCGTACCCCGGATTCCGAGAACGACAGTATCTCCACTATTCTGGTGCTCGGCGATATCCACAGCCGTCTTACGCGCGCTGATTACGACACCTTGTCGTCCCGTGTACCGGAGGCGGATCTTGTGATACAGGTCGGCGACTGGATGGAGCGGGGACAGGAGTATTACCGTCAGATGCTCTTGCGTGAATGGACCAATAGCGCCTTGAACGGACTGCCCGTCATTGCCTGTCCGGGTAATCACGAGTACACCAAAGGTGTCCACAAAGAATTGTCGCCCGCATGGAGCATGACGTTCATACATCCCTCGAATGGACCGGTAGGTGTTCCGGGCGCAAGTTATTGGCTCGATATCCCTCAGATGCGTATCATCGCGATTGACACCAACCCCCTGACGCACATCGTCTATCTGACCCGCACGCTGACATGGCTACGCGAGGCGATGTACAGCGCGGGCGACCGCGCAGTGGTAGTGATCATGCATCACCCCGTATTCTCAACTGCCAAAGGACGCGTCAATCCCACTATCTACGGCACTTTCCGCTATGCTTTGAGCCAAGCCGACCTGGTGATAGCCGGGCATGACCATTTCTATGCCCGCCGCACGCCGTTTGTGATGCTTAATACGTCCGGCAAGCCCAAGAAGCCAAAGGCCAAGCCGCACACCGAGATATGCGTCAGCGAGCCGGTGTATGGCGTGCTTTCCAACCAACTGTTGACAATCCATCGCATGAGCGACGGCATTGCCATCGATTCCGTCTATGTTAAGCACAACTGATGCGATAGTGCTGTCCCTACAGCCGCATTCGGACAAAGCGCAGGTGCTTCACGCCTACACGCGTACGGGCGGGCGCGTTAATTATATGGTGTACGGTTTAGGGCGCAGACATGCCGTCGGGCTATACACCCCTTTCTCCCTTCTTCAGATCACCGCGGACCAGACGCCGTCCAGACCACCGACACTGAAAGAGGCAGTCCCGCTAAGCCCTAATCCTCATATTTCCGATCCCTACAAAACCGCCATCGCTCTTTTTTTAAGCGAAGTACTCTATCATGTTCTGCGCCATCCGATGACGGACGAACCCATGTTTGACTTCATCGCGCAAGCGGTGCGGGATTTGGATCAATGCAAAGAGCCGCAGAACTTCCATCTGCAGTTTCTTACCGGATTAGCCGCCAAGTTGGGTTTTGCCATGGAAAAGGAACCCGTCTTACCGCAGACGCGCAAGGAAAGGCAGGAACAATTAAGGGTACTCTGTTCCTATTTCAAAGAACATGTAGAGACCTGGGAAGCCCCCCGTTCATTGGAGGTATTAATGGAGGTTTTTGACTAAAATTGCTATCAAAAGTAAAAAAAGTGCATTTTTTTTTGGTCATGTCAAAAAAAAGCAGTAATTTTGCACGCTTTTTCGCGCACACTCCTCTCACACACGCGCCAAAACTCCGTATAAGCGACAGGTGTTCAAGGGTGCTCGCTCTCCCAAAAAATTAAAATTTTCGGGGCCTAATAAGAAAATTACTAAATACAATAAGACAATGAAACGTACATTCCAACCTTCCCAACGCAAGCGTCGTAACAAACACGGTTTCCTGGAGAGAATGACAACCGCAAACGGTCGTCGTGTACTGGCAGCACGCCGCGCTAAAGGTCGCAAGAAACTGACCGTAGCTGACGAAGGACGCCACAAATTTTAATGGAGTCAACCAGACAACACAAGATCGCTCGCCTGATACAGAAGGACATGAGCGACATTCTTTTACGGTACGCGCGCACTTTGCATGGGACTCTTATTTCCGTGAGCGAGGTGCGCGTGTCGCCAGATTTCTCTATTGCGCATATCTATCTGTCTATCTTTCCTCAGGACAAGGTAGCGCAGACGATGACGCTTATTGAGGAGAACACGCACCGCTTTCGCGGTGAACTTGGCACACTTGAGCGCCATCAATTGCGTATTATTCCGGAAATAGTCTTCCATTTGGACGAGACGATTGACCGAATGGAGCGCATTGATGAGTTGCTCCATGGCTAATCTCGAATCCCATATTGCCTGGCGGTACCTATTCTCGAAGAAAGGTCATAACGCCATCAATATCGTCACCGGCATCAGCGCGGCGGCGGTCGCTGTCGTGACAGCAGCGATGATCTGTGTGCTATCCGTAATGAACGGATTCGGTACACTTGTGGAGCAAATGTTCTCGGAGTTTGACCCTGTTCTGTTAGTCGTTCCGACCGACGGGCACACTTTGCGCACCGATACAGTTCCCATTGCTTCTTTATACGCGCGCGAGGACATCGAGGCCGTCTCGATGCAACTCGAGCAGACCGCGCTCATTCGCTACAAGGACCATCAAACGCCCGCCCGCGTGATGGGAGTGGACAGTCTTTTTACGCAAACAGCCCATATCGACTCCATTATCACCGACGGATTTTATTCGGTATGGGACGGAGCGTTCGACCGCGTAGTAATGGGTAGAGGACTGGCGGCACAGATCGGCATGAACGCGCATTTCACCGGTGCCCTGCATCTCTACGCGCCTCAACGCACGGGACGGATCAACATGATGCGCCCTGACCTCTCGCTGCGCCATGAGCATGCATTCATCGCCGGCACGTTCGCCGTCAACCAGGTCGATTACGATGACCAGTTGCTGCTCGTATCCCTGCCTCTCGCACAACGGCTCTTTGACTATGATGAATATACCGCCAGCGCACTGAGAATAACACCGAAAAGGGCGCAGGACACAGATAGAACACAGACAGAATTAGTCAAGTTGTTAGGTCCCGGATATAAGGTGCTGAACCGGTATGAACAGCAGGCGAGTTTCTTCAATATATTGCGGATAGAGAAACTGCTGACTATCCTGCTGTTGGTCTTCATTCTTCTCATCGCGAGTTTCAATATCATCGGTTCTCTCTCGATGCTGATCATTGACAAGCGCGAAGACATACAAATCCTTTCGCACCTTGGCGCAGACGAATCAACGATTCGCCGCGTATTCTTGATTGAAGGATGGTTCATCTCTTCATTGGGTGCACTGACCGGTCTGATTGCCGGTGTACTGCTCTGCCTGGGTCAGCAGTATTTCGGCTGGCTCAAGTTAGGCAGCGGCGCAGAGTACGTGATATCTGCTTATCCGGTGCAAGTACAGATATGGGACATCGCTTTGGTAGCAGTGATTGTCCTCACGCTGGGTTTCGCAGCAGCACTTTATCCATCCCGTAAAATCCATATCTCATGAGAAAATTGCTCTATATCGGATTACTTGGGTTGACCGGCATACTCGGATTAACCTCCTGCCGGCCCTCCACGCCATACGTCTATCGCGGCTTGCCGAAGGAATATATCCTGGCATGGGAAGAGATATACGGTTATGCCTATGACTCGGTATCTTGTCCGGTGGTAGCGCTAAACCTATACTCAAAAGGTCTGGAACTTGATGCGGACCATCGGATGCGGGGGACAGGGTACAATCTCTATATCTCCGATATCTTCGTTCCGGAGAGTCACGGCAAAGATACCTTGCGGCTGGTAGCCGGAAAATATCACAGCGAGCGTACGGGTCTTCCCTTCACTTTTCTGCCCGGTAAAGACTGGGACGGTCAACCGACGGGCATGTATGTGCTATATGTTGAGGATGGCAAGTTGCAGTCTATCCAGATGCTGGATTCCGGATATATCGTGGTCAAGGACACTACGTCTGTCATGAAAGATCTTGAGTTCACACTCTATTATCGAAACGCATATAGTTCCCGCGTCACATACAAACCGCATTTCCAAGGCGTCCTTTATCCATGGGAAAAACGATAACATCAGACTCAGAACTACTGCGCGAATACCACACCTGGTTGCGTCTGGAGCGCGGATACTCACCGAACACCATCGAGGGCTACGAGACGGACCTCGACAAGTTACGTGCGTACGGAAAGAAACACGAGGTGGATATCGTGCATCTTACGTTTGACGAACTGCAGGATTTTGTTTTCGAGCAATTCAAAGAGGTCCGGTCAGAAGCCACTCAGGCGCGCATTCTGGCGGGAATCCATTCGTGGTTCCGCTTTCTGCTCTACAAAGACTATATCGACCAAGACCCTTCCGAACTGTTAGAAGGTCCGCGCAAATCCAAACATCTGCCTACGGTGCTCTCGCTGGACGAGGTGAACCGCATGATGGCGGCAATTGACCTGAGCAGCAACGAGGGTCACCGCAACCGCGCGATGATGGAGATGCTCTACGGCAGCGGACTGCGCGTGAGTGAACTGGTCAATCTGCAGTTGAGCAAGATTTACCTTCACGAGCACTATATGCTCATTGAGGGGAAAGGGTCGAAGCAACGCCTCGTGCCGCTCTCGCCGGTAGCTGAAGAATGGTTCGGATACTGGATGCAGGACCGTGCCGGCTGGCCGCTCAAGCCCGAATCCAAAGATATCGCGTTCGTGAACCGCTACGGCCGCCCTATGACCCGCGCCATGGTTTTCACCATCGTGCGTCGTCTCTGTGCAGAAGCGGGCATCACCAAGACCGTCAGTCCGCATACCTTGCGCCATTCATTTGCCACCCATCTGCTACAGAACGGCGCAGACCTGCGCGTCATACAACAACTGCTCGGGCACGAAGACCTCGCTACCACAGAGATATACACGCATATCGACGTGCAAGACCTGCGCAAAGCGATTCTTCAATGCCACCCAGCAAATAAGGTGAAAGATGAAAGGTGAAAGGTGAAAGGTGAAAGATGAAAGATGAAAGGTGAAAGGTGAAAGATGAAAGGAAGAAGGATACATAGCATCGTGTGGAAATTGATTTTCTTATCAATTTTCAGTTTTCAATTCTCAATTCTCTACGCAACAGAGACGATTATCGTTGGCGAAGTGGTTAATGAAACGACCGGCGAGGCTATACCGAACGTGAACATCCATTTCCGGGGCACGAAGATCGGTACCACTTCAGACGAGCATGGCAACTATGCGTTGCGCGTGGATATGACGGCAAAGAGTCAACTGGTCTTCTCGGCTGTCGGCTATTTCACCCAGCGTTTCGATATCGACCCGGGCGCGATGGCTGGATTACAAGTAGCGATGCGTGAGAAGACAGCGATGCTTACGGAGATCGTGGTAGCGCCGAATGAGAATCCGGCGCTGGAGATCTTACGCCGGGTACGGGAACACCGTGAATCTAACGACCGTACCAAGCATCCGGAGAACAGCGCTGTACTGCAACGCGAACAGACATTGTATGTCTCGCATATCAACCGCCGCCATCTAAGGCGTGCATTATGGCGCAGCCTGCAAGAAGGCATGATCGCGCAGGAAGACTCCACGTATATCCTTCCGCTCTACAGAGAGACACAGTCTTTCCGCATGGCGGGACAAGAGATGATTCCGGCGAATGACCAACGTACACAAGCCCTCATTCTGTCCGAGACGGACTATTCAACCCTTTTGGGCGGTGAAGGCAACCTCAATTTCTATGCCCCGTCCGTCAGCCTCATGGGGCATGCCTTTCTCTCTCCCCTCGCATCGGGAGGAAACCTCTATTATCGCTATTATTTAGAAGATATAGCAGATACTCTCCCTTCTCTTGAGGGAGGTGCCGGGGTTAGGCTTGTTTTTCGTACGAGAAACCCCTTCTACGCGACTTTTAACGGCGAGATGGTCATTGATACCACCACGTATGCGTTGCGCGCTTTCAAGGCATACGTACCGCCGGAGGTGGCCGTCAACTACGTAAACGACATCCATATCTCACAGACGCTCGCCCCGAATGGGCTGATTGCGGAAGAAACAATCTCCGCCCTGCTCGATTTCTCTGTCAAATCGGAGAAAGCCGGTACGGTCTTTCCTTCGGTGCTATTAACGACGAGTCTGCGAAATCCGAAAGCCGCGGCAGCGGGATACCGAGATACCGAGATATCGGAATACCGAGAACCATCAGCTACGACTTCAGTCGATTCCGCTTTCGCGAAACTGGACAGCCTGCCTGTTATCCGTGTCGCCAAATGGTTCGCCACCATCGCGATGACGGGTTATATTCCTACGGGCACTCCGGTAGATATCGGGCATGTGGAGGAGATATTACAAGTGAACCAGCACGAAGGTGTGCATGTCGGTCTGCCTTTCCGCACGAACGAGAAGTTGTCAAAAGTGGTATCTCTCGAGGCTTCTGTCGGTTACGGTTTCCGTGACCGCTCTTTCAAAGGTATGGGCCGCGTGTCGGTCAACCTGCCTACGGAGCGGAGGAATATCCTGCAATTCGAGTACAACGACCATTACGTCTGGTCAGAGGTGGACGATTTCGACCGTATGCTGCGGGAAAACTCCATGGGTTGGGGAAACTTCGACTTCACCGCTTACGCTTTCCAAGCGCTTTTCCGCGACAGTTTATGCGTCAATACCGCTATCCGGCAGCGTCAGTTGCAATTCCATTGGTTCGCCGACTGGATTCATCAGATGGACACGCGCAGCGGCGTACCGATGAGTATCGAGAGTCATCTCTTTGCCCGTGCGGGTTGGCAGACGGGTTATGCATATCAATCGGCGCATGCCATCGCCCGCCTCAGTTGGGGTGAACGGAAATACGACGGTTATTTCATGCGCCGCTACGCTTACTCATCCCGTTATCCGGTATTGTATCTGGGCGCAGAGGCCGGGCATTGGGCGGACGCAAACTATTCGAAGATATACTTCCATCTGCGAGCGATGCTCACGCAGCATGCAAACCTCGGTATGGGCGGCACGCTGACGTATGCATTACAGGCCGGTGTATTGATGGGACGGGTGCCGGCTACGCTCTTATGGCAGGCTAATGCGAACCAAGGCTATGCGTATGACCCCTACCGCTTCACTTTCCTGCACGGATATCAAATGATGGCTAACAGGTATGTAACATTGCAGACGGAATGGAATGGTATGGGGATTCTCTTTAATATGATTCCGGGTGTACGCTGGCTTCATCTCCGCGAACTCGTAGAAGCGAAGATAGCGTACGGCTATAACAGTCAAGGAGCGGAACTTGGTATGCCACGTTCTATGCTTTATACGGAGGTGGGCGTCGGCATCGGTAATATACTACGTATCTGCGATCTCTATTCCGCCTGGTCTATTACGCCGAGTGTCCAATGGGCGATTCGCTTCCGTATTCACTTGGGACTATAGAGTTAAGAGTTGAGAGTTAATACAAAAAGAAGAGGACCTCTTGCCGAGATCCTCTTTCTTTTCATGAGTTATTCGATTAACGAATCTTCTCACCTGTAATCGGAGCGAACAGTGTCTTCTTTCCGTTAGCGTGCTTAGCTGCTGCAGCCTTGCGTGCCGGAGCACCTGCGTTAGCAGGTTCGAACGAGATGTTGAACATACCTTCGCCTACTTTACGATCGCTCTGATCTTCCTGATTGACGTACACAACGAGGAATCCAATTGCCTTGCTATTCTCATCCGTTACCAGAGTACCGCCTTCGCCCGGAACAATATCCAGAGTGATATTAGCGGCGGGGTTAAAGTTCGCGTCTAACATGTACATGAGAGGAACATAAGTCTTTCCTTCAATGTCAACAGGATCACCCTTGGTAGGTTGAATAAGGAACTTGTGCGTCTCTTCATCGAATACACCATATACTACCGGCATATTCGGATAGAGTCCTTCTATCGCATAGAATTGACCTTCTTTAGGATCTATGTAACTGGTCACCGTTACATTTGCGCTTACGGGAACATCTTCGTCCTCGTTGGCATCAAAGCCCTTGATGGTCCAGTTTCCTTCGTAGGTAGTAACGTCTGCGTCAACAACCACCGGTTCCTCCTTATCTGCCATGAAAGCATCCTTGCTCAGATAGAACAGGAAGTTCACTTGAATGCCATAGATTTTACCTCCAGCACCAAAGAGCATGGAGTCATCCTGTGCATCGAAGATAATCTTGCCTTTCTCGCTCTCGAATCTACCATATGTACCGGGAACGCCTGTTCCTCTTGCATAATCAACGAAGCACTGTTCCATATAGTCACCCCATCCAATACCAAGGTAGGTACGGAGGTCCGGGAATGTAACCTCACCTTCTTTAGATATAAGGAGATCGAAATTGAACGGTCTCGACTCATCTACTTCGCCGTCGTCGGGAATCGGATCACCGTCTAAAATACCATCTGCATCCCGACTGGTAGCATAGCTTGCATACGGGTTGTGGATACGTATCTTCTGTGAACCATCCGGTTGCTCAGCTACCTGATATTTAACGTACCAAGCATACGCATCCAGACCGAATGCCGGGCCGACGGTCTGGTCAACGAACACACCGGTGCGGATTTCAGACCACAGTACGAGTTTAACCGTGTATGTAAACACGCTTTGGCCATCCAGATAAGGACTAGTCTTGTCTTCTGGCATGGTTAACTTGAACGTATAGGTACTATCTACCTCGCCATTCGGGAAACCAACCGTCATAGAAACCTGCTTGTCGCCCGGAGCGAAGACAACCTTCGGATTAATAGCGAATACCGGATCTGCTTCTACCTTCAGCAAGATGGTATCAGGTTTGTCGAAATTAGACGTACGGAACAACGTTACAGTTGTTTCGAGTTTGTCTTTATTGACATTTAATTCAACCGACTCGCCTGCACTGGTAAACATGACTGTACCCGGTACATCCAGCGGAGAGGGTTCGCGCTCTACGTTCTTCTCGCAAGCCGTGAATGTGAACACGGCTGCTGCGAGAAGGAGCAAATATTTACTAATCTTTTTCATAATCTATATTTTTTTAGGATTAGGGGAATGGCACAAACGGGTTAGGATCGGTGATACCCTTGTTAGCCTCCATTTCGGCTTGCGGGATACGCCAGAGCAGTACACCGTGTCTTGCGGGAACGTCTTGTTTTGCCCAAGCCTCCGGCCAGTTGGTCGAATTGGTACGAATAATCGGTTTCTCGAGACGCATGATATCTCCCCAAGCGAAACCTTCACCCCAGAGTTCTACACGGCGTTGCCACCAGATCTCATCCTCGAGGCTCAAACCATGTTGAGACAATACGAAGGACGGATCACGATATTTCTGTACGAAGTTGAGCAGTACGCTTGCACCGTCGCCACCCGAACGAGCGAGACCCTCGGCTTTGATGAGGTGCAACTCCTCAGCACGCATGAGAATCCAGTCAGCAGCTGCAGCACCGCTACCGGTGGTAGAACGGTCGCCCGTACCGAACTTCACGTTCGTATATACATTATCCGCATTGTCCTGGATAGTTGCTTTGGCAGCGTTGTAACCCGGAGCATCCAACAGCGGGGACTCCAATTGCTCATTCAACCACCAGCCCTTACGAACGTCCGTAGCGGAAATCTCGTTATAGAGACCACTGGCAATCGAACGTGTTGCGCCTACGGATGTATAACCATCCATGAAGAAGATGGACATGTGCGACGGCCAGTTAACGATACCGGTCTTTACGACGTCGTTGGTTTCAACAATGATGTTCGCCCAAAGTACATTGTGCTGCGCTGCATCTGCGAAGCCCGGTTCACTTGCCTCGGCAATCGACAGCGGCGTTGCACCGCTTAAATCCAATGCTTTTTCAGCATCCTTAGCAGCATCTGCCCACTCACCCTTAAGAAGGTTCAGACGAGCACGCAAACCGAAAGCAACGGCTTGATCTACGAAACCTTTGTCCGGACGCTTATAGCCATCAAGGCTGTCGCATGCATAAGTCAAGTCCTCTGTACAAAGCTTGAACAACTCTTCCAGAGTAGCACGCGGGTTACTGATGATGCGCTCTGCAGGCATGTTTTCCAATACCAACGGAACAGTCAGTGCACTCTTATCCGTCGTGCGATAGGTAAACTGATAGAGTTGAGCCAGATTCATGTAGCACATTGCGCGGACGGCCAGAGCTTGGCTCAACGCGTATTTCTGTACACCCGGCTGCTTGCGGTCAACCATACCAATCACGTTGTTACATGCGAAGATGATCTTGTAGTACTCACCCCATACCAAGTGGTCGATCAGACCTTTTGTGGTCGTCAGCGTGTTGTCGCGGTTCGAGGTGAAATCGGCGTATTGGAACCAGTTGTATCCAGTGTTCGGGCTCACGAGATCCTGACCCTGCTCATCCATGAACAAGCAGATGGCTGCGTAGCCGTAGTCGTTGTGGCGTTCGTAGCCAAGGTCACCCAGACCGGAATAAACCTGAATAAACTGCGCGTAGATAGCAGACAAGTCTGCTGCTGCTGTTGCAGGGTTCTGCTGAGCAGCTTCCTCTACCTGGTCAGCTGTTTTCGTTCCGCCTTCGGGACCGGCGTTCATCCATTCACTACAAGAAGCGAAAGACAAAGCGGTTACGAGGAGAACAGATACATATTTACTAATCGTTTTCATATTAATCTCCTTTCTTTAATTAGAACGTGATACTTAAACCGCCCGAGATAGTACGCATCGGAGAGTAGAGCGTGTTGCTGGAGCTGGTGAACGATTGGCGAGGATCCAGACCCTTGCGAGCGGACCAAAGCGCTACGTTGTCAGCTACTGCATACAGACGAATCTTCTCGATATGCGCCTTCTTCGTCAACTTAGCAGGGAAGGTATATCCGAGGGTAATATTCTGGAGACTTACGTAGTTACTGCTGATCAACCAACGATCGGAAACACCGTTTACATACTGGTCACCGGCGTTGATAGCAGGCACATTGGTGTTGGTATTCTCCGGCGTCCAAGCATTCAGAATATCCAAGTGCCAGTTCTGACCGGCGCTGGTGCCGTAACCGCCGTGCATAAAGTTACGATAGGAGTTATCGTACAGACGACCACCTGCCTGATAGTTGAAGGCGATAGACAGATCTACACCATATACATCGAGAGTTGTTCCGAAACCACCGTAGATTTTCGGCAGCAGGTCACCGGTCTCATAGCGGTAGTTACTGTTCGCTTCGCTATAGCTCTCCGTTACACCACCCTTGATAATCTTCTGACCCGGGTTATTCGGATCATCTACGTCGATGTACCACTGCGATTTACCGGTAGCGGGGTTAACACCTGCGTAAGCAGGCAAGTAGCGGTTGTACATAGACTCGCCCTCGCGATAGATGGAGGTTCCGTCAATCCACTGACCACCCAGATCCGGATCCAGTTTCAGGATGCGGTTCTTGAAGTAGGTCAAGTTCAGATAAACAGACCATGTTACGTTACGGGTCTTGATCAACTGACCGCGGAGCTCGGCATCCATACCGGCATTGCTTACAGAACCGATATTTACAGGCTTCTCGGTGTAACCGTTAGAAGCGGCAACCGGCTTGTAATACAACATGTTCTCCGTGCGACGACGCCAACCCTCAATCGTACCGGTCAAGCGCTCTCCGAAGAAACCGAAGTCGACACCGGCGTTGAAGTTGTACGAGGTCTCCCAGGTCAAATCTCTGTTACCTATCTGAACCATAGTTTTAGCGTACTCACCGTTGTTCTCGTCGAAGGAGTAGAGGTCAGCCCATACGTGGTAGTTTCCCAATGCATCGTTACCTTGCGAACCGTAACTTGCTTTGATCTTCAACAGGTCCACGTTCGTAACACCATCCATGAACGACTCTCCCTTGATATCCCAAGCGGCACCAACGGACCAGAAGTTACCCCACTGTTTGCCGGGAGCAAAACGGGAAGTAGCATCACGACGATAACTTCCGCTGATGTAGTAGCGGCTTGCGTAGTCGTACTTAGCCTGAACGAGGATACCCTGCGTGAAATAGCTGTCGCTGGACGAAGATACGCTCGGATTCTTGATCGCGTTGTTAATCTCGGCGATGAACGGATTTACCAACTTGTCTTTCTGACCTGACATCGAGGAGGTAATCAAGTGGTAGTTCTCGTAACCGAGCATAACATCCACGTTGTGCTCACCGAACTTACGTGCGTAATTTGCCAGATATTGCTGGTCAAATGCGGTAACGCGCGAGGTAGCTACATAAGCCGAACCGCCACGCTCTGCATACTGACCGTAGAACGGGTTGACCGTCTGGTTGTAGCGAACACCTGCATAGTGCAGACCAAGGTTTGCAGTGAACTTCAAGCCCTTGATCGGCTCAACCTGAACGAACCACTTACCGGTGAAGATATCTTTCTTATACTGTGAGCGATCCAAAGCGATTGCGCTGGCAGGGTTCGACTGACCCATGAAAGCACGGGATGCACCCGTAACCGTTTTGCCGTCTCCGTAGTCATACATGATAAAGCCGTTACGGTCGCGCATGATCTGACCGTTTCCGTCGCGGATATAGAGAGGATAGATAGGAGCAATGTTATCGGTTACATAGAAGATGTTTGCCGATGAATAATTGCCGTACTCTTCCTCCTGCGGATAACGCATATCTGCGTGGCTGTAGCTCATGTTCGTACCGATCTTCAACCATTTCTTTGCCTGATAATCTACGTTCGCACGGGTCGTAACACGGCGGAAGCCGGAGTTCTGGATAATACCCGAGTCATCCAGGTAGCTGGCAGAGGTGAAATAGGTCAGTTTGTCGGTCGAACCGGAGATGCTGAGGTTGTATTCCTGACGGAGGTTGTTGGATTGGAACAACTCGTTGAACCAGTTATCAGCCTTGAGCATATAGCCGTCAGCGGTTACAAAGCCAGCCGTAGCACGCGGGTTCAACTTGAAGTTCGTACCTACCAGACGCTCGCCTTCAGGAACAGCAAACACCTGATAACCCAGACCGCCGTTTGCAGCAGTCAACAATCTGCTGGCCGTGTTGTGCGCTCTCGTCGCGTCGCCATACTGTGCAAAATACTGGTTGTACAGCGCGGTATAAAAGTTCTCGTAGTACATACCTGCGTCGCGCATCACGTCATAAGAAGGAACACCACGCTGGTTAACACCCCACTTCGCTTCGAGTTTTACCTGAGCGTCACGGGTGTTACCACGTTTGGTCGTGATAAGGATCACACCGTTGGCACCACGGGCACCATACAAAGCGTTGGAAGCGGCATCCTTCAAGACAGTAACGGACTCGATATCAGCGTTAGCCAACGTGCTGACATCATCACCCGATGCAGGTACACCATCGATTACGTACAACGGGCTGTTGCTCGCGTACATAGAACCGATACCACGGATGATAACCGAACTGGTGGTACCCGGCTGACCACTGGTGCTCAAACCCTGAACACCGGCAACCTGACCTGCCAAAGCATTGGTAACGTTACTGGTCTGACGTTTCGTGATCTCATCCGCCTTCACAACCGAAGCTGCACCGGTGAACGATTTCTTCGTCGATGTACCGAAAGCGACTACCATGACTTCGTCAAGTTGCTTGCTGTCTTCCATCAAATTAACAACTACACCATCCTTGGCAGCAACTTCCTGAGTCGCCATACCAATGAACGAAACAACAAGCACAGAATTGGGATCTACCTCGAGGGTAAACTTACCATCAACGTCGGTAATCGTACCCTTCGAAGTACCCTTCACCTGAACCGAAGCACCGATGACCGGCTCGTCGTCAGCTGCATTAAGGACGGTACCTGAAATCGTTTGGCTCTGAGCCAATACCTGTCCGAAGGCTATAAAGCAAACGGACAATACGAGTAAGAATTTCTTCATACCTTGAATTGTTTGTTATACATAAATAATTCCGCCCAAAGGGAATTTTCGGCAAAAGTACAACATTTTTTTTAATTACACAACATTTTTGACACATTTTTAGGCAAAAAAGTGTAATTTTGTTACTTTTGTAAAGTCCACTTTGCAAAAACGATTATTTTGCGCGCACGTACGCATGAATACGCACGCGCCAGCACGCTCTATATAAATAAAAAAGCCGGCAGTTACACCGGCTAATTAAGGTTATTTCCTTGTTATTTAGGGAGCCACGCGGTTGATGTCGCGGGGGAACATCGAACATTCCTTGACGTTGGCGATGCCCAAGAAGCATGCCGTGATACGCTCGAGACCGATAGCGAAGCCTCCGTGGGGAGGCATGCCGTTCTTGAAGGTATCGAGGTAGAAATGGAACGCATCGGGGTTCATGCCACGACGGATCATCTTCTCGCGATAGTCTGCCTCTTTATGCATACGCTGACCACCGGAGGTGATCTCCAAGCCACGCATGAGGAGGTCGAAGCTCAGGGTCAACGACGGATCCTCGGGATCGTCCATCGCGTAGAAAGCGCGGTGCTCGGACGGGAAATGAGTGACGAACACGAAGTCCGAACCGTATTTCTCAAAGGCGTACTTGCAGATAGCGCGCTCCTCTTCCGGCGCAAGATCGTCCTCGCCGCGGTGGTCTGCTTCGCAGAGTTTGTTCTCCCAGAGAATCTCGTGTACCTCGCTCAGTTTCCAAGCCGGTACCTGTTCGGGTAACACGGGGTTAACGGCATTGAGCAGGTGGAGTTCATGCGCACAATCGCGCTCTACAACCGCGATGATGTGACGCAGCAAGGCTGCTTCGAGGGTCATGACGTCCTCCTGACCTTTGATGAAGCCCATCTCGACATCGAGGGAGATGTACTCATTGAGGTGGCGGGAAGTAGCATGTTTCTCTGCGCGGTACGCGGGCGCGATTTCAAAGACGCGCTCATAGACGCCGACGCCGATCTGTTTGTAGAACTGCGGGCTCTGCGCGAGATAGACCTGCTTGCCGAAATAATCCATTTTGAAGACATTCGCACCGCCTTCTGCGCCCTCAGAGACGATCTTCGGGGTGAAGATCTGGGTAAATCCGTTGGCAGACAGGAACTCGCCGAAAGCGCGGGCGATGGTGCTCTGCACCTTGAGAATCGCCATATCGCGCGGGTTGCGGAGGGTGACCTGACGGTTGTCGAACTTATAGCGCAGGAGGGTCTCTTCGTCACCGAACTTGAGGGCGTTCATATCCACTACCTCAGCGGTCGTCGGACGCGAGAGGACGTGCACCTCGGAGACGGCTATCTCTATGGTGTTGTAGAACGCTGCGGGGTCTTTGATCTTCGCCTCGTTGACGGTACCGGTGAGGGTGATCGCCATCTCACGACAGAGGTCGTTCATGGCTATCTCGTTGCCGGCTTCGTCGAAGAACTTCGAGGTCTCATTAGAGACAACAGCTTGCAGCAAGCCGCGGGACTTACGGAGGACGATGAATCCGCCCCATTTGGTGACGCGAACATTATGGATCATGCCGGAAACAGAAACAGATTCGCCAACCTTAGCGTTGGCGAGATCTGTCACGTTTTCATTATGCTGATTAACGTTCAAAAACATTGTTTTTAACGATTTATCGTAATGACGTAATTACGTAATGACGTTATTACGAAAGGTTTATTACTCAGCAGCCTTCTCCTCTGCAGCAGGAGCAGCCTCGGCAGCAACCTCTTCTACGGCCTCTTTAACGGCCTTCTTGCCGGCACGGCGGGTAGCTTTCTTGGTAGCTTTCTTGGTTTGGCTGAGCATGTTCTCGTTGTAGTCCACGAGTTCTATGATAGCCATTTCAGCAGCGTCACCGAGACGGAAACCGGTGCGGAGGATACGTGTGTAACCACCCGGGCGGTTAGCGATTTTCTCGCCTACATTCTGGAAGAGTTCAGTAACGACCTCTTTCTGTTTGAGGAGAGAGAAAGCCAGACGACGGTTGTTCATGTTATCCTCTTTAGCGCGAGTGAGGATCGGCTCTACGTAGATACGGAGTGCTTTAGCCTTAGCGAGAGTGGTCGTAATACGCTTATGGAGAATAAGCGAGCACGCCATGTTGGACAGCATCGCAGCGCGATGGTTGGCCTTACGGCTAAGGTGATTGAATTTTTTATTATGTCTCATAATAATGCTTGATGTTGAATGATTAATGTTGAATGATTACTCTTGCGCACGATAACGCGAGATATCCATACCAAAGGCGAGTCCGTTGCGTTCGAGCAGTTCGTCGAGTTCAGTGAGTGATTTCTTACCGAAGTTACGGAACTTAAGCAGGTCTGCACGGTGATACTTAACGAGTTCGCCAAGTGTCTCTACCTCGGCAGCCTTCAAGCAGTTCAGGGCACGGACAGAGAGGTCCATATCCTGTAGTTTCTGGTTGAGGAGCTGACGCATACGGAGGATTTCCTCATCGAGTGCGTTGGAGTTCTTCTTAGTTTCTTCTTCGAGAACGATGCGTTCGTCAGAGAAGAGCATGAAGTGGTAGATAAGGATCTTAGCGGCTTCGGTAAGCGCCTGTTGTGGTGCTATAGAGCCGTCGGTGGTAATCTCGATGGTGAGTTTCTCGTAGTCGGTACGTTGCTCGACACGGAACTGGTCCACGGAGATCATGACGTTGCGGATAGGGGTGTAAATAGAATCGATAGCGAGGGTACCGATAGGATCATCGCTATGGCGATTCTCGTCACCGGGAACGTATCCGCGCCCTTTGTTGATAGAGATCTCTATCTCAAAGTCAGCGGACTCATCGAGTTCGGCGAGTTGGAGTTCGGGGTTGAGTACCTCGAAGTTCTGAAGCGCCGTGTTGAGTTCAGCCGCCATGAACGCTTTCTGCTTGCGGATATGGAGACGGATGGTCTCAGTCTCCTCAGCATCCTGCTTATGGAGGAAGCGAACCTGTTTGAGATTAAGGATCAGGTTGGTAACGTCTGTAATAACACCGGGGATGGTAGCAAATTCATGATCAATACCACTGATCTTGATAGAGCAGATAGCGTATCCCTCGAGGCTGCCGAGCAGCACGCGACGGATGGCATTGCCTATCGTGATTCCGTACCCCGGTTCGAGTGGGCGAAACTCAAAGATACCTTTGTTCGCACTCGAATCCAACATGATAACCTTATCAGGTTTGATGAAATTTAATATTGCCATGAATTTAATGATTATTTAGCGTGGTTGAATCCTTGGAGCGACTCAGCGATCACCTCGAGCGATTTTGCTTTCTCGCGAACAGCAACTACCTGTCCCGGTTTTACCTCGAAAGAGGGGATGTTAACGACCTTACCGTCCACAGTGATATGACGGTGTGAGACGAGCTGACGCGCAGCGGCGCGAGTAGGAGCGATACCGAGGCGGTAAACGATGTTATCAAGACGGCACTCAAGGAGTTGGATCAGGATTTCACCGGTGATACCTTTGGTACGTGCAGCTTTCGCGAAGAGGAGGCGGAACTGACGTTCGAGCACGCCATAAGTGTATTTTGCTTTCTGCTTCTCAGCGAGCTGGGTACCATACTCAGAATTTTTCTTACGACGGTTAACGCCGTGTTGTCCGGGTGCATACGGACGCTTTGCGAGCACCTTATCCTCGCCGAAGATAGCATCGCCAAAACGGCGTGCGATGCGAGATTTTGGGCCAATATATCTTGCCATAACTTTATAAATTTACGATTTGTTCATTTACCATTTGGTCATTTATTTGGTCATTGAGCCATTAGACCATTTGGATTAATTTACGTTAACTTAGACACGACGACGTTTGGGAGGACGGCAACCGTTGTGCGGCATCGGAGTAACATCTACGATTTCCGTTACATCAATACCTGCAGCGACGCAGGCACGGATAGCCGACTCTCGTCCTTGTCCGGGACCCTTAACGTATGCTTTAACTTTACGCAGACCGAGGTCGAATGCGACTTTGCAGCAGTCAGCTGCTGCCATTTGCGCTGCGTACGGAGTATTTTTCTTGCTGCCACGGAAGCCTTGTTTACCAGCGGAAGACCAACTGATAACCTGGCCGTCACCATTAGCAACAGTAACGATTACATTATTGAAAGAAGACATCACGTGAAGTTGGCCGACGCCATCGATCTTCACTACACGCTTCTTAGCTGCAATAGCTTTCTTTGCCATAATACTTGATGAATTTATTAAGTTGAAAGTTGAAAGGTGAAAGGTGAAAGGACTCACCTACGCCGCCAACTTCAATCTCGGTTTAACATTACTTCGTTGCCTTTTTCTTGTTTGCAACAGTTTTCTTACGTCCTTTGCGCGTGCGGGCGTTGTTCTTGGTGCTCTGTCCACGAACCGGCAGACCGATACGGTGACGAACTCCACGGTAACAACCGATATCCATCAAGCGTTTGATGTTCAATTGTGTTTCCGAACGAAGATCACCTTCCACTTTGAATTTAGCACCGATGATCTCACGGACTTTAGCTGCTTGGTCATCCGTCCAATTCTCTACTTTGACGCTTGGGTCAATGCCTGCTTCAGCGAGAATTTTCTTTGCGCTTGAACGACCTATTCCGTAGATATAAGTCAGACTGACTTCGCCACATTTGTTTTGCGGTATATCTACACCGACAATTCTTATAGCCATAATTTAATACTAAGGATAAATTTGTTAAAAAATAATTGTTTGTTGAAGTTGTTGATTCAAATTAAAGATTGCGCTTATCCTTGACGCATCTTCATTTTCGGATCCTTCTTGTTGATTACATACAAGTGCCCTTTGCGACGTACGATTTTGCAGTCTGCATTGCGCTTCTTGAT
>CADCBP010000008.1 GCA_902799705.1 uncultured Bacteroidales bacterium
ACGCCAGCGCAAATCGGCCATGTGCATTGAGGTGATTTTTTATACCGATAATTTCATGATTGTTATTGGTCGTCTCAATACGCTCAAAGATGCCGAGAAGTGCGGCTTTTGGATCATGTGCCGACCGCAAACGAAAAAAGGACATACAATCTACAAAGGACATCCGGTTTTCCAACTCTTCCTGACTCCGGTACATCCTAAAAAACAATGCGAAAGAAATACAACTATAACGTCTCTTGACCAACCTGCTGTGCAAGCACTTATGGCCTGATTTTATAAAATTATTGCAAAAAATATTTGCTCAATTCAAAAAATCTTTGTACCTTTGCAGTCGCAAAGGTTTGGACATACAAAACGAACATCACTATATGAAAGTAAACTATTTGGAATCGCGTCACATCGGGTTGACTCCTGAGGACGAAAAGAAGATGTTAGAGGCTGTTGGAGCGGAGTCCATGGAGGCACTTGTGCGCGAGACGATGCCGGCGGATATCCTGCTGCCGGAGGGTATTGAACTGCAGGAACCGTACACGGAACAACAGCAGTTGGAGGTGGCGGATGTCATGCTTCGTCAGAACGAGTCCGCACGTTCGTATATCGGTCGCGGCTGGTACGGCACGATCACGCCGGCGGTCATCCGTCGCAACATGCTTGAGAACCCCGTGTGGTACACATCCTATACGCCTTATCAGGCAGAGGTGAGTCAGGGACGTCTCGAGGCGCTCTTTGTCTTCCAGACGATGATCAGCGACCTCACCGGCCTGCCTCTCGCCAACTGCTCGCTGCTGGACGAAGCCACCTCTGCCGCCGAGTCCGTGACGATGATGCGTAATCTCCGTTCGCGCGAACAAGTCAAAGCGAACGTGCGCAAAGTGTTTGTGGATGAGAAGATATGGCCGAACACCTTATCTGTTCTGCGTACCCGCGCGGCGGGACAGGACATCGACATCGTCACCGGCAACTACGCGGACTTCCAGCCAACGGCTGAGTTCTTCGGAGCACTCGTCCAATGGCCGAACAGCGACGGGTCCATTGAGGACTATGACGCTTTCATCGACGACTGCCATGAGGCAGGACTGAAAGTGACGGTAGTGGCGGACCTGATGGCACTGGCTATCCTCAAACCACTCAATGCCGATATCATGTGCGGCACGGCGCAGCGTTTCGGCTTGCCGATGGGTTTCGGCGGACCGACCGCCGGATACATGGCTACGCGAGACGAGTACAAACGCGACATGCCGGGTCGTATCATCGGTCTGAGTAAAGATAAATACGAGCACCCCGCTTACCGCCTTGCCCTTCAGACACGCGAACAGCATATCAAGCGCGAACGCGCCACTTCGAATATCTGTACCGCCGAAGCCCTCTCGGCAATGATGGCGGGCATGTACGGCGTCTATCACGGCGCGGAAGGTATCCGCGAGATCGCCGAAGGTATCCACGGCAAAGCGGTCTATCTGAGTGAGATGCTCCAAGCTTACGGTTACAACCAGGAGAACGCGGAGTTCTTCGACACGCTCAAGATCACGCGTGACGAGGAAGGGTGGATAGACAACTTGCGCGCGCTGGCGGAAGACAAGGATATCAACCTCTATTACGACCCGCAAGGGTGGGTAGGTCTCTCGCTCGACGAGACGGTGGACCTCTATGACATGAACGATCTGATCACTCTTTTCGCGGAAGCGACGGATAACCTGCCGCAAGAAGAGGAGTCGGATGAGGCCTTCGAAGGACTCTGGGCGATAGAAGAGAGCCGCGTTCGCGACATCGACTTCTTACAGGCACCGGTATTCAAGAACTACCATACAGAGACCGAACTGATGCGGTACCTCAAACGTCTGGACCGCAAAGATATATCGCTGGCCACCTCGATGATCCCGCTGGGTTCGTGTACAATGAAACTCAACCCTGCGGCTGCGATGATACCTGTCACCTACAATACAGCTCTTGCTGTGCACCCCTTGGCTCCATCCGAACAAGTGGAAGGATATGCATCAATCATGGAGCAACTCAAAGAGCAGTTATGCGCCATCACGGGTTTCAAGGCCTGCACGCTGCAACCTACTTCCGGTGCTGCCGGAGAATATACGGGACTCGTGGTCATCCGTGAGTTCCTGCGCCGCCGGAAAGAGAACGACCGCAAAGTGCTTCTTATCCCTGCCTCCGCGCATGGAACGAATCCTGCCTCCTGCGTCCAAGCCGGCTTCGTACCTTGTGTTGTCAAGTGCGACGAGCAGGGTAATACCGACCTTGCCGACTGGAAACGTCTGTGCGAGGAGAACAAAGACACCCTCGCAGGTTGTATGATCACATACCCGTCCACGCACGGTATCTTCGAGCAGGCCATCCGCGAGATGATTGAGGCCGTACATACGCACGGCGGACTCGTTTACATGGACGGCGCGAACATGAACGCACAGATAGGATGGACCAATCCGGCGTTCATCGGAGCCGATGTATGTCACCTAAACCTCCATAAATCCTTTGCTTCGCCGCACGGCGGTGGAGGCCCCGGAGCGGGCGCTGTGTGCTGCACGGAGGCCTTGGCGGACTGTCTGCCTACGGAAGACAAGAACCGCGTCTCGTCTTCTCTTTACGGCAATGCGAACATGGCCCTGATCTCTTGGGGATACATCGCGATGATGGGAGCGGAAGGACTGCGTCATGCAACGGCAGCAGCTATCCTTAGCGCCAACTACATGGCCAAACGTCTCAAAGAGGCTTACGGCATCGTCTATACCGGTGCGACAGGCAGAGTAGGGCATGAACTGATTCTCGACTGCCGGCAGTTCCACGCTGTCGGCATCACCGAAGCGGACATCGCCAAACGACTCATGGACTACGGCTATCATGCGCCGACACTCTCTTTCCCCGTACACGGCACACTCATGGTGGAGCCGACGGAGTCCGAGTCACTCGCGGAGATAGACCGTTTCTGCGACGTCCTCCTGCAGATCCGTCAGGAGATAGCCGATATCGAATCCGGCAAGGCCGATAAAGAAGATAATGTCCTCGTCAATGCGCCGCACCCCGAATACGAGGTGGTGGCCGATGAGTGGACGCACCCCTATAGCCGCAAACAGGCTGCGTACCCGACAGACTTCGTGGCGCAGAACAAGTTCTGGTGTCCGGTCGGACGTGTGGACAATGGTTTCGGCGATCGTAACTTAGTAGCTCGTTTCTGATGGGAAAAAGAAAAGAACATATCACGCAACTTCGTGACCACTTGCACCAATACTATCGTGCGTTGCCGTGGATCACGCTCAAGGAATTCCTGCTGATCATCATCAGTACCATTCCATACGCCCTCACGGTCAACCAGTTACTGGTACCGCACGCTATCGTCGGAGGCGGAGTGACAGGTCTGTGCGAGATCATTTATTTCGCTACCAACACCTACGTGCCGATTTGGCTGAGTAGCGCGTTGATAAACATCCTGCTGCTTGTCATCGCCGCTATCACGGTAGGCTGGCGTTATGCCATCCGGACAATATGGGGCGTCATGTGGCTCACTATCTGGCTGAAAATCATCCCGATAGCCAATGTGCCGCTGCTTACCGATTCGTTCATGGCGGTGGTCGTCGGAGGTTTGTTTACCGGCTGTTTCCTGGGAATCTGTTTCCTCAATAATGGTTCTACCGGCGGAACGGACATCATTGCGATGATTGTCAACAAGTATCATCATCTGCCGATGGGTCGCGTACTGTTGTTTGCCGACATGACGATCATCTCTTCGGCCTTCTTCCTGCCGACAATACAGGCTGCGGGCACGCAGGGCGCGATCGAGAAGATTCTCTTCGGTCTCACTTATACCTTCATGGCTTCTACCGCCGTCGATTGGGTCATGAACCGAATGAGACAGTCGGTGCAGTTCATGATCTTCACGAAGAAACCTGACGAGATAGCGGAGGCTATCATCACGCAGGCACACCGCGGATGTACGTTCCTTGACGCCGAAGGTGGATATAACAAACAACCCATGAAAGTAGTTACCTGCATAGCCCGTTCATACGAGTCGGCCACTATCTTCCGTCTCGTTCGGGCGATAGACCCCAACGCTTTTGTCAGTCAGAGTCAGGTGCGCGGTGTCTTCGGCCAAGGTTTCGACCCAATGGCGAACGGGAAATAACGGTTTAACAATTTAACAGTTTAACAGTTTAACGTTCCATGTTACGTTACAGTTCATTTGTCAACCCCCATAACGCCCCGCATGAGTCCAAAACGCGGACGGTATTCGAGTATATAGCCATCATCATAGGTATCGCTCCGATGGCGCTGATGGTTAACTGGGTCCTGTTGCCTCATGCCTTCGTTGGCGGAGGACTCACAGGTATCTGTTCTGCTATCTACTACGTTACGGACGGACTCTTTCCGTCGCTCTTTCCGGAATACCACGGCGCTATTCCGGTTTGGCTCACGACGTTTGCGATTAACCTCATCCTGCTGGTCATAGCCGGTTTTACGGTCGGTTGGCGTTTCTGTATCCGCACGATGGTCGGCGTGGCGGCAATCACCTTCTGGTATCGCATCATTCCTATTCTGCCCGAACCTATCATTGAAGACCCCTGGCTCGGAGCTATCATAGGCGGTTTTGTCTTTGGTCTCAGTCTGGGTGTCGTGTTGGCTGCTAACGGTTCTTCGGGAGGTACAGACATCGTGGCGATGATAGTGAACCACTATCATAATATCTCGCTGGGTAACATCATGCTGCTCTGCGACATTATTATCATCGCTTCTGCGTTCTTCCTGCCTTTACCGGAGAGCATGTTGGAGGAGGGAACGAATCCCACGTACCTGCATATCAAACGCGTCCTCTACGGTGTGGCGATGACCATCTCTTATACACTCGCCGTGGACTGGATCATGTCCCGTTTGCATCGCTCCGTCCATTTCCTTATCTATTCGTCCAAATACGACGAGATAGCGACCGAAATCAACAAAACAGTCAACCGTGGTGTGACAGTGCTCGATGGCATAGGATGGTACTCGCAACAACCCGTAAAGGTCATTTCCGTCTTGGTACGTAAACCGGAGAGTTCGTTGGTTCTGAGTATCGTCAAGAATATTGACCCGAGCGCCCTTGTTTCCATTGCCGATGTCGGTGGTGTCTTTGGCTCCGGATTTGATAAAATTAAAGCAAAATAGCAAAAAAAAACGCAAAAATTTGCGTATGTCAAAAAAAAGCAGTACTTTTGCATCCGCTTTTCGCAAAATCCCTTTTGGGGTCCCCGGAGTAAAACTTGTTTTGCGATGGGGGAGAGCGTAGCACAAGCGAAGGAGAGTTGACTGAGTGGTCGAAAGTGCCGCACTCGAAATGCGGTGTACGCATTACGTCGTACCGGGGGTTCGAATCCCTCACTCTCCGCTTAAAAAGATTAGGGGCATCCTATAGGGACGCTCCTAATTCTTTTTAGAGAAGGCTGAGAGCCTTCTCAGCCCCTCGATCGGAGGGACTTATCTCGGCTAAAGCCTTGCACGATTATTGCGCAGAAAATGGGATGGATTGTGCAATCACTACAGAAGAAAATGTAGTGCCACTTGGATTAGTTTAAATGGATTTTTTTGATATATGCAAGAAAATATGATGTTTTTTTGTCAAAATATTTGCGCATGTCAATAATTTGTTGTAATTTTGCACAGCAAAATATTTTGAAACTATGGCAAGCACCAGACAACAGATTATTGAGGAGCTCCAAAACCTTTTGGGAAAAGACGTGATGGAGATCAAAGAACAAGTGGACCAACTTAAAAATCGCTTCTATAAAGAGGCTGAGTCGGTTGACGAAGAGGCGAAAGAAGAACAGGAAGCCTTGGAGCAGCAATTTAAGGAATTGTTGGCGGAGTATAAAACGCGCAAGGCGGAGATTACAGCCAAGGTCACGCAAGAGTTGCAAACTAACTTGGAGCGCAAGAATGCCATTCTTGAACAGATGAAAGCTATCGTAGAGTCCGGTGAATCCGGTCTGGAGAACGAGGAGTGGAAAGCTGCTACGGAGCGCATGAAAACACTGCAAGCAGAGTGGAAAACTCTTGGTGCTGTACCGGCTACCGAGGCACAGAACATACGCAAGGCCTACCAGCGTTGCCAAGAGCAGTTCTACGATCTAGTGAAGATCAACATTGAGTTGCGCGACCTGGATTTCAAGAAGAACCTCGAGTTGAAGACCAAACTATGCGAGGCTGCTGAGAAATTGCAGAGCAACGACAATATTGTTGAGGCTTCCCGTGCGTTACAGCAACTCCATGATGAATGGGCTGAGATTGGTCCTGTTGCCCGCGAGTTGCGAGAGGAGTTATGGAACCGCTTTAAGACGGCTTCGTCTATCATCAACAAGAAACATCAGGCCTATTTCGATAATATCCATGCCAAAGAGCAGGAGAATCTGGAGCGCAAGCAGACGCTGGTTACGCAACTGAAAGAACTTCTTGCCAATGCCATGGAGCAAGCGAAGAAAGAAGGCTCCAAAGTGTGGGAAGAAGCAACCAAACAGGTTCAGGAGATCCAAGCGGAATGGCGTAAGATCGGTTTTGCTCCGAAGAAATTCAATCAATCTATTTATGAACAGTACCGTGAAGCGTGCAACCAGTTCTTCCAGGCGAAAAACGCCTATTTCAAGACCCGTCGGGAGGAATGGAAAGCTCGCGCAGAGCAGCGCAAAGCCCGAGCAGAACAGATAAAAGCACGTGAGGAGAAACGGGCGGAGCAACGCGCAGCGAAGTCCGAGGACCAACTGGTGCGTATGCGTGAGCGTTTGCGTCAGGAGATCAAGGTTGCGGAGAATAATATCCTCTTCTTTACCGCCAAATCCAAGACCGCGAATAAGTTAGTAGATGGTCTGCAGTCGAAAATCAACGACCTCAAGAAACAACTCGACGACATCAACAAACGTCTGGAGGATGCATAATGGCAGAGCTGATCACTTATACCAACGTGGAGATTTGTCAGGCGGAGCAGGTAGTCTTGCGTAACGTTAATCTGCATGTGCAGAATGGCGAGATGATTTACTTGCTCGGCAAAGTAGGTAGCGGTAAGTCTTCGCTGATGAAGACAATATACGGAGCCCTGCCTATCGCATCCGGCGAGGCGCGTGTGCTCGACTATGATGTCGTGCATATCCGCCGCCGTAAACTGCCTTACCTCCGTCGCCGATTAGGTATTATCTTCCAGGATTATAAACTGCTTACCGACCGCTCCGTAGAGGAGAATCTTCTCTTCGTGTTGCGTGCAACGGGATGGAAGAATAAGCAACTGATGCACGATCATGTCTTCGAGGTGCTCCAACAGGTCGGCATGGAGAACAAGGCATATAAGAAACCGCATGAGTTATCAGGAGGCGAGCAGCAACGTGTAGTGATTGCGCGTGCATTGCTGAACTCACCGGAGATCATCCTCGCCGATGAACCGACGGGAAACTTGGACATTGAGACGGGACGCGAGATAATGGACTTGCTCTATTCAATCAGCCAGGCAGGTATAACCGTACTTATGTCCACACATAACATCAATTGGCCGGAGTTATATCCGGGCCGCAAATGGTTCTTTGAAAATGGCGAAATCCATCAATGAGATACAAGACGAAGTCATCGAGGAGTTTGAAGTTTTTGATGACTGGGTTGAGCGCTATCAACTTATTGTAGATTACGCGCGCGAGTTGAAGAAAAATCCGTTGCCGGAGGCAGATAAAAATGACCGCAATAAAATTGATGGCTGTCAGTCCACTGTGTGGTTCACATGTCAGCTCAAAGACGGCAGACTGATTTTGAAAGGCGATGCCGACGCTGTCTTGGTGCAAGGCGTTGTAGCACTCTTGTTGCATGTGCTGAATGATCATACGCCTCAGGAAATAGTTAAAGCAGACCTCTATTTCATTGACAGGATAGGCCTGCGTGAGCATCTTAGCCCCACGCGCAGTAACGGCATTGCCGCGATGCTCAAACAGATAAAATTATACGCGCTCGCGTATCAGGCGAAATAAATCCTCTGCGATCCGTTCATCGGACTCTTCATCGCAGATTGTTACATCGATAATATGATGAGCCTGGCTATAGAAAGGCTCCCGTGCTTCCAGTTGCGGCGCAATGAATGCCAGCAATTCTTCTTCGGTGCGTCCTTGCAACACCGGACGTTCACTCAAATCCGTCATACTGAGGCGCTTGGCAAGATGTTCTGGTTTCCAACGGATATAGATACTTGTGCCTAACTCGCGCAGACACTCCATGTTATCTTCCCAACACGGATATCCGCCGCCTGTTGCATAGATAATATGCTCGAAGGGAATCTGGTCTGCAAGATCTTCGACTACGTATTTCTCTTTCTTGCGGAACTCTTCCAAACCGAAAAGACGGATATATTCTGCGGTACTATAACCGTGAATCTGCTTGAAGGCATCGTCCAGGTCCACAAAACGCCAACCGAGTTTGTCGGCTAACAAACGACCGGCAGTAGTTTTGCCGGCTCCCATATATCCCACTAAATAAATCGGAAGTTCCATAAATTCTAAATCATCAATATAAATGGGAATACTCAGTATTCCCACTCATCATTGTCTTTCCATACAATCCGTCCGTTCTCGATGCTTGCCAGCGGAAAGATGGATGGGGTGGGAGACTGCGGTGTGGCAATCAATTTCCATTCCTTATTATATATGCGCGCGCACGAAGAACACTGCGGCGCGCAAGCCGTAAGAACGACCAGAATCGAATCTGTGCCTTTGTACACCTCTAATTGCGTACTGTCTGTCAAAGCAATGCGCTCGTACGGCCCGTCCTGATAAATGACGTGCGGATTACCGCCTAATTGAAATAAGTCGGCGAGAAGTGACAGTGATATGCTAAGAAGAAATCCTTTCACCTTTTAATTTTCACCTTTTAATTAATCAACGCAACGGCATATGCCGCGATGCCTTCTTCGCGACCGACAAATCCCAAATGTTCGGTTGTCGTCGCTTTGAGGCTTATTTGGTTGGTTTGTACGCCCATCACCTCCGCCAGACAGGACTGCATGGCGTCGATATAGGGATTTAGTTTCGGAGCCTGCGCGCAAATCGTAATGTCGCAGTTCCCAAGTTCATAGCCCGCTTCACGAAGCATAGCCATCACGCGGCGAAGAAGAATCTTTGAATCAATACCCTCGTATTCGTTGCCTTTGGTGTCCGGGAAGTGATAGCCGATATCCCGCATGGCTGCTGCTCCTAATAGGGCATCACAGAGCGCATGAATCACTACGTCGGCATCGGAATGACCAAGTAATCCGCGCTCACACGGCACCTCAATTCCCCCTAACCACAATTTGCGGTCAGGGGAGAATTGATGAACGTCATATCCAAAACCGATGCGCATGGATATTATTTTTTCTTTCTGTTATCCACAAGATCTTTGATGCCTGCAAGGTCGAATCCCAGCGTGAAGCGCATCGTCTGGTCCAGCGGGTTGGTAGATGCCAAACCTACGCAGTAGGAAACGTCCAGCGTTACGATAGAGAGGTGGAAACCGGCACCAAAGGTGAGGTAATTACGGTTACCTTTGTAGTAGTTCTCATAGCTGTAACCGGCACGGGCAAAGAACTGTTTGTTGTAGCTATACTCGATACCAGCGCCCCAGCGTACCTCGTTAAATTCTTCTTTTGCACCGCCCGGAGCATCTGCAAAGGACATGAACCAGCCGCGGGCTGAAGAAATATTCGAGTAAGCACCTTCGCTCAACTTCCATGTATCAGCATTTGTCGGGTCTTTCGGAGTGCCGTCGTCGTTCCATAATTCAGGATTGGCAGCCGTCTCTTTGGTCGTCCTGCGGGAATAGCGGCTCGGAACCATCAATTTGTTGGTCTCGACAGTGAAAGTCAGGAAGTTATACTTGTCGCATGGCAACTCATAGCTGATACCTAAGTTCATGCTGGCTGGAATGAAGTTACTGCGGTCGTCTGCGTAGGACATCTTACCGCCTAAATTCTTCAAGGTGAAACCTAAACCGAAATGACTCGTACCCATCGGCAACTCAATAGGCTGACGATAGTACAGCGCAATGTCTGCGGCGGCTGTTACTGCCGGATGAAGGTCTATAGAACTTCCCTGCGCATTCACGCCGTTGTTGAGATCCGAGTAAAGCACGCGGATTGCAACCGACATCGAAACATACTCATGCAATTTACGGAAATAACTCAAATCCAGCGACCACTCGTTCGGACGTACATTTTGAATGACTTCTCCGCTGGGATCCGTCAAAGCAACATCACCCATTGAGAAATACGTGAAACTCGCGCCGATACCGCCTCCGAGATCACCGAAATTGTAGAATCCGGCAAGGTGGGCAAGATCGATGTCACCTACCAGTTTACGCAACCACGGCGTGTAGTTTGCGGTGATACCGCCTTTTGAGTACATGTACGCATACTTGGCGGGATTCCAGTACTGCGCATTAAAATCAGCCTCCGTTGCCACGCCGACATCACCTTGTCCTGCGGACCGCGCATCCGGCGCGATCGACAGAGACGGCATCGCTGTGATCAACGGGTTCATAGTGTCATCTGCAGTCTGGGCACTCATCGTCATGGCGGATACCAAGACTGCGATTGAAAGAATTACTTTTTTCATTTGTGTTATTGTGTTGTTTTGTTTATATTTCTGTTTGTTCCGGATAGTCCGGAGAGGGATTATTATTCAGCGATTTGCTTCATAGGCTCATTCACTAATTCATTATACATTAATTCATTATTTCGTTACGATGATCTTTCCGGAGGAAACGCTGTATCCGCTGCTTGCGGATTTGATGCGCACGCTATATACGTACACGCCTGGTGTTAAACCTAAATTCGCCAGATTGATCAGCAAACGGTCCGGATTCTGTTGGGTATGATTCCATAGCATTTGTCCGCTTGTGTTATATAAGTAGATCTCCGTCTGTAGTAACTCGTCCGGTTGGTCGTAGTTAACCACGAGGTTGATAACTCCGGCTGACTGTACAGGGTTGGGGTAGGTAGTGATGGAGTAGATAGACGGGTCTAAACCGGCTTCTACAATGAAGTTGAGTGTTTGCGTGCTACTGTTGTTCATCAAGTCCCATGCGCGGAACATCAGGCTGTGCGGACCATTCGGCAATGTCTCCATCAGGTAACTTACCTGTCCGGCCTGGTAACTGTTGTTGGCTGCTGTGAAATACTCATTGAGCGCGTAGGTCTTCTTTGCATCGTCGTCGATAATCAGCATCAAGTCGTGACCGATACCTGCGCCTGCGGTGTTAATGCCGTTCTCATCGTATAGGTCGGCAAAAAACCGCGGGGTCTCATAAGTCTTGTCGCCATCCTTAAAGGCCGGAGTGTTCAGATAGATATGCATCTCCGGTCCAAGGGTATCTTGTAATAGATATGAACTTGATCCGCCGATAGTGAAGTTTTCGTAATGCCCCACTGCCTCAATCGTTTCTGTTTCATCCTCCGTACGCGCATAATAGACGATGCGGCCGTTGTCGTAATTATATCGGATATCTTTGGGGACCATGAAGGTGTACTCAAATCGTCCGTCTTTCACTGCGGTGGAACCGGAAAAGAGCATATTCGGATAGTCTTTGTATGTCACCACTTTCGGGTCTCCTCCGGCTTGGTCGTTATCGCGCGTCGGAATATCTTGAATCTTGTCATATACCGCGATATCTACTTTGCCATTGAAATCTTCTACTACCGATTGGTCTTCGTCAATGATACTTCCTTTCACATGCTGTACGCTCAAGGCATTGAGTGTATCAATCTTTGTATCGGTCTTTATCTGATAGTCCGTTGGGTAGTTCAAGCGGATAGCCGGGTCGCCTAACAGCACGTAGGGTAAACGGTTCATCTCGCTCTTTTTGGCTCTCTCATTCTTGCCGACGGCAATCGCCTGACCGAGTGTAGCATCGTAGTGGAAAGGTGTTACGTGCTTGAAGAGTGCGGCGCACACAGCTCGGTTGATCTCATTGTTCTGCGAAGCATAGACGGTACGCGTCGCGGCTAAGATGCCTACTGCTCCACCGTTGGGATTCAGTACGGCTGACTCGGCTGCGCAACGACGACCTGAATCAAACTGTGCGAAGTTACAGGTGGCGAACAACCAGAAACCGAGATTCGTATTACGCATTTCCTCGATATCCTTGAGGTTCAGAATAGACTCGTTGGTGATTGCGTTATAGCCGCCGTGACCGGAATAGTCAAAGAAGAGTACGCCGTTCTTCAGCAGATTGGCTACGCGGTTCTTGGCCAATGGATAACTCTCGCCGCTGGCATTCACCTCTTGAGGATATGCGTCTAAGAAAATCTTATGAATAACCAGATCCGGGTTCGCCAGACGAATCAGCTCGGCGCTTATCTCCGAAGTCTCGGTGTGTGTTCCGCCTTCTCCGTCATCTGCCAGATACACCAGCTGGCTCTTCCATTTGCCAGCCTGCTCATTGTTCATGTACCGGATCAGTTTGTCCACTACTTCGCGGGCCTCGGTGGTATTGTTTACAGGCAGACGGCCGACACCAATCTCCATTGTGCCGGTATTGTCATTCTCGCCTTCGTTATCATCGAGGAAACCGAAATAATCATCCGTAGCGTACGCACTTACTTCGTTCACGGAGTTCTTGGCTTCATAGGTCAGCAGAAGGGAAGTACCGGAGTTGGGCAACAACTTGCGGTTGTCGAATGTACCGTGTCCCATCAGTAGCAGCCATTGTGGCTTGGCGATGCCGTTGCCGTCTGCGCGGTCGTATAGCATTTTCATCAGCCAGCGGTAGGCGGTTGCATCCGGCGTGCCTGACGAGAACTCGTTATATACCTGCTGGTCAGTGACAACAGCCCAGGTGATGCCTTGTTTCTGCTCGTGAGCTTTCGCCAAGTCGGTTGAGACCGCCTCATATCCTTCAGGGCAGATAATGATATAGTCGATATTCTTCAGCGCATGGAGGTTCTGGTTCGCAATGTTGCCCACTATTTGAGCACTCACCCATGTATCGCCGTTGGGATTGACGGCTACGTACTCGTGTACACCATCCGCTTGGGAACCTACCCATTGAATGGTGTCGCCATTCATCGTTGTTGGCATACGCTGTATATGCGCTAAGTCTGTGATATCCCATATCTGGGTTGCGGAGGTGGCATTATTCAAATGGAAGCGCACAGGGGTGTAGGAGCGGTAGTTGCTGTTCGTGCGTACCGGCATCCAACTGCCGCGCATCTTCAACTCCGTCGGAGTAGTCAATTCGATATAGTTCAACCATCCCAGTGCGCCTGCGGTGCTGTTGACGAAGGTCAGTTGGACCTGTTGCTTCTCCGCGGTCGTGGAGGAGACCATGCTCAATGTACCCGTGCAGGCCATCGTATAAAAATCCGGATAGGGATTGATAGAGACGGTTCCCGTACTGCTGTTGAAGACGCAACGGAAAGTGGAATTGATCTTCGAATAGCCGGCCACATCGATATACACGCGGCTCGACTCTTCCGTGATTGCATTTGGCGTAGAGAAAGAGAACGTGCGCTTTTGGTTCGCGTTGAATTGCTCGCCGTAGAATTCGCGTCCGCCTCCGGAAACACCGCTGCGGTCGATGAGGTTCAACGAGTCTTTCTCATGTACCTGATAAGCCGGATATTGGTAGATATCTGTGGCCTCGCCTTCTATCGGCGTTCCCGTTGCCGGAGCCAGTAACTCACCTATATTATCGCTCAGAAAATAGTATCCGTAGTCGGAATAGGTATTGCGGGTATGCGTGAAGCGCGTACCGCTGTAAGACCAATTGACAGGACCCTGAACCCAGAAGAGCACGTAGTCATTGCCTACATATACCGGCACTTGTGGCAGGTCGTCTATCTTGACCTTCGTGAAATCCTGCGCCAGCATCGCTCCGCCGTAACCATATACGCGCAATTGTGTCGGCTCGATACCTGCGCTGCGTAACTGACTGAACGTCATGTGGCATATACCGCTCTCGCTTACGCGTATCTTCACCCAATGTCCGTTTGCCAGAACAGACTCGTTGGTGTACGAGTGAATACCTGCCATTAGCGGAAGGCACATCGCTGCAATTAATACTATTGATAGAATTTTTCTCATTTGATTTTGCAATATAGTTTTTCTTCTCCGTCAATCTCTATGCGGATGATTTCTTCTTTGTGTACCGGCCTCGGAGCTTGGTGGCGCTGGATATAAATCAAGTCTCCTTGACGTATTGTCATTACCTTGCTCGCTCTCGCAACGGCCTCTTCGGGAGAAAGAATCAATTCATCATTAAGCAGCTCTGCTGCGCTCATTCCATCATGGTTGATCCATTCTCCGATGGCCAACGAATAGTCGAAAGCCAGAGCTTCTGTCCAGGGTCTGCCGGCTGTTTGCGCTTCGCGGGCAAGATCCAACGCAATGAAGTCCGCTCCGGGAGCTACCGCATCGTAGTAGCGGTTCGCAAACTTGGGAGCGATCTCTTTACCCAAACGGCTCACGCGCAATATCACGCACTCTGTCACACCCAGTTCTTCCGTCCATTCTGGCATGAATAGCGGCTTGCGGCCGTTCAGAAGACAGGAGTCGCCTTTCAGCACCATTTCGCTGTTTCCCTCTCGATATATAAAGCCAATTATTTTCATGCGCAAAAATCGGGCGCAAATTTACGCTTTTTTTTGCATATATGCAAATAAAAATGCAAATCGTACACTTTTTCTTAAAAATCATTCATATCCAGTGAGTGTATGAACTGCATACACGAACTACTTGGCCCTTATGAATAACTGTACCGGTGTACCTTCGAAATCCCACCATTCGCGCAACTTGTTCTCTAAGAATCGTCTGTACGGTTCTTTGACGTATTGCGGAAGGTTCGCGAAGAAAACAAACGTAGGTATTTGCGTGTTCGGCAACTGCGTGCAGTACTTGATCTTGATATATTTGCCCTTCCATGCGGGTGGGGGATAGTTCTCAATCAAAGGCAGGAACTTGTCGTTCAGTTGCGCTGTAGGAATCTTCTTGTTCTTGTTCTCATAGACATGCAGCGCCGTCTCCACTACTTTGAAGATACGCTGTTTCGTTACGGCACTCGTGAAGATAATCGGGAAGTCTGTAAACGGAGCCAAACGCTCGCGAATGGCACTTTCAAACGCTTTGATATCCTGATTCGTCTTGCTTTCAACCAAATCCCACTTGTTCACGCAAACCACCAAACCCTTCTTGTTTTTCTGGATCAGTGAGTAGATATTGAGGTCCTGTGCCTCGATGCCTCGCGTAGCGTCAATCATCAATATGCAGACGTCGCTGTTCTCGATAGCACGGATGGAGCGTACTACTGAGTAGTACTCCAAGTCCTCCGTCACTTTCGCTTTCTTGCGGATACCGGCGGTATCGACCAAGTAGAAATCTTTGCCGAACTTGTTGTACCGTGTGTAGATACTGTCGCGGGTCGTACCGGCGATGTCGGTCACGATGGTGCGATCCTCACCGATAAACGCATTCAATATGCTCGACTTGCCGGCGTTCGGACGGCCTACAATCGCAAAACGCGGTAACTCTTCCAGATCCTCGTCGCTGTTGTCTTCCTTGCGGAAACGGCTTACTACTTCGTCCAACAGGTCGCCGCTTCCTAAACCGTTTTCTGCCGAGACGATAAACGGTTCGCCCAAACCGAGTTTGTAAAACTCCGCTGCGCCATACTGGTTCTCGAATGTATCGACCTTATTGACTGCAAGAATGGTAGGCTTCTTGGCTTGCCGCAACAGGTGTGCTACTTCGGTGTCGAACTGTGTCACACCTTCGTTGACATCCACTACTAACAGCACGACATCAGCTTCGCGGATAGCAAGGTTCACTTGACGGTTTATCTCGCTCTCGAAGGTGTCGTCGCTGTTGACAACCCATCCTCCGGTGTCGATCACCGAGAACTCGCGCCCGCACCATTCGGCTTTGCCGTACTGACGGTCACGCGTTGTGCCTGCTGTATTATTCACTATCGCCCTGCGGGTTCCCGTCAGGCGGTTAAACAAGGTCGATTTCCCGACATTGGGACGACCCACTATAGCCACTATATTCGCCATAGTCGTAAATTTTAAATTTTTAATTCTTTGTTATCATTTATTCAGCGAGGATGTACTCTCTCGGGGGCATGTTTTGACGAAGGGGTACGTCAAAACACGTAGGCATGGGGCCGGTACCCCGAAGAGTACAATCCGAGCTACTTGCACTTTCCGCAACCTTCTTTGCCGCAGTCCTCGCAGGAGTCTTGGCCGCAGTGACCGTGGCAACCGCCGCATCCGTGCGGATTCCTGATGGCCTTCAACTCGCCTTCCGTCACATCGCGGATATCCAGTATCTTTCCCGTGAAATGCAGGTCTTCTCCGGCGTAAGGATGGTTCAGGTCGATGGTTACGGTCTTGTCTGTGACCTCACATACTTGAGCCTTTACAATCTGTCCATCAACGGTGTTCATAGGCACGATAGCACCTACATATACGCGCTCCTCGTCGAACTCGCCGTCGCCGTTGAAAAACATCGTTTTAGGCAACTCCTGCAGCCCTTCCTGGAAATACTCACCGTAGGCGTCTGCGGCTGCCAGCACGAAGTCGAATGTATCGCCGGCCTCTTTGCCTGCCATCTGTGCTTCAAAGGCAGGAAGCATCATCCCTTCGCCCTGACACCATACTAACGGAGCTTCTTCGGTTGCTTGCTCCATCAATTCTTCTTTGCCACCTTCGCCGTTGATATACAACGCATACGTGGCTTTCACTACTTTCAAATTTTCAATTTTCATATCTTTTGTTTTTTTATCATTTATCTTTCACTCTTTCATTCTTTCACTCTTTCATTCTTTCACTCTTTCATTCTTTCACTCTTTCATTCTTTCACTCTTTCATTCTTTCACTCTTTCATTCTTTCATTCTTTCATTCTTTCACTCTTTCACTCTTTCACTCTTTCACTCTACCACCAATCTACGCGCCCGTTGGTGCTTTGGTTGCTGTTCTTGTCATATTTCAAATCACTCAATATCGAAGCATTCACTCCGATATGGAACGTGTAACTCTTGTACGGTCCGATAGGGTTGATGCTCGCGGACATGTTCCAGCAGTGCAGGTCACGGCTGATATTGATGATACAACTCGACACGCGCATGTGGTCGAAGTCGTAACTCATCGACGCACTCACTTTCCATCCTTTGCCAAGACCCAGCGTGCCGCTCAGACTCAGGTTGTTTGTGAAGACCATCTTATAGTACATCTTCTCGTAGTCGAAGACATTGCCGGAAGTATAGGCAAGGGAGTAGTTCAGGGTTATACTCCACGGGAAATCCGTCCATACATAACCGTCATCTACTTTCTCGTCTTTCTTGTTGTTCACTTTCGCGTTCTTGTCCGTGCCATCGCCGTTGCGCTCTATCGCAGAGAGATCTGCATCGCCGCCGGAACTGTCGGAACTGCTGCTCTCCGATCGCTTGCCTTGCCTTTTCTCGATGGCCTCTTTCCATTTCTTGATGGTCTGGTTACTGATGGTATAATTGAAACTCCATCTTAAACCACTCCAGTGCGGAAAACGACCGTTATGCCAATATTGTTTGTTGGTTCGTACCGGCACACCTGCCGCGTTCAGTTGGTACATGTACGGGTCGAGTGCCGTGGAGAGGTTGAGGCTGTAGTTGTTCAACTTCGGGAATTTCAGACGAAGGTTGACTTGGAACAGACTCCAGTTCATGGAGTCCGCGGCGAAGTTATAACCTCCGTCGATGCTGAAGTTATCTATCAGACTCACCACTTTGAACGGGTTCTCGCCTGTCGTGTCCTCTTTGTTGACGACTTTCATCTCCAGGTTGTTCGCCACGCCGAAACTCATCGTCGCTGAGGTGCCACGGGGCGCATTACCGTAAAGAGCATTCGGGAAACGCGAATAGACTTGTTCGATATAGGTGGTGTCAGCGCCGGAGACTACCGGTTGCTCGTAGCGTCCGTAGTATCCCCAACCAGGCGTACTGAAGTCCGGATGGTACGACATGCTGACACGCGGGGTGATGATATGACGGAATTTCTCCACCTTGCTATGAGGGAACAACTTCTTCAGCGGCGTGTAGAAACCGTATATCTTCGTACTCATCGAAATACCCACGTTGAAATCGAACACGTTAAAGAAACCGGTGGTCGTATCCATCTGTAACTTGTTCTCCATCGCATTCCAGTTGCGGTCAACGCGTTGGAAATACATACGATCCGTCATGTTGATGTTCGGAGTGATATTGAGGTATTTGAAGAGCATAAAACTGGCATTGATAGGTAAGGTATGACGCATTCCCACCTGCCAGTCTCTGAGGAAGTTCGAATGGATAAAATATTTCTCCTTCATGTCGTTGGCGGCTATTCGGCCGTCCAGCGAATAACTCATCTTGATCTTCTCGTACCATTTCTCTTTGCCTGCACCCACGAGACCTTTGCGTTTCAGCGTGGCCTGGCGCCATTCTTTGAACGGATACACACTGCTCATGTTCACCGTCAACTGGGGAGCCGTGAGCGATATCGTCGAGTCCCTCGTGCGTTGCGTCAAACTGGCGGTCATGCTCAGACTCCATGGACTATCAGGGAAACGCTGTGTATAACTGATACTGCTGCTTTTCGTGTTCTCTGCTAACAACTCCGGGTTATAATAACTGTTGATGTTACTGCGGCTGTAACCGCTTGTCGAGAAGTTGACGCTCGCAGAGAAGGTGGAGTAGGGATTGAATTTCGCATCTTGCGAATGGGTCCATTGGATCTGGAAGTTACGGTTTGCCTGATAATCCGGCAAACCCGCTTCACTCGTCACATCGTTGCGGTAACTGATATTCAGGTTACCCGAGAAATGGTAACGCCATATATACTTCATGTTTCCGCGGAGGGCCCATGTACCGCGCGTATAGATATCGCCGGTCAACTCCAAATCCAGGTAGTCGCAGATAGCGAAATAGTAACCGAGACCGTTGACATATAGACCGCGACGGTAGTCATCTCCGAAATTCGGCATGATCAGTCCGCTCGAGTATTGGTTCGTAAAGGGGAAGAATCCGAACGGGATAGCCAGCGGTAACGGCACATCGCCCACTACCATATACGCAGGTCCTGTCGCGATATAATGACCGGGCTTCACCTTCGCTTTCGTCATCTTCAGGTAGAAATGCGGGTGCTCATGGTCGTCGCACGTCGTGTACTGGCCTCCGGCCATCATCATCTCGTTGTTGCTTAGTTTCTTTGTCTTGTCGGAGATGATATACCCCTCGCCTTGTGCGGTCACGGCATGACGGATATAACCTTTCTGCGTCTTGATGTTATACGTGATCTCGTTCGTCTCGTATTTGTCTTTTCCATCGTCAAAGACCGGCTTGCCTGTCCATTCATAGTTCAGACTGTCATATACGCCTCGCGCATAAATCTGACTGCTGTCGATATTCATGCGGATGTAGTCGGATGTCAAATCCATCGATTGATAGCGCAACTCTCCCTTGCCGTGCAGGAACGCATTACCGCCTTGCGTCATCACCATCGAGTCATTGGCTTGATAGTGAACGGGCGCCTCAAAATCCTTCTTTGTCCTCACTTGCGACCAGCGGATACTGTCTTGTACGCGTTCGGCGCTGTCACGCGGCGCGTATGTGGTTTCATCCTCATGGCCGTGCCCGTGATGATCTTGCGGAGCGGAACTGCCCATCGCACCGGACATCAACCCGCCTAATTTGCCTCCCGCAGTGTTCTGCGTAGGTGTCAACTTCTGTCCCCACACCGCCATGGAGCAGAGCAGAAGAAGCAGGGTAATATGTCCGAATCTCAGGTTCATTTCTTTTATCAGCTACCTCAAAATATTTTATCAGCCACCTCAAAATATTCATTACTTTGGTATTCGCTCGCGTACGCATATGCACACAATACCGCAATTTAGCGTGCAAAAGTACTGCTTTTTTTTGAAATACGCAAATAATTGATCATTTTTGTCGCATATTTGCGGCAACTTTCTTTATTTTGCCCTTTTATGCTTTGTCCATTTTGCCGGATATTATCCGGTATCTCGTTTCCCTTTCTTTTATTCCTGGGCAATCGGATTGCCCGCTTACGCCCTACTATCTGCTTTTCTGGGCTCTTTCCCGAACTTTTTTCATTTTTATTTGCATATATGAAAATTTTTCCGTACCTTTGCAGTCGCAAAGGTTTTTACTATGGAGAACGATTCAATCAAATTATTTGAGAGCAAGAAGATTCGAACCGCATGGGACGAAGAACAAGAGAAATGGTATTTCTCGGTGGTGGATGTCATTGGAGTATTGGTAGATAGTGTGGACTATCTGACCGCTCGCAAGTATTGGAACAAGCTCAAACAACGTCTTCGTGAAGAAGGAAATGAGTCGGTGACAGATTGTCACCAACTGAAATTGCCAGCAGCAGACGGCAAGAAATACCTCACGGATGTGGCTGATTCTGAGCAACTTCTGCGCCTCATTCAGTCTATTCCGTCCAAGAAAGCCGAGCCGTTTAAGTTATGGCTTGCCCGCGTCGGAAGCGAGCGTCTTGACCAATTGCAAGACCCGGAGTTGAGTATCCAGCAGGCATTGCGGGATTATAAGCGTCTCGGCTATTCGGATAACTGGATCAACCAGCGTCTCAAGAGTATAGAGATTCGCAAGGACTTGACGGACCAATGGGATCAGCATGGCGTTAAGGATTCCCTGGAATATGCTACGCTGACTGATATTATCTATCAGGCTTGGGCGGGTAAATCGGCTAAAGATTACAAGAAATTCAAGGGCTTAAAGAAAGAGAACCTGCGCGATAACATGACGAATGAAGAGTTGGTACTCAACATGTTAGCCGAACTCTCCACCACTAGTATCACACGCAGCGAGAACCCTACTAATTTAAAGGAGAATATGGATGTAGCCGCGCGCGGCGGTAAAGTAGCACGCGTAGCGCGCGAGGAACTGGAGGCGCAAACAGGCAAAAAAGTGGTCTCTCCTCTCAGTGCCAAGCGTTTCTTCGAAGGCCAGAAACCCACTTTGCCCTTTGACGACAAACCCGAAGACAACGAGAACAAAGACGAATAATCCCAAATTCCAATAAAGTATTTCCAAAGTGTATCAAAAATAACAAAAAAATGGCATACAAATTTGCGTATGTCATTTTTTTGTTGTACCTTTGCAGCGTAAACTCGCGCTGGGGTGTCTGCATAGATGTCTCAGGTGAGGGAGCAGACATATTTAAATGGCGTTTACTAACGCTTGTTTTTGACCTTTTGAAACCTAGGAAACTTCAAAAAAGTCAGACGATTTTGAAAACAAGACGAAGTAGATGCTCATGGGTGTATAATACGCCCGCGTGTACCATATAGGTGCGCGTGTGTGCTAATATATACACAGCGTGGGTTTCTGCATTGCTTATTCGAATCGTCAGGTTTTCCTAGGACCTCAAAAGGCGGATAAGCAACAAAAGAAATCCGCGTTTTATGAATATTGTACAAGTAGGACCATATCCGCTTTCTGCGGATTGTATTAGAGGAGGTGTTGAATCCTCTGTATTTGGGTTGGCAAACGAGTTGGCAAAAAGCCATGTTGTAGATGTGTTCGATTATCCGCGACTTGCAGGAAAGGACACGGTTCAACGACAAGGGGTACTAACTATCCATCGTTACAATAATCCTGGTAGATACAATCAAGACGCCATAGATCGAGGCAAGGAAATGTTGCGCGATATTGTTGCGCTCCACCCTGATATTGTGCACATACATGGTACGGGTAATCTTAGTAGAGCTTTATACAATGCCATCAAAACATATGGTATACCCGTACTGCTTACTGTTCATGGCTTGCTACATGTTGAAAAAATGAACGCGCTACGCAAACATCCTTCCATCAAACATTTGTACCAACTTATTGTTCAATCACGCGCGGAGTTTGAGGTGTTGAATAAGGCACAGCACATTATTGTGGATACGGAATATGTCTCTAAACAAATTGAGCAATTACACGCCAGAAAGAAGATCAGCAATTTACCTTGGATGTACGTAATTCCGCAAGGTATTCAATCACAATATCTCTCACTATTATCCAATCAAAAAAAAGAGCCGATAATTCTTTCTGTTGGTTCTATCTCGCAAAGAAAAGGGCATTTGGTTTTGATTAAATCCTTCGAGAAAGTGCATAGCAAAATTCCTACTGCCAAATTGATTATTGCTGGTTCTCTTGCTGAAGAAACTTATCTCGCTAAGATGAGAGAAGAAATTAAAAAATACCGTTTACAAGACAGCGTAGACATATTGACCAATATTCCGCAAGAAGAGTTATTGCAACACTACCAAACAGCCTCTATCTATGCGCTCCATAGCCAAGAAGAAAGTCAAGGCATAGCCTTAGTTGAAGCCATGGCGGCTGGGCTGCCGGTAGTGAGTACAACCGTTGGAGGAATTCCATACGTTGTAAAAGATGAAGAAAGCGGATTACTATCTGCATATAGCGATGTGGATTCTTTTGCCCATAATATAATTAGGTTGTTAGAGAACAAAGACCTGCGTGGTGTGATGGCGCAATCCGCGTATAATATGGCGCAAAACTATTCTTGGACCAATATCGCGCAAGCAATTGAGAGGGTATATAATAGAGTTATATCGGAAAAATAGTTTGAAAAATTTAGTTCGTTGCCTGCTTCGCGTGACAGCGCGGAGTTTCTTTTTTTTCAATTATAATGACATTTCCGAACGCAAAAATTTGCACATTCCATTTTTTTGTTGTACCTTTGCACTCGAAATCAACCGAGATGAGCGTAGCGGTCCGGAGTTTCCGGATTTTCTGGCAAACATCCCCGCTCCGAGGCGCACAACAGACACGTATTGCTGACATTAAATCCCCCGTTCAGGGCGCAACGAAATTCCCTCGATGCAAAATCGAGGTTTTATTGACCCAAAATTCAGAGTAAAGGGGGTGATTTCTGGGTGATTACGGGGTCGTTACCGTGTGATTAGGAGGATATTCAGCCCGGATGAACCCGGGGTTTGCACAAGAAACTGCCAAAAATTACCAAGAACTGCCAATTTGGCATTACGTGCTGATGTTCAATAATATATACTACAAAAATCGTGCCAAAATTCGTATATTCTCACGCTGTCACACAGCCATCTTATAGTTCGTTTTCTGCTCTGCGAGATAGCATAGAGTACCGCCCCGCGTTTTAAGTTTTTCCCCGCAAAAAAATCCTTTTTATTTGCACATGTCAAAAAAAAGCAGTACTTTTGCACTCGCAAAAGTTTTTATGGCAATGATTTGTGCGATATCAACGGCCTATGGCGTGGGCGGAATAGCCGTCATACGGGTCTCTGGCGAGCAAGCTATCCCCATTGTGGATAGTCTCTTCGTTGGACGTGTGCCCTTGCATGACGCAGCTGCCAATACCATTCATTTCGGCCGGATTCAACGGGAAAAAGAGATCTTGGATGAAGTCCTTTGCTCTGTTTTCCGTGCACCGCATTCCTTCACGGGCGAAGATACGGTTGAGATCGCGTGTCACGGCAGTCTCTTCATTCAGCAGGAACTGCTCCGCTGGCTCATAGACGCAGGCTGCAAAGCCGCCGAACCCGGTGAGTTCACACGTCGCGCCTTCCTGAACGGAAAGATGGATCTGACCCAAGCCGAAGCCGTCGCTGACCTCATCGCAGCACAGTCCAAGGCGGAGAAAGATCTCGCCTTGAGTCAGCTGCGCGGATCTGTCTCCAACGAACTCGCCTCGCTCCGCGAAAGACTCCTCCATTTCACGTCTCTCATTGAACTCGAACTGGACTTTGCGGACCATGAAGAACTCGAGTTCGCTGATCGTTCGGAACTGACACAATTAGCCGGTGAAATCGGGAAAAAACTGGAAGCACTCCTCGCATCTTTCCGCACGGGCAATGCTATCCGCAACGGCATATCGGTGGCGATCATCGGAGCGCCGAACGTAGGTAAATCGACGCTGCTGAATGCGCTGCTAGGCGAACAACGCGCGATTGTCAGCGATATACAAGGTACCACGCGCGACACCATCGAAGATACACTTGTGTTGGACGGCATCCTCTTCCGCCTCATCGACACCGCCGGTCTTCGGGAAACGAGCGACACACTCGAGAACATGGGAATTGAGCGTAGCCGCAAGGCCGCGGAACAAGCACAGATTATTATTCATGTGAATGAACCGAACCATTCCATTTCCCCGAGCGGAAAGGAGTTGGATGGGATAACCGGAACAATCATCGAAGTACTCAATAAATGCGACCTCCTTGACGGTGTCTCCCTTCAAGGAGAAACCCACGGAAGTAGGCTTTCCATCTCCGCTAAAAACGGCGATATTGAACCCCTTAAACGCGAATTGGTACGCATAGCAAAAGAGTCTATGCAAACCTCCGCCGTCATGCTCTCCAATGCCCGCCATTACGAGGCAATAACCCGCGCTCACGAAGCCATACTTCGCGTGCAGGATGGCTTGAAACAAGGGCTATCCGGAGAACTGCTCTCAATGGACCTGCAGGACTGCCTCTCCGCACTTGGAGAAGTAACCGGACAAATCACCAACGCCGAAGTACTATCGAATATATTCAGCAAATTCTGTATAGGTAAGTAAATTATAAATCATAAATCATAAATCATAAATCATAAATCATAAATCATAAATCGTAATATCTATGATATTATCTATGACCGGCTACGGAAAGGCCGAAATAATTTTCCGGACACACAAATTGATCTGTGAGATCCGTTCTCTCAACTCAAAGACGATGGATCTCTCTATCCGAATGACGCCTGCATTGCGGGCGCATGAACTTGATATCCGCACGCTTGTCACGCAGCGCCTTGAACGTGGGAAAGTGGACCTCCTTGTAATGAATGAGGGAGTGAGTGAATTAGGGAATGAAGGAGTCAGTCCTGTCAATTGGTCGGCTGCCAAGGAATATGCGCGGCAGTACACCGAGCAGTTCGGAAGTCCCGTTCCCGCCGAAGTGATGGCATCCATCTTGCGCTTTCCGGATGTGCTCAAACAACAGGAAGACACGTCCGACCTCACCGACGAGGAGTGGAGCGATATCCAAGCAATGCTCAACAAAGCACTCGATGCGTTCATCGCCTTCAGAACACAAGAAGGAGCGGCACTACAGGCCATGTTCACGGAAAAACTCGATGGAATCGCCGGTCTGTTGGCGCAAGTGGAACCCTTTGAGAAAGGGCGCGTAGCGAAAATCAAAGAGCGATTGGAAGCAAACCTCGCGCAGTTATCTGCCGAAACACAGGCTCAAACGGATAGAAACCGATTGGAACAAGAGATGATCTATTACCTCGAGAAATTGGATATCACCGAAGAAAAAGTGCGACTCACAAATCACATCAAATACTTCCGTGAGACCATGGAAACCGAGGGAAGCGGAGTGGGCAAGAAGCTCGGATTCATCGCCCAGGAGATGGGACGTGAGATCAATACCCTCGGTTCCAAATCCAACCAGTCGGAGATGCAGATCATCGTCGTCAAGATGAAAGATATCCTCGAGCAAATCAAAGAACAAGTCCTTAATGTACTATAATGTACCATTTGTTCATTTACCATGTACCATTTATGTACCATTTGGCTATTTCGCTAAATACCTCTAAATGATTCAATGAACAAATAAATGACCAAATCGTAAATGACCCAATCGTATATAATCATGATATACATCTTCTGTGCGCCCTCAGGTAGCGGCAAATCTACCATGGTGAAACATCTTCTCACCATGCACCCGGATCTCTTTGAACTGTCCGTGTCTTGTACCACACGACCTCCGCGAGGACAGGAAGTACACGGGAAAGAGTATTATTTCATCTCCGTGGAGGAATTCCAAAAACGAATAGAGAATGACGATTTCATCGAGTACGAGCAGGTCTATGAAGGCTTGTATTATGGTACGCTCAAAGAGGAGATCGACCGCATCGAGTCGGCTGGCCGTCAGGTGCTCTTTGACGTCGATGTGAAGGGAGGATTGAACCTCAAACGCATCCTCGGCGACAAAGCGGTGTCAATCTTCATCTGCCCGCCCTCTATTGACGAGTTACGCCGTCGTCTGGAAGGACGTGGGGATACAAGCCCCGAGATGATTGAGAAACGCCTCGCAAAAGCGGAGGAAGAACTGTCCTACAAACCCTATTTCGACCGAATCGTCGTAAACGACGACTTAAACCATGCTTTCGAGCAACTCGATGCCATCATCGACGAGAACAATGACTTATAACGAAGCCATAGACTACTTGTATAACGCTCGCCCGCCATTTCACATGGTGGGCGCGTCGGCTTATAAACCGGGCTTGGAAAACACGCTGCGACTGATGGCGCATGTCGGGAATCCGCAGGAACAACTCCGCACGGTTCATGTAGCCGGTACGAACGGAAAAGGTTCAACCTCCCATCTCATAGCTGCCTCCTTGCAGGCTGCAGGATTGCGAGTAGGACTGTTTACCAGTCCCCATTTGGTGAGCCTGACAGAGCGTATCCGCGTCAACGGAATACCCATTGAAGAGGAAGAAATAGCCGGTTTCATCGGGCAGAACAAAGACTTTCTGGATGAAGTGCAACCTTCGTTCTTCGAGACGATGACTGCGCTCGCCTTCGCATATTTCGTGAAACGGGAAGTAGATGTCGCGGTAATAGAAGTGGGCTTAGGCGGCCGTTTGGACAGTACAAATGTACTTACGCCCGTTCTCTCTGTGATCACCAATATAGGATTGGACCACACGGAGTTTCTGGGTAATACGCTATCTCAGATAGCGAAAGAGAAAGCGGGCATTATGAAACCGCATGTGCCTTGCGTCATCGGGGAGACACATCCCCGGACGATGAATGTGTTCCTCGAGCGTGCGCGTGAGTGCGATATATTAGGTGAAGGATTAGAGACCACAGACTGCCGTATATGGTTTGCCGACCAGTGCGGATACATGCGGTCCCGACGGTTGCGCGAAGTGCCGGAATGTGAGTTGAAGGGTATTTATCAAGAGCAGAACCAACAAACAGCGTATGTGGCTCTGCAAGTGTTGCGTAACTATACCTCTCTTCATGTTCCGACCTCTGCGATTAACGAAGGTTTTGCGCACGTATGTAAGATGACGGGCTTGCGCGGCAGATGGGAGACCTTGAGCAACCAGCCGCTTACTATTTGCGACACGGGGCATAACAGCCACGGACTGCAATATGTAGCGCGCCAACTCAAAGAGTTGGATAATCCGCGTATATGGATAGTCTTCGGCATGGTTAACGACAAAGATACCGAGGTTGTGATGAAACTGATGCCATCCGACAAGCGATTCCATTATATCTTTACGACGCCCAATACCCATCGGGCACGAACGGCCCTTGAAATGTTGGAAATATGGGACAAAAAAGGTATCGCCATAGAAAACCCAAAAGACGCTATCCGCTTTGCGCAGCAACACGCAGCACCGGAAGATGTAATCTTTATTGGCGGCAGTAATTACCTTGTAGGAGAGGCTCTTGAAATGTATGAAGTATAATGTGTTACATATAAAGACGGACTTTGCCGAGGAATGGCAGGCGGATGTGTTTAACCAGCAAATCTGTGAGTTGGGAGTCGATACCATTGACGCCGACGATTACTATATCCCTTCGGAAATATGGGCGGACAAAGCCGGAGAAATTGAAGCCTTATGTGCCGGAACCGAAGGCATTACTTTAGTCGGCTCGGACGCTTGTCCGGACGAAAACTGGAATGCAGTTTGGGAATCCGAACATCCGATGCAGGATTTGCCATTAGGTGTAAAAATCATCCCGCATTGTGCATTCGGTGCCGGACACCATGAAACGACATCAATGATTATCAACACCTTACTTCTTTCGGATTTATCGGGGAAAACTGTGCTCGACCATGGCACAGGAACCGGGGTGTTGGCTATTTTTGCAAAGCGCCTGGGGGCGAAACAAGTCATCGCGGTGGATATTGATGACAAGAGTGTAGAGAATGCCAAAGAAAATGCAGCGCTCAATGGGGTAGAGATAGACGTGCGACTCGGAGACTCCGTGCCGGAAGAAAGATACGACCTTATTCTCGCCAATATACACCGTAATATTCTGTTGGCAAACATGGAATCCTATGCTGCGAACATGCGTGCAGGCGGAGAACTATGGTTAAGTGGCTTCTATGCCAATGACTGCCCTGTCTTGCAAGAGGCTGCAGAAAACCAAGGTCTGACACTTACGGCTATTCATTCAAATGGCGAGTGGAGAATGATGCAACTTAAGAAATAAACTATGCTCTTCAACTCGATAGAATATGCCCTTTTCCTGCCGATAGTCTTTGCAATCTATTGGATCATCGGCTATCTGCACATCGGCGATGCCTTAAAGCTGAAACTGCAAAATACCTTTGTGCTCATCGCCAGTTACGTCTTCTATGGTTGGTGGGATTGGCGTTTCCTGTTACTCATTGCCTTCACAAGTCTTTGTTCCTGGGGAAGCGGGCTGCTTATAAAATCATCAATCTTAAATCATAAATCATCAATTTCAAAACTTTGGCTTGTAGCCAATATCGTTTTAAATCTCGCTATTCTCTTTACGTTCAAATATTACAATTTTTTCATCGAAGAGTTTTGTCAGCTATTTAATATCTCCTCCCTCGAGGGGAGGTTGGGAGGGGTTTCCATCATTTTGCCTGTCGGCATCTCTTTCTATACTTTTCAGGCACTCAGCTATTCGATTGATGTATATCGTAAAAAGATAGAACCCACGACTGATATTGTGGCCTTCTTTGCCTATATAGCCTTCTTCCCCCAATTGGTAGCAGGTCCTATAGAGCGTGCCACAAACCTCTTGCCGCAGTTCTTGAAAAATAGAACATTCCAGTACGGACAAGCGGTGGACGGAATGCGCCAAATACTATGGGGACTGTTCAAAAAAATGGTCATCGCTGACACCTGTGCAATCTATGTTAATCGTATTTGGGAGACGTATGACATGCAGAGTAGCGGAGTGTTAATCTTAGGAGCGGTTCTCTTCACGTTTCAGATCTACGGGGACTTCTCTGGCTATTCAGATATCGCTATAGGAACGGCTAAGTTGTTTGGAATCAATCTGATGCGCAACTTCAACAGCCCGTATTTCTCGCGTGACATAGCAGAGTTTTGGCGCAGATGGCATATCTCCCTCACCACATGGTTCAGAGATTACGTTTATATTCCATTAGGTGGAAGCAGGGTAAGCAAGGTAAAGATTATTCGGAACATCTTTGTCATCTTTCTGGTCTCCGGTTTATGGCATGGCGCAAATTGGACATTTCTGGCATGGGGTGCCTTTCATGCACTCCTCTTTTTACCGCTTATTCTGTCAGGACGGAATCGACGTTATACCGATCAACCCCTAACTTGGCGCCATGTGCCGCAGATAGTGTGTACATTTGTATTAGTCGTCTTCTCATGGATTCTTTTCCGCGCAGAGAGTATCACGCAGGCATGGCGGTATATGTGCGGCATAGCGGGACAAAATACCGAAACCGTACGATTTGTAATGCATTCATGGGAATATATTCCGCTTATCCTCACGATTGTTTTTATGATTGGCATCGAGTGGATCAATCGTGCGGAAACGCATAGTTTTGCAATTCAGCAGACAATCTCGAATCAATGGCTCCGACGCATTCTTTATGTAGCCGTCGTGCTGATGATTCTGTATCTGGGACAATTTCATTATAACCAATTCATATACTTCCAGTTCTGAGAGGAAGTCATTTGCGATTGGAAGCCCTCAGCTCCGTGGAAGAGATATTGAAATAAGGAGCAGAATCCAAAAATACGATATTTTTCGCATTTCTGATTGCTGATTTCTGATTGCTGATTTCTGATTTCCTTGGATAGACAAAGATGCGGAAGTTTTTCAATATATATTCATATTCCCGCCATTGGGTGAAGATAGCTAAGTTGTCTTCGCCTATAACCAATGTGAACTCATGTTCCGGATAGGCCTTTTGTAGTGCCCGCAGGGTGTTGGCCGTATAAGAAGGGCGTGGTAATGAAAACTCGAAATCACTCGCTTTGAGACAGGGTATATCCTTTATCGCTTCGCGTACAGCCTTCAGGCGTTCGTCTTCAGGAGCCAGTATTCCTGCCGGTTTCAACGGGTTGTTAGGGCTCACAAGCAACCATAGTTCATCGAGGTCTGTATGCTCAATGACCCATTTCGCTAAACCCACATGCCCGAAGTGCACAGGATTGAAACTCCCTCCGTAGATACCTATTTTCATTCTTTCGTCTGTACCGAGAAATCCAATACCCCGTCAGCACGCTGTTCGCAGAGCCAGTGATAGAAATGCGGCGTGACATGAATGGATTGTGAACGACTGGTTAGAACCACATGTTGCCGGTTCATCGGGTTATATATAGTCACATGTAGCCGTACTTGTCCGGGATTATTGGTCGTCTGTTCCACAAGTTCATCAATGATTTCCGGCGTGATGGTGTCAAGCGACAAGCGTATATTGAGGCCCTCCGTACGTTGGTTCTGTACCTCGTTAAGCATATCGACGCGTTGCACTACAAACTCGAACTCAGCCTCTTCGTCTTGTGCCTCTTTGAACCATCTCTGGCCGGCGTTCTTCTGCTGAATAACACCCGTAACAAGCACGTACAAGTCTTTCAGCATAAGGTGTGCAAACTGGGTGTACGCATTCCCGAAGAGCACGAGTTGGTACATGCCGCTATAATCAGCTATCGTGTAGCGCCCGTATGGGTTGCCTTTTTGACTGATACGTTGCTCCGCTTCGGTGATGATACCGCCAAGCAGACATGCCTGATTCTTGTGAGCAGCGAGGAATTCGGAGGGTAGGAGTATAGTTTCTTCCGGTTGCTCCGCTTTTGCGGCACGCAACATGTTCTCTGCGTCCTTGCGTACGTCCGGTTTGCGCCAGTTTTCAAAAAGCGTCAGTTCATTAGCGGTGATGTTACACAGCTCTTTCACTTCAAAGGCATACTCGTCCAGCGGGTGTGCAGAGAGATAAATACCGATGAGATCTTTCTCCTTGTTCAACCGTTCAATCGTGTCCCATCGCGGTACTTGCGGCAGGTCTGGGTGCTTTACTTCAATGGCAGTGTCCAAATCGCCGAAGAGTGAGTTGGCGTTGTTCTCTTTGTCTGCCTGCCATTTGTTACCGTAATTCATCAACAAGTCAAGGCCGGAATTGCCGTTGGAATCGGTGCCAAAGAACTGTTCGCGGTATATATCGTCAAAACACTCAAATGCGCCTGCTTGAGCAAGATTCTCTATGGTCTTGCGGTTACAACTCTGTAAGTTGACGCGCTCAAGGAAGTCAAAGATATCTTTATATTTGCCGTTCTTCTCACGCTCTGTAATAATAGCTTCGGCTGCACCTTCGCCGACTCCTTTGATACCACCCAAACCAAAACGGATATCGCCTTTCTGGTTTACGGTGAAAGAGAGTTCGGATTCATTGACGTCTGGTTCTAACACGCTCACTTTCAATGCATTGCACTCGTCCATTAGCTTGGTAACCTCTTTGATATCGTCTTTATGGACGGTAAGGTTGGCTGCCATGAATTCTGCCGGATAGTGCGCTTTGAGGTAACCCGTTTGATATGCTACCCAGGAGTAACAAGCGGCGTGCGACTTATTGAAGGCATACGATGCGAATTTCTTCCAGTCCTCCCATATCTTCGTGAGAATCTTCTCGTCATGTCCGTTGGCTTTACCGCCTTCCATGAACTTGTCTTGCAGCGATGCCAGCACGTCCATTTGTTTCTTACCCATCGCCTTACGGAGTTTGTCGCTCTCGCCACGGGTGAAGTTCGCTAACAGACGACTCAGAAGCATGACTTGCTCTTGATAAACCGTGACGCCGTAAGTGTCCTTGAGGTATTTCTCCATGACGGGGATGTCGTACGTCACTGGTTCAATACCCTGCTTACGTTTGATGAACTGCGGGATATAATCCATTGGTCCCGGACGATACAAGGCATTCATGGCGATGAGGTCGCCGATGACGGTGGGTTTAAGTTCACGCAGGTATTTCTGCATGCCGGCGGACTCGAACTGGAATACAGCCACCGTACGGCCTTCTTGGAACAGTTTGTAGGTCAGTTCGTCATCAATAGGTATATGATCAATGTCCAGATCAATGCCACGGGCTTTCTTGATATTGCGGAGACACTCCTTGATAATCGTTAACGTAATGAGTCCCAGGAAGTCCATCTTAATCAGTCCTACGGACTCAACCACATGCCCGTCGTATTCGGTAACAAGAACGCGTTTTTTCGATGTCTTGTCTTCAACAGAAGAAAGGGGAGCGAAGTTCGTTAAGTCATCTGCACCGATAATCACACCGCAGGCATGCACGCCTACTTGGCGGATAGTTCCTTCCAGCCGCGCAGCGTATTCAAGCATTGAGCGGGTATTCGGATCTCCATGTTCATACTCGCGCTTGAGTTCATCGATATATTTGTAGCAGTTCTTGAGGTTCACTTTGGGTGACTTACCCTTTTCATCCTTGATATTTCCCGGAAACTCACGATCAGGAATAAGCCCTTTCAGTTCATTTACACGCGGCAGAGGTATCTGTTGTACACGTCCTACATCAGCAAGCGCGGACTTGGTTGCCATCTTGCCGTAGGTCACGATGTGCGCCACGTGTGTCTCGCCGTATTTGCGGCTTACGTAGTCCAGCACCTTTCCGCGACCGCAATCTTCAAAGTCGGTGTCGATATCGGGTAGGGAGATACGGTCGGGATTCAAGAAACGCTCGAACAGGAGATCATACTCTAACGGGTCCAAGTCCGTGATTTTCAGACAGTATGCTACAACCGATCCGGCAGCAGAACCACGACCGGGACCTACAGAGACATCCAATTCTTCCCGTGCTGCACGGATGAAATCCATGACAATGAGAAAGTAACCCGGGAAACCCATTGAAATGATGGTATTCAACTCAAATTCGATACGCTCTTTAAGCACGTCGTCGTTCTCGAGTCGCTCTTTCCCATAGCGTTCAAGGGCACCTTCCATCGTCAGATGACGAAGATAGGCACTCTCGAAAGCCAGTCGGTCGGGATAATCTTCCTCTTTACCGAAGGAGGCAGGGATGTCGAATTTCGGCATGATAGGGCCGTGGTCGATGTCATATATTTCGATTTTATCGACTATTTCCTGTGTGTTAGTAAGTGCTTCGGGCAGGTCGCTGAAGATTTCTGCCATCTCTTCCGGAGTCTTGAGCCACTCCTGCTTCGTGTAATGCATACGGTTCACGTCATTCACGTAGTGGTTGGTACTCAAGCAAATCAAGCGGTCATGCGCCTCCGCATCCTCTTCGTTTACAAAGTGCGAGTCATTGGTGGCGATGATTTTTACACCGTATTTGCGGGCAAGGTCTATAAGGATAGGGTTGACTTGCTTCTGGCGTTCATACACTTCTACATCGGCACCGGGTTTCTGCGTCTCATGGCGCTGAAGTTCTATATAGTAGTCTTCTCCGAAAAGGTTCTTGAACCATCGTACCGTCTCTTCTGCTTCACTGAAATCACCTCCTTTGACGATTCCATCGAGGATTTTCTGGGGTAACTCACCACCTAAACATGCGGAAGAGCAGATAATGCCCTCATGATATTTCTCAAGCAACTCACGGTCAATACGCGGTGTGTAATAATAGGCATCGGACATGTAGCTCTGAGACACAATACGGCAGAGGTTGTGATAACCAGCCATATTCTTTGCTAACAAGATAAGATGCCAGCCTGAACGGTCAATGAAGAACGTACGTCCTTCGCCGTTAACGGCTTTATCGTCTTTCTTGGAAAAGCGCCCGCGACGCGCGCAGTAGGCCTCCACGCCCACAATAGGCTTGAAGGGCACGAACTCTTCACCGGAAGCCGCACATGCCGCTTTGCGGTTTTTGTTGATCTTCTTGCAGTAGTCCAAGAGTTCCTTGATACCATACATATTACCATGGTCGGTCAATGCCACAGCAGGCATACCTGTCTCCAGACATTTATCCACAATCTCTTCTACCTTCGATAGTCCGTCCAACAGAGAATAATGGGAGTGCACATGTAGATGCGTAAAAGTCATAATTGCAAAATTTGGCTGCAAAATTACAAAAATATTTTGATATATGCAAATTTATTCGTACCTTTGCACCCGATTTGTATCTTGGCGGAATATGGCTAAAAAGATAAAACCCTATTTGGATCAGGAGGGACGCGCATTACCGTATCCTTGGATTATCAATACGATGTTGATGCTTGTCGGTGGCGCACAGACCTTACGTCTGCGGTTCTGGAGCCGTAAACCCCGTCATGCCGCAGAGAAGACGCTGCGCGACATCCTAACCATCTCCCGCGATACTGTTTTCGGCAAGGAACATCATTTTGACCGTATTCTGTCCGCTACTTCTGCGGAGGATTTATTCCGGCTGTATCGGCTGTACGTACCGGTGAATGAGTCATTCGAGACCTTGCGTCCTTACGTTGAGCGCCACAAAAACGGTGAAGAGAATGTACTCTTCCCCGGTAAACCGGTCATGTATGCTACAACATCCGGTACAACGAGTGAACCCAAATGGATTCCTATGACCCACAAGTACCTAAAGGACGTGTATGGCAAGATGAGTCATGTATGGGCATGGAATTTCGTTAAGCACCGCGACCGCGTATGTGGAGGGTATATCTTTACTACGGTAGGTAAGGAATGTGAGGGCTACGCGCCGGACGGCACATTGTACGGCGCGGTCAGCGGCGTGTTGGTGCGCGACCTGCCGGCTATCATCAAGAAGCATTATACCGCACCGGCGGCAGTGATGTCGATTCCTGACTATAGCGCGCGTAATTATACATTGATGCGTTTGGCCCTGCAACACCGCGATGTGACCATGTGGGCAACCGCCAATCCATCGACGATACTCGAGTTACTGCGCGTGATGAATGAGAACATAGACGATATGCTCCATGACATAGAGCACGGAACAATATGCGAGGACTTCGAAATTCCGTTTGCCATCCGCGATGAACTCGATGCCTATCTCTTCCCAAATCCGGAAAGAGCAGCGGAGTTACGCAAAATACTTGATGAAAAGGGACATTTATATCCTAAAGACTTCTGGCCGTGGTTACAGCTCCTCAGTACGTGGAAATGCGGTAACACAAAGATTTATATGGATAAGTATATGGACCAATTTGACTGGAACAAAACGTTTTACCAGGAATTAGGATATATCTCGACAGAGTGCCGTTTCGGTTTCTCGCTTGATGATACGAACGAGAGTGTGCTATTTCCGCATTTCCATTACTATGAGTTCGTAGAGGAGAGTGAACTGGATAGTCCGCGCAAGCATTTCCTGCAGATTGATGAGTTGGAGATGGGGAAACGTTATTGCGCGTACGTTACCACTTATGCGGGTTTGTTCCGTTATAATATGAACGACCTCGTAGAGGTGGGCGGTAAATACCTCAATACACCGACTGTACACATGGTGTCAAAGGTGAATGGTATTGTCTCGATGACAGGGGAGAAACTATATGAACCGCAATTCATGGACGCTGTGCATCAGGCGGAAGAAGAGACGGGCATGAAGACGAAATTCTTCGTTGGATTCGCCGATATTGAAGAGTCGAAATATCATTTCTATTTTGAATTCGCAGACGAGAAAATACGTCAGGAGCAGGCGGAGCAGTTCACTAAAGTAGTGGATGAGAAACTCCAGCATATCAACCTCGAGTACGAAAGCAAACGCAAGTCCTTCCGTCTGCATGAGCCGGAGACGCACATATTATTGTCCAATGCTTATGCGCGTTTTAAAGCGGCGTGTCTGAAAGATGGCTTCCGGGACGGGCAATTCAAATTCAATCTCTTGATGCAGGATGAGAAACGCCGTACGAAATTTAATCTGCTGCAACGCTGGGAGAACCGCTTTGAGCAGCTGAGCGAAAATATTATCAACAAAGCCGATCAAATTGATGAAAGACGTAAAGAGCGTGCTAAACGCCGAGAAAATAAAAGCCGTCGTGTTTGACCTTGATGGCACGCTCTACGACAAGCGCGGCCTCAAATGGCGGATGGTGAAGCGCCTCTGGTGGTGCTTGCCTCTATTGGCGGCGGATCGCTTGGCGCGTGGGAAATACTGGAGGAAAATAGTTAAGACCCGTTGGCATCGTGAGGTATATCTGCCTGCGATGGTGGAACTGATCGGTGCGCATCAGTCGATACGGCCCGAAGCTATGAAAATTCTCGATGAATGCAGAGAAAAAGGCATCAAGACAGCCGTTTATTCCGACTATGGCTGCGTAGCAGAAAAACTCGCGGCGCTGCACATAGATGCTTCCCAATTTGACTTTCTCGTAGATGCTCCCTCGCTGGGCTTGCTCAAACCTTCGGCGAAAGCGGCACGCAAAGTAGTGGAGATGTTGGATGTCGCGCCCCAAGAGACCCTTTTCGTCGGTGATAGAGACGAGAAAGACGGTAAGGCTGCCAGAAGCGTCGGGGCGCAGTTTTATTTACTTGAAGATTAGCATGGAGAACAAACGCTATAGAGACTTGAGAGTCGTGCCTGGCACGTATGTTCCGCCCTTGATGACAGATTATCCGGAGGACGACCCGTATGTGGGTTTGTATAAACCTGTTTATGACCGTGATTATCCGGCTGTTGATGCCGATTACCCGTATGTGGATGACAGTTGGACGAACAAACTGAATCTGCTCTTGTGTTACTATTTCTTCTTGCCAATCATGGGACTTGTCCTGCGCATTAAGTACGGATTGCGGTGGACGGGTAGGGAGAACCTCCGTAAATATAAGCAGCAGCTGGCTGGCGGCGCCATTACTATCGGAAATCATTGTTATCGTCATGATTGCACGTCTATACTTACAGCTGTCGGTGCTTGTGGCCGAACGGGAACACGTATTCCGATGTTTGCTCCGAATTTCAAGACCAAAGATCAGTTTTTTCTGCGTATCGTAGGAGGTATTCCTATCCCTGCGCCGGAAGCAGGTATGAGTGCGATGAAGGCTTTTAATGCAGCTTTCGATGAGTTTCATCGCCGCGGGTATTGGTTTCATATCTTCCCGGAAGCCCGCCGATGGGATTGGTATAAACCTCTGCGTCCATTCAAGAAAGGTGCTTTTACTATGGCCTATAAGTATCGAATGCCGATTATCCCTTGTGCGGTGACCTATCGGGAACGGACGGGTGTTTGGCGTTGGTTAGGACCGAAAAATGAACCGCTGGTGCAAGTCGTGATCGGAGAACCTATTTTCCCCGATGAAACCGCACCGAGAGCGGCTGAAACAGAACGATTATTAAAAACTACACATGAGACTATATGTCGATTAGCAGGAATAGAGAAGAATTCGTGGCCGTCACAGCTCTGATAGTTTCTATGATTATCTGGTCGGTTAGCGGCATTGCCATCAAGCATGCATTGCTGGTATTACCGCCGTTGACGATGATTGTGATGCGCTTTATACCGTCGGTACTTCTGATGCTCGTCATCGGATTGGCATGCCGTAAGAGTACGTTATTCGGGCTACAGAAGATAGACCGGAAGGACTGGCCGCTGTTTTTGATAGCGGGTTTTTGTCAACCCTTCCTGTATTATCTGCTGGAAACCTTCACGTACGATGCTTTGCATAGTCCGACTATCGCCGAGACATTGTTATCCACGAGTCCGTTGATTAGTCCGATTTTTGCGGCGGTCCTCTTGCGCGAACGGGTTACAAGGAATAATATCATCGGAATTCTTGTTTCTACGGCCGGAGTATTTGCCCTGACGCTGATAGGAAGCAAAGACTATTCCATCGGTAGTTATTGGGGTATATTGTTGGCTTTCGCAGCTGTTTCTGCCGCTGTAATCGACTCCATTATGATGCGTAAGGTGCCTGCAAAATACACATCGCTGACCTTCATTTTCTACGCGCAAGTGGTAAGTCTTTTGTTCTTTATCCCGTTGTGGTGGTGTAAGGAAGGACCGCAAACGCTTCAATCATTGGACTGGAGTCAGTTGGCAGATATTAGCAGTCAGTTATCGGTTGCCTTGGGATGTGTAGCGTATCTGACGGTGTTTGCCAGCGTGATAGCATTTATTTTGTTCTGCTCCGCATTGCGTAAAGTGGGGGTGACACAAGCGAATGCCTTCAATAATATCCGTCCGGCATTTACAGCCCTGTGGATGTTCCTCTTTTTCGGCGAACATTTGCCTATAGGTAAGTGGATTGGCATGGTGTTAATCATTATCGGCCTTTTTGTCTGCCAGAAAAAAGAAGTGCAATAATATAAGAAAAAATATACGATTATTAAGAAACTTTGCATATACGAATATAAATTCGTACTTTTGCAAATTATTTGTTCGAAAATCATAACAAACAATACTATGCCGATAGAAAATATTTACTCTATTGATTTCTTTTACGATTTGTTGTACGTCATGTTCCTGATAGGACTGGTCGTATTTGTATCGTTGTATTTTGTGGATGCCGGTTATGGCAAGATGCGCTCAGAGAAATGGGGACCGGCGATTAGCAACAAAGTAGGATGGCTCTTGATGGAATGTCCGGTATTCTTTGTAATGCTGTATCTGTACTTCAAGTCTTTTCCGCTTTATGGTGGGGTGACAAAGCAGGCTCCTTATTGGCTATTCTTTTTGTTCTTTGAGTTCCATTATTTGCAGCGCTCGTTTATTTTTCCGTTCTTATTGAAGGGCAAAAGTAAAATGCCGCTGATCATCATGCTGCTTTCTGTAGCATGGAATTTAATTAACGGATATATCCAGGGATTCTGGCTCTTCCATCTTGCGCCGCAATACTATCCGGAGTTATACACCACTTCATGGGTGACTACACCGCAGTTCATTATCGGCACGATTATTTTCTTTACGGGATGGATTATTAATATGCATTCCGATCATGTAATTCGTCACTTGCGTCAACCGGGTGATACCAATCATTACCTGCCGAAGAAAGGACTGTACAAATATGTTACAAGTGCAAATTACCTCGGTGAAATCACTGAATGGTTGGGATTTGCTATCCTTACGTGGTCATTGGCCGGCCTGCTGTTCTTCTGGTTCAGCTGCTGTAACCTCGTCCCGCGTAGCAATGCAATATACAAGAAATATGAGGAAGAATTCCCCGATGAATTCAACCGAAAGAAGTTGAAACGTATTATTCCGTTTATTTACTGATAATGGCTACAAAAAAGACCCAAGAGCCAGCGAATGAGTCGAAGCTCTTTACGCCCTTCCAATTAGGGCCTGTTACGCTGCGGAATCGTATTATCCGCAGCGCTGCTTTTGAGAACATGGCGCGCGCAAATGCGCCGACAAAGGAATTGCAGGACTACCATGTTAGTGTCGCACGCGGCGGTGTAGGAATGACGACTGTCGCATATTGCGCTGTGGATTTGAGTGGTGTGTCGTTTGATGGACAACTCTATGTTCGCCCCGAAATCGTTCCTGACATGAAGAAGATGACCGATGCCATTCATGCCGAGGGCGCGAAAGCCAGCATTCAGTTGGGACACTGCGGAAATATGACGCATTTCTATACCTGTCATTGTATGCCGGTGAGTGCTGATACCTGGTTTAATCTCTATAGCCCGACTATCCACCGTCGTCTAAAGGTAGCGGAGATCAAGAATCTCGTGAAGAAATTCGGCGAGGCGGTTGACTGGGCGCGTGAGTGCGGTTTCGATTGTGTGGAGATTCATGCGGGACATGCATATCTTATCTCCCAGTTCATCGCTCCGCGTACCAATCATCGTCATGATGAATACGGAGGCTCGTTCGAGAACCGCGTTCGTTTCATGAACGAGGTGTTGGACGAAGTGATGGCGCACGCCGGTAACGATATGGCGGTAGTCGTCAAAACCAACATGTGGGATGACTGCTGGAAAGGCGTCAGTATCGAAGAGGGTATTCAGGTGGCGAAAGAGATAGCAAAGCACAAGGTACATGGTATCGTGCTTTCCGGCGGTACTGTAAGCCGTTCTCCGATGACGATTCTCGGCGGAGCTATGCCGTACAAGACCCTCGCGCACTATATGAACATGAAGTCTTTCTGGTGGCTTAAAGCGGCATTGAACATACCCGGTGTACACCAGATTATGTTGCCGACACAGCCGTTCAAAGAGTTATATTTCATGGACAAAGCAAAGCTTTTCCAGGAAGCACTCAAGGACACCAACGTACCTCTGATCTATGTCGGCGGTGTGCAGAGCGGCGATAACTGCCAGCAGATCATGGACGAAGGTTTTGAACTCTTCCAGATAGCGCACGTACTGATTAAAGATCCGGATTTTGTCAAGCATATTCAGGAGAACCCGCATTACCATGCCGGTTGCGGTCGTTCCAACTACTGCGTAGGCCGTATGTACACGCTCGATATGAAATGTCATGAGTGTGTGGAGCGTGACGGCGAGAAGATTGCTCCGCGTATCCAACGCGAGATTGCAGAACTCGAAGCGAATGCCAAGAAGTCCGTTGAACAACAGAAAGCAGGAAAGTAAGATGTTAGCGTTAGTTACGGGTGCCTCCTCCGGCATCGGACTGCAATATGCTACGCAGTTAGCGCGGGATTATCACTGTGACTTGCTCCTCGTCAGCAACCAGGAGAAAGAGTTAGAGCAGGTAGCGAAAGACTTGGCTGCGCAATACAACGTGAAGACCATCGCGCGCTTTGCTGACCTGAGCCTCCCGGATGCGGCAGAAACGCTGCATGACTGGTGCGTGGAGAATAAGTATGTAGTGGACATTCTGGTAAATAACGCCGGTATATTCTTCTTTAATCCCTATTGCGAGACCTCCATGAAGCGCATAGAACTGATGCTGCAGCTACACATGATTACGGTAGCAAAGATGACGCGTCTTTTTGCGGCGGATATGTGCAAGCGCGAGTTGACGGCAGAAGAGGCGGCACAACGTATATGTGGGCACAAGCGCATGCGCGGGTATATATTGAATATGAGTTCGATGTCCGCATGGATGGCTATGCCGGGTATTCAGACCTATAACGCCACGAAGGCTTTCATCTATAATTTCTCGAAATCCATCTGGTACGAATTGAAGCCGCAGAACGTAGGTATTACGGTGATGGCGCCGGGGGCTGTGGATACAGGTTTGTTCGGCCTCGCACCCAATCTCCGTAGGTTAGCGGTCGCCCTGACGGTAAGTATTCCGCCGGAGAAACTGGTGAAACGCGCACTCAAGAAGATGTTCCGCAATAAAAAGGCGGACACTCCGGGCTTTATTAACTGGCTGAGTACACCGCTTCTCAAGCATACCCCGGACTGGATGCTCTTTCTCGCTCAAAAGAAATTAGCCCCGTTTATGCATTGATCGTTCCTTAGAGACTCGTTTTTATGAAACGCTTAACCTTCTTATTCACACTCTGCTTGCTCGTTTTGTCTGCAAGCGCCAGCGTCATTACCTATACGGCAGATGACCAGACAATCTTCCCGAATCCGGAAAGAGGTTTTACGGATGAGTTAGGTGGAGAAACAATGCTCTCCGATACGAAAAATCACGTGGTTCAACCAGAAGCGGATTGGTATTTTGAGGAGTTCGCCGGCAAGCAAACACTCACCGTACTGATCTATTATTTAGGCAATTACAGGACCAAAGACCTGTCGGATAAGATTCTGCAAGGCTTTGATGAAGACATGCAAATCCTTCGCGACAACGGCTTTAAGTGCGTGCTGCGTTTTGCCTATGATTGGAAATCCAAAAAAGATGCGGAATTAACATGGGTGAAGCGGCATATTGAGCAGTTAAAACCTCATTTGGCTGCCAATTCCGATGTGATCTATGTGATGGAGACCGGCTTTGTAGGTCAGTGGGGCGAGTGGTACTATAGTTCAAATTTTGGGAATGAGACCCAGAAACTGAATAATAACCGTCGTCAGGTTTTGGAGGCGATGTTAGATGCCTGTCCGTCCAACCGTTTCTTGCTGGTTCGTTATCCGCTTATCAAACTAAGCTATTTAGGCGATGAGGTACCTCTGAGCGCAGAAGAGGCGTTCTCGGGTTCAACCCGTGCCCGCATAGGACATCACAATGATGCGTTCCTTGCTGATTGGGGGAATGACGGAACATACGGCCGTGATGGCGACGGGCCTGATGATGACCCAATCCTTCGCCAGTACATTGCGGATGAAACCTTGTATGTGCCTAATGGCGGCGAGACGAATGTGGAGGGCTCTTTGGCAAGCCAGGTATATAAACAGGCAGAGAGCGAGATGAGCAAATATCATTGGTCTTTCTGCGGTTATAGTTATTCGCGCGATGTGACAGACAAATGGCGTTCCTCCGGTATCTATGATAATCTGGATCGCAAGATGGGTTACCGCTATCAACTGACAACCGCTACTATCCCTTCGGCTGCTAATCCCGGAGGCGAAGCCCGCGTGGTACTGAAGATTAAGAATGCCGGATATGCACCGCTCTATAATGAGCGTAAAGTGTATATTGTACTCAAGAACGGTAATAAGAGTTATTCCATCCCCTTGCAATCAGATCCCCGTCGATGGAAACCTAACGGGGTAGTAACGACGATAGATGAGACAATCACTATTCCTTCCGATGTTCCGAATGGCACATACCAACTCTTTTTACATCTGCCGGATGAGGCAGAGCGTTTGACGGCTGATCCGCGATATGCTATTCGTTTTGCGAACGTAGGTACATGGGATGCGGAGTCGGGAATGAACAGGCTGAATGCCGAAGTGACTGTCACAAGGACGGAGGACGTTGAGCAAACTCAAACCGCCCCGCAAGTACAGAAAATACTGCGAGACGGTCAGTTATTGATTCGCAAAGGTACTAAAACCTTTACTGCACAAGGCGTGGAACTATTTTAATTCGCTTAATGCGCGCTTGATTTCATCATCATAGCGCAGGTTATAAGCTGCTTGGCCTCGTTGGTAGTAATAACGCAATACTATCTCGGAGCCAAGCATTTCTTTTACTTCGTCCTTGTTGCGTTCTATGGCTTCGCGGAAATCCGGGGTGAGCATCGGTTCGAGAGCCTCTAACTGCGCAAGGGTGGTGGAGTCAATATCTTCGTGCTTTGCCATCTTCAGCATGTCGGCGAAGAATTTGCCTGTCTCCGTCTCGTATTTGAATTTGCGCTCATCGAGGAACTTGCAGAAGTCTTCTATATCGCCATCCGTGAGCGTGAATTGATCCGGTTTGGCAATACTGTCGTGCAGGCGATGGTAACGCGTAGCGTAATCAAAGAAATAATGATTCAAATACAGCGAGTAGCAGATATCCACTTTTGCGCTGTCGTTGAGTACGATATCCGGCAGAATACCGCCTGCCGTGTCGCGTTTGAGTTCATGTCCTTTCTGGCGCTCGCTGTAGTCGATGGCCTGAATACAACGTCCGGAGGGTAGGTAGTACTTGCTGGTTGTTACTTTGATATGGCCGCCATAGACGATAGGGCGGACATTTTGTACGAGACCTTTTCCAAAGGTACGTTGACCGATTAAGGTTGCGCGGTGCAGGTCCTGCAATGCTCCCGAGACAATCTCGCTTGCTGACGCAGAGTTCTTGTCCACCAGGACAACCAACGGCAGATCTTTGTACCGCGGTTTATTGCGGGTCTGATAGATATAGTTGCTGCGAGAAGTCTTGCCTTTCGTCTCAACGACTTTTTGTCCTTCGTCCACAAAGAGGTTCACTATCTGCAGCGCTTCATCCACAATTCCGCCTCCGTTGCCCCGCAGGTCGATGATGAGTTTGCGTGCGCCACGGTTGTAATAGAGTTCATCCAAGGCATTGGAGAATGCTTGCGCGGAGCCTTCCGTAAATTCGCTGAAAGCGATGTATCCAACCGGAGTGGAAAGGCTGTCAGCCTCTATGGTTGTGTAGTAACTGACGGCATCGAGATGGATGTCTTCGCGGACGATCTCCAGCTTAATAGGCTTCGCGACCCCTTCGCGTTCAATCTCTACCACAACGGTCGTACCCGGCACACCGCGTAAGTTATTGCTCACCTCGCTGACGGTCAGACCTTTGGTTGTCTTGCCGTCGATAGAGAGGATGCGGTCACCTGCCTGCATGCCTGCTCTTTGGGCGGGCTTGCCCTCATACGGGTTGATGGCATAGGTCCAAAGACTGTCTTTGGGTTGTTTCTTGCCTGCTTTGTCAGGACGCGGACGCTGCTGGATAATACTACCGATACCGCCGTACTTGCCGGTGGTCATCATCCGTAATTCGCGGTCGTTCTTCTTGGGATAATAGATCGTGTAAGGGTCTATCTTGCGGAGCATGGCATTGATAGCCGTCTCCGTCAGATCCTCATAATTGAGGGTGTCCACGTAGTTCACGTCCACCTGACGAAGCACATCGTTGAAGATGCTGATACACTCTTCCGCCCGCGAAGTCTCTTGGCGTTCTTGGGCGGAGAGAATAGAAAATTGAAAACTGAAGATTGATAGGAAGGCTATTCCTAACAACGTATTGAGCTTTTCATTTTTCATTATTGACTGTTCCTTTTAACGAAGGTGATTAGGTACGAATTCACTGACATCCTTTCCGTAGGAATACAAGTCGCGCACGAGGGTAGAGGATATATGTGCGTACTCGGGGCGGGTGTAGAGAATGATAGTTTCCACGCCGCCTAACTGCTTGTTGGCCTCTGCCATGTTACGCTCGTACTCGAAGTCGCCTATGCAACGCATACCGCGCAGGATGAATTGCGCCTCTTGCTCTTTGGCGAAATCCACTGTCAGGCTGTCATAGATAGCTACCTTCACACGCGGCTCGTCTGCAAAGATTTTACGGATGGCTTCCTCCCGTTCGCGGATAGGGAAGGTCTCTTTCTTAGTACTGTTACGACCGATACCGATGATGATCTCATCGAAAATCTCCAGGCCACGCTTCACGATGTCAAAATGGCCTACTGTAAACGGGTCAAAGGACCCCGGGAATATTGCTCTTTTCATTTCTTTAAACTTTCAACTTTAAACTTTCAACTTTAAACTCTTCCTATGATTTATTACCGGAAAATTATACATTTCAACCAGTTTCTCACGAAGGAACGCCTCGTCTTTGTTCGGCAGTTCTATCTTCGCCAAACGGCTCTCTATGTAGGCATCAAAATCCGTGCCACGCTCATAGATCTCGTAGCCTTGATGAATGTGGCGGTCGATGATGTTGCATATATGCTGCAACTGGTCATGTTGAGGTAACTCACGGTATTCAGGATGCGCCGCTAACATGGCGTCAATCTCCGGATTGATACTCGGCGTCAGACGAAAAACGACGCGCCCTTTTTCGCCACGAATGCCGGTAACCATCGACTCAACATCATCCTTCGCGCGCTTCCTCCACTTGGGATTGTCACGCTTGAGTTGCATCTCGCGGGCTTTGAGATAGTCGCAAGGATCGTACTCGTAGGTGATACTTACCGGACAGATATTGAGGGCCTTTACGGCTTCAAAGATGTCATCATTATTCATTGTCAGCATGTGTAATACGCTGACTTGTGTGAGGTCGTTGCTGTCTTTGGCGCGGCCTTCGCGTTGAGCGAGCCAGATGGACTTGTGGCGACCGCGAAGCTGACGGATGTAAGCGGATAACTGTTTGGCATTCTCCAATTGTGCGTGGGCACCGGCGCCGCGTTTGACTACAAAACAGCGGTTAAAACGAACCAGGTGTTCTATCCATTTCTTTGCAAAGAGATTATTGCCTATTCCCATGTACGGACGGATGAAATAGCGGCAACGCAACAGGAGGGACAGCCATGAGGCATCAAGGATGATGTCACGGTGGTTGGTAAGGAAGAATGCGCCATGCTTGATGTCGTGTTCTATCTGTTTGCGGTCGCCTGAATAGTCCAGACGGATTCCCTTTGTCGTCCGCCATGCCCATATTCCGAGCAGCGGGAAGGCGAGCAGAAAATCCGTAAAGGGTAGGAGCCATCCTACACGATACGCACGTATGTCTTTAAACTGATCCATAATTATCCAATGCTGCTTTGCTTGCTTCGCGATAAGCGACCATTAAACCTCCTGTGCCGAGTAACGTGCCGCCGAAATAGCGCACTACGACTACCAGGATATTATCTAAATTACGGGCATCGATGGAGCGCAGGATAGGTGCGCCGGCAGTGCCGTGCGGTTCGCCGTCATCCTTGGTGCGCCATAAGTTCGGTCCCAGACGATAGGCATAGCATACATGCCGTGCGTCATGGTATTTCTTCTTGTACCATGCCACCCGCGCTTTCGCTTGCTCCTCGTCCGTAATGGGTTCCGCGAACCCAAGGAACTTACTGCCACGATCCTTATAGATGCCTTCTGCTGCCACCTTTCAATTTTCACTTTTCAATTTTCAATTTCTTGCGGATGTCTTTCGGAATAGCGTTCTTGTGAACCAGCACGTCATTGGTCTTGTATTGCATGAACGCCTCGCTGATGTACCAGATGCCTTTGTAATCTGAGCGGAGTGTACCCCAGGAGTTTTTCACCATGTAGTAGCGTTTGCCGTTCTGGTCTTTGGCGGTACCGAAGATCTGCATGCCGTGATCGTCTGTTGTCTCCCAGTTATCGAAGGCGTCCTGACGCATCTGTTGGGTGATGGTTTTCTCCGGCAAAGGTTTCTTGGTCAGTTCCTCTTTCTGTTTGTCTTTGGTCATGCCTACCCATTTCTGCATGTCGCTGCCGGTAAGGTCGGCGCCGTGGTCGGCATCGGGAACGACACCTATACCTTTGCGGGTGAACCCGATCTCGCTCACATCCGCTCCCCAAGCGAGTGTGTAACCGTTGGCGATAGCGTTGTCGATGATGCGCATCATATCCTCCATGGGCACGTTGTACATCTGGTCCATGCGCCAGTTATCCGGCACTTCCAGCGCAAAGCGCTCGTAGAAAGGGTGATGCGTATAAGAGGTGATCGACACATAGTCCTCGGCATTCAGACCCAGACTCTTCACGAACGACTCCGGCGTGTATTTCTTGCCCTCGTATTCAAACTCCGTAGGACAAGCGCCCAGATAGGTGTCGTAGATAGCCTGCAGGCCCTCGCGCCATACGGGCGACAGTTTCTTCTGCTTCTTCAGCCCGTTCAGATAACCGCTCGCTACTGCCGTCAACTCGCTGAAGACGGGTAGGGTGTCCGCTTCTGTCCAGCCATAACGGATACCGGGCATCGCGCTTTTCGGAACAAGACCGTAGTGCTCCATGCAGTAGATGACGTCGTAAGCGGAACCGCCCTCTGCGAATTTGGGCTCGTTATACAGGCGGACGCAGTAGGTCGCGCGGTCGATCAGCGTCTTGCTGACCACGAACATCGGACTGAGTTCCACCTCTTTGCCTTTGATACGCAGCACTTCCGACTCGAGAAAACCGAGGGTGGAGAAGGCCCAGCAGGTTCCGCTGCGGTGTTGGTCTTTTACACGCGTAATAGGTACACTGTCCACTGTCGTGAATTGCCAGCCTTCTACGCTGTCTTTCTTCACTTGCGTACTGTCTGCCTGCGAAAAGGCGCTTAAACTTACCGCCAGAGCGGCTATGATCATTAACTCTTTCATTCTTTCAACTTTAAACTTTAATCAGGGAATTCCATTAAGTATGCTTTGATGAACGCATCGATATCTCCGTCCATGACGGCGTTGACATTCGATGTCTGGTAGTTGGTGCGGTGGTCTTTCACGCGGCGGTCGTCGAAGACGTAGGAACGGATCTGCGAACCCCATTCAATCTTCTTCTTGCCTGCCTCCACTTTTGCTTGCGCCTGACGGCGTTTCTCGAGTTCTAACTCGTAGAGCTGCGAACGGAGGTGACGGAGAGCATTCTCACGGTTCTTCGGCTGGTCGCGCGTCTCGGTATTCTCAATCACGATCTCGTCCGGCTGACCCGTTAAGGGGTTGGTGAATTTATAATGGAGTCGCACGCCGGACTCCACTTTGTTGACGTTCTGTCCTCCGGCGCCGGAACTGCGGAAAGTATCCCAACTGATGCCGGCGGGGTTGACCTCCACTTCGATGGTATCGTCGATGAGCGGTACCACGAAGACCGACGCGAAAGATGTCATTCGTTTGCCTTGTGCGTTGTAAGGACTGACGCGAACCAGACGGTGTACACCGTTCTCGGACTTCAGATAACCGTACGCCATCTCGCCTTCTATGTTGAAGGTCACGGTCTTGATACCGGCCTCGTCGCCTTCCTGCAGGTTTTCGATGGTGACCTTGTAGTCATGTTTCTCGCAGTAACGCATATACATACGCATCAGCTGCTCAGCCCAGTCTTGGGCTTCCGTTCCTCCTGCTCCGGAGACGATCTTCAGCACTGCCGGCATCTGGTCTTCCTCATGCGATAGCATATTCTTCATCTCTAGGTTTTCCACTTCCGAGAGGGCGTGCGCGTATGCGGCATCTACCTCTTCTTCGGTGACGAGTTCCTCTTTGTAATAGTCGAAGGCGAGGGCGAGTTCTTCTACCGCCGCACGCACGCCTTCGTATCCTTCAATCCAGCGCTTGAGCCCTTTGACCTTGCGCATCTGTACCTCAGCCGCTTTGGCATCGTCCCAGAACCCGGGGGCTTGGGTGTGCAACTCTTCCTCCTCCAGTTGGATACGTTTCTCGTCTATCTGAAGGTAGGCTTTGAGCTTGTCCGCCCGCTGCTGAACATCTTTTAATTGCTCTATCGTGATCATAAGTCTATAATTAGCCAATTTAAATCGGCTGCAAATTTACTGCTTTTTTTTGAATTATGCAAATCTTTTTGATAGAAAAAAACATAGTAGTAAATCAAAAACGCGGCGGTACGACCTTTTGGTCTAATGTTTATCGTCTATTAGTCGCTCGTGAGCAAGCTCCCAGCGCCCAATACCCGCTAACCATCACGTACAACTCAAGAGTTGTCCGTCCGCCTTACAAAAATACGCTTCGCTCACAAAAATGGCCAAAAATCCATGCGGGCAGTTTCTCTAATCCTCTAACCCTCTAACCCTCTAAACTTTCAACTTTCTCTCCCCCTTTCAGGAGGTTATGCTTTGTTCATTGTGCCGGATTGTATCCGGCTTCCTCTCCCTCTCCTCGGTTTAACCACTACTCCGCCACTACTCTTCCACTACTGCGCAAAGGGTGCTCAATGGGTGCTGAAAGGGTGATCAAAGGCTCCTCAGCCTAAGATCACCCTAACCACACGCTAATCTCTATTCTTCTACGGCTTAATTTCTTCGCCGTGTTTTAGCATCTCGCTCACCTCGTGCCGCACGTAGTCGCACATTTTCTCTTTTAGTTGGGCCTCAGTGTAATCCGAAATCGAGTGCAAAGGTACGCAAAATTTTTGGAATATGCAAGAGCAAGTGGAATTATTGTGCAAAAAAATCAGCCCGGCATTGTATGCCGACAAAAAAGCGGCGAGTCTCACTCTGCCGCTCTTCTTTCTCAGCCGTCATTATTTGGCTTTCCAGACATTCTTCAGGTTCATCTTTTTGGGTTTGTTGTCAGCGGTCAGGACGATACATTTCTTGTTGTCTATGATGGTTTCCAATTTGCCTTTCATGACTTCTTCCCCTTTGTAATAGTTCACTGCATCGCCCACTTTGAGCGGTTCTGTACGCTTGGCCAAAACGCCAACGGTTTGCATTGAGAAGATACCACCGGTGATGGTAGAAACGAGGCCATCCACAAATTCGGTAGAAGTGCGAACCTGGCAGGGTTCGATCTCTACGGGTTGGGTAATTGCCGGCTTGCCGACAGGCAGCAGACCCCAGAATAAATACATGTGCCTTCCCTTGGCATAGTAATACTCTTGTCCCTCAAGATCTGCATAGTTCTTCACATTGGTCTTCGTTACCATACAGGACGGCAATAAGAATACGACACTCAAGATGAGTAACATAACTGATTTTTTCATTTTCTTAACGGCGGTTATATCCCATCGCCACATCGGTTTTAAAGATATGAAACATAAAAAAAATGGACGTTTCTTACCTGCTCCAAGGCTGTGAGAAATGCCCATGTACCGATAAGCCACGCCCATATATACTATGGACGCTTGTGACTTATTATAGTACATCTCTAAAACTTCTCACATTCTGGAGCACCCAATAAATCGCAAACGCGAATATTCAATATGTCACCGCTTTTTTATGCTGTCGGTGCCAGCAGTTTCATTTTGCGGCTGCAAAGGTACAGAAAAAAATTCATATATGCAAATAAAAGTGAAAAATTGCCGCAAAAATGCAAAACATTTGCATATATCATTTTTTTTGTGTAATTTTGCCGCGCAAAATTGTTTGAATATGGAAACCAATTTGGGATTTGTGCGTGTGGCGGCGGCAGTGCCGACTATGCGTGTAGCGGATTGTAAGTTCAACGCTGAGCAGATTCGTTTGCAGATTGACGAAGCAATCGCTGAAGGCGTGGAAGTGATATGCTTCCCGGAATTGAGTATAACCGGTTATACCTGCGCGGACCTGTTCTTCACGCAAGCTCTGCAACAGAGCGCGCTGCGCGAGCTGGAAAGTCTGTGCGACTACACACGCGGCAAGGCGATCATCGTGCTTGTCGGTGCGCCGCTGAAAGTGGACAACGATCTCTTCAACTGCGCCTTCGTGATGACGGACGGCGAAGTGATGGGTGTTGTTCCGAAAGTGAATCTCCCGAACACGGGTGAGTTCTACGAGAAACGCTGGTTCACATCGGGGCGTGCAGCCCGTGAGTTCACGCCCGGAGGTATCGCTCCGCGTATTCCGAAAATAGAGATATGGAGCGGAGAAGTGCCTTTTGGCACAGATTTGCTTTTCACCACCCGTAACTACACTTTCGGCGTGGAGATATGTGAAGACCTGTGGTCGCCGTTACCTCCTTCGACCCAATTGGCCATTCAAGGCGCGGAGCTGGTCTTTAACCTATCGAGCAGCAACTGCATCGTTGGCAAGCACGCTTTCCGTCGTCAGATGATCACACAGCAGAGTGCCCGTGTTCATTGCGGCTATATATACACTTCTTCGGGCGTAGGCGAGTCCACGACAGATGTCGTTTTCTCCGGCAGTACCTACATCGCCGAGAACGGCACGATGCTTTGCGAGGGCGAGCGTTTCCAGCGTGAGAGCACGATGAATATCCAGGAGATAGATGTCGAGCGTTTGCGTACCGACCGCCAGCGTAACACGAACTTTACCAAAGATAAATCCGGTCACTACCGTCATATCAACGTGGCTCCGATAGAGCGCGAAGAGGAGATGACCGAGCCGGTACACCGTCATTTCTCGGCGTTGCCGTTCCTGCCAAATAAAGGGGAGGAAGACCAGTACTGTCTGGACACTTTCTCTATCCAGACGAACGGCTTGGCTCGTCGTTGGGAACACACGCACGCAAAGACCCTTGTGCTGGGTATCTCCGGCGGCTTGGACAGTACGCTGGCCTTGTTGGTGTGCGTTCAGACAGCGGATCTTTTAGGCTATGACCGCGAGCGTATCGTCGGCGTGACGATGCCCGGCTTCGGAACAAGCGACCGCACCTATCAAAATGCGTTGAACCTCATGAGCGAACTCGGTATCACCCACCGCGAGATCTCTATCTGCGACGTCACAACGCAACACCTCAACGACATAGCGCATAACATGGATGTCCATGACGTGACCTACGAGAACGCGCAGGCGCGTATACGTACCTTAATCCTTATGGACCTCGCCAATGAACTGAACGGACTCGTGGTCGGAACAGGAGACCTGAGTGAGTTAGCCCTCGGATGGTGTACTTACAACGGCGACCAGATGTCGATGTACGGTATCAATGCCGGTATTCCCAAGACCCTCGTGCGTTTCCTTGTCGGTTATGCGGCAGAGAATATGTATAGCGAGCCGCTCCGCGAAATCCTGCTGGATATCGTGGATACACCGGTATCGCCGGAACTGCTGCCGACGGATGAGCACGGCGAGATAGCGCAGAAAACCGAGGACAAAGTGGGACCGTACGACCTGCATGACTTCTTCATCTATTATTTCCTGCGCTACGGTTTCACCCGCGAGAAGATCCGTTATATGGCCTGCCAAGCCTTCGAAGACCAATATGACGAAGCAACCATCGACAAGTGGCTCAACGTCTTTATGCGCCGTTTCTGCACACAGCAGTTCAAACGCAGCTGTATGCCCGACGGACCGAAAGTAGTGGCCGTCTCCTTGTCCCCGCGCGGAGACTGGAGAATGCCGAGCGATGCGTGCTGCATTTAACTTTTCGGTATCCCGTAATTCCGTAATTCCGTAATACCGTTATTCCGAATAATATGACCATAAAAGAAAATATATCCCTGCTGCCATATAACACCTTTGGCATAGATGTGACGACGCGGTTGTTCATCGAGTACTACTCGTTGGATGAGTTGCGCCAGGTGCTGAAGGAACATCGCGGTGAACGCATTCTGCATATAGGGCAGGGATCTAACTTGCTCTTTACCAAGGACTTCGATGGCGTTATACTGCATTCCGGCATGGCGCGTGCCAAGTTCCTGGACGACGAGACCGTGGAGGCGCAGAATGGCCTGCGACTGGATGACCTCATCGCCCAACTGACCGACATGCAGTACTGCGGGATGGAGAAGTTGAGTCTCATTCCGGGCGAAGTGGGTGCGAGTGCCGTGCAGAATGTCGGTGCGTACGGTTGCGAAGCCAAAGATGTCATCCTGCGTGTGCATACCATCGATGTCGAGACGCTCGAAGAGCGCGTGTTTACCAATGCCGAATGCAAGTTCGGCTACCGCGACAGCGCCTTCAAGCATGAACTGAAAGGCAAGTATATCGTTACATCGGTCGTTTATAAAGTGAAGCCGGGCGATGCGACCAAAACCCGCGAAGAGATCATTGAGACCCGTAACAGCAAGTTGCCGAAAGTCGGAGAAGTGGGTTCAGCGGGATCGTTCTTCATGAACCCGTTTGTGCCGGAAGAACAGGCGAACGCATTGCTTAAGCAATACCCCGACATGCCGCATTTCGAGACACCGCAAGGCGTGAAGATTCCTGCTGCATGGCTCATCGAGCAATGCGGATGGAAAGGCAAGACGCTCGGTGGAGCACAAGTATGGCCCAAACAGCCGCTGGTTATCGTTAATGCCGATCACGCTGCGCCGCAAGACATCATCGACCTCGCGGCAGCCGTCAGTGCCAGCGTCAAAGAGAAATTCAATATCACCATCAACCCCGAAGTGAACTACATATAATTCTTAATTCTTAATTTTTAATTTCTAAATGGCTTCATTTATCGTAGAAGGAGGACATAAACTGCATGGTTCCATCACCCCGCAAGGCGCGAAGAACGAAGCGCTGCAGGTGCTCTGCGCCGTGTTGCTCACCAAGGAAACGGTAGTCATCAACAACCTGCCTGACATCCTTGATGTCAATAACCTCATCGACTTGCTCGCGTCTATCGGCGTGACGGTAGAGAAACTCGCGAAAGGCAAGTATGCCTTCACCGCCCGTAATCTCGACACAGCTTACCTGCGCAGCGCGGATTTCCTCAAGAAATGCAATAAACTGCGCGGCTCGGTCATGCTTATTGGTCCGCTTTTGGCGCGTCTGGGCGAGGTGACCTACGCCAAACCCGGCGGAGACAAGATCGGCCGTCGCCGTCTGGACACGCATTTCCAGGGAATGGTGAACCTCGGCGCAACCTTCGAGTACGACCATGACTTGCTTGCTTATCGTTTTGAAGGAAAGCACCTTAAGGGCACGTATATGCTGCTCGACGAAGCCTCTGTCACGGGTACCGCGAATATCATCATGGCGTCCGTACTCGCCGAAGGGACTACAACGATCTACAATGCCGCCTGCGAGCCTTACCTACAACAACTATGCAAACTCCTCAATGCCATGGGAGCGAAGATCAGCGGAGTAGGGTCTAACCTCCTGACGATAGAAGGTGTGAAAGAACTGCACGGCGCGCAACATACGCTCCTGCCCGACATGATCGAGGTGGGTTCGTTCATCGGCATGGCGGCTATCACAGGTTCGGAACTGCGTATCAAGAATGTGGGCTACCGTGACCTCGGTATCATCCCCGATGCCTTCCGCCGCCTTGGTATCCGCATTGACGTGGACGGCGATGACATCATCATCCCTGCCCAGGAACACTACCAGATAGAGTCCTTCCTCGACGGTTCCATCCTCACGGTGGCAGACGCTCCGTGGCCCGGACTCACGCCGGACTTGCTGTCTGTGCTGCTGGTCGTGGCTACTCAGGCGAAAGGAACGGTTCTTATCCACCAGAAGATGTTCGAGTCACGCCTTTTCTTCGTGGACAAGCTGATCGACATGGGTGCGCAAATCATCCTCTGCGACCCGCACAGAGCGGTCGTTGTCGGGCATGACCATCAGCGCCAACTCAAGCCCAATAACATGACCAGCCCTGACATCCGTGCAGGTATCGCCATGCTTATCGCTGCCATGAGTGCCGAAGGCACCAGTAAGATTGATCATATCGACCAGATTGACCGCGGTTACGAAGACATCGAGCATCGTCTCAACGCCATCGGCGCTAAGATTCGAAGAGAGGCATAAGACATAGAAAGACTATAAAAAATAAATGCGCGGTGACGCGCATTTATTTTATTTATAGAGGAATCGTTTGATAGATTTCTTCGGGGTATGCTCGAAAGGTTTGTCTTGCACCTCGATATTCGATACCTTGCTGTAGGACGGAATGAGGTGGTTGAGTTTCTCGAGGTTCTCTTTCATGATCTTCTGTACCTCCTCCAGCGTCATTCGCTTGGTGAGCGTCTCATCCGGGAATACGAGTGCTACCAGTTTGCCTTCGCGCTCGACAATCAAAGATTCTCCGACTGCCTGTTGGTTGTTCAGCTTGTCCTCAATCTCCTCGGGGTAGATATTCTGTCCGGAGGCGCCGAGGAACATGGTCTTACAGCGTCCCTTGATGTAGATATTCTTTTTCTTGTCCAGACGTCCCAGGTCGCCGGTACGCATCCAGCCGTCTTCCGTAAAGGCTGCGTTCGTAGCCTCCGGGTTCTTGTAGTAGCCGAGCATGACATTCTCGCCTTTGACGAGTATTTCGCCTATTCCTGCTGCGTTGGGTTGGTCTATCTTGACTTCCATGTTCATCACCGGAACACCTCCTGTACGGGCCTTGAAGTACCTCGGTGGGTTACCTCCGATAAGCGGCCCGCATTCCGTCATGCCATAGCCGATAGAGAGGGGGAAATGGATATCCATGAGACATTTCTCCACGATGGGGTTCATCGCCGCACCGCCGCAGATGAAATACCGCAACTTGCCGCCGAAAGCATTACGCAGACCTTTCTTGACACGGCTCTTGAGGATGGTGCTGATGATCGGTGTATGCCAGAACATGCGAATAATCCGTTTGCTGAGCAGCGGGTCAAGATTCTTCTTGTAAATCTTCTCAATTACAAGCGGCACAGTGACTACCAGGTACGGCTGCACGTCGCTTAGCGCTTTGAGCAGAATAGACGGCGTCGGACTCTTGGTCAGGAAATAGATATGCGTGCCGCTGCAAAGCGGGTAGAGCAGTTCGCATACTTGGCCGAACATGTGAGCCAGAGGCAACATGGATACGAGACGTTGACCCGGATCTACGGGCAGCATTTTCATGCCCACCTCGATATTATTGCTTATCGAACGTCCGTTGAGCATGACGCCCTTCGGACTGCCGGTCGAGCCGGAAGTGTAGTTGATGAGCGCGAGGTTGTTCTCGTCTGCCGAAAAATGAATGTCTTCGGGTTTGACGCCATGGGGATACTTAGCCTTGAAGGCTTTATCTGCCAGTGCAATCAAATCCTGCTTTTTGCCTTTTGCGTCTTCTTGTCCACAATACAACACGCGCCAGTCTTCCAGTGAAAGAGCAGCCTTGAGGCGTTTAGGCAGCGTCTGGTTTTGCAACTCTTTCCACACATATGGACCAACGAACAGCAGGTCACTGTCGGAATGGTCAAGCAGGTGCGCAATGTCCTCTGCCGTGAAATCCTGCAGGATAGACACGCACACACCTTCGTACGCTGCTATAGCAAGGTACGCAACCGCCCAGTTGGCGCAGTTACGGCCTGCCAGAGCGACCTTATCGCCGCGTTTCAGACCTAATTGCTCAAAGAGCGCATGAAGGCGAAGCATCTCGGCGGCCAGTTCCCCAAAGGTGTACTCGTGTTCCTCTCCATAATCCGTCAATGCCGCATCATTCCATTGATGCGACATGACGTCGGTGAGGTACTGTAGATAATGTTTCTGCATTTTATAGGTAAATCTCTTTACTTGTATAAATAGCGCTTATTTCACAAGCGCGTCTTGTGCAAACGAGTTGCCAAGACTTACTTGTATAAATAGCGTTTATTTCACAAGCGCGTCTTGTGCAAACGAGTTGCCAAGACTTACTTGTATAAATAGCGTTTAATAGACCGTTTCGGCGTCTTTTCAAATTCCTGCGCAACAAGTTCAACGCTGCTAATCTGACTATACTGCGGCAGGGTGGCGTTTGCGGCCTGACGGTTCTCTTCCATCTGTTGCGTCAGGCTCTTGGTGCCTAACAACTTTTTGCCGTCGGCCGAAGTATCAGGGAATACAAGAGCTACGAGTTTGCCGTCACGACTGAGGACGATAGACTCTACCACGCAAGGCAGAGAATTGAACTTGTCTTCCAGTTCCTCCGGATAGATATTTTGTCCGGAAGGACCGAGAATCATGTTCTTTGACCGGCCGTGAATGTAGATATTTCCTTCTTTGTCGAGTATGCCGAGGTCACCCGTACGCATCCATCCGTCTTCGGTGAATACGGCTTTCGTTGCCTCTTCGTTCTTGTAATAACCCTTCATGACGTTGATACCCTTAACCTGAATCTCGCCGTCTTTGCCTGTCGGGTCTTCGGAATCGATACGAACGCGGCATTGCGGCAGTTCTTTTCCGCAACTATGGAAGGCATAATTGAACCAGTCTTCATAACTGATCAGTGGACCGCATTCCGTCATTCCGTAACCTACACAGTACTGGTATTTGATGTCATGCAGTACTTGCTCCACTTCGCCGTTGAGGGCAGCTCCGCCGATGATGAGGTACCGCAGTCTGCCGCCGAAGGTCTTGTCCAAGCCTTCTTTTACTTTGCCGCGGATGATATTCTTGAGTATCGGCGTCTTCCACATAATCTTGGCTGCCGGACTGCTGATCTTCGGAAGCACACCCTTCTTGACGATTTTCTCAATAACCAGAGGCACGGTAAGAATCATGAACGGCTTCACTTGCGCGAAGGCTTTCATCAGCACCGTCGGGGTCGGAGCCTGGGTCAGGAAGAAGACCTCGGCACCGTCGCATACCTGATAGAGGAACTCGAACATCAGTCCGAACATGTGCGCAATAGGCAGCATGGAGAGAACAGTATCGCCCGGTTTGTGGGGAATACGCTGGCAGGCGAACTCAACGTTGCCGCTCAGGTTCAAGTGTGTCAGCATTACGCCTTTCGGGTTTCCTGTCGAGCCGGAGGTGTAATTGATTACGGCTAAATCGTCCATATTATCCGTCGGATAATGTACGTCATCGCGTGTCACACCGTTCGGATAGGCCTTGACGAACGCAGCGTCAACGCCCTCATACTTCTTGCGGAACGCATCATCGGCATCCACGATCGTCATGTCATCCATGAAAATGGTGGCCTTCAGACCCTTCATCCGGGTAGTATCAATCTTTTTCTTTACATTAGGGCCGACATAGAGCAGAATGGCCTCCGAGTGCTCTACCAAGGAGTAGATACCCTCCGCCGTGAAATCCGGCAGAATGGAAACCACCACGGCTTTATAACTCTCGGCTGCGAGGAACAGCAAACCCCAGTTGGCGCAGTTACGGCCGCAAAGGGCTATCTTGTCGCCTTCTTTGATGCCCACCTCACGCCATGTGACATGCAGTTTGGCTATCGCGGCCGCCAATTCGGAATATGTGAAAGAACTGACGCCGTCCAAGTCTTTCATTGCCAGGCGATCCCAATGTGAATGAATTGTTTCCTGTAAATAGGATAAGTAATGTTTTGTTGCCATATATATTCAGTTTATTCAAATTTTACAACACAAATTGCGATATTTTTTGCAAAAGTACTGCTATTTTTTTGAACAATCGTTCAGAATTAGTTTTTTTCTTTAAATTTTAAGCAATTTGTGAAATTCTGAATATGTTTTTTCTAATAGTGAGAAATCCATTTGTGTTTGTCCCAAGCCGCTGTCGTAGCTGTTTTTGATATGTGCGAACATGAGCGCTATCTGCTCTCTGTCGATGTCGCGTCGTATAAGGCCTGCGCGTTGGTCGGCATAGATAGCTTTGCGCCATAGTTCGAGTTCCTTGAGGGCAAGGCGCTGCGCCTTGCGGTGCAGGTGAGGAAAGCGGCTGTAGGCGGTGAACATGAGGTCATTGACGTTGCTGGTGTTGATCGTCTTGATGTCAAATGTCATCAGTGCTTCGCGCAGGCTGTGCAGGTAATCCAGCATGGCGTCAATCATCTTGTCTATCGTCACATCTTCCGGCACGGAACTCAGGGCGCGCTGTTTGGGTTCCAGGAAATAATGCTCCATGCATGTGCGGAACAACTCGTCCTGGTCTTTGAAGTAGTAATAGAGCGTTCCGCGTCCTATATCCAACGAGAACTGCAAGTCGGTTATACTCACGTTCTGGTAGCCTTTGAGCGCGTACAGCTCCATAGCCTTGCGGATAATATACTCTCTGCGTCCTTTCAATCCTTAATTTGCTTTTTCATATTCATCCAGCGCTTCGTTCATCAGGCGTTTGCCGTCCGCAATAATCTCCTCCGCTTTGTCGAAGTCGAAGGTGTTGTATGCATACTGCCGCATGACGGAATGTACGTCCGGCGGGGTGAGTTGCAGCGAGAGTAGGGTGTTCTGCTGGATTTGGATGTCGCTCATTCGGTCAAGCAGCGAGACGAAACTCACTTTACGACCCAAGTCCTTTGCACGTTGCTCCAGGATATGATCGACCCTTCTGCCCAACAGACGTAACTGTTGTTCCCAGGATTTAGGAACAGGAATGCCGCTCTTCTTCACTTCCGCTAACTTCCCCTCTACATCTATCGGTTCATACACTTCCTCTATCGGCATGCTGTCTTTGCCGCTGATATCAGCCGCTACAAGGATGTCACCGGGGGTGCGCTCTACCACGTGCAAGGGCAACGGATTAAGAATGCCGCCGTCTATCAGTAACTGTTGACCGATCTGCACGGGTTTGAAGAACAACGGAATGCTGATAGATGCGCGCACTGCTTCAAACAGGCTTCCAGTACGGAACAGCACCTCGTCAGAATGAATCATATCCGTTGCTACAATCGTGCATGGTATATTCAGACTCTCGATAGGCCTGTCCGGCACTACTTTTTCCAATTCCTTGATGATGCGTTCTCCTTTGACAAGCGAGTTCCCGCTAAGCAGGTTGATATCCATCATGCGGAGTATTAGCTGCTTGTCAACGCTTAAGAACCACTCTTTGGCCTCTTTCAGTTGTCCTGCAGCGTACATACCGGCGATGATAGAGCCCATTGAGCAACCGGCTATACTTGTGATGGTATAACCCCGTTCCTCAAGCGTCTCTATCGCTCCGATATGCGCTAATCCGCGTGCGCCTCCGGAACCCAAAACCAGTGCTACGTTCTTTCCCATGCCTCTAATCCCCTAAACCTCCTTAGCCGGAATCAGTTTCTCGCGTATCCTGATGTAAATAATCTCACCTTTCTTGGCAAACTCGGTTTTTACGTATCCCATGCCGATACCTGTCTTGGTGTTCGGCAGCATGATGCCGGAAGTTACATTACCGATGGTGTTGCCGGCTTCGTCGCAGATCTCATAGCCGTTACGAGGAATGGCGCGTTCCAGGCACTCGAAATGCACGAGTTTGCGTTTCACGCCTTCAGCTTTCTGCTTCTTCAGGAAATCGCGGTCGATGAACTCTTTTGCGTCCAGTTTGGTAATCCATCCTAATCCGGCTTCAAGCGGCGAAGTGGTGTCGTCGATGTCATGGCCGTACAAACAGTACCATTTCTCCAGGCGCAAGCTGTCGCGTGCGCCCAAACCGATAGGTGCGAGGCCGAAAGGCTTGCCTACTTCGAACAACGCATCCCATATCTGCTTGCCTTTCTCGGCAGGGAAGTACAACTCAAAACCGCCGGCACCGGTGTAGCCTGTATTACTGAGAATGACACCCGGAACACCCGCAAAACTCCATTCGCGGAAAGCGTAGTAGTCGATTGACTTCAAATCAGCGTCCGTCAGAAGTTGTAAGAGTTCCACTGCTTTCGGACCCTGAACGGCCAGTTGGCCGTAACGCTCGGAGGCGTTCTCAAGGGATACATCGCTGAACTCAGGATGTTCGTTTTTGATTGTATTGACCCATGCCCAGTCTTTATCGATATTGCCGGCATTGACCACCATGAGATATTTTGTCGTGGAGTATTTATAGATGATCAGGTCATCTACGATGCCCCCTTTGCCGTTCGGCATGCAGGTGTATTGTGCCTTGCCGGCAGCTATCACCGACAGGTCGTTGGTGGTGATATATTGCAGGAAATCCAGGGCTTTCTCGCCTTTTACCCAGAACTCGCCCATGTGACTTACATCGAACACACCGACGCCTTCACGAACGATCATGTGCTCTTGGTTGATACCCGTAGGGTACTGGATAGGCATGTTAAAGCCTGCAAACTCTGCCATCTTTGCGCCTAACGCAATGTGAATGTCTGTAAACGGAGTTGTTTTTAACATAGTATTTATTTTTTTGTCGGTATCCCGGTATATCGGTATTCCGGTATTCCGAATTTATTTAACTCTTTTAACTATCTCAAGAATGACATCTTTGGCAGCCTCAAGAGACTTGATTGGCAGATACTCATAGCGGCTGTGGAAGTTCTCGCCTCCGGCGAAGATATTCGGGCAGGGCAGTCCTTCGAACGAAAGCCGTGCGCCGTCTGTGCCGCCACGGATAGGTTTGACGTTTGGTGTCACGCCTACTGCTGTCATGGCTTCTTTGGCGAGGTCGATGATGTGCATCACGGGTTCGATCTTCTCGCGCATGTTGTAATACTGATCGCGTATGTCGATCTCCACGGTTCCTTCACCGAACTCGCGGTTGACCTTGCGCACGAGATGTTCCAACTCGTGTTTGCGGCTCTCGAAGCGCGCACGGTCATGGTCGCGGATGATATAGTTGAGCGTCGTCTCTTCCACCGTGCCGTTCATGCCGACCAGGTGATAGAATCCCTCGTAGCCCTGCGTATGTTCCGGTGTCTCCCAACGCGGCAGCATGACTGCCAACTGGTAGGCGATGCGCATCGAGTTGACCATCTTGTGATAGCCGTAACCCGGGTGAACATTCAGACCGTGAACTTTGATCTTGCATGCCGCGGCATTGAAGTTCTCAAACTCCAACTCGCCGATGGCACCGCCGTCCATCGTATAGGCGAAGTCCGCGCCGAAAGCCTTCACGTCGAAATGGTCGGCTCCTTGACCGATCTCTTCGTCCGGCGTGAAGCCGATACGAACCTTGCCGTGCTTGATTTCGGGGTGCTGTATCAGGTACTCCATCGCCGTCACGATCTCTGCAATGCCGGCTTTGTCGTCAGCGCCGAGCAGGGTAGTGGTGTCCGTCACGATGACGTCCTGACCTGCGTAGCGCGCATCGATATAGTCGCGCTCCTCGGCCTTGACTATCGAGGCCTTCACATGTTTGCCGCTCGCGTCAGGAGACGTGTCCATGTGGGCGATAAAACCGACGACTGGTATCTGACTGCTGACTTCTGACGGCTGATTGCTTTCCAACGTTGCCATGATATACCCATTGGAATCGAGGGAAACGTTGGTCAAACCGATTCCCTTCAGTTCATCGGCTAAGTACCGCGCAAACTCCATCTGTCCGGGCGTGGAAGGCGTCATGCCTGTGTTCTCATCGCTCGTCGTGCAGAATGAGACGTACTTCAAAAATCGTTCTACTATATCCATAGCTGCGATAACTCACTTCCATTTACGGAAGGTTATGGGTTAGGCTTATTTACCAAACAAAGAGAGGAGTGAACCGATGGATGTAGCGTACTGGGCAGCGGTGTTGGCATACGAAGCAGCCGAACTGGCACCTTCCTGTACTTTCGTCGTAGCGTTTTGTACGGTCTCGTTGCTCTTGACCATCTCTACGAGGCTGTTTGTTACGGTCTCCACGTTGTTCTGAGTTACCAGCCCCAGCGACGAAGCGATCATGCCTTTACCGAACTCCTTCAGGTACGTCTTGTCTTTGTAGTTCTCTTTCAGACCCTCGCAGTTTGCAACGAGTGTGACGGTGTTCAGGATGTTCTGCATGTTTTTGTAGTCGTACTTGCCGTCCGCTTTGTACTGCGCATACAATGCCTGTATGGCATTTCCTGCTCCTTGACCGGCACTGCTGGCTGCGTTGCCGCTCTGAACCGTCTTCTGACTGCTGACAGTTGATTGCTGATTACTACTGTTACTCGTGCTGTTCTGCATAAAGCCGCAACCTGCCATCATGATAGCGGTTGCAAAAAGAATGATTTTTTTCATATTATCTGAATTTTAAAATTTTAAATATCCAATCTCAAATAACCACATTCATATCCTCTGTCCGTCCTTCGGCAAAGGCAATGATATTGTCTGTCACGTTCTCGCACATGGCGATGCGGCCTTCCCACGTGCCTGTTCCCGTGTGAGGGGATAAAACGACGTTCGGCAGGCTTAGCAATTTAGGACTTATCTGCGGCTCGTTTTCATACACATCAAGTGCCGCGCCGGCGATGATGCCGCTCTTGAGCGCTTCTATCAATGCAGCCTCATCTACATGCGCGCCGCGCGCAGTGTTGATAAGGAATGCCGTGCGTTTCATCATGCCCAACTCCGGTTTGCCGATGATATGATGCACGTCCGGCGTGTAGGGTAGGTTCAAACTCAGGAAATCGCTGTCCTGCAGCAAGGTTTGAAAATCCACGTATTCCGCGCGAACATCCTCTAATCCCCTAATTCTCTCATCCTCTAAACGGTGACGATTATGATAGATAATTTTCATGCCGCTGGCTGCCGCTCTGCGGGCAAGGGCCTGGCCGATACGGCCCATTCCCAAGATACCTATGGTCTTGCCGTACAGCGAGTGACTGAGGTTGTTCATTACCGCCATAGGCTGTCCTGTGTTGTTGCGGATAGCGCGGTCGAACTCGCTCACACGTCTTGCGACATCGATCATCAGCGCAAATGCCAGTTCCGCTGTCGGTTCAATCACCGGTTGAGGGGTGTTCGTCACACGGATACCTCGTTCGCGGCAGGTGTCCAAGTCTATATTGTTGAACCCGGCTCCGAAATTGGCAATCAACCGCAAGTTCGGCATCGACTCAATCAGTTCCCGCGGCACTTTGTAGTCGAACGTACTAACCAATATTTCTGCCTCCGTCCACCCGGCATTGTTAGTAGATAAATCGCAAATGACCAAGGGTAAATGACAAAAGCCCCGTTCCACGAGGCGTTTAAATCCTTCTTCCGGTAATATGGTTGTGAATGCGATTCTCAATGCCATAACGTAGCGATTAACTCAGTTTCCCTGTTTCACACACTTTTGCGGCTGCAAAGTTACAAAATAAATTTGACATGTGCAAACGCGCGCGCATTTTTCTTTATTTTATAGTACTTTTTCCTTTTTTATTACACCTAAAACTAAATAAAGCGCTGATGATCTTCATGTGATACGGAGCAGGCGGAGCTGACGCTCCTTGTCGGGTACGCAAACTCCGGCAACGGAGGTGCCGGACACAGGACACCGTGGGACGGAGGGAGAGGGAAGAACTCCGGCAACGGAGGTGCCGGACACAGGACACCGAGGGCAGATAAATCTCTCGCTCGCGGAACTCGCGAGCACAGGACACCGTGGGACGGAAACTGAGGG
>CADCBP010000009.1 GCA_902799705.1 uncultured Bacteroidales bacterium
TAGCTCGCTGGGGGATTGTTCGCGCAAAGATGCGCGAAAAATGCATAGGGGCTACCAATCGCGGACGAATTCGAGGTTGAAAAGTTCTTTGGTCTCGCGAGTGCAGATGAGGAACTTGCCGTTGTACTTGACCTGCACAAGTGGGATGCCTTGTTCGCGCAGCCGGTCTTGCTCTTGTCCGGAGAGGAAGGTGGGTTTGGGTTCGGGGAAATCCACCACGAAGAAATAGGGGTTGGAGTTGTCTCCGGGATGTCCGGGCGCGCCCTCTTGCGCGGCTTCCACTAAAGCCCGTTGTGCGACCTCGGAACGTTGCTCGAAAGCGACCTTTGTAGCGCCCTTTCGGTTGTGGAACTCGGCAGGCATAGCCACAGAGAAAAATTTCCAAAACTTTTCAAATGAGCAGTCCTGCTGCTCTTCGCAATCGCGTGCGCATAGCGCGCGTTGCTGCTCTTTTTCTTTTTCGTTCATATTATTATTATTAATAGGGGGGTTATTAGGGGGGAACACATTTTGTAACAAACTCGTTTCATTTTGTAACAAACTTGTTTCATTTTGTAACGGCTCTGTTTCATTATGTAACAAGGCGAATAACTTTTCCTCTCTCCTCTCAATCAGCCCCAAGTTCAACAATTTCTGCACGGCTCTATAAACCGATACATGGGAAATAACGAAAGGCATGGCGGCGGCGAGTTCGCGGTAATTGCCGTACCATCCTCGTCCTGCGCGGGTGCATTTAAGGATAGCAGCAAAGATGCAGGCCTCGTTAGCATTGAGGTTGCAACCGCGGTGTTGCTTATCGTCCAACAGGAGTTTCATGCGTTCACTTGCTCAACAAAACCGATGAAGTTATCGAGTCGGAAGGAGCGCCATCCGCCGGCATCACCGTCTGCGTACAGGTCGTAGTAGGGGAAAGTGTTGTAATTCTCCGGCCTGACGTCCGGAGCACTTGACAAAGACTTCGGGCGTTTGTCTTCCGGGATGCGTGACATGTCGAGTGTACCTACGGCCTCACGGATGGAGCCGTCGATCTTGAAGTAAGAGAAGCGGTAGGTACCGGATTGGAGTTTTTTACGGAAAGATTCGAACCACCAGGCGTACTTGAGTGCTTGGCTTTGCGTGAGCGATGGTTTTTTGATGTCGTTTGGCATAATGATAAAATTTTAGGGCGCCGAATACTATTCGGCAAAATTAACAAAGCTTTTAAGCGGGCGATGGAGTCTGGGTCGGAGCAACGCTCCCCGCGGCTCCTTCCGTTCGAAGCCAAAAGTCAATTGGCTTCTCCACGCCCTGAAATACTAAGAAGATTAATAGTAGGTTGTTCTTATCCTTCGGAACGATTATTTCCCTTTTGCTCCCCACAAAAGAACAAGTTAGGTAAAAAGGGAACAAGCTAAAGTAGTCCCATTTTGAAGGGGAGGTCGAGGTGGTAGTGTTGCTTGAAGTGGTCATAGACGACTGGGATGTCGTAAAAGAGGATGGTCATCAGGTCGGCGCGGTCGAGCGATTTGAGGAGATGTTCGCTTTTATATGCGCCATGCGGTCAAAATAGCGTAGGAGATATGATCGCCGGACGTCGGCAGGCTTGATGCCTTTATTACGCAGTTTCGTCAGGAAGCCCCCGTCTCGGTTGTTGATCTCATTGGATACACATCGGAGGTTGCGGAAGTCGTTGTCGGTGGTTACTCCGTTGATATGGTCGATGGTCATGCCTGCGGGAATCTCGTGACGCCATGCACAAAAGACGGCATGGGAAGCGAGTATTTGTAAATGTCTCCCCCAAGCGTCTCTAAATTTCAGATACTCTGCTTTGCCGTGCGAATATGTTTTTCCGTACTTAACACCACTTGTATTAACCACGACTTTTCGACCGTCGGGATAGACGCGCACGCCTACTACCCCGCCCTTGCCGTCGTTGACATAAAAAGCCGTCTTGGCGGTAGGATGCACGCCGACCAACCGCAGCTGTGCGCCGTTGTGCAATAACTCATGCGGGTAACTCATAGCATTCGGGGATATGTGCGCCGGTGATGCAGGCGCAGATGAAACATAGTACCGCGATAGCTGCGAGTACGATTACATGCTGGCAACAGAGCCAGTTGAGGGGCATGTTTTTGCGCATGAGATCAAGGAATCCCATGAGCGCGAGGGTGCCCACTACGAGAAACAAGGCGATAAACACCGAAGATAAAAAAGTATAAATCATAACACCGGATCTTTACGTGCGGCGACGTTGCCACAACTGAAATCCGGTGCAAAAGTAGAGATAAAAAAAACGAGCCTCGAATTTCGGGACTCGTTCGGTACAGGCGGTACTATTTCGGTACTTTCGGTACTAAATCGGTACTAAATCGGTACTAATATCTGGTGTTATTGTAATGCTTTTTGAATACCTCGTAGCCGAAAGGAAGAGGTATGATTTTTGCTAACTCATCATACATCACTTGTGCATTGTAATGCGCATCGATATATGCTTCTTTTTGCCAAGATTGCAATTCTTGGACGAAAGCGCGTGTCTTGTCGTTTCTGCCGATGGTGGATTTCCGGAGGGCTTCGATGATAGTTGGGATTTTATTTTCCTGCCGGGCTTTCTTGGTGAAGATGATTGAATCGGGGATGTCCGAATCAGACGAAGAAATGGGAGTGACGTCCTCGACCTGTTTGGATTCGGTGCGGGTGTTGGCGAAGTTGGATTCGTAAAAGTTGATTGTTCCGAAGTTGTTGATGTTGTTGATCATTGTTTTAGATAAAAAATGCATGGGCTTGTGGGACAAAAGACATGTTCGGCAAAACAGTAGTGATGCCCCACTTACCCACGCAGAGTAATTGGGACATATTTCTTTTCACTACATAAAGTTTTGCCGAACTGTCTTTAAAGGAATATGCCTTGAAAAAATTATGTTCTTCCTTTTATGTCTGGAAGTCTAAGACGGTGCAAAATTACTGCTTTTTTGCGATATATGCAAATAAAAATGATCTTTTACTATTTTTCGTAGATATTTACTGTGCCGTAATTGGTAATGGCAGTTTGTTGTACGGGTTCTTGTTTTTTCTTTGTTAGCAGGGCTATTTTCTCTTTGGCTATCGCTTCTACTCCACGCATATACATCTCCATGTATTTCCAATCCGGCTCTCCGGCAGGCGTAGCAGGAAGGAGGATTTTTTCTTGTTTGAGCTGTGATTGGCTACACATACCTGTAAAAGAATATCTACTGCTAAATGAAGAATCAAGAACGCTAATTAAGTAAAATGCAATATATTGGTTTAACTTATAACGAGGTATCAAAATATTTACACGTCCATGAGAAACTGCATAAAATGGTTTAGACTGATAATACGATTTACCAAACATATCCGTTGTTATGACATTTCCATCAAAAATCTCGGCTTTACCATCGCCATCAGCTATATGAGCGCATATGCCATTGTTAAATTTCCCAGAAGAGACAAGAGGAATATCCCCTTCTTTCATTCTCTTTGCTTGTATATCTCCTTTTGATAAAACAATATCAAATATAGAACTTAATTCAAACTCTTTCCAATAAGTCGTATCTATTTTATGTGGTTTATTTTTAGCAGCAACAAAAGCAGAAATGGCAGACTTTGTCCGTTGCTCAATTTTGCGCATATACTCCTCCATATACTGCCAATCGGGTGAGCCGTCTTGGGTAGAGGGGAGTTTGATTTTTGAACTCCGCATTTTTTCAGCAGTCCATTTATCTACATATGCATAATTCAAGCTAACTTTATATATGATAGGACAAATAAATAGCGCGATATATTTTGAAATCATAAACTTTGGGTATAGCACATTTACATCGTCGGTAGCCCAAAATGGCTCTTCCTGATAAAAAGTTTGCCCTATTGATCCATTATAGCAAACAGTAATAGTTCCCGCAGGATGAATATATTCCGAATTACCGATTTTAGCAGTAATCCCATTATTAAAAGCAGTCGCCCCGATGTAGTTTGTTTTACCTTCGACCATGTCGGCTTTAGTGAGCCGTTTCCCTTTAACAACATCAAACAATTCATCAATGCGAAATACTTTCCAATATGTCGTATTCACCTGTTTCATCTATCCAACGTGATTTGGGTTTGGTTTTTGTTTTCGGACACCTCACTACTATACAAGATTTGTCTGAGGAGTTGATCCCCGAACTCCTTTGCGTCAATTCCTTGTTTGAACATCTCATAGTCCATCATGGTCTTGACGAAATCTTCCTCAAAGATCTCGAAAGGTTTTTCGGGCATTTGATAGGAAAGATGCTCAGCCGGTTTTATCCATTGTATGGTATCATTACCGGACTGCTTTTCAATTATATCTACCCATTGATTTTCAATGCTCTGCCAGCGGTCACGGATATCTTGACGACCTTGGTTCTTTACCGTTTCTAATCCGTCATCCTCAATATAACAAGCAAAAATCTCTTTGTCGTTTTGGGGCTTTTGGGCTTGGAAGATAAAAACCGAAGTAGTCACTCCGGCATCAAAAACTTTCTCCGGCAGTTTGATAATTTTGAGGAGAGAATGCTTCTTCAGTAGTTTCTTTCCTTTACTATCTTTCTCTAATTTTTTATCCGGCATAATAAAGGCACAAAGGGTGTTAGTTTTTACATTATCCAACACATTGCGCACAATATCAATACATCCGTACTTAGATTCAAAAGGCGGGTTCATCAACACTTTGGTAATGCCTTTAGACGCGATCCATTTGCCTGCCTCATCACTACGGCTGTCTAATTGCTCCAAGTTTGTTTTTCCGTCTTTATGGATGAGCATATTGGCGCAAGCAAGAGCAAATACCTCGCGGTCCAACTCAATACCGTATAGTTGTTTTTGTTTGATATCTTTGGCTTTGTCGGTGTTGTTTCCTCCGGCTTCTTTGATCATATTACACATCGCTTTCACAAGGAAAGCACCACTACCACACGCCGCATCGAGCACTATATCATCCTTATCTACATGGATCAGGCGATACATAAGGGAAGTAATATGGTCGGGAGTGAATACCTGTCCCTGCTCCGATTTTCCTTTATAGCGGTTAAACTCATTAAAGAAAATCGCCATTACATCCTCGCCTTGCCAAAAATCGGAATTGATATTATTCGAAATATCTGTAACACACTCTATGAAATCGTCTATTGCCTCTTGGTTGTTTTGGATATTCATCTTAATAGACGCATATACCTCCAAGAGAAGATCTAACTTTAGATTTTGGCGTTTTGCTTCTTCAAGAGACTTAGATAAAGTAGAATGAATAGAGGTATGGAATGTGGCATAGTCCATACCCTTTTCGAGTTTTGCTCCGTACCTTTTCGCTACGAGCGCACACGCGGTAAATATCATTCGGTGATTAAGGTTCTTAATACCGAAGTTAAAATGCAAGGAATCGTTGATGCGCTTGGTGAGGTTGTATATCTTTTGCTTATCAATGGTGTTTTGCGCAAAGAGACCAAGATAGTACTCCTTATTATGAAGCTCCTTTTCGCCCGGTACTAATTCCTCGTTTTTATAGACGAGTATATCAGTGCCATTATAGAGAATACCGACTACATTTTTGTATATAGTACGCGCCACGCGGCAGTTTTTGAGCACCTCATCAATTTGGGCTTGTTTGAGGTCACAGTCCTCTTTCTTTACCTCCAGAATAATAGCGGGAAAATTCGTCTCACTCGGCAAATACCATCCGTCAGGGCGATAGTTCGCTCCCTCTCCCTTAAAGCCCAATTTGGCGAAAGAGGTTAATTGACCGACACCCGCTTTTGCCGTTTCGGTATCTTTTAAGCCAAGTATCTTATTGGCATCGTCTCTTATTTGATCTTCGGTGCGTACCATGGCATCAGCGGTTTAGGGTTGGTAAACTATGATGCCACTCCCCGTTCTTGTACAGGCAGAGGATGAGTTGGCGGGCATCGGGGTTGCCGAGCTCTGCTGCTCTGAGCAACATGATGTCCGCCTCGTCACGGGAGACCGTGGTGCAGGACGCACGTCCATGTACGCGCGCTCCGCATAATATAAAAGAGAATCGGGGTCACAGAAAACAGAACTGCTGACCTCGACCGGAGAAGAAGCGGCACGATAACCGCGCACAAAGATACAGATAAAGAATAATCCTAAGAATGCAAGCGAGACGTGCTTTGCAACATTTCCCTTACTGGGGGGGTAAAATTGAACATTTGATTTTGTGTTGTCATAGTGTTAAAACCTTTGCGGCTGCAAAATTACAACAAAAAAATGACATACGCAAGCACGCTTGTCATTTTTTTTACGAAAGAACCCTTTGGGGAGGAGGACCGAAGGTACGGCTTTTTTCTGGAAAAACGTGGAAGTCACAGGCAAAAATTGAAACTACATCCGCATTGAGCCCGAAGCGGGCGGGGTCAGCCGAGTCAAAAAGACATGTGGAAAAATTGACGGAAATGGGTAATTTTATAGAAAAGAATGGCATATGCTTGCATATGTCATTTATTTTTACTAATTTTGCGCTCGCATTTTTGCGATGTTATGAAGATAGCACTGATAGGATACGGAAAGATGGGGCACATGATTGAAGAAGTGGCCCTGGAGCGCGGGCACGAGATAGTGGCGCGTATAGAGCCTAACCCCGACATTGTTCTACGGACGGCCACCGGCAGTCCGATCGGGCAAAGCCCTTCACCCGCAAAAGGAAGGGAGGTTTATTCGCCGGAAGAGGGATTTGAGAGTGAGGCGTTCAGACGCGCAGACGTGGCGATTGAGTTCACGACTCCCCTGACGGCGAAGGATAATATTTTACGCGCGTGGGCGCAAGGCGTGCCGGTGATCTCCGGTTCCACCGGGTGGAGACCGGAAGAATTGGAAATTGGAGATTGGAAATTGGAGATTGAAGGTAGCCGCGTTGTCGTAAAGGACGAAGCGGGCAAGGTGATGCTTGTTTGGAGCAGTAATTTCTCCGTGGGTGTGAATATATTCTTTGATGTGAATAAGTTTTTGGCGGAGAAGATGCGCAATCAGCCGCAGTACACGCCGAGTATTACCGAGACACATCATATTCACAAGTTGGACAAGCCGAGCGGAACGGCGAAGACGCTCGCCGAAGGTATCCGAGATATCGGGATACCGAGATACCGGGATATCGAAATTGAATCTATAAGAGAGGGAGAGGTGCCGGGCACGCATGAAGTGAAATGGGACAGCGAAGAGGACACGATTATTATTACGCATATTGCTAAGGGCCGCAGAGGTTTTGCGCTTGGCGCAGTTTTAGCTGCCGAACAGCTAAACGTTAAATAGTTAAAGGGTTAAAATGGTTTTTATTGCATAAAAACGTTAAAATGAAATCATTCAAAAGCAATAAACACAAAAAAACATTTTTTTATATTGGTCAAAAATGATCCGAAAAAGATGAAAAGTTTTCAAGATAGAATTAACAACGTATCGCGCGGCGGTTGGATCCGCGCCGGTATTTGGGGCACACTGTATGTTGTGTTCGTCTTTTGGGTGGCATGGGGCGACTGGAAGAGTTTGGGTTGGTTGGTGCTGCTGCCGCTGGTTGTGGATGCTTTCACGACGAAGTATATCAACTACAGTTGGTGGAGAAAGTATAAAGACACCAACACCGCCCTTTATACTTTGTTTAGTTGGATAGATGCGATTGTGTTTGCGTTGGTGGCGGTTTATTTCATCAATGTGTATATCTTCCAGAACTATCAGATTCCGAGTTCGAGTCTGGAGAAGACGCTGCGCGTAGGCGATTTCCTGTATGTGAGCAAGATGGCTTACGGAGCGCGCGTACCGCAGACACCGCTGTCGATGCCTCTGATGCAACACACGTTCCCTGCCTGGTTGGGCGGCGGAAAGAGTTACCTGGACAAGCCGCATTGGGACTACAAGCGCCTGGCAGGTTGGACCAGTCCGCAGAAAGGGGACATCGTGGTGTTCAACTTCCCTGCAGGCGACACGGTTTGTACAAAGATGCAGAACCCTGACTATTACACGCTGCGCTATTACTACGGCGAGGCGCTGATCAAGACTCGCAAAGATGTGTTCGGCGACATCATCGTTCGTCCCGTTGACAGGCGTGAGAATTATGTGAAACGCTGCGTGGGCACTCCGGGAGACAGTCTGAAAATCGTGGAGAACACGGTTTGGACGAAGACACCCCCCAGCCCCCTCTCAAAGGGGGAGTCATGGGAATGGGTTCGTGAGCCGGAACGCGAAGGGCTGCAATACAATTATTTCGTGCAGACGGACGGCCATTTGTTTGGCAGCAAATATCTGGACAAACTCGGTATCAGTATATCCGACCGCGTTCAGGTGGACGCCACCACCTGGCATTTCCCCTTGACGCAAGCCATGAAGTCGGAGTTGAGCCAGAACCCGCATGTATCGGCGATTACCATCGAGCCGGAAGAGCAAGGCGGAGCCGTTTATCCGCTCGGACATAACGACTGGACGCGCGACAACTACGGACCAATCTATATTCCGAAGAAAGGCGACAAGATCTTGATTACCGAAGAGAATTATTGGGTTTATAAACGCATCGCCGATGCGTATGAATTCAAGCCGATGGCGATTGGCGAGGAGTACGAGTTTGAGATGGATTATTACTGGATGATGGGCGACAACCGTCATAACAGTGCCGACAGCCGTTTCTGGGGTTTTGTGCCCGAAGACCATGTCGTCGGACGGCCGGTATTCATCTGGCTGAGCATTGACAAAGACAAGCATTCTATTCGCTTCTCGCGCATCGGAATGCGCGCAAAGCGATAGAGCGAATTGAAAGTTGAAAGTTGAAAGTTGAAAGTTGGTTTTGCCGATAGCATATATGGCACCGAAGGAGTGGTACAAAGCGTATCTGATTGCTCCGGAGGAAGTGGAGATCGAAGGGCTTGAATCGTTTGAGAAACAAACCTGTCGGAACAGAGCCATTATAGGAAACGGAATCATGCTGAGTGTACCGGTGAAGAAAGTGGAGCACAAGCAGTTGACACGGGACATTGAGATCAGTTATCAGAGCCACTGGCAACACCAACATTGGATTTCGCTGGTATCGACCTATAAAAACACACCGTATTTTGACTACTACGAGGAGTTTTTCCGGCCGTTTTATGAGAAAGAGTACCGGTTTTTATGGGATTTCAACAGCAAGATACATGAGACGATCATGGCATTACTGAACAACCTCTCCCCGGCCCTCTCTAAAGAGGGAGAAAAGTTCGCCTACAAGTGTACGACGGATTGGCGAGGCGAAGAGTTGAACCGTTTTTTTGGAGACGGGAAGAGCATATTAGATGAATTGTTTGAATTTGGGCCGGAGACAACCGACCATTTGAAATGAAAGAGATAGATTGGAGTAAATTGGGATTTCATTACACCGAGCCGGACTACATCGTTCGGTCGGCGTATCATAATGGTGTGTGGGAAGAACCCTACGCCACGCAAGACAAGTACCTTCACTTGCATGTGTCGGCTACGTGTCTGCAATACGGGCAAGAGGCTTTTGAGGGGCTGAAGGCATTTCGGGGAGTGGATGGCAAGATCCGTATCTTCCGCTGGAGGGAAAACGCACGGCGCATGGCGAAGAGTGCCGAAGGGCTGTTCATGGCTCCGGTGCCCGAAGAACTTTTCGGCAAAGCCATCCGGCTGGCATTGGAGAAGAATATAGATTTCGTGCCGCCCTACGGCACAGGCGCCACGTTGTACTTCCGTCCTCTGCTGATCGGTACGACCCCGCGTCTGGGTGTAGGACCGGGACGTGACTTCGAGTTCATCGTCATTCCCTCGCCTATCGGTCCGTACTATCCGGGCAAGTTCCATTGTACGACCTTCCTTGTGAATCGCTACGTGGACCGCGCGGCGCCTTACGGAACAGGTCAATTCAAGGTAGGCGGCAACTACGCGTCATCGTTCAGGGCTACCGAGGCGGCGCACATGATGGGTTGCGATTGTCTCTTCCTCGATGCCAGGCAGCATAAGTTTATCGACGAGTGCTCGGCTGCGAATTTTATTGGGATAAAGAAGCAGTCATCCATCAGTTGTCAGCCGTCAGAGATTGAGTACCTCACCCCGCGGAGTAGTGCCATTCTGCCAAGTATCACGAATGACAGCCTGATGACCTTGGCTCGCGAGATGGGTATGAAAGTGACGCGGAGACGGATTCGTCTGGAGGAGTTAGCGGACATGAGCGAAGCCGCAGCGTGCGGCACAGCGTGCGTGATCTCGCCGATAGACAAAGTGGTGGACACAGAGAAGAACAAAGTCTATTCCTTCGGCGATGAACCGGGTCCTGTACTGAGCCGACTCTACCACGCGCTGAAGGACATCCAGTACGGACGAAGCCCCGACACACATAATTGGACAGAGATAGTCGAGATACCGGAATAACGGTATACCGGAATAACGAAAAATAATTTAAAAAACCAAAATAATTTTATGTTTAAGAATCAACCCAAAGGATTATTTGCGCTCGCGCTGGCGAACACCGGTGAGCGTTTCGGCTACTACACGATGTTAGCCGTCTTTGCGCTGTTCCTGCGCGCCAACTTCGGTTTGTCAGCAGGCGTAGCAGGTGCTATCTACTCAACGTTCTTGGCGTTTGTGTATTTCTTACCGTTGATCGGTGGTATCATCGCCGACAAGATCGGTTATGGTAAGTGTGTGACCATCGGTATTATCATCATGTTCCTCGGCTACGTGCTGTTGGCTATCCCTATGGGTGGCATTGAGTACGGAAGTACGGCTGTTGCTATGACCGGTATGATCGGTGCGTTGGTACTGATCTCCTTCGGTACAGGTTTGTTCAAGGGTAACCTGCAAGTGATGGTAGGTAACTTATACGATGACCCGAAATATGCCGATCGTCGTGACGCCGCTTTCTCGCTTTTCTACATGGCGATTAACATCGGTGCCATGTTCGCACCGACGGCAGCCGTGAAGATTATGGCATGGGCACATGAATCGCTGGGCGTAAGTGTGAACGACAGTTACCATTTTGCGTTTGCCGTAGCTTGTGCTTCGCTGGTACTGAGTATTGCTATTTACTACGCTTGCCGTCCTTGGTTCAAGCACGTAGAGAACACCGCCAAGCAGGCTGCTGCGAGTGGTCAGAAAGTAGAAGAGCTGAGTCCCGAGCAGACGAAAAAACGCATTGTAGCGTTGTGTTTGGTATATGCTGTGGTTATCTTCTTCTGGATGGCTTTCCACCAGAATGGTTTGACATTGACCTATTTCGCCGATAAGTTTGTGGATCCTATCATAACCGGTACGCAAACCATGGCCTTTAATATCTGGAACCTTGTGCTGGTAGCTATCGGCGTGTATGGTTTGTTCGGTATCTTCGGCGAAGGTTCTGCTAAATCAAAATCTATCTGGGGAGTTGTCACCGCAGCTGTTATCGGCATTTTGGCTATCCAATATGCACATCACCCGGCAGAGATGCACATCTCCGCTCCTATTTTCCAGCAGTTCAACCCGTTCTATGTGGTGGCTTTGACTCCGGTGAGCATGGCTATCTTCGGTGCGCTGGCAAAACGCGGTAAAGAGCCGAGCGCTCCGCGTAAGATTGCGTATGGTATGTTGGTCGCTGCCGCAGCATATGCGGTAATGGCTTTCTGCTCGGTAGGTCTGTTGACGCCGAACGCACAAGAGGCTGCGCTGGAAGCAGGCGAGAGTCCGCTGATGGTGAACGCGAACGTACTGATCGGCACATATCTGGTTCTTACCTTTGGTGAGTTGTTGCTCAGTCCGATGGGTATCTCGTTTGTCAGCAAAGTGGCACCTCCTAAATACAAAGGAATGATGATGGGTGGTTGGTTCGTTGCTACCGCACTCGGTAACTTCCTTGTATCGGTCGGTGGATTCCTTTGGGGCAACCTGCCGTTATGGCTCGTATGGAGTGTGTTCGTAGGCGTCTGTCTCATCGCTGCAATCTTTATGTTCTCAATCATGAAGAAACTGGAAGAAGCAACAAAATAACATGGAAGAACTTATCAAATATTTCGAGCAGTTAGAAGCTCGTATCGCATCGCTGGAGGCTGAGGTGGCGGAATTGAAAAACCGCCCGCTACCTGAGCCGCAGGTAGTGGAGAAAGAGGTGGTCAAGGAAGTGGTTGTGGAGAAACCTGTTGAGGTAATCAAGGAAGTGGTGGTGGAAAAACCGATAGTCGTTGCAGCACCGGCTGTTGAGGAGCAACCAGCCGTCAGCAATCAGCCGACAGAAGAGCCTGTTGCTGAAGGGCCTGTTGCTGAGGAGCCTGTCCAAGAAGCCCCCAAAGAAGTGGTTTCGCCCAAAGCGGCTGTTTACGGCAAAGCCGTAGAGGACATCCGTCAGGCTATTTCGCTGGGCGACCGTTTCCTGTACCAACGCGAGCTCTTCGGCCAGAACGCCGAGATGATGCAACGTGCCCTCACCGAACTCAATGAGTTGGGTTCCTTCGATGAGGCAGTCGCATACATCAATCGTTTCGGCTGGGACACCGAGAGCAGCACCTATCAGCAGTTCCTCGTCACCCTTCACCGGAGGTTCGGGTGAATTAAAAATTAAAAATTCAAAATTAACTGTGTTATACATTGTTCCAACACCGGTAGGCAATTTGCAGGACATGACATTCCGCGCCATCGAGGTGCTGAAGTCCGTGGACCTCATTTTAGCAGAAGACACCCGTACCAGCGGTGTGTTGCTGCAACATTATGACATCCACACGCCGCTCAAGAGCCACCATAAGTTCAACGAGCACGAGACCTCAGCAGACATCGTGGAGCGGCTCAAGGCAGGCGCAAACATCGCATTGATCTCCGATGCGGGCACTCCGGCAATCAGTGATCCGGGGTTCTTCCTGACGCGAGCAGCTTCCGAAGCGGATGTTGAGATCCAGTGTTTGCCCGGTGCGACCGCATTCGTGCCGGCATTGGTGGACAGTGGACTGCCGAACAACCACTTCTATTTCGAAGGTTTCCTACCGCAGAAGAAAGGCCGTCAGACGCGTCTGCAATATCTGGCTCAACTGGACGAGACCTTCATCGTCTATGAATCGCCCTTCCGGCTGGTAAAGACCCTGGAGCAGTTAGCGGTTGTGTGCAGCGAAGAACGGAAAGCGAGTGTGACGCGTGAGATCAGCAAGGTACACGAAGAGACCGTCCGCGGCACATTAGCGGAACTGATAACCCATTTCAAACTAACGCCGCCGAAAGGCGAGATTGTAATTTGTGTAGCAGGCAATGAGTGAAATGAAATCCTTGGCGAAGGACACCGCCATCTACGGACTGAGTTCGATCATAGGCAAGTTTCTGAACTACCTGTTGGTTCCGCTGTACACCTACGTGCTGGCGCGAACAAGTGACTATGGTATCGTCACCAACCTCTACGCCTGGACCGCTCTCTTGTTAGTTCTTCTCACCTATGGCATGGAGACCGGATTCTTCCGCTTTGCCAACAGAGAAGACTACGACGCCCGGACAGTCTATAAGACAGCCTATATTACGCTGCTCATCAGCAGTGCGCTGTTTACGATGCTCATCGTCATCTTCCACCAGCCTGTTGCGAATGTGTTGGGTTATCCAGACCATGCGGAGTTTGTGGAGATGATGTTTGCCACTGTGGCCATCGATGCATTCGCATGTATTCCATTTGCGTATTTGCGATACCAGAAAAGACCGATTGCATTTGCCGCACTCAAACTGCTGTTTGTTCTGCTTAACATCGGCTTTAACATTTTGTTCCTTGTCGTGCTTGGTAAGAATGATGTGTTCTATGTCTTCCTCAGCAATATCCTCGCGACGACTATTCAGACATTATGCCTGTTGCCGATGACGTTGCCCAAAGGCGGGTGTTTTGACGTAAACGTCCTTCGCGCAATGCTCCGCTACTCCCTGCCGTTGTTAATATTGGGCGTAGCCGGAATCATGAACCAGACACTGGACCGCATTCTCTTCCCTTACCTCTACAGCGGTGCAGACGCCCAGACGCAGTTAGGTATCTACGGTGCGTGCTTCAAAGTGGCGATGGTGATGATGATGTTCACGCAGGCCTTCCGCTATGCGTATGAACCGTTCGTCTTCGCCAAGCATAAAGACCGCCATTCCGTAGAAGCGTACGCCGACGCGATGAAATATTACATTATTTTCTCGTACCTCATTTTATTAGGCGTCATCTTCTATCTGGACATCTTCCGCTACATCATCTCCAGCGCTTATTGGGAGGGCTTGAAGATTGTGCCGGTAGTATTATGGACGTATGTCTTCCAGGGCATCTATTTCAACCTCAGTTTTTGGTATAAGTTGACGGACGAAACCAAATGGGGTGCGTATTTCTCGCTCATTGGTTTAGTTATCACGCTTGTGCTGCAGATTGTAGGCGTACCATTGATCGGTTATTGGGCAAGTTGCGGCAGTAGTCTCGTATGCTATTTCGTGATTATGCTCTTATCCTATTTCATCGGTCAGAAGAAAGCCCCTATACCGTACGACCTGCAATGTATCGGACAATACACGGCGCTGACGCTTGGGCTGTTGGCGGTATATTACGCACTGCGTCTCTACTACGTCCATAATATGTGGGCGTTGATGGGAATCGGTACTGTGCTCATCGCCTTGTATCTCATCGTAATGACCCGCCGGGATTTCCCGCTTAGCGGACTACCGGTGGTGGGGAAGTACTTCAGAAATTAAAAATTACAAATTAAAAATTATACAAATGTTTTCAGGAATTGTAGAAACTATGGCTCAGGTCGTGAAGATAGAGACCGAGCAAACTAATAAACACTTCACGCTTCGCAACCCGTTCGGCGAGCCGCTGAGTATCGATCAGTCCATCGCGCATAATGGTGTGTGTCTGACGGTGGTGAAGATCGAAGGAGACCTCTATACGGTCACGGCGATGCAGGAAACGCTGCGTCTGACGAACCTTGACCTGCTGAAAGTCGGAGACTGGGTGAATGTCGAGCGTTCCATGCTGATGGGCAACCGTTTGGACGGACACATCGTACAAGGTCACGTGGACCAGGTGGCGCGTTGTATCGAGGCCAAAGAGACGGACGGCAGTTGGTACTACCGCTTCGAATATGACAGCACTCGCGAGATGGTTGAGCGCGGTTACTTCTGCGTGGACAAAGGTTCGGTAAGCATCAACGGTGTGAGTCTGACAGTGTGCGAACCCGATGTGAAGGATGACAAAGGTTATGTGTCCGTATGCATCATCCCTTACACCCACGAGAACACCAATTTCAAATATATAGAGACAGGTACCGTCGTGAACCTTGAGTTCGACATCCTTGGCAAGTACCTCTCACGCTACGCAGCAATATTAAACAAACAACAATAATTATGGCAAAAGACAGTTTATCTTATCAATTAGGCATCTCCATTGCCCAGTACTTGATACAATATGGAGAGAAAGAACTTAATTACGATGATTTCAAGCAGGGTATCGACTTTGTGATGAAGATGTCCGGCGAAGCGAAGGTCGCCGGCGAGCAATTTCTGGCGGAGAATGCAAAACGCGAAGGAGTAAAGACCACTGCGAGCGGCTTGCAGTACGAGGTTTTGGAAGCTACTATCGGTCAAAAGCCGAAAGCCACCGACACCGTGCGTGTTCATTATGAAGGCACCCTCATCGACGGTACCGTTTTCGACAGCAGTTATAAGCGCGGCGAGTCCATCGCCTTCCCCCTCAACGGTGTCATCAAAGGTTGGACCGAAGGCCTGCAACTGATGTCCGTCGGCTCGAAGTACAAATTCTTCATCCCCTATCAACTGGCTTACGGCGAGCGCGGCGCAGGAGGTTCCATTCCTCCGTACGCTGCATTGATCTTCACAGTAGAACTTTTAGGAATAGAAACAAAATAAATAACGTATTAAAATTTATGAAAAAAATTAGTATTCTGATGCTTGCCGTACTGGCGATGATTTCCTGCGGCAACAGTTACAAAGCACAAGACGCAACTCTTAACAACGAGACCGACTCCATCAACTATGCCGTAGGTCTGTTGAACGGCTTGCAAATCAAAATGTATTATCTGGCTAATGACAGCAGTGACGAAGCCGTAACCGAGTTTATCGATGCGCTCGAGTCCGCTTATCTGGACAAAGAGGAGCAGCTGAGCGATATCGCGCAGGCAGGCCGCCAGTTCGGTACTTCCCTCAAGTCTTTTGAGAAAACCGGTTTGGCAGAAAACGCCGCATGGACGGTAAATGAGAAACTGCTTCTTCAGGGGCTGGTAAACGGCTTGCATAACGACTCGTCTGTCATGACTCCCGATGCAGCGCAAGCATTCTTCATGGCTGCTTATCAGCAGAAGGCAGAAGGTACTGCCGACAAAGCCATCACCGGCAAATGTCCGTTCAAGGTAAGTACGGTCGAACTGAAGTCCTATAACGACTCGCTCAACTATGCCTTTGGCTTGCTCAATGGCTCGCAGATCAAGTTATATCTCTTGGCTGAAGATGAGGATGGCAAAGACACTGAAGAGTTCATTGAGAATATCAACAAAGGTCTGAAAGAGGAAGTGCGCAACCCACAAGTCGTTGCAATGGGAAAGAACGTAGGTAAAGCCATCCGCGAACAAGAGCCTGTAGGCCTGCTCGGCATTCAAGGCTTGGAGACCAACTACGATCTCATCAAACAAGGTTTCATCAATGGTTTGTACAACTACACCGAGCAATTCGACATGCAGTCAGCCGGCGCATATGTGGAGGCCGTTGTGTCGCGTCTGAAATACGGCGAAACCAAAGCAGAAGGCGAGAAATTCCTGCAGGAGAACGCTCTCCGCGACGGAGTAAAAACAACCGAAAGCGGCTTGCAGTATGAGGTACTCGTACAAGGCAAGGGTCCCAAACCGACGGCTGAGTCCACGGTCAAAGTGCACTATGAAGGCACTCTCATCGACGGTACTGTTTTTGACAGCAGTTACCAGCGCGGTGAGCCTATCGAGTTCCCGCTCAACGGTGTCATCAAGGGTTGGACCGAAGGTTTGCAACTCATGCCTGTAGGTTCGAAATACAAACTGTTTATCCCGTACGACTTGGGTTACGGTGAGCGCGGTGCAGGCGCATCTATTCCTCCGTACGCAACACTCATCTTCACTGTTGAGTTACTGGAAATCAAGTAAGACATGGGCGTCATCGCTAAGCAATCCATACGTGGTACAATCGTTACCTATCTTGGCATTGCCGTAGGCATTGTCACCACGTTCTTTGTGCTAACCCGTTTCCTCACAGCCGAGGAAATCGGGTTAGCACGGGTGCTTATCGATGCGGCAATCCTGTTCGTCGGCCTCGCGCAGTTGGGAACGAGCAGCAGTGTCATTCGCTTCTATCCGTATTTTCACGACGGCGATGAAGACCACGGATTTTTCTTCTGGGCATTAGTAGTTCCATTTGTCGGCTTCGTGCTCTTCGCTTTGATTTATTGGTGGTGTCGCATGCCGCTTGGCGCATGGTTCGGCGATAAGTCCCCGCTTTTCGTGGAGTATTACTATTTCGTACTCCCGTTGGCATTCTTTATGCTGTATCAGACGATCTGCGAGACAACCTGCAATGTTCTCATGCACATCGTTGTACCGCGCGCAGTGCGTGAACTATTCATACGAGTCGGCCTGTTGGTGATTTATCTGCTTTATGCTTTTGAGGTACTCTCCTTAGACGGATTAGTCATTGGCATTTGTGTCAATTATGCTCTTGCGGCCCTAATCAACCTCTGCTATTTCTTTTCCTTACGGAAGGTCAGCCTTCAGCCGGATTGGGCATTCCTGCGGGCGAACTCCTCCCTCGTACGGAGTTACCTTGTTTATACCGGTTTTCTCATTGTTTCCGCAGCAACTACCACCTTGGCGCCTACCCTCTCTTCCTTCTTCGTGACGGCCAAGATGGGTTTGGACAGCACGGGCGTGTTTGCTATCGCTACCTACATTGCAGTCATGGTCAGTGTACCTTATCGCTCAGTAACAGCCATCGCTTCGCCGCAGTTGGCGCGTGCCATCAAAGAGCAGAACCGCGAAGAGGGATCGAAACTTATCCGGCAAGTAACCCGGAATCTGCTGCTCATCGGCGGATTTATATTGCTGACCATCTGGTTGAATATCGACCTTATCTTCCATATTCTGCCGAATGGCGAAATCTATGCACCCGCGAAGTACGTGGTGCTCATCCTGGGTGTCAGCCAATTGGTTTTGGCTACATTCTCTATTTGTCTGACGACGCTTAACTACTCGCGTTTTTACGCGCTGAGCCTGCTCCTCTCGCTGATTTTAACTATCAGTGCACTGGTGTTGAACAACTATCTGGTGCCCTTATGGGGCATGGACGGTGCAGCAATCAGCAATGTCGTCTCGTACGGCTTGTATTACCTGCTCATCATCGCCACCGTGGTACCGCTCTGCCGCGTTCACGTGGTGGATCGGAAGTGGGCATACATATTATTGTTGCTGCTGGCTGTCTTCGCTCTCAACTGGGCATGGCAAACTTGTTTGCCGGCACTTAATATCTGGGTGGACAGCATCGTGCGCAGCGTAGTACTCCTGGGCGGCGGCGCAGGCATCGCCTATGCCGCGAATTTATCGCCGGAGATCAAGCAACAAATCAACTCACATTAAACATTAAACATTAAACATTAAACATTAAACATTAAACATCAAACATAACTCATAACCGTGCGCTATTTTATCACCTTCACCTATCGCGGAACGGATTTCCATGGCTCGCAAACGCAGCCGAACGGGAACACGGTGCAGGCTGAGATGGAGAAATCTTTCGCCACCATTCTCCGCACACCGGTAGCCCTGACCTTTGCAGGTCGGACGGATGCCGGTGTACACGCCGATAAGATGGTTGCGCATTTTGATGTAGAGAAAGCCGTTCCAGCGAATTTTGCTGCGCGACTCAACAACTTACTACCCGACTCGATTGCCGTCAGGGCCATCCAACACGTTACCGATGAAGCGCACGCACGCTTTGATGCACTCGAGCGCACATATCACTATCGTATTACGATGCGCAAGGATCCATTTTCATATCAAACACGTACCCGCATCGGAGGTATCCTGGACTTTACTGCCATGAACGAGGCAGCCGAGTCGCTCTTAGGACGGCAGGACTTCGCCTCTTTCTGCCGCGTACACACCGATGTGAAGACCACTATCTGCGATGTGCGCGAAGCCAAATGGATTGTGGAGAATGAGTATGAGGCCTATTTTATCATCACGGCGGACCGGTTCCTTCGGAACATGGTACGCGCCGTTGTCGGAACACTCTTTGACATAGGCCGTGGAAAGATGACCAAAGCGCAGTTGGAAGATATCATCGCAGCGAAAGACCGCTGTAAAGCAGGCCATTCAGCACCGGCTGAAGGTTTGTCCTTAGTAGAAATCAAATATCCTAAAAATCTATTTATATGAAAAAAATGACTCTTTTGCTGCTCGTAGCAGCCGTTTTAGGCGCTTGTACCGCGTCTAAGTACCAAATGACCCAACAACGCGACATTGATGCGCTGATCAAATCAGCTTGCTTTGAAATGCCGAAAGTGCCGGTACCTTCATTCCCGGACCGCACGTTCAACATCATGGACTACGGCGCTGATCCCACGGGTGTCGTTTTGGCCACTGAGGCCATTCAGACGGCCATCGACCGGTGCACGGAATCCGGTGGAGGAACAGTTGTAATACCGGAAGGTATCTATTTGACCGGCCCCATCACCTTGAAGTCCAACGTACGCTTGTTCACCGAACGCAATAGTGTCATCATCTTCTCACATGACCTCGACCTGTATGAGATCTATGACGAATGGTTCGAGGGCATTCCTACCAAGCGCTGCACGAGTCCGCTCAATGCCCGCGATGCAGAAAATATCGCCATCACCGGCTACGGCACTTTCAACGGTAACGGCGACTGGTGGAGACCGCTTAAGAAAAGCAAGATAGCTCCGGGACAATGGAAGAAACACCTCAAAGAGAAAGGCGGCATCGTTGCTAACGACATCTGGTATCCCGACTCCGCTTCGCTGCTTGCGCAGAGTTATTGCGTGGACCAGAACGTGCCCGTCATCACCGACGACAGCCTTTGGCAAGTCGTGAAATCCTTCCTGCGTCCGGTTCTGCTTCATTTCGTAGGCTGTAAAAATATCCTTCTCGAGGGTGTGACCTTTGAGAATAGTCCTGCGTGGAATCTCCATCCGATGTGCTGCGAGAACCTGATCTTGAATCATCTTAACGTACGCAATCCCTGGTACAGCCAGAACGGAGACGGCGTGGACGTGGAGAGTTGCAAAAATGTAGTAATCTCCCATTGCTCCTTCGATGTAGGCGATGATGCCATTTGTATGAAATCCGGTAAGGACAAGCCGGGCCGCGACAGAGGTATTCCTACGGAGAACGTAGTTGTGGATGACTGCGTGGTATATCATGGTCATGGCGGCTTTGTATGCGGATCGGAGATGTCCGGAGGTATTAAGAACGTACAGGTAAGCAACAACCTCTATATCGGTACAGACGTAGGTCTGCGCTTCAAGAGTACCCGCGGACGTGGCGGTGTAGTGGAGAACATCTACATCAACGGTGTGAACATGGTGAACATTCCGAACGAAGGACTGCTCTTTGACCTCTTCTACGGAGGTAAAGGCGCAGGCGAAGAGACGGAAGAAGAACTCGCTGCACGCATGAACGCCGAGGCACCGGAGGCGAGCGAAGAGACGCCGGCCTTTAAGAATATCGTTATAGAGAACGTGAAAGGATCCAACATCAAACGCGCCATCTATTTCAACGGCCTGCCGGAGATGAAGATTCAAAATGTCACCTTGCGTAACATTACCATCAGTGCCACTGAAGGCGCACTCTTCCGCCAGACTGACGGCCTTGTCATTGACAACGTGAATATCAAAGCGGAGAAGGGTGAAGCCTTCTCTCTCGCTCCAACAGTAGAGAATGTTCAGATTAACTAAAACATCTAGGATCCTAGGATTCCTAGGGTGCCTAGGTCTCCTAGTGTCCTGTTCCCCGCGGGTGGCTACGTCGTTCTGGCGCATTGGTACGCCAGCGGATTCTACCCGCGCGGGCTACACCGTCATTCACGCCGAAGGAAAGACGCGGCATTGCTACCCTATTACGGAATGGACGGCCGATCCGGCGATCGACACCTACCATCAGTTACACCATCATGGTGTAGCGGTAGAGAGCGAACTCATGGCGTACCGGATCTATTTCGATAAGAAACAGACCATTGACCCTTATTGCAAACGAAAGCCGCAGTTGGAGTTGGCACAAAGTCATTGGTATCCGAATGACAGTCTGCTCGAAGCCGGCTACGGCGATGATATCTTGCGCGTATCCGGAACGGTAGGCGTCGGGTCTGTCAAATACTGGAACGGCAAATTATACCATATTGAGGATGTCGGCGAGCGGCAACAATGGATTGTCAAAAAGAGCCGCAAGAAAGCTACTATCGCTGTATGTGATATAGATTGGACCGTACCTGACGGCAACCAGGAAGATCCGGAGAAACGGAAAGTAGTTGACCTGAATGTAGAATATACGATGCGTGCCGGCCATAGGGATATGCAATGCGATGTCTATTGCTCTTCCCCCATAGAAGGTCTCTGTACCGGCGTACAGACTATTCCCGCGAAAGGAGGCAAAGACACAACCACGATTATTTTGGAAAATGGTGTTCTCCTGGCTTCATGGGGCACCGACTGGCCTGTGAATGACAGCGCCAAATATGCCAAAGAGACCGTCGGCTTAGGCGTCTTTATTCCCAAAGAATATGCCGGAGCCCTTGTTCACGACAAACAAAACAACCTCTGCCTCTTAAAGTTATCATCCGCCAGCCGGCAGCATTCAGCACACTTCTACCTAACCTGCTGCGGGGCCACAAAAGAAAACCACCCCGTTGCTACGAATGCAACAGAGTGGCTTATCTATCTTCGCCGCTGGGCGAAACATCTTCGCTAATTAGAATACCACATCACGACGCGCAGGAGCACTTTCTGGTTGACCTTTGTCTCCACTCCCGTCCAAGCTCCACATTATCTCTGCTGTGCACACAGAGATAATTTCTATTGTTGGTATGTTATACGTTCGTTTTTGCATATCGGGTGCAAAGGTACTGCTTTTTTTTGATATACGCAAATATTTCTTAATATTTGACACTCTTTCCGACGATATCGTACATCTTGCCTTCCGGAGTGACGAGGTAAATCGTGTTATTGATCAGCACTTTGCGTACGGACTGACTATCTGCGTTCGTTTCTTCTACGCCGGTAGCGATTTGCGGTGCACGAGCCGCAATACGCAGACCGTAACCTTCGGTAGTACCCTTTGCGAGATCAATTACGTACGGACTTGCCGTAAGATCCCAAATAACTTGGTCATTATAGGTCAGATAGAGACTGGCATCCTCCGGAGCATTCTCTATAGCTATTTCATATACACCAGACTTCGGAGCGAAAAGACCAAGTTCGCAATTCGCCTCATTATTTACAAGCGATAATTCGACATCGCAGAGTTTCATGCCATATGCATTCGTCCACATTTGTGCCGTCTTCGAATCCGTCGGAGCACCAAACTTCGTCAGTTCTCGACCTATAGTATAATTATCCGATGCCTCCTCAGAAGCACTTACGTAGAAACGATCTGCAACTTTAGTAGCATTCTCTGCAGCCAAAGTAAGAGCAAATTCAGATATCACTGCCGTCTCGCGTTTTGGAGCACGCAATGTATGCGTTGCGCCTTCCTGGCTATACTCCATCATAGAACTTGCGGTCGGTGCTTGAACGAAGAACGAAGAGCCTACCACATAGGTGTAGCTATTCATCGGAATGGCTGTATAGGAATTCGTTTCGTGGCAATAAACCTGTACCTTCTCTATATTCTCAGCACTCAGATCGATATATGCCATCGTTCCGTTACCCAAACCATTCCAACCGCGGTGATTGTCTTCCACATCGGTGTATGCGAGAGCCGCAGTCATTTGGTTATTGAAGGCACCATCTTTAACCTTTTTGAAACGATATACATTATCTACATCGTCAATAGTAATCGTATAGCACTGACCCGGCTGCATTACTGAGCGATATTTCTTCCAGCCATATCCGGTCTCCAAACGACGACTCTCAGAGAAGTCCATGATGGCATAGTTTACTTCATTCTGGATTGTTCTCTCTTGACCGTCAGAATTGCGGAAACGAGTTACACCATTCAATGCATCTACAGGGAACGGAACCGTGAAATCATACCAACCCTTTGAGCACTCGCCCGAAGGATCAAGCGCTAAGTCGAAGTATGCATTGCCGCGTACATCCAGAGAAGCAGGATTGAATACCTGTCCGGACTTACCGGGGTTCTCGACGTCGCCCAACTTAGCCTTCAATGTAAAGTCATGAACGTGCATAGTTCCATTTTCTACTTCCATCTCACCGCCAAATTCTACAATCAAGTTTCCATAAACGTTACGCTGTACAGCATCGCCGTTCTTTACAGTCAGCGAACCGCCATCGGCCACTGTCACTTTCACACCTTGACGGATGGTCATTGCATCTACTGTCACATTGGTGCTTACGACCACATCGCTCATTATCAACACAGGATCGCTCGCTCCCGGCAGACCGATCGCGGGACCGGACCAGTTACTTTCATCATTCCAATCAGTGCCATTATTGCCTTTGAAAGCAAAGCCGGACTTGACTGTTAACTCTACCGTTCCATTCAAGGTAGCAGGGATATAATTAGGATCATTTACAACAAGCGTTGCTGGCAGATGATAAGTGCCAATCTCTTTGTATTCTTCCATATCCAAAGAAGCATCCCAATTCATTTCACCGGCTACTATACCGCCGTGTACTGGGTTCGCTGTTGTATTCTCCGGCACTGCTTCACCCAATATCTGTCCATGTAGAATCTCACTCACGCCGGTTACTGTCAATCCATCCGTAGAAGCACGATTAACGGTCAGTTGTACCGGGAAGTCCACCGCCTCATACCAATCCATATTTGTAGGAGTGAAACGTACGATTGCATTCTGCGTTCCGGCATTCAGAAGCGCGGACGGTTGGAGCCATCCATAACTACCATCTACTTCCTCAGACGGGATCTTTATGTAATCCGTTGCCGTCAGCGATCCTGATAAAGTAGAAGCCGACAAAGCATCTCCGTATGTAATGGCAGAACCATGCAAATTTTGTGTAATCACAGGAGCGTATTTCTCCACAGAAACATCCTGCATACTACCATACACCGGCTCATACAAGTTGGCGTTGGAAGGGTTGAAAACTATCTCTTTCGAGAACGTTCCGGCTACATTCATCACAGTTGTATTTCCATCTACCCAAGCAAACGAACCTTCTACTTTCTCTCCATTCAATTCTGCGCGTCCGCCCGACAAAGAAGCATCGGAAAGGACGCGACCAATCTTCATAGAAGAAGCATTCGGCAAGGTAACGATTTCCGGTGCAAAACGGTTAATAGTAAGCGTTTTGCTTACTGGCTCAGCAGCAGCATAAGTCTCGTTTCCTCCTTGCATAGCGGTGATGGTCACTTCGCCGCCACGGATAATACGCAGTCTATTCTCACCATCCACATACGCGATTGTCTCGTCCGAAGTAGTATAACTTACCGGCAATCCGGCATTTGTAGATGCATCAAAGATTACCTGCGCATTGGGGTACATCTCCAACTCTGCAAAATCCCAGGTAATGGTCTGTATCATCTTATTCACCGGCACAACGACTACGCAAGAAACGCTGCTATACCAATTTGTGTTCTCCGGCGTGAAGATGACGGTATAACCCGTATTATTAAATATAGCATTTATCGTATTATCTGCCCACGCGAACGTACCTGCAACAGAAGCCTCGCCGCCTGTTAACTCACAGTCTGCCAAACTGGTGTTCGGCATAGTCATCGTAGCAGCTGTCGGAACAGTTGCAATCGTCGGTGTCACTTTGCTGATGGTAAAGGTTTTGCTTACCGGCTCAGCGTCATGATAGCTATCATTACCTTCCGCCGTTGCCTTGATCGTCACAGTGCCATCCTTAATAATGGTCAACGCACCTGTCTCTGCATTTACCGTTGCGGCATCGCCGTCCACCACCTCATAACGTACACTCAGACCTGCCGCCGCAGCCGAAGTCGTTGCATCAAACGACACCACATCCGTAGTCTTCAACTCCGTTACCGGATTCCATGTGATATGCTGGTTGTGTTTGTCCACATCCGCGGAGAGGTGAACCGTTACCGATTGGTTCAGGTTATGAATAGTAATCGTACCTTCGTAATGATCCACATCATTTGACAAGAAGGTCACTTGTACCGTTGCTTTTCCCTTATCGCCACACTCCTCGCCAATAGTTGTCGGAGTAACGCTGAACTTATCCGAGCCTTCATAGTCCACTTGAAGTTGGTCGGTTATATTGGAGTAGTTCACCGTGAACGATTTCGTCTTGGCCACACCCGGCTTGGCGTCCGCGGTACTGAAATAGATATCCGTGGAGGTCTTTCCTTCCGTATTATCCAGCTCCAGATAGCGCGCCAATGTTACATTACAATCCGAGAATGCATGAATACCAGTAGAACCGGTTTTCTTATACAGTTTGATCTTCGTAGCATGACGGTTGAGCGCAATCGGTCCGAACTCTTTCGGGTTGTCCACCTCCAGACCGTTATGCCAGAGGTCATTGCTCCATTGACCGTTTACGTATTGGGAGAGATACAGGTCTCCGCCCGTATAGTCAATCACGACTTTGATAATCTCCCGCCATGCCGAGAAGGAAACGTATCCCGGTTCCTGCCCGTTCAAATCGATGACGGTTTCTTCTCCATTAAAGGATGTAACACCGGTTGCCATCGAAGCATGTGCATCCTCTACTATATAGGTATCGCAGTCGGTGGACGGCTCACGCACTTTGACCTTACGCGTTATCGTAGCTTCCAGATATTCGTCAGCCACACCATCTACATGTGCGCTCAATGTCGTCTCACCCAATCCAACGACGTGAAGGATATTACCCTCCAACACTTTCACAACGCTCTCATCGCCGCTGGTAAAGGTAATCGTTCTGTCTAATGCGACCTCAACCTGATTATCTAAATCGTAGTAACTAACAGTAGCCGTTAACGGAAAATCTTCTGTATTCTTATCCGACAAAGCAGGATCGGTCGTATATTTGAGACGGGTAAAGGTTTGCGGCCAATTGATGTGCTGCACGTGCATATCGGTTACCTCCACATCAATTGTACTGCTTGCGGAGTTCCATTTCAAATCAGAAGTACCATCAAAACTTGCAGTAATTGTTGCCTCGCCTTTCTTGAGCGGCTTAAGCACATTGCCCTCTACTGCCACTATAGTCTCATCGGATGAACTATAACTCAACGTTACAGGAGAAGTAGCCGGATTAGTTACATTCTCGCCACGAGACATCGGACTCAAGTTCTCTTTCCAGGTAATAGCAGGAGTTACTTTCAGCGAAGTAGCCGAAAGAGGTACTTCCACCTTATATCCGTCCTCACTTTCTACTTTCAGCGTAGCAGTATGCGTACCGGCTTGCGGATAAGCATAAGTCACATGCAAAGTCTCTGTCCCAAAATGATCCAGCGATGCAGCAATCGGGTCTGTCTCTTTCAACTGGAAGAATCCGGCATTAGCCCCCTCAATAGTCGCAGTACAGGTCTTCACGTTGTACCAATCAATCTGGACCGGCAAAGTCTGAGCTGACGCATCTACATCTGCCGTCGCAAAAGTCAATGATTTCGGTGTTGCTACTACTTCGCGACGCTCGGTTACTTTGATATTGGTAAATAAACCTCCATAGTTTCCACTATAGCATAAACGTACATAACTTACGTCAGGACTCAAGGCAAAATCTTTGGAACCACTATTATCCGACCAAGTTTGCTTGCTACTCCATTCTCCATTTTCAGTCTTTGTTTGAATAAACCACTCTACTCCGGAATGATCTCCCAAGACATTATTGTTGTTTTTATAATCAAAAGTCAAATGATTGGGAACACCTGTAAAATGCAACTCTATATATTTATCATCCCAATTAAATCCACCACCGGCTGTTCCACATTGCACACCACTATTTGCCCAAGACACATTGCTTGTTACATAGCTCTTATAGTGAGAATAATTGCCAGCTTTCAAATCCATCGGCAAATGGTTTTGCGGTTTGAAAGAATTAATAGTAAATTGAAGATTAGCGTTCGCAGCATTCCACTTATAGTTGCCATTCTGCGTAAGAGTAAAGGTTACATTTCCAACCTTATTATATACCTCAATTCGACCGTTCACATAGTTTGCAATCTCTGGATTATTGGACTCAACCGTAAACGGCAACTCCTCATTGGATGAACTTACAGGACTCTCGATAATAGCGCCCCATGGATAACTTGCATCCAAATTCCAAGTGATTACCGGCGTATGTTTTACGACCGTAATAGTAGCCGTTACTGTCTGACCTGCCCAGTATGCATTCGTGCTCGGGTGCGTAATAGTCAGCGTAGCCTCTCCTTCGCCAACCGCTTTCCAATGACCATCTACTTTCTTCAACACAGCTTCGTTCGAAGAAGTAACACTCACTTCGCTCAATGCCGGCTGGCTACCTGTCGGCGTAACAATCGAATAAACAGCGCCATCATAAATACTATCTACTTTCCATGTTCCGCCATCTAAGGTCGTCGTCAAATTCACAGGATGCTTGTTCACATACACATGAATCTTACGCGAGTGCTCAAAGATGGTCGTTGTACCCGTTTGGTGGAACTGGATCTCCTCATCACCGGCAACTGTTCCGGTTATGACACCCGTATGGGCATCACTATTATGCTCATACGACACATAAGACGGTTTGATAGGATAGGTGAAACGACCATTGCTCTCATCGGTATTCACAAAACGCATCGTTGCAGTCTCTCCGATTAACAGATTTAAATCCACAGGATCAGCAGGCAGATTTACTTCCTCATTCAGCCAAAACTCCGGAGTTGCTTTCGGCTCAATCAAATAGGTATGCGAAGCCGATCCCGCTTTATAATAATCTGTTTCTACAGTAGAAACACTTATCTTCACGTTATGCTCACCAACAAATGTATTTTGTACGCGCAACGAAGTGCCATCTACTACTACGATTCCATTGTCAGACTTATAACTATAACTCAGTTCGTCAACATTATTCTCATTGTATTTTGCTTGCGCCACATTCTCCAACACATCACTCGCATAAATATGCGTCGCCCCATCGGCATTCCACCACTCAAATGTCGGCGTACGCTTACCTACAGTTACGGTAAACTCCGCTGTCTTGGCATAATAACGACCTTTTGCAGCAGTGGCCACAATGGTGTATGTTCCCAATGCTTTTGCATAGAAAATACCAGCAGACGTTAAGGATACGTTACTATTGGCTGTTTTCAAAGCATAAGTAATTGCGCCATCACCAGCAACATTATCTGCGCCCTTATAGGCAGATTTCAAAGAACTAACATCTAAAGTGGTTTTATCTGCATCACTAACAGAGATATCTACAGAGCCATTATCATACGTCAATATTGGCGTCAAATCCACATTCGCCGTAACTTTACCGGTATTGGATTTGTTACTCTTTGCCTTTAATGTAACAGTTGCCTCATAATCACCCTTTGCAACGTTAGATGTAGCTATAAATTGACAAACAACTTCTACTTTATGCGTATTCGTATTCAAACTCCAGGATTTAATTGTCCAAACTTTATTTGACGTAATGGTTGGCGCATTAAAATCCGCAGCCTCATCAGCATTACTCGATACTGGGAAATACAATGTTACCGTTTTTGTTTCCGGATGATTAAATGATACCGCAGCTGCCGAACCTGCAGTACTTACTGTAACTGGAATAAATTTCGCATAACGAGTCTCGTCAAATCCATCATTATCATTATCACCAGTTAAAGGATTTGTCGTTGAAGATGCATTGCCCGACACATTTGAACTTGTATACCACCCTCCAAAAGAATAACCATCATAGGCTGTTGCTGTAAAAATATAATGATGATAATGATTAGATGAAGCTGCAAGGTGATTTTCCGTAGAATATGTCGAAACAGTCGTAGAAGACGTCACATCTCCTGTAGATTTTTCAACAGAACCACCTATTCCGAAAGCTCCACTCTTAAAAACTTCCGCTACTGCTTTGCCTCCAGTTCCATTGGCAACAGCGACAGATACTTTCCACTTCCACTCTTTTCCCAAAACCTCGCTACTCCAGCCGCCAACGAAAACCAGCAGCACAGCCAAAATAGCCACGCGGAACGGTCGAATCGTTAGTAATAAGTTGGAGATACGTTGGTAATTCGTTGGATATTCAGCCCCCGTCACACTACCCTCAGAACGACGAGTAGTGCCGAAAATTGACTTGACAAACTTGACAAAGTTGGCAAAAATTTGCTTTGCACTTTTTGCACTTATTGCACTTTCAGACATATTTTTCATACCTTAAATACCCTTTCTGTTTGTTATTTTTGTCGTGTCGCTGTGTCGCTATGTCGCTATTAAAAATTTGTCGTGACACTTTGACACTTTGACACTTTTGCCAACCTTACTTTGCAAAATACCCATTTTTAAGATTCTATGTGTATTTTCTTAGCCATAGTTAGCAAAATCGGGTGCAAAATTAATATTTTCAAATGAAATATGCAAATTTTTGAGCCTTTACGCGCGCGAATAATAATAAGGTATAGTCATTTCTTAAAAAATGCACCTATTATATGTTCTTAAACACAGAAAAATACTTTTTTATTTGCACATATTAAAAAAAAACAGTACTTTTGCAGCGGAATTGCAATAAAAACGATGAGTAGAGCAGAAAAAGCGATGTACCGCAGGTGGGTATACATGGCCGTGGCAATCATTGCCGCAGTCGTGTTGTTGCATCATCCGGTATGTAATTTCCTGGACGACAAAGGCATTCTGTATGTTCGCAGTTTTTCTATGACGCAGGAGCAATTTGTGGTTACCCAGACCGATCTGGCAACCAACATCAGCTCTACTACCGCGACGATGTCCGTGAAAGGCCTCTACTACTGCATAAAAGCCATGATTGTCGGCGTCATCCTCTGTTTCCTGTGTTTCTTCAGCGACAAATGGCGTATTATTATCGCCGTCGTAACAGCTTTTATAGCGGGCTTTTACTATGTCTTTCTGGTCTATTATATATCAAAAATAGCCGATCTGCATTACGCGACCGTCTATCCGAACTTTATGGCGATTCTTCCCGCCGTTGTGTGCCAGATGATGCTTCTCGTCAGAAAGAATATTTTCGACGAGATTGCTTACGCAGAAGACCATAACCCATAACGAGTGTGGCCATAAACAACCAGACTTGCCAGCCGTCGTCTATCGGACAACGGCAGTACCCGTATTCTTCATCGCAAGTGCAGCCGTCTAATGCATCGTGACCGCAAACCGTACAAACCCATTTCGTACCATCCCATACCCAGTGACATTGATCACACACGCCCGGAGGTAACGGCATATCCTTCTTCGCGTACGCTGCGCCCGCTCTCTGCTGCATTCCGGCGTACGTCTCTTCAGCCGATCTACCGCCTGAAACAGACGAAGCAGAAGTGATAAATCCTTGCACTACCGGCGGGATGTTCATAGAAGAACTCACGGTATAATTGATGCCTCGCGACGAACTACTTGACGCGCCAGCAGACACCTGTCCATAACCCGCGCCGCTATTTCCTACATTTCCGCCGCTATTCACTACCGTCACGCGTGCCGAAGAAGTCGTCGCGAGACGCATATTACCGGTGGACATCGGAGCCGCCGTACTCTTCATCGTTACTTGCGGCGCAGACACCGGGGATGAGGACAAAGACAACGACGATCGGCGAACAGAAGGAACAACTACCGACGGCGCAGGACTCTTATAACTCGAGCTATAAGTCATCGTCGGTCGTACATAGACCTCAGTCTCCAAACTCTTAGGCATCATCATAACGTAGAATATACACAGTGACCAAATCACCATGCACACGCCAAGTAAGAAAAATATGAATGCCCGACGACTCTGCATACTCAACTCCCGATTAACGACTTACCACCACGCCTAAGGTATTGTAAATCAAGCCGTTCTTCATCACAAACAACTGGCCGTCTTTAATGAATTTATGGCTCGCTGCGCCCGTATTCACCTCCTCCAGATCGGTGGTGATAGCCGGGGCATCATTACGCTCCGTGATATAGAAACGATCTCTAATCTCGCTATTCGGCTCCGCAAAGAACGTATATTGCATACCCTCTTCGATATCAATCGTTGCTTGGGTCTCTGCGTCATACAACGACCACTCTGTCTCTCCATTCAGCGCACCGAAGGTCAAAGTATAAGCTGTCTCTTCGCCCGTACGCACACCGATTCTTGTGCCGGCGATACGATTCGTTGCATCGACCGCCAAAGCTTCCTCGTCTTCCATCGAGAAGATATTCAAGTTACCCTGCATCAGTTTATGTGCATCGTAACCATTCTCAAATGCCGCGTCATATTCCTCGGACTCCAACAAGAACACCTGATCTCTCCATCCGTCCGCTTCTATTGCAACGCAAAGACTACCCTTCTTTGGCTCGTCCGCGCGTTTTGCACGTAAAGGCGTATTACTATGCGTCGCATTCCATACTAAGCGCTCGTAGTTCAATGTCAGCGTACTACCTGCGCTATTTGCCTTCACATAGAATCCTTGCATCGCAGGAATAACGAACGGCCATTGGAACGAACCGACCCATTTTCCCGCCTGGTGAATAGGGATTTCTATAAACTGTCCTGCCGCATCGCCATAATAATCACCGTCATGCTCTGCTGCTTGATTTTTTGAGCCGGTATTGAAGAGATAAATCGTAGCCTCAACACCCGCCGAGAAATCGGCGTCATCAAACTTCGTAATATCTATCGGCGCGGTATAACTGTTGGCAAACACATTGATACCCGGCTCTGCAGAAGTAGCCGTATAGGACAAATCTAATACCCGATTGCCGTTAGAAGCCAATTGTCCCTTGTGCTCAATGAGCAAACCTTCAGACTTCATGTATTGCGAAGTGCAATACCCCACAAACGGCTCTAAGGTCAATGTCTTACGTTTATTCTTCCATTCTCCGGAGTCTTCATACCAACTATACACCCAACTATTGGGAAATACAGTCTTTGCTGCTGCTCCGGCAACCATCGGCGAACCTACGTACTGGTATGAGCCCACATTATTGCGGTCGTCAACCATCATGTCGAAATACGCCTTCGAATACATTTCTGCCGTAGCGTTTGGCATCATTGAACAACCCGGACTAATCAACAGCACGCCCGTCTGACCTTTGTTCGTTCCGGTTTGAGCAGCCTCCAACTTAAAGTTATCCACGCTCGCATTCTTTACTCCACCATCTCCGACCTTCAGTGTACCCGTCGGTGCAACAGTCACTTTATTCGGGCTTTCAATGGTCACACTCTTTGCTTCTACTGTCTCGGTAATCACCACGTCATGACGAATAATAACGTCATTGGTGCTAGTCGGCAACGTATTCAGCACCCAGTTATCCGGTTTCCCCCAATCTGTGTGCTCAGGATCACCCGCTCCATCACCACTACCGTCAAAAATAAATAATGGCTTCGCCGTATAGGTTATTTCTATTTCTTTAATAAAATAGTCAAACGGATATCCAAACAATCCTGATTCTTCATTTCTGCATTCAATTTGAATATTGGTTCCTAAATTCCCAGACTCTTCTATATTGTCAAATCCCATCAAGCCAACAGTAATGGTTCCAATAGTATAAGTATGCCCGTTAACAATCATCTTTCCATTATATATTGCCCAGAGACCAGAGGTATATGCTTTTGCCTTGAATTTTAGTTTCGTAATATTGATCTCATATGCCTCCGTCGTACAAGAAATAGTTAAATAACTGGAAGAACTTTTCTTCACTGTTCCGACAAAGTATGAACCTTCTGATGTTCGCCAGTTCCATTCTGCTGCACTTTCACCACCAGATAACACGAAGGTACCATGCGCTGTAGGCATGGTAATTTTTCCACCAGATATATCAACATCAGAATCTGACGAAGTTACAACGTATCCCCAGGCACTAACAGAGAATGTCAGCGCGCACAGCAAAAATAGAATATGTCGAATTTTAAGCATTTATGTACCTAATTTTAACAGACGAACCAAAAAACGGACGCAAAATTAATACTTTTCTTCGAAACACACAAAAAATCGCACGCTCGCGCGCACGATTCATAAGGATATATAGCCGTTTCTTAAAAAACGGACACTTTTACCTCTAAATACTAAACGATTATCGCTAACAGTTATTCGATCACTCCGGCCTCACGCCAGGACGCGATGGTTGCCTCTACATCGCTCATGGCTTGCTCGGGTGAGACTTCATACTCCGCGCAGAGGGCTTTGCACAGTTCTGCAGTCGTAAATGCGCCATGAGAAGCCGTGCTCTCTTCCGCTTCTTTCCAAAGGAAAGCGGCCGTCTCATTGAGCGTGATCATCTTGTTAAAATTGATAAGTGCCATCGACTCTCCTACCAGAATAAATTCATTGCCTAACTTACGCAGGCGAAAACCATCTATTGTCTTCATAATTTAAATATAATTTAAATTCCGGAGCTCCGGCTGCATCGAGTTGCGTAAGCAAGCTTACACTCGATTTGCACGAACCTTCATATCATTGTATGTCTATAAATTTTCAACAGAAATCCCCTGAATGGCAGCAAGGCATGCCAAATTCGTCCTCGTGTAAGCAGTTTGGCTCGCCCTTTCGGATTTTCTATGCGTCGCACACGTCCTATGATGTCCGCAACTCTGCACTTTTCTTCTCCTTGCAGATTTCCATCTCCTTGTAAAACAAGGAGTTCACCCTGTTCGTCGTGTTCAATGCGTACAAGTCGGTGCAGCACATATATTCCTTGTCCTCCGGGCTGTTTTGCATGCACCAAGAGTATATCTCCGCATCGCGGAGCACGAGTAAGCGGAGTCAAAACGACGCTGTCCTTATTCCCCTCAATGAATGGTCTCATACTATTGCCGGAAGGGGTGAAACGCACTTCTTTCTCTTCGGCCAATAATCGCGCCAATTCGGGAATTAATATTTCATTCGCTACTTTCATTTAGTCGTTTACTACCACTCGCAGACAGTGACAAGGTTGGTATGTATATTGAATACTGAGGAATTTAATGTCCGAGCCGCTGTTATTTACTATTTTAAAATAGTAATTTCCTTTTGCGGGCATAGGTGCTTCGATTGCCGAAGAGTTAAATGAGGCAGAAGAAGTAATCTCTGTCCAACTACTGTTATCTTCAGATATATAAATCCTCACGCCGGTAGGCACCGAACCTTTCGTGTGCGTCAATTGAACGAACGTCAAGTCCTGTATAGCCGGGGATGTCTGCATAACTCCGCTATTCGGCAATGCAATACAAAAAGCGGTACCAGCACGTCCAAAAACTCCTCCGGCAGAACCGGTATAGGTAACCAAATCGGTGACTCCTACCGAGTAGTCAGGGCGATTAGGGAAAGTTAGCTCATTTTTTGACACCATATCGTTAAATTCATGCATAATAGCAACACTCTCAGCCCTGCATAACGCAGAACTGAGAGTGCATATACCCATTAGCAATATTACTGTTATTTTTTTCATTTATCGGATTTTTTCTCCTGTAATTGTGAATTCTTCTCCACCGCGGACTATTACGATTCTGCCTTCGCGAATCGTCTTGAATGCTGCGGGTTTAACCGCCGCCGTCTCTTCGACCCCTTGTCCGCTTCCATTGCAGGAAGTACTATAGTTGCTGTACGAAGCACCACCGCCGCAAGTAACATCTACCGAATATACGTAAACGGAGTTCGTGGTACAAGTCACTACAAATGCTGCTTTTCCGGAAACCTTATTGAATTCGAAGTCCAGCGTGCGTAGCGCATTGCCTCCTGTCTTTGTTACATCGTGAGAAACTTTCGTGTCTCCAACAGCCACTTCAATAGAACCGGCTCCCCTCGTAGCATTCGTGCAATACGTTACCACCACCTTGCTTACTTTATCAAACGCTTCCTTGCTCTCAGCGCCTGCACCGCTGGCTCCCGTAGTAATTTGCACTCCCTGGTTGGATGTCAACTGGTTACCATCCTGAGTGCTCATCCAACTCTTGGAAGCATCGTCCCACGCCTTGGAAGTAAAGGTGTAATTCGTAGTCTGCTCAGCACCGCCTTCACTATTGACGTCAGCGAAAATCGCATAAAATGCAGCGCCCTCTTCCACGTCATCACCTTCTTTAACGAGAACAGGAGCTATCGATTCACTTGTGTAACTTGCGTCTGCGCACCATCCCACGAATACTCGTCCTGTCGAGCATGCAGCCGGTTCTTCATCGGGAAGAACAACTTTAGCGTGCTCCGTGCATTTGTTCGTCTCGAAGAGTTCTCCGTTCACGAACCACTGTACATCAAACGGCTCAACAACCGGTTGCGGTTCTTCGATATAAACCAGCGAAATACTGTTTCCTTTTCTGGTAATCTCTTTGAGCGGCTTTCCACTTACTCCACTCCACGATTTAACTGTACCGTACGGCCATGCATTCTTTGCACCGTAATTTTTCCCTATCTTCGTGCCGGAAGGAATAACGAGTGTGAAATGCGGAGCTCCGTTACTGGTCAGGTTGGGAGCATTTTCCGCCCACATGGATTTGTTGTAGTTGACTTTCCAGATCAACATACCCTCAGCAGGCAGGTACTTGTCCCATCCTTGTTGCTGACGGCACTCAATATAATAATTGAGTCCGTTCGTTGTAACGGTTTGTTGGTTTCCTGAAGCATTGATCTGATATGCGGAATAGCCCTCTGTACCGATCGGCTTCATCTCCACAACGCGACCTTCACTACCCAAGTTCTCCGGAGTGTACCACCCACAGAAAGCTTTCTCCCATGCGTTGTAGTTAGGTGGACAATGGATGTCTCCATTATAACTACCGCCATCCATTACATCCCACTCATTAGGAGTGAGCTGGTCTTCGTAGTTGGTAGAATAGTCAGTGTCGTAATGATCCGGAAGACCAATCACGTGACCATATTCGTGGCAAATGATTCCAATACCTGCGAGCGAAGTACCGGACAACTCATTGGACATTGCATAATTCTGTACGCGTTTGCCATCGAACTTGCATTGCTCCGCTGTGTAAGTACAGTTACCATAGTAACGCGAAGTTGCGATATCGAAACTGTGCGGCCAAATGGTGTTGGCATCACCGCCATCCGCTTGACCTTTTCCTGCATAAACCACATATACAAAATCCACGTCTCCGTCGCCATTCCAGTCATACTGCGTGAAATCAATCTCGCTATCCATTTTCTTACAAGCCTCGATGATCACGTTGCCCGAATATCTGTCATTACCTTCTTCCTGATAATCCTCACCATAGTACGCGTAATTATTATCCAGGGTTACAGGACCATAGACATCCAGTTGCAGGTTGTATTTGCCGTCCGACTGATCGCGGAAATACTGTCCGATGGAGCCAAAGTTGACACCGTTGTACTTATTGACCGTACAATTCGTAGAGTTACACAACTCATCAATCACCGCTTTGGTGGTAGTCGATTTGAAGGATTTGTCCTTGTAATTCACCATGATAACCACACCCTTCGGCGGCAAGTAAGGTGAATAGCCGAATTCAGAATTTGTGTTTTTCAGCGTGCGTTTAGCTTTCGCGGCCATCCGTCGAGCTTTGGCCACTTCGGGTGTCGGCGCCGTGCCAACCACTTTGAACTGGCCATTTACCTCACGCAACTCCTGTCCTTCACGGTTTATGAAATAGTGATAGTACTCATCACCCATTTGCTGCACCTCGATTGTGGTACCATCGGCTTGCGTGCGTGTTTGCCATCCGCGTCTTGCTGGAACTGCATAAGCCATCATAGCGATGACTGATACAATTGCTAAAGATACGATTTTTTTCATTTTGTTGAGTTAAATTTATTGTTTTTGCGTTAAATTATTTGCTTTTTTCGATTTAATGTTCTATTTATATTTCCACAAGTGGAAAAGTGTGCAAAGTTACGGCTTTTTTATCAAATACACAAATTTTTGAGACGAAAAATGCAATCTACGTGTATTTTTTGACGAAATGTGTGCAAAATCTATTTTTACTCCTTGTTAATATTGCGTATGTACGCGAAAAGTTGTATCTTTGCGGTGCTTTTACTGATATTTGTACAAGAAATATAGTTCAAAACTATACCAATCTTTCAATATTAACCTCAAAAATTCAATTATTATGAAGAAATTTTTCACCATTGCAGCAGCATTGTTCGCATCACTTACGATGTTTGCGCAAACCATTACTCTGTCGGAAGTAACTCCGGAAAGTAACTGGTACAGTGTTGAAGGTGTTGGTCGCGTCGCCAACAAATCCGGAAGCGCATTCTCCAGCGGAGAAATGTCTTGCGAAGGAATTACCGGATTCAAGACAGGTAGTTCTTATTTCACTATCCAGACATTTACGGAAGTATCAAGTATTATTGTAGGCGCTCAGAGCGGTTCCAAACGTAACATTAAGGCAATTACTGTATCCGAGGATTTAATGTCGGGTGCTCAGTCAAGCAGTAATGTTGACTTTGAGTTAATCGGAGGAAGCGAAGACTACGCTATCGTAAGCGGTGCTTGCGGCAACGAGTTCACGATTAATTTCAAAGATCCTGTTCCGGCTAACAGCTATATTCAGATTGTATTGAACGGCAATGCCGAGGTTTTTGCTGTGACGTTCGGAGGTGCAGCACCTTCGACCGATCCTGTATCAGAGGTTACCGTCACCGGTCCGACGGAGGGTTTTGTAGGCATTCCTGTTACGCTGAAAGCCAAGACCGACAAGAAAGCCGACAAGATCTGGTGGACCGACAAATACGGCACCACTTTGAGCGAAGAGGCTGAGTTCACTTTCACACCTGCAGCAGAAGGCGAAGTAACCTATACCGCTTGGGCAGAGAACGCATACAATGTTTCTCCGGCACTCAAGGAGCATACTCTCACTATTACCGGCAAATTATGCGGCGAGTTGATTAAGGCCACCCACACCGGCGGTAAGACTGCGACGGTAGAAGGTGTTATCGGCGGTACAGCCGACAAGAACACAGCCAATGACGGTAAATTCGGCGGTAAGGGTCAGTATTTCGGCATCACCCTTGCTTCGGGCACATTCCTGGCAGGCGATGAGCTGAATGTACATACCACCACCGCAGCAGAACAAGGCACACTTGCCATCTACGCTGACAAGGCAGGAGAGACTCTGCTCTATGACAGCGAATCATTTGGTGCAGAAGGAGACAACATCATTTATCTTCCGGCAGCATTGAATGATCTCTCCACACTTTATATCTGCCGCACAGCAGACAACAACTGGAACGGCTTTGTAGATTTCATTTCCGTCACCCGTTCTTGTGGCGCAAGCAGCAATGCGGATGTCTCGGAAGTACGTGTGAACGGTGTTGTAGTAGAACCGGAAGGTGAAAAGGGTATTTTGTATAACTACACGCTTGGTGCCTCGTACAGTGAGCCGACCGTATCCATCGCCCTGACTCTGGCTCATCCGAAAGCAACCATCAAATACGGCTTGGATAATCCTTACGAGATGGGCACTCCCGATGCAGGCAGTTCGAAAGGTCAGGCATTCACGATTGTAGCAGAGGACGGCGTGACCGAAAAGACTATCACCGTGAATGTAGCCAAATCCGCTACGCTCAGTAATGACTGGAAATTAAGCGCACTTTCTATTGACGGTTACACTTTGGATCCGGCATTTGACCCCGAGATCAATTTGTACACTATCACCAAGCCTTACGGTGCAGCTAATCCGGAAGAGAGTGCCGTTCACGCCACTCCGAGACATCCGGGCGCTACAATCCAGAGCATTGTAATCAATGAAGCCAGCATTGTGATAACCGTTCTGGCGGAAGACGGAGAAACCTCGAACGGCTACGCAATTGATATTCTTGAGGCAGCAGCCAAGAAAGACCTGCTTGAGGTTTCATTCAGCAACGGCGTTCATGGTTTCATCAAGGACGGCAACATCCAGGTTCCGTATCTGGCAGGCGAGGCAGAGCCTACGTTCGAAAGCGCTGAGTTCTGGAATCCTGACGGCGAGCCGACTGCAGCCATCGAAGACGGCAAACTGGTTGTAACCGGTATAGACGGCGAGAAGGCTTCTTATACACTCGAGTTCATAGCCGTTACTCCGATGGAATACAGCGAGGAAGAAGTTGTGTTCAGCGAGGTTCCGAGTTTCATCTTCTCCGTTTACGGATTTGATGCAGAGAAGGGTGTCAAGTTCTCGAAAGACGTTGAGGAAGCCAACAACCGCCGCATCTCCGAAGGAAAAGACCGTATATACATAGCTCTACCGGCAGCGCGCAAGGTAATGCTCACCTCCGGTACCGGTGCAGGGCGTCCGGTTGTGATCACCGTTAACGGCGTTGAATCCCCTGTCAACAAAACGGCAGCAAAAGAAGAAGCTATCGAGATCGGTTTGAACTCGGAAGGCAACAACTTTGTAGCAATCGAGAGCAACGGCAACAGCGGTGACGCCGGTTTCATCAAACTACAACTCAGCCAAGAGGCTCCGCAGGGAATCGAAAACACCATGGATGGTGCAAAAGCCGTTAAGTTCATCCAAAACGGTCAGATCTTCATCCTCCGCGGTGAGAAGATTTACACCATTACGGGTCAAGAGTTGTAACAAGCCCCCCAATCTTTCCATTGAAGGAAGGAAGTCATAAAAAAAACAGCTCGCAGCAAAATGCGGGCTGTTTTTATGTATGACCATAGAGCCAACAGCCGGAGGGCTAAGTACCTTCCGCCCGTCTTCCGCTCCTCTTTCGTCCCTCTTCCGTCCCTAATTATCACGTACTTACGACGTACTTACGACGCACTTATCACGCACTAATCACGCACTAATTTGTGCTATTAACACCTTTGGTATTATATACTATGTATATAATACTGGCGTTTTTGCGAAAACAGACAGGATTTTAAATAAGGGAGTCATCAAAATACAACAGAAGGAGAAGCCACCTGTTGTCAAAAAGCTTCCGAATAACCGCTCCAAGAAGAAAAATGGCAAAATAAAATGTATTTTATTTCTTATTTCACTACGTTCAAACGATTATTTTGAAAAAAAATCTTGCATATTTGGATTTTTTGTTGTAATTTTGCACGGTTTTTGTATATCTTACGGATAAAAGGACAGTTTATGCAGATACTACGACACATAGGAGAATATACGTTACTGATGGGCAAGGTACTTCGTTTGCCGGACCGTCAGCGAATGTTTTGGCGGCAGTACAGCCGTGAGTTGGAGAAGCAGGGTTTGCAGAGTTTGCCGATTGTGCTGATTATCTCCATTTTCATCGGCGCCATATTGACCATTCAGGCTAAGACGAATACCGAGAACCCGTTGCTTCCTACCTACACGGTAGGTTTGCTGACTCGCGAGACTTTGTTGCTGGAGTTCTCAAGCACTATTCTCTGTCTGATATTAGCGGGCAAGGTAGGATCGAATATCGCGTCGGAGATAGGTACGATGCGTATCACGGAGCAGATTGATGCGATGGAGATTATGGGCGTGAACAGCGCCAACTACCTGATTTTGCCGAAGATTCTGGCGTTTGTAACCATGATGCCTATGCTGGTGATTATTTCCACCGCCGTAGGCCTGGTAGGCGGATGGGCGGTAGGTGCATTCACGGACATCATCACGGTGCATGATTACCTGGTGGGTGTGCAATACGCGTTCAATCCATACTATGTATGGTACGGAATCATCAAGAGTCTGGTGTTCGCGTTTGTGATCACAAGTATGGCGAGTTACTATGGTTACTACGCGCGGGGAGGCGCGTTGGAAGTAGGCCGCGCGAGCACCAATGCTGTCGTGAACTCGAACATAATGATTTTGTTCCTGGACTTGATTTTGAGTAAGTTACTATTATGATTGAGGCTAAAGATATCGTAAAGAGTTTTGAGGGGAACGTGGTGTTGGACCATGTTTCTGCAACGCTGCGTGACGGGGAAGTGAACATGATCATTGGTCAGTCAGGTAGCGGTAAGACCGTTTTCATGAAGAGCCTGATCGGTCTTCATACCATAGACAGCGGACATATTCTCTACGACGGGCGTGATCTGGCGAAGATGAAAGAACGAGAGATCCGCGAGTTGCACCGCGAGGTCGGCATGCTTTTCCAGGGCTCGGCACTATTTGACTCGATGACAGTGATGGAGAATGTGCTCTTTCCGATGGAGATGTTCAGCCGCCAGACTCGCGAGGAGATGGAAGCTCGTGCAGCGTTCTGCCTGCGGCGTGTAGAGATGCCGGAACATGTATGGCATTTGATGCCGAGCGAGATCTCCGGTGGTCAGCAGAAACGTGTGGCGATTGCCCGTGCGATTGTTTTGGAACCGAAGTACCTGTTCTGCGACGAGCCGAACTCGGGTCTGGATCCGAAGACAAGTCTGGTGATCGACGCATTGATACAAGACATCACGCGCGAGTATAACATCTGTACTATCGTCAACAGTCATGACATGAACTCCATCATGGAGATCGGCGACAACATCATCTTCCTCAAGGGCGGCAAGAAGGAATGGCAAGGCAGCCGCCATGAGATCATGTCGAGCGAGAACGAGGCGCTCAATGATTTCGTCTTTGCCAGCGACCTGTTCAAAAAAGTGAAACAAGCAAACAATTGAACTATATGAAAAAGATTCTTATGATGGTAGCCCTGATGGCTACAATGGTAATGGGAGCGCAGGCTCAGGAAGCCGAATCCGCTCCTCAACGACACAATGTCCCCGCTTACCGCGGTATCATTGAGAGAGAACAGCCGAACGGATATCAGCTACGCACGTATCTGCGCGGGGACGAGCACTTCCACTGGTCCATGACCGAAGACGGATGGCAGATCATCGAGACCAAGAAAGGGTGGCTCAAATATGCCAAGTTAAACCGCAAAGGCCAAGTGGTAAGTCATTGGCGCAAAGCGCATAACGCAGAAGACCGCGGCCGCTGCGAGAAGAGATGGTTAGAGAAACATGGAATAAAAAAAGTAGTTGCATAAATCAGTTTTTATGAAAAAATTTATTAGCTTGATGAGTTGTTTAGTCCTCGCCGGGATGGTGATGGCTAAACCGGCGTACCGTGGTCCTATCGTTCAGATCGCCGCAGACGGTACAGAGAAAACAGTGTATTTGCATGGTGACGAACATTTCAGTTACATGACCGATGAAGCCGGAGAGTGGTTGGACGAGTTGACCCTCCAGCCGATGAGTGCAGCGCAGAAACAATTCCGCATGGCGTCGAAAGAGAAGGCACGTCGTGCACCGCAAGCTACGGAGGCGACCAAAGCCGGCGGCAAGCCCAATCTGGCGCCGCATGGTCTGGTAATCCTGGTGAACTTCCAAGATAAGGAATTCAAGACGCCCGTAGATACGATGGACTCCATGCTGACCGGACTACATTTCACGCGCAGTTATTCTTACAAGAAGAAAGCGGGAACAGAAACCATCACCTACAATATCCAGAGCAAAGGTAGTGCGCGCCAGTATTTCTTAGATCAGAGTTACGGGCAGTACGATCCGACCTTCGATGTGATCGGTCCTGTGACGGTTAGTCAGAACTATAGTTTTTACGGTGAACCGGTAAAAGACGCACAAGGAAACATCACCTCACACGACAAGAATCCCCGTGAGATGATTAAAGAGGCATGCCAATTAGCCGACGCAGCCGGTGTGAATTTCACCCAGTATGACAACGACAAAGACGGCTACGTGGATTTCGTTTACGTCATCTATGCCGGTTTCGGTGAAGCAGACGGTGGTGGTGTAAACACCGTCTGGCCGCATCAATGGGATATGTCCAGTTTAAAAGTCAAAGTCGATGGAAAGACCCTCGGCCGTTATGCCTGCGGATGTGAATTGAATAATGTCAGCAAAGTATATGACGGAATCGGCACTTTCTGCCATGAGTTCAGCCACGTGTTGGGGTTGCCGGATTTCTATGTGACAGCGGAGATGGACAATCCACCTCACACTTTGTGCGACTGGGATCTCATGGATTACGGTCCTTACAACAACGACGGTAACACCCCACCCGCTTACTCGGCTTACGAGCGTTTTTATATGGATTGGCTCACTCCGCGTCTGTTATTAAACCCGGAAAAAGTGACACTGCATAACATCAACAGTGATTCAGGAGAGTCCCTTATCATTTCAGAGAGCAACACTATGCCATCCAGCGGCTGGAATCCGATGCCAAAGGTTTTCTACATGCTTGAAACGCGTAAAAAAGAAGGCTGGGACGAGTTCCTTCCGGGAGCCGGATTGCTCATCACAAAGATTACGTACAACCAATCCAATTGGAAGTACAACACCGTGAATAACGATCCTAATAATATGGGTGTGGATATTCTGGAAGCAAAACCCAATTATAGTTCGAAAGGTTCTGCAACGGATGTCTTTCCCGAAGGTGCTTCAGAATGGACTGCTTTGACAGATCATGAGATCACTACTATCAAGCGAAACAGGCTAAGTGGTTATGTGACCTTCAATTACCGAGGTGGTGCTCAGGGCATTGAAGATATCCATGATAGCAAGGCCGCACAGAAAATACTTCGTGACGGCAAAGTAATCATTCTTCGCGGAGGTAATGAATACGACCTCAACGGACGTCAGTTATGAAAATCATCAGTTATAATCTCAACGGCATCCGTTCCGCCATCAGCAAAGGTCTGTTGGAATGGTTAGCGGCAGAGAACCCGGATGTTTTCTGCATCCAGGAGAGCAAAGCGCAACCCGAACAAATCGATGTGCTGGCGATGCAGGAACTCGGATACCACAGCTATATCCACTCGGCAGAGAAGAAAGGCTATTCGGGTGTGTGCGTCTTCACGAAGAAAGAACCGGACAAAGTAGTGGCAGGTATGGGAAACCCGAAGTACGACCGCGAGGGTCGCGTGCTGCGTGTGGATTTCGGCAACCTGACGATCGTGGATGCCTATATTCCAAGCGGCACGACAGGCGACGTGCGTCAGGATTTCAAGATGGAGTTTTTGGAGGATTTCCTTGTATGGGTGAACGAGTTGCGCAAAGAGCGACCGAACATCGTGATCTGCGGGGATTATAACATCTGCCACAAGCCCATCGACATCAACCACCCCGAGCGTCAGATTGGTGTATCGGGATTCCTGCCGGAAGAGCGCGAATGGATGGACCGTTGGGAAGCGAGCGGATTGGTCGATTCGTTCCGCGTGTTCGACCAGAGTGCCGAGCGGTACAGCTGGTGGAGTTGGCGCGCCGGAGCAAGAGCACGCAACGTAGGATGGCGAATTGATTATCTTTGGGTCAGTGAGAGCCTGCGCAGCAAACTCAAAGACGGAAAGATCTTAACCGATGCCGTTCACTCGGATCATTGCCCGGTGATGGTGGAGATCGATTAATTCGGGATTCCGGTATCCCGGTATTACGGTATAACGATAATGGATAAACTACGAACAGAACATCTGGTAAAGAAATACGGTAAGCGCACCGTGGTGGATAATGTATCCATCGAACTTGAGCAGGGTGAGATTGTCGGCCTGCTGGGTCCTAACGGAGCAGGAAAGACCACCACTTTCTACATGACCACGGGACTTGTTGCTGCGAACCAAGGCAAGATCTTCCTGAACGATCAGGAACTGACGTCCATGCCGATGTACAAACGGGCACAGATGGGTATCGGTTATCTACCTCAGGAGGCGAGTGTATTCCGGAAGATGAGCGTGGAGGATAACATCCGCGCGGTGCTGGAGATGACCAATTTCAGCAAGGAGTATCAAGCGGAGAAGTTAGAGAGCCTGATCAAGGAATTTAATCTGGAACACGTGCGTCATAATTTAGGAGACCACCTGAGTGGTGGAGAGCGCCGCCGTACGGAGATAGCGCGGTGTCTGGCTATAGAGCCGAAATTTGTGATGCTGGACGAGCCTTTTGCGGGTGTCGATCCGATTGCCGTCCAAGAGATACAGGATGTCGTTTGGCGGCTGAAAGACAAGAATATCGGCATTCTTATCACGGACCATAATGTCGATGAGACGCTGATGATCACCGACCGCGCGTACCTGCTTTTCGAAGGCCGTATTCTCTTCCATGGCACGCCGGAAGAGTTGGCGGCGAACCCTGTAGTGCGTCAGAACTATTTAGGACGCGACTTCGAGTTAAAGAAAAAGACCCGAGTGGAGTAACATCAACAGGCGGAGAATGAATAAAGCCATACTATATATCGCTGTTTTAACGGCCTTTGTTTTGAGTTCCTGTACGGACAATGCTCCTACAGTGAATTTGCAAATTAAATCGTGCGCTGCCATGCCTTCTCCTCGTGCCAGCGCGGCTTCCTGCGCTTTAGACGGGAAAGGATATGTCTTTTCCGGACGCGATGCCAAAGGCACCTATCTGAATGATCTATGGCAGTATGATCCGAGCACAGACACATGGAAGCAGTTGAGTCCCTGTCCCGGGAAAGCGCGTGTGAAAGCCGTAATAGCTGCCTATGAGGGGGCTCTCTATCTCGGATTAGGCTTCTCCGGAGAAAAGGTTTATGTTGATAGTTGTTACTTACGCGATTTATGGCGTTACACGCCTGCTGATGACCAATGGACGAGACTAAAAGACAGTCCCTTCCCTAATACCGTCAGCGGTGTTCCGTGCATTTCAGATGGCCGCATGTATGTCCTTTACAGTACCGGATGGTCCCAAAGCAAAGATATCATCTATTATGATATAGAGAAGAATCAATGGTACGACATCCCGGATACCGGCAAACGTCCGGGCGCATGTTTCGGGGCAACCGGAGCACCTTTCTCCGGACGTTTTTTCTTTGGTACAGGACTGACATGGGAAAACACGAAGCAATGGTATGAGGTGGATATAACCAAAGACCAATGGATTTCCCGTGCTTCCTGTCCCGGCAAGGGTCGTGAGTTATGTGCAAGCTGCGCCACGACAGATCATATCTATCTTTTTGGCGGGAGGTTTTTTGCGGGAGAACATACGGGAGGAGAAGTGTTTAGAGAAATTATGCGCTATTGCGTGGACACGGACCAATGGGAGCATTGCGGAGAAATGCCATGCGGCAAGAGTGAGAACATGGTAGCATTCAGTATTCATAACAAAGCATATTTTGGTCTTGGAGAAGACGGAGAAGGCACTCTCCATAACACACTATACTGTATTGAGCAATAGGATAATTCACATAGTATTTCTTCTGTTATGCGTTGTGAGAGCAAGCGCATGGGATTGGTGGCCGTTACCGATGGCGCAACCTGACACATGCCGTGACTCTTTATTCTACGCCGGCGGCGTGAGCGCAGTAGTATCCTCTCCTGCAGGTTCTCCTACTTGGATACACGGTAACAGGAATGGAGAGATTTCGACCATGCCGTATAGCGGGAACATCCATTTAGGAATCATCAAGCCTGCCACTCGTCCAAGCCGTTGGTACGATTGGGACGGCGCAGCCGTGTTAAGCGGACGTATAGCCGGGTCTTCTTCAGAAGTACATGGAACGGGATTCTTCTCCTTATTATACGCACACGCGCGCTTATATGTGTTTGACATCACGGTAGGCATCAAGCCGATATATTCGACATTGGGGGATGCAGAACTCACCGCCGGTGATTTGCTTTTCTCCAATAACGCACATCCTATTCCACGCATCACTATCGGCATAGACCGTTATACGGCATTCCCCGGTTTATACGGTTATGTAGAAGTGCGAGGAGGTATAACACACGGATGGTTGAACGATAACAATCCATACATAACCAACACTCTCTTGCATCATAAATTCATCGGCGGCAGGATTGGAGGCAAGTGGCCAGTCAATCTGACATACGAGTTACACCACGCAGCCCAATGGGGAGGATATGAGAACGGCATATTGGACTTAGGGAACGATTGGAACAGTTTTGTTCGCGTGTTTAGCGGAAAGCAAGGAGGGGCTACCACAATCGACCAACTGAACACACAAGGCAATCACATGGTTAGTCAGTTGCTCTGTCTAACAGCAAAAGGGGAAAAGTGGCATATTGATCTTTATTGGCAGGATTTCCAAGAGGATGGTGCCGTGCATTTCATTGGAGGTCGCAGAGGTTCCAAAGACGGCAGGTGGGGCATTCATGCGGCTCAAGACGTATGGCCGTTTATTTCCGGCTTCACCTTTGAATGTATCCAGATGACGGATCAATCCGGTCCCTGGCACGACAGGGACGGCATGGTTTTCGGCGGAGACGATTTCTACTACTCGAATGGTGTGTACAAACAAGGCTGGACATATTTTGGCAGGTCGATATGCTCGCCTTTACTCAGCCCGAGCAATAGTCGTGTTTGGGCCTATCATGCCGGTATAAAAGGTGATATTTACGGTTACCGCTACCGCCTACTGTGTACGTATTCAGACAACTATGGTACGTACCACGTTCGCCTTAACAACCATAATACAGCCGTTCTATTAGAAGTACACAAGACCATCCAAAAAGCATGGGGTCTGGATTTCGGCGTTGCCTTAGGAGGTGATTTCGGCACACTATATGGAACCCGTTTGGGAGGAATAATCACTATCAGTAAAAGAGGCATAATTAAAAGTTGGTAAAATGAACATTGTGCAAATACGAGCGGGGTTAGGCAACCAGATGTTTCAGTACGCCTTCTATTTAGCACTGAAACATCATCGACCGGATACGAAGATAGACGCATCTATCTATCGGTACCGTCCGTCCCATAACGGCTATGAGTTAGAGCGTATTTTTGCTATCCATCCCGAACATGCCACTATCGCAGAGCGCAACCAAATGGTGGATATTGGAAAAGATCTATTTTCGGAGATTCGGCGTGCTCTCGGATGGAAAAAGCGCACAACGGGACAACTCGTCATCGAGCCCGACCCTGCACAAGGCTGGTGTCCTGAATTGCTTCATGCGGACAATTGTTACTTGCAGGGTTATTGGCAAAGCGAGAAATATTTTGCCGAAGTAAAGGAACAAGTGCGTCAGGATTTTCAATTTTGTTTGCCCTTGTCTCCTGAAGACGAACAATGGGCAAAGCAAATACAAAACAGCAACAGTGTGAGCGTACATATCCGCCGCGGAGACTACCTCAAGAAACGCCGCGTCGAGGATTATAACGTATGCTCGGTCTCCTATTACCGCAGCGCTGTGAAAACAATACAGGCTCAGGTGGAGCATCCGGTTTTTTATGTTTTCTCGGATGAGCCGGAATGGGGAAAAGCGCAAGAGATTTTTCCGGAAGGTACCATCTTCGTCAGCGGGCATACAGGCGAGAAGGCATATATAGACATGCAGTTGATGAGTCTTTGCCGCCATCATATCATCGCCAACAGCAGTTTTTCCTGGTGGGGAGCATGGTTAGGTCAACAAGAAGAGGCCATCACTATTGCCCCGGATACTTGGTTTAAGCATCACATGCGACCTGATATCTTTCCGACTGCCTGGAATACTATAGATATTGATTAAAACGAAATAACATCATGGTAAATATGAATTTTGTAGAAAACAGCAATCGGATTTTTGCGCAAGCAGTGAAAGATTACCATCGAACGGATGATGTAGATTCGCCTATGCCTAATCCATACGCGGAAGGTACGATTGAATATGATCTGTATCTCAAGAACTGGATTGATACGGTTCAATGGCATCTGGAGGATATCATTCGTGCCCCGCAAATAGAGCCGATAGAAGCGTTGGCTATCAAACGGCGGATTGACAAGAGCAACCAGGACCGCACGGATCTGGTTGAGCGGATTGACAGTTATTTTCTGACGCTTTACCATGATGTACAGCCGAAGACCGATGCGCATATCAACACAGAGAGTCCGGCGTGGGCCATTGACCGGTTGAGTATCTTACACGTGAAGATATGGCACATGCAAGAGCAAGCCGAACGCACCGATGTCAGCGCTGAGCAACATGAGAAATGTATGGCCAAACTGGCGGTACTTAAGGAACAACTGGAAGATTTGACCACCTCTATCAGCCAGTTATTGGAAGACTATTCCTCCGGTACGCGTGTTATGAAAGTATATCGGCAAATGAAGATGTATAACGATCCTACGCTGAACCCCGTTTTGTACGGAAAAAAGAGTTAGCACATTACACATTGAAACGGCTACTGATCATACGATTTTCCGCGCTGGGCGATGTGGCACTGTTAGTGCCTTTAGTTCGTGCGGTCGCTATACAACATCCTGATATACAGATTACGATGCTCTCACAGCAACGTATGGCAGATTTATTTGCGGACATGCCGTCCAATGTATATTTCTTTGGTGTTGATTTAAAGAAACAATCGTTGCGAGAGATAGTCGCAGGTTTAGGAAAATACGACCTGGTGGCAGACATGCACGGTGTATGGAGATCGCTTTATATACGTATCATGATGCGACTGCGCGGAGCAAAGACAAGAACGATTCACAAAGACCGTTTTTCACGATTTTTACTCACTCATCATATCCGTCGTAAAGCATTGAAAAACACCACGTTACGGCACTGCGATGTGATACAAAGTCTAGGATTGTCTGCATCCACTCTACAGATGCCCCACAAAACGACAGGGAAAGGGATTGGAATTGCCCCTTTTGCGGCGCATCAGGGTAAGATTTATCCGCTGGAACGCATGGAGCGCGTGGTGGAGTTATTGAGCAGGCAAGGCGAGCAAATCGTTCTTTTCGGAAGAGGTGAAAAGGAAGAGGCTATTATGGAGGCATGGGCCACAAAATATAACAACGTTCGTTCCATTGCCGGAAAATATTCGTTGCGCAAAGAAATGGAACTGATGCGTGGGTTGCGTGTGATGGTGACGATGGACAGCGCGAACATGCATCTGGCATCACTGGTCGGGACACGCGTCATTTCTATCTGGGGAGCCACACACCCGAAAGCCGGGTTTATGGGAAACGGGCAAGAGGAGAGCGATTGTATCCAACGCGATATACCATGCCGGCCCTGCTCTATCTACGGCAACAAGAAATGCCTGTTCGGCGACTACCGCTGCATGGATATAAAGCCGGAAGAGGTAGTGGGAAAGGTGAAAGGTGAAAGGTGAAAGGTGAAAGAGTGAAAGAGTGAAAGAGTGAAAGAATGAAAGAATGAAAGAGTGAAAGAGTGAAAGAGTGAAAGTAAAAACGGTCATAAATCCGAAATATGAGCCATTACGCGAATGGATACTATCCATCCCTGCGCACTTTGCCACCCAAGGCGAAGTGATATATGATGCGCGCAACCAGATACGCGTGTTTACTACACCGGATGGCACAAAAGTATGCGTAAAACGTTTCCATGCGCCGAGGTTTTTGAACAAATATATCTACCTTTATCTGCGTGACAGCAAGGCCCAACGCGCCTACCAAAACGGTCTGTACCTCATCGCTCATCACGTGGGCACGCCGGATCCAATAGCGTATATAGAGGAATATAGCGGTGTAGGACTCGGTTACTCCTACCTCATCACCCGGTTATCGGCATTGAAGCACCTTCACCGCGAATTCACGATTGCCTACACTCCGGCTTTGGATGCCACCATTCGTCCTCTCGCCCGCTTCACCGCCCACATGCATGAAGAGGGAATCCTGCATCTTGATTTCTCGCCGGGAAACATCCTCTGGGATAGCGTGGACGGCGAGTACCGGTTTGAGATCATCGACATCAACCGGATGGCATTCGGTCGTGTAAGTATGAAAGCCGGATGCCGCAGTTTACGCCGGCTATGCGCACGAAGCAGTTTCTTCGATGAGTTTGCCGACGAGTATGCGAAAGCGCGGCATCTGGACCCGGACCAATGCCGGCATTGGATACATTACTACCGGAACCGTTTCTGGCATAACGGACGGAAAGCCAGATATCAATATGATTAAGCATCTTATCCATAGGCTTGCCAGTTGGCTGCATATCCGCCGACGCATGTTCATTGTCCCCCAAGAAGGCAAAGAGCATGCTGTTCGCATCTCCTATGCCATCACGGTATGCAACGAGGCAGAGCAGTTAAAGAGCCTTTTGGAGTTTTTGCAGCCATACGTCCAAGCAGGCGATGAGATTGTGGTTCAGGCAGATCAAGCGAACGTGAGCGATGCCGTACGAGAGGTAGCAAAAGCACACCCGGGTGCGCGGTATGCAGAGCACGAATTGCGTTTCGATTTCGCACAAACCAAGAACCATCTAAACGGGCAATGCCACGGCGATTGGATTTTCCAATTGGATGCAGACGAGCGACCCTCGTCCTTTCTCATGAGCCATCTCAGAAGCATCCTTTGCGCCAATACGGATTGCGAACTGATAAAACTTCCCCGCCTCAACATGTTTGTCCGAGAAGGGAAAGAAGTGGAGGAGAGTCATGTCGCATGGCCCGATTATCAAGGTCGTCTGTACCGTAACATTCCTCAGCGTATCCAATGGCATCGCCCGTTGCACGAGAAGATACAAGGCTACAAAGCTTATACCTACCTGCCCAAAGACGACCGATATGCCATCCTTCATATCAAGGACAAGGAGCAGGACCGACAGAAATGGCAAACCTGGAAAGAGCATTACCGATGACTATCGCCTATTACATAGCATCGCCGACGTGGGGCGGCGGAGAACAATACGTCTTCGACTTGGCGCGCAGCATGAAGGCTCAGTACAACGTACAGCCTTTCTTTCTGTTGCCCGCTCACAGCGATGCAGATATGATATCGCGTTTCTCTCAGATAGGTGAGACGAAGGTTTTTCCATACGCCGGTAAAATATGGCGGTTCAGTCCCTTTGCCGGACGGCAGTTAGCCAAACTTTTGGATGCCCGCCATACGGATATCTTGCATATCAACAGCCGGCATATTTATTTTCTCGCATCGTGGGCAAAACGTCATACGAGCCATCCTTTGCGACTCATCGCCACGCAACATCTGGCACGCCCTGCCAAGAGCGGAGCGTTGTGGAAATGGATCTATCGTCAGATAGATGTCTTGATTTGTGTCAGCCGGTTAGTACGCGAGACCTACCTGCGCCCGTTGCGAGAAAAGGAGTGTTTTAAGGAAGTGCAAGTCATCTACAACAGTGTCCCTGTACGGCGCGAAGAAGTTCCCGAACAGCAACCGGACGCTACCCCTCCCCACTTGCTTTTCCATGGCCGTATCTGTCGCGAGAAAGGTATCGAGCCGCTCTTTCAGGCGTTAGGTATGTTGAAAGACTTACCGTTCCGCATGACTTTTGCAGGAAAGATAACTGATCGGGACAGAGCCCTCTGGGAGCGGTTAGTTTTCTCATCGCCCGTGCGCGACAAGATTGAATATATCGGGTTCAGCAACGACATCCGTTCCGTCATGCGCACGTGTCATATAGGTCTTTCCCCTTCTCTGGCGCGCGAGGCCGGTTCCCTCTCCCTCATCGACGACATGTCCATGGGCTTGGCAATCATCACTTCTTCTTCGGGCTCCCAGCCGGAGATTATCCGTCACGGGCACAATGGTTTGTTATGTCCGCCCGGTGACCCGCAAGCCCTGGCCGAGGCGATGCGCACCCTGATTACGGATCCGGAAATGACACACCGCTTGGGCAGACAAGCGCAGCAAGATTTCTTTGCGCTCCATGCCTACGAGACGTTTCTTGAAAAAATGTACCACCTTTACTTTCCTACGGAGACATGTTAAACAACGGAGAAATAACCATCGCTTACGATGCCAAGCGCGCCTTCTTGAACTATCGCGGTTTAGGCAACTACAGCCGTAATTTGCTGGCATTGATGAGCCGCTATTACGGCCACAACCATTATCTCTTGTGTACTCCGAAGGACAAGCATCTTTATCGCCGTTTGAGCGAAGCTCCGTTTGAGCCGGTGACACCTCATGGCGTATGGCGTATCGTTCCGTCCGTATGGCGTCGGTACGGCATCCCTCATGCGTTGCGGGACAGACATATCGACCTCTACCACGGACTCAGCCAGGAGTTGCCGGAAGGGATTGAGCAATTAGGTTGCAAAACGATCGTCACGATGCATGACGCCATCTTCATGCGCTACCCGGAATTATACAGCGCCACCTATCGCGCTTCGTTTATACGTCGTAACCGATCCGCTTGTGAACGCGCAGACTTAATTATCGCCATCTCCGAACAAACGAAAAAAGACTTCATGGACTTCTTCGGTGTTGAAGAAAACCGTATCCGCGTGGTGTATCAAGGCTGCAACGATATCTATTGGCAGCCTGTCCTTTCACAACAGCTACAATCTGTTATTGCGCGCTACCGGTTACCGGAAGCGTATGTCTTGTCCGTCGGGGCGTTGGAAGAAAGGAAAAACCATGCGCGGCTGATTCGCGCTATGGGATGTGCGCACATGGACCTGCCCCTGGTGATTGTGGGAAGAGGGGAAAGCCGGCAGGCACACCTGCTCTATGAGACCGCCAAGCATTACGGAGTCACGTTGCGCATAATGGAGGATGTCCGCACTGAAGATTTGCCGGTGATCTATCGTCAGGCGGCGGTATTTGTCTATCCGTCCTTATTTGAAGGGTTTGGGATACCTGTTCTGGAAGCAGCACGCTGTCAGACACCCATCGTCACCAGCGCCGGCACCTGCTTTGAAGAGATTGCCGGAGAAGGTGCATTATACGTGTCCCCCACCGATGAGCAAGCGATCGGACAGGCAATCCGGGACGTTTTGGAGCATAGCGAGGAAACGAGCCAAAGGGTCTTGACAGCACTCAACAACACGGAGAAATTCCGTGCCGAGAACATCGCGCACAACCTGATGCAGACATATTATGAGACGATACACGGACATCTTAGCTGACTGCAATTACTACCTCTTTCTCGCCGTAGTAGCGTTGCTGCCCTTCCCCCAGATTTTTCTGCGCTATGCGTGCGTATTATGGTTCGTGGCATGGGTGCTCGAAGGCCGTTGGCTGCGAAAAACCAATTTCCAATCTCCAATCTCCAATTTTCAATCCGCCATCCCGTTCCTTCTTTTCGGATTTTGGTACGGATGGAAACTGCTCTCCGGTTTATGGGCGGCGGATACCACGGAATGGGCGGCACAAATGGAGCGCTATATCTCTTTCGGTGTGATGGTTCCTGTGGGGATTTGGGGCTTGAACGACCGGTATGACTGGCGGCAAGCGGGAAAAGTATTTGTCATCTCATGTGTATGCTCAGCTTTTTTCTACCCGCTATTGTTGACGGTTCTGCTTTACCACCGCGAGATTATAGACGCTACTCACTGGGTGGCAAACTGGGACTACAGTTCATCTGAATGGTTCTATTTCTACCAGATAAACCTCTCGCATGTCAAGTACCGTCTAATCCTGTGCAGCGTAGAAATCATGGGCATCATCATCGCCACCCGTCTGTGGTTTCGCGAACATCGCTGGTTGTGGAGCATCGTCACCGTCCTCTTGAGCGCCAGCATCCTTTTGTCCGGTTCGCGTCAGGCACTGATCAGTCTGATACTCATTACGGTCATTGCGTTAGGTTTCTTGCTCTCACAACACCTCAAATGGTACTATACAGCGAGCATCCTCGCAGCGACTTTGCTGACAGGAGGTTTACTCTTGTCGCTCCACCCGCGTTTTCATGCCATGGATATCCACTCCGAAGAGCGGGTACAGATATGGAAAGCCGCCTTGCAGCACTCGACGGAATATGTGTGGAAAGGATTCGGAGGCGGTCAGGACGGCGTGCAATTAATGCGGGCACACAGTCATAACCAATATCTTCAGGAGTTGAGGGAAGGAGGAATCATCGGATTGGCGTTTTTCTTGCTGGCGTGGGCGGCCGTGCCGCTCTGTGCACCGAAAAAACAAAAAAAACTCGCTATTCTTTTTACCGTCATGTTCGCATGCAACATGTGTACTGAATGCATGTTTGCTAAATACTGCGGAGTAGCGCTATGGTCGGTAGGACTAATCTTTGTGCTTTTGCAGTCCGACACTGCAGGTCAGCAGCAATCCGCGCGGCGTACAGAGACTTAAAGGATAGCGCTTCTCTACCATTCCCTTGCCGGTTGCACCGTCATACGCCATACTGTACTCGTTCAACTCGGTTGCGAAATCCAGGATATTATAGCACACGGCTTGTACCTCAAACGGCACACCTTTGATGGCGCCGCGGTATTTGAGGCGCAGGTCGAAGTTAAAGAACGAGTCTGTACGTTGACCGAAGTTTCCGTCACGTACGTTAATGCCGCGTGTGTAACCAGCCCAGGTGATGGCCTGCCAATGACCGGCACCGTCGTTATACAGATACGTGCGGGTGCTCGAGATAGGGATGCCGTCGCGGAACTTGCCGCTCAGACTCAACTGCCAGTTCTCCGTGATATTCACGCCTAACTGAAGGCGGGCGATGAAAGCGCGGTCCTGATGCAGACGGGCGAGAGAACGGATAGAGGCGTCACTCTGGTGCATGTTGGCATCCACAAGAGAGGCGTTCGGACTCGCCAACGACTCGTCAAGCATTTGGACATCCTCCGCCTGAATGCCGTTGCCGATGGCCGCGATGCCGGACTGCATATAACTCTGCCAACTGAAGGACACATAGACTTTCTTGCCGTTGTACGTATATTTGACCACATTGGACAGGAAGACGGGCGAGTTGAAGAATCCCGCACCCGTCGGTGGTGCCGGACACACCTCGTAATAGCGTTCTTGCGGTTTCATGCGGTAGATGTCGTAGGCCAGGTGTTGTCCTCCTTCCTGCTCCACCGCGACAGGTTCGAAACTGTCCGCACTCTCCGGCGCCAGGCGGACGGACCATGTGTTATAGTATTTCTTGAAACTGGACAGCACACTGATCTCATGCCGCCCGATAGTGAAGACAAAGGGGATGTCCACCGCCACGTATTGGGGTTGCCAGAGTCCCTTTCCCAAACGGTGGTACGCTCCGCCCGTGGTGGTGAGCAAGGTGTTCGTTCCGGCATAAAAGACCTCGCCGTTGAGGTAGTTATTACTCAGGAACTGCATCTGGTCGTAGGTGTAAGGCACGCGGTAATTAGCGGCGATGATATCCATACGGAACCACTTGACAGGCTCGATATGAAAAGCTATTTTCGCTTCCCAGTTCGGTGTAAAGAGTGACTTTCCGCCCACGAGCAAGCCGTCGAACGTAGCCGCCACCTCGCCGCTCAGATGCAGCCACGGCAGAACCTGTCGCGCAGCCTCTAACCGCACAGCATTCTCTAAGATACCTCCGCAAAATCCTTCCGACGACCATTGATAGTCGTACAGCGCCACCGGGTCCGGCATATTGTATCCCTGCAGATAGACGCGGTTCGACCAGTGTTGCTCCGTCGGACGGAAGACCATTAACGAGTTGTAACCGTCCACGCGCAGATGCAGCCAGGGTTGTATCTCATAGCGGTAGTTCACCGCCCAGTTCAGTTCATGATGATGCCCGTCGGGGTACCACGGTGCCTGCACCTCTGCCTCAACGTCGATGAAGTTGCGCTCAAACGCCAACTGATGGTGCGTGTCGCGCTGCACGCCGTACGTCAGGCCCGTTGTGAGAGTTCCTTTCGCACCGAAATCTTTTCTGCCGTAAAGCGAGAACGAGTGGCGCAACTGACGGGCTATCTCATTGTCGTTGTATCCGAACTCACTCTGTCCGTCTGCGCGATAGGCGGCACGGAAGATATAATAGAGCGCATCGAAAGCGACGGTCGGCGCTACGGGCACTTGGCCGTCCAACTGCACCTGATAATAGTCGGCATCATACATGCCGCTGATGCCGTCAAAGTCATAGCGGGGAAGCCGTCTTCGTCCGTACGCACCGAACACATGCTGGGTGTATTTCTTTCCCTGCGAAGGGATGCCATATACGACATCTACGCTCCCTGCTCCGACGATATGTTTGCGCATGTTCAGCGGACGGTCGTCTTTGCGGCGCTTGATGGCGGAGTTACCTTCCTGCAACTCCTGCAGCCATTTCGCCAGAAGACTGTAACCGCCTACGTTTCCGCCCTGCCCCGACACGCGTACATGGTAGTCCCGCACACTGTCCTGCTCCCACATAACCGTGCCGCGGTTGTAGTCTATCGTCATCGAGTGGGCGAACATGTCCGGCGTGTAGAACGCATCACCGGCCATCACACGACTGTCCACGCGGAAACCGTCCAGGTAGTATTTGTTCCAGCGGTAGGAGTTGCCGTTGATGGAGAACAGAAAAGGCTCGGCTGTTCCCCACTCGCCTGTGGTCTCCGTCATATAGGTCGTGAAGTCGCAGTTATTATCCAGATAGTGCTTCAACTCGCCCCATTGGTACCATTCGCGGAACCACTCGCTGCGCACGGTGTCGCGGCCGAAGTTCTCGGCGGCACGGACAGGAAGCGCCATCAGCGCCAACGCCAACAAACCATATTTACATGCGGAACGTAAACACATAATTCATACTGAAATTCCATATTACCACGACCCCGACGGCCACCAGTTTGCTGAGGTAGAAATTCCAATGCGCCTTCTCGTGCAACAGCCAGGTGACGAAGTTATTCAATCCCAATCCGATCAGGGCGATGAGCACGAAAGAACCGTACTCGCGGAAAATCTCGCTGTTCTGGCTCTCGAACGTCCATAGGCGGTTCCACGTGTAGTTGTTCGTGGCAGCGAGGATGAAACCGATCGAATTACTGAGATACTTGTTCCAATGCAGTTTCTCCTTGCAGAGCCAGGTCACGCCGAAATCTATCAGCGTACCGCTCACGCCGACGATGCCGAAACGCACAAAGCGCATCAATATGGTCCACCATGCGCTATTCATGCAGGTCCTCCTCTCCCAGATGATCGGTGATATATACTTGTCCGAAACGGTGTACGCAGGCAGGCCGGCCTATCAGTCCGCGTTCCAGATGCAAGAGATCGTATTGGGTATAACGGTCGTATTGGTTGCGTACCAGCACCGCTTGGTCGTCATAGAAGAAACGGTAAAGAGACGGCATCTGGAACGAGCCGTCGAACACTACCGGCAATCCCTTCGCCTGCGCATGGATTGCTTCGCATTGCGCCTGCTTTCCTGCCAATCCTGTCTGTACAGGTAAGATATTGAGCATCAATACGATACGGGCAATGAGCAACAGTCCTGCAAACACACCCAGCGTCCAAGTGAGTGCTTTTCTTCCTCTGACGGAGAACTCAGGCCATGCGTCTATCAGCAGAATTATCGCCGGAATAGACGTCACCACGGTCCAGTGCGGCTCGACATGTCCGCGGAAGGACATGAGAAAGAAAAATATCTGGAAACCGAGTATCGTCCAGGACAGTGTGCGCCGGAAGACATCTTCTGCGCGGACAGAACGGATGCCAAGCCATATCATCAATGCCCATACCAGCGGATTGAAGACTGCCCATTGGTTCGGGACAAACTCCCAGGTATAAAGGGGTTTGTATGCCTCCGCGCGAGATATGAGATGGTAGGTAAAGGACGGAAAATCATGGCTGTACTGCCACCATAGATGCGGCAACATCAACAGCGCGGCGATGCCTACGGCGAGCCATGCTTTGCCGTCCCGCAACAAACGCGGATTAGCCAGTACGGCAAAACCGATTACCAACACCGCCATATACTTGCTGTACAGCATGCCCGCCATACTGATGCCGAGGAGAAGGGTGTTGACCATCTCTTGACTCTTGACTCTTGACTCTTGACTCAGATAACGCCGATAGGCGTAGTAGAAGAGAGCGGCGAAAAAGAGCAACGGTGCGTCCGGAGTGGTCAGGAAACCATACGCGCAGAACATCGGCATCGAAGCCGAGAGCAACAGGAATGTTGCTATTTGAGATTGGAGATTGGAGATTGGAGATTGGAGATTTATTGTCTTCCACACAACATAGACTGTTCCGACATGCATTAAAACGGTCACAAGCCTGACACTCAGGTTTTTGAGCATCAAGCTTGTTGTCGGTATCAGTGCACTCGAGAGGGCTGTCATCAGTCCCACCATCGGCGGGTGGTCAAAATAGCCCCAAGCGAGGAACTGTCCATACAGGCGATAATAGGCTTCATCCGCATGTATCTCGCAGAACAGCGCGCACAACAAATCCAACAGTCCCCATACGAGGAGCCATGGCCATATACGCCTTTCACCTTTCACCTTTCACCTTTCACCTTTCACCTTTCACCTTTCACCTTTCACTCTTTTTCTTCTTTCCCTTCTCGCGCATAATTGCGCGAGCTCTTTCACTCTTTCATTCTTTCACTCTTTCACTCTTTAAATCCCGAACAGGTTTCGGAAGAAATTCTTCTTGTCGGCAGCACCCGGAGCGATGTTCGGGCTGTTTTGCAGTTTCTCTATCAGTGCCCGCTCGTCCTTATTCAGTTTTTCGGGGATATAGACGCCTACGTTGATCAGCAGGTCACCTACTCCGTAGTTGCGGCCGTATTGGTCGATACGCGGAAGACCTTTGCCTCTCATACGCAGCACCTTGCCGGGTTGGGTACCGGGGGTGATGGTGATCTTCACGTCACCGGTGAGCGTCGGTATCTGTACCTGGCCGCCGAGCACCGCTGTCGGCATGTCGAGCAGAAGGTTATAGACCAGGTCGCTCTCCTGACGGACGAACTCCTTGTGTTCTTCCTCTTCGATGAGTACGAGCAGGTCACCGTTCACTCCGCCGTGCGGCGCAGCATTACCTTTGCCGGGCACGGTCAACTGCATGCCGCCTGCCACACCCGCAGGGATGGTGATGGTGATGATCTCTTCGTCGCGAAGCACTCCCTGACCACCGCATTTCGGACATTTGTTCTTGATCACACGTCCTTCGCCGCCGCAGGTCTCACATTCGCTCTGAACCTGCATCATACCGAAGATCCCGCGTTGCTGACGGATGACGCGACCCGAGCCCTTACAGGTCGGACAGGTCTCTGTGTTGCCGTCCGCGCTGCCCGTGCCGTGACAGTCCTTGCATTGTACGAGTTTGCGAACCTTGATCTTCTTCTCGCAACCGGACGCTATCTCTTCGAGTGTCAGACGCACTTTCACACGCATGTCACTTCCGCGACGCACACGGGGACCACGGCTCCGGCCGCCGCCACCCATGAACATCTCGCCGATGTCGCCGATGTCGAAGCCTGCACCCTGGAAGATGTCGCCGAAATGAGTGAAGATATCCTCCATCGACATGCCTCCGCTGCTGAAACCTCCTGCGCCGCCCATTCCGGCAAAACCGTACTGGTCGTAGCGCGCACGTTTCTGCGGATCAGAAAGCACCTCGTATGCCTCGGCCGCCTCCTTGAATTTCTCCTCGGCTGCCTTGTCACCGGGGTTCTTGTCAGGGTGGTACTGTATCGCCTTCTTGCGGTACGCTTTCTTTATCTCTTCTGCTGTTGCGGTCTTGGGGACCTCCAGCACTTCATAATAATCACGCTTATCCATTTACAATTTGTTCATTTACAATTTGTTCATTTATTTAGTCATTTAGTCATTTTACCATTATATCATCTACTGCGCCAAATGGCTAAATAGCCAAATGAACCAATAAATGGTACATGGTACATGACCAAATGGTACTTGAATTTATTCCCCAACGACAACTTTGGCGAAGCGGATCACCTTGTCGCCGAGTTTGTAACCTTTCTGCGTACAGTCGATGACCTTTCCTTTCTTGTCTTCACCGGCTGCAAAAGTAGTCACTGCCTCGTGCTCATCGGTGTTGAAGTCCGCATCTTCGGTCTCAATCGGATGAACATCGTTCTTGTCGAGGAACGAGAGGAACTTCTGATAAATCAGATTCATTCCATTTACAACGGCCTCATACTGGGCTTCTCCTCCCTCTCTTGAGGAGAGGGTTGGGGTGAGGTTAGCTATTCCTCGCTCGAAGTCATCCACGAGCGGAAGCATGTCCTTGAAGATGCGCTCGCCGGCGGTTGCCATCAGTTCCAACTTCTCTTTGTTCGTACGGCGGCGGTAGTTGTCGAACTCTGCCATCATGCGTAGATTCTTGTCCTCCAGTTCCGCGATACGTGCTTTGAGGTTTTCAACTTCATCTGTTTCCGTCTCTTTGCCTTCGGATTCCGCCGCTTCTTCGCACTTCTGCGCTTCGACTTCTGTCTCTTCTTTGAGCTCGCTCTGCGGGCGGCTCATTTCATCATTTACTTTATGTTCTTTCTTACTCATAATGCATTTTTTTACATTTTGGCAGAGTCAAAACCCGTGCCAAATGCCTCAGTACTGACATTTTGGCAGATATCGGTGCTTTTTTTGCCTTTAGGCAGGTCGCGTGGTACGAGGATGGCAGTCTGGCCGGCATTGAGCTTCTTCTTGAGTACTCATTTGCGGCTTTTTGGGGTGATTCATAACTTCCTCATTTTTAACGGGTTGCAAAATAGATATCGGAGGCAACTCAGAGGCATCTCGGAGGCAACTCAGAGGCAACTCGGAGGCAACCCCTACTCAAACGTATCCCCCCTTAGCCCATAACCCTTAGCCCTTTCACCTTTAACAAAAAAGGAGCCACGAATGTAATGAACCCCAAAAGTTTTTTGTTCAACTTTTGGGGTTCATTACATTGGATTACCGCTTAAAATAGTGTGTTATGTATGTTTCCTTAGTACAGGAAGCCGAACAACCAGAGAGGGATCTTGTTGCCAAAACCTACATCTATGCCATCTGCTACCACATAGCTCTCCGGGATATTGGCTATCTGTCCGAAGCCCTTGCTCTTGCCACCTACTTCGAAGATATAGGTATTATCAATCAATAAGTCCCCTTTGGCAGGCATAGTCAGTTTATGCGAACACAGCATATTAGACATAAACGTCTCGCGCAACGTTCCCGTATCCGAGTTCGGCGATAAGGCATACATCAGATTGGTATTGTCAAACAATATCTTTTCGGGTTTCTGCAGCCTCTTCATACCGGTAGATTTCTGGTACAAGCGCCGTATCAGTCCGGCTTTCTGGAGCAGGTCCAGCATTTTGTAAACACTGTCTCTGGAGGCTCCTAATTTAGTAGCCAGATCTGATACATTCAGCGTAAAAGGATTCAACTCGGCTAAGATACCCAATAACACTTTTGTCTTATATACCAACTCATATGAGACTTTCTCCACAGCGGGTATCTCTACATTTATTATCCAATCCACCTCCTCTTCCAACCGGGCAGCAAAGCCATCGCCTTCTTCTTTGTAGAAGGGGTAATAGCCGTGCTCCAGATACTGCTCGAAATACTTCTGTACTGGCAGTTGGTTCGTCAGATGCGCAGCTATCGTTTGATGCGTACGGAGGATTTCATCGAATGGGATTGCGGGTAGTTGTGCTACATTCTCAAACTCCAGGTATTCCCGGAAACTCATTCCCTGCATCGTATAAACCCGACAACGGCGCGACAGGTCTGCATCCGTTGAGCTTAGTTGCAGCATGGAGGAGCCGGTAAGCACGATATGCAATTTAGGAAAAGCATCATAAATCTCTTTGATCTGCCTGTCCCAGCCGCTATATTTATGTACCTCATCCAAATACAAGTGGGTTACACCATGCGAAACGAGGAACTCCGCCAGATCAACCAGCGTGTGGGTGGTAAACCAAGATGTATCTACCGAGGCATAAAAGGCCTTCGATGTATCTTCAAAAGTCCGTTTGATATGCTGCAAGAGCATGGTCGTTTTGCCAACTCCTTTTGGACCCTTCAGTAAAATCAGCCGGTTATCCCAATTGATATCCCGATAGATATACCTTGTAAAATCAAGGGTGGTCTCGTCCAATAATTGCTTGTACCGCTGGTTTAATCTTTGCATAACTGTCGATTGTTTTAGTCAATAATGATGCTGTTTTGACGATTGGAAAAGACAAATCAGCTCGTATTTTGTCGATTCCAAAAGTCAAATCCGCTGCAAAGGTACTACAAATTTTGCACATACGCAAACATTCGGGTGTTTTTTCGTCCAATAAAATGAAATTTTATGGATTAAATGGGCATATGGGGCGTTTATGCTCGCATAAAAACGACCTATAGGCACATTTAATCCGAGAGCCGTCAGGCTGGACGAAAAAACACCCGCCGTTGCACATATGCCCCGCAAGATGCGACTGTACGTTCGGAGGGAACCCACCCTAAATTTATTTAGGGAAGGGGCGTGCCGAAGTACTACTAATTTTGCAAATATGCAAGCGTTTTGGTAAAAAACTTGATTTTTTACGGTTCCAATATGCCAAAGAGTAATCAGCTTTTCAGCTTTTGTAACCATGCAGGGTAGTCAGCCCTGCATGGCTTGTTTAACGTGCTCCTTAACGCACTCTCACGCCGGTAGCGTTGTAGATTGCGCCGTCGTTGCGGAGGATATAAACCTGACCGTCAATGAGCACCTTGATTGCAGACGGAGCGTCCGGACGGGTAAAGATCTCCTCAATACCTGTAGCTTCGTTGTAGAGGGCTTGGATAGTTAGATCAGCATTTACGTTGGTGTAACTTCCGCTCCAACCTGTGAAGATATATCCCTCACGAACGGGGTCTTCCGGTGCGGTAGCCGAACCACCTGCATCCACGATCTCACATTTGAGGGTCGTCTCATCCCAGTCTATGAAGGTAACGAGGTACTGACCTTCTTTCGCGAACATCGCTTTTACGGTGAGGTTGCTTGTAACCTTGCTGAAGTCAGCACTCCAACCGGCGAAGGTGTATCCGCTGCGTGCCGGAACGGACGGAGCGACAGCAGCCTGTCCGTAGGTCACTTGCTGCGTAGCACCGAGTTGCGTACCGTCCCAGTTGAGGAAGGTGACGCTGTAGGTCATTGCCTCGTACTGCGCCTTGACGGTCATGTTCGCTACGACGCGGCTGAAATCCTTGTCCCAACCGGTGAAGGTATGTCCTTCGCGAACCGGTGTCTGCGACGGAGCGGCAGCAGCGCCGTAATCCACGTTCTGCACCTCTATCTCGCTGTCGTCCCAATCGACGAAGCGTACGGTGAAGGAAGCGTCCACATCATCGGTGATCGTCGTGAACCATGTTGTCCACGGTGCTTTGTTATACGCATTCAGACTGCCTCTTGCTACATGGAGCGTCGCGTTGGATGCAATCATCTGGAAGGCGTTGGTCATAGCGATGTCGGGCATCATGTTCTCGCCGTTCTCGGCAATCTCCCAACCAATAGGCGGCTCCGGATTGTACATATATACGTTCGCCAGTTGCGGCATACTGCCTAACATGCTCAGACCCTTGATCGACTTCGGCAGAATGAGTTTCTGCAAAGCGGAACACTCCTGGAACGCACCCGCCTTGATATACTGGATTCCGTTCTCCAACTCGATCTCCGTCAAACCGCTGCATCCGGCAAAGGCCTGCTGGCTGAGGTTCGTCACGGTGCATCCCTTGGCAACCGCCGGAACGGTGATCTTGCCGGTCGTGCTTGCATCTACGGCAGGGTGCATAACGAACGGCAGACCGGTCACGGGATCCGGCATCATCAGTTGCTCCATATAACCATAGACTTCGCAGGTCAATGTCATCGGATCGGTGATACGGAAGGTCATATCCACACCTTCAACGGTCTTGGCGGTAAAGAGTGCATCGTCCGTCACATGAACGATCAGTTTGCATACAGGCATCGAGTGTACCGCCTGATGGTCGTAATCATTCATACGGAAGGTGATGGTATCGTCGTACGGGTATGTTGAACCCATCTCCGGCTTGATAAAGAAGGCAGGCAGTGTCTTCTCTCCCTCGCCGCACGGATTGACTTGCAGCGGACCATGATGCATCACACTGATGCCGCCGTTGTAGTCCTCCGGCGTTACGACGAGGTTCACCAGTTTGGCACTCTGGCCCTTGGTCATGGTAATCTCAGTGATGCCATTCTCAACAGCGATAGCCGTTCCTTGGATAACAGGCATGTAGTCGGTGCTGAATACTCCCAACAGACACTTGCCGCTGACATCGGAACCGTCGGCAGCAGTAGCCGTGATAGTAGCAGCACCATAGTTATGGATAGTCACCAGACCATTGGCATCCACCGTAGCCACATCGGCATCATCGGACGACCATGTTACCGTATTATTGTCCGCATTACCCGGAGTCACCGTCGCATAGCATTGGAAGGTCTTGGTACCCAGTTCCGCGCTTGGCACTTGTACACTCTTCACCTCCGGCGACACTTTCACGCTCACGGCATATACGATCGGCTCGAACTGCGCATGTACGGCGGTCTGCTTGACGATGCTGTCAAACGAGCAGTCCCAACCCATGAAACGGTATCCCTCACGGGTAGGATCAGCAGGAGCGGTTGCGGCTTGACCTGCCTCCACCGTGTCGCGTTTGAGCAATGTGTATTGCCCTGCGAACGTCTCGGAGGGCGTATAGAAGGAAACGATGTAGTTGGTGGTGAACTCTGCGCTCACGCTCACATCGCTTGAAACGGTCAGACCGGTGGACGGGGTGTAGTTATTCCATTTCTTGAGCCAGTAGCCGCTATACGGCACGGCCGTCAGGTGGATTGTCGTTCCTTCCGGTACAGCATTCAGGTCGATGCCGCTTTCGTTCACTTTGATATAGCCGTTGTCCGCATCCCATGACACTTTATAGCGCGGACCGAGGTCGGCTACGATATTCGGGAAGTTCTGCCATCCTGCCGCATTCTGGTACTGAGCCAGCACACCGCTCTTGGTCAGCACATGCAGCGTCACGTTCTTGCCGGTAATCTCCGACCAGTTGAAGCTGTTGCTGCCGTTCAGCATCGGAGGATTCTCCGCATAACAATAGACATGTCCGCCGTTCTGGAACTTGAGGAACAGACCTCTGTCGTCAATCTGCTGCATACCAGCGCCGAGGGTGATTGCGCCTACCGAGGCGAAGTTATTGTCTCCCAAATAGAGACCGAATGCATTGGAGGCAACGGATGTGGTAGTCTTGGTGAACTCGATGTGAGCAACATACGGCATCCAGTCGTACCATGTATCGGAGTAGCTGTCTTGCCCTGTTGCAGCCTGCGCGGTAGGCATAGCACCGTTGCAGTTGATGGTCAGTTTCTGGTCGGAGCCTAACTCCCATGTGCCGTTGCTGCCAAGAGGACCGGAAACAGGGATAAGAGCCTCTGAGTAATCCTCGTCCGCTACCACATTCATCCGGCTCCAGACAGGATTGTTGTATGTCGCATTGTAGCGGTTCACAAAGTCCGCCGGTACATGCAGGGTGATGTCGCTCAGTGTCAGACCGCTGAACACATTGGAGTTATACTGGTTAGCAACTGTTGCAGGATAAGGAGATGACAGATAGATGTCCGTCAGTGCCGTGCCGTTGAAGGCATCGTTCTCAACGCTATGCAGCGATCCGTTGATACGGACGGTCTCTAAAGCAGTACAGCCTTTGAAAGCCTCGCTCGGGATAACATGACCCTTCACGCCATTCAGCGTCACCTCTTTCAGACCCGTACAGCCGCGGAAAGCATTACCTATATACGCATTGCAGACCGTCACGCTCTCCAAAGCAGGGCAGTTGACGAATGCCACATTCTCTATCGTATCAACGCTCGGGAACTCGACCGTCTTGAGGGCGGTGCATTCCGCGAAACAGCGGAAACCGATGATGCGTGCGTTTGCCAGTTGAACATCCGTCAGAGACGTACATTGCTCGAAGCAACCGAGACTGCCATACTCACGGAACTCCTCTACATCGTTCAGAGGAACCTCCTTCAGTTTAGGACAGTTGCGGAACGTACTGTAGAGCTTCTTTACAGAAGACGAGAAAGACACCGATTCGAGGTTAGGCAGATTGTTGAAACTGCGGTACAGCTCCGTCAGTTCGCCTAATACTTCTATCCGTTTGATTTTGCCGGCGTTTGTGCCCCAGTCGTGAACGGTATTCTGGTCTTGCAAACCGCTACCGGTCTCCAATGAGGAGCAACTGATGATCATGGTGCTATCAGCATAGAGAATCCACATGCCGTTACCGAAAACATCTCCGGCTTCGATACTGCCGTGCTCACCAATATAGTCCATCGAGAACAAATTCCAATAGAGGGTGTTGGCATAAGTCACTACGGATGATTCCGGCACGTCCAGACTGACAGCTTTCTGACCCGTAGCGTTCTGCGCCTTGCGTGCCGCATATTTGGCTTTGGCTTTGGCAGGGGCGTTGTTGGACACGCGACCGAGACCGACGAAAGTCTGTGCGGTTACCGTAGGCGGTACAGCCGCTTTCACTGCCATGACATCCACCAGACCGCAATTGTTGAACACTTTCTCGCCCATGCTGCTGACCTCCTTGCCGAACTTGACTTTCTCTAACGACGAGCAGTTCTCAAAGGCTTGGTTGCCGATAGTCTGAACGCCCTCGGCTTCTACCTCCTCTATCTGGTCATTGTTCTTAAACGCATTCTCGCCGATGGTCTCAACAGAAGCAGGAACAACTACCTCTGCGATTTGCGACTCGCCTTCGTTTGGCGAAGCAAAAGCATTCTTACCGATGCCTTTCAAACCTTCTTCTATATCTACTTTCTTAATATAGTCTCGATAAAGATACCACGGCTGGTCACTTTCGTTGGCATAGTCCGGGAGTTTTGAAGTTCCATATTGTCCTCCTTGTTTAATAATCAGTACTCCATCTTGTGTAATCATCCAACTCGTGTAGCTATTACCCCATGTTCCACTAACAGGGAATGTGACATTCACATCCTTTTGGAAAGAACTCCACGGTGATGTAGTTTGGTAGCCACTTACAAGAGTAAAATCAACATGCAATGTGGTACTTGAAGTATTTGCACCTTGGAACGAATTACTACTTGTTGCAGGAACCGAAGAATAAACATAAATATGTC
>CADCBP010000010.1:0-361 GCA_902799705.1 uncultured Bacteroidales bacterium
CTCATTTACTACTTCAGAATTAAATTCTATCAATTATGAAAATCATCTTAACAAAACAATGTGAAAGCCTGACAGGCTCTGTAGGACGTGGCTTCGGATACCACATCCAAAAACGTAAGAACGGCTTCTTCGCCAAGCGCAACTCAAAAGGGATCGTACCGCCGGACGGACATTGGCGCTTCATCGTCGCTTGTGCCGTACAGGCGCAAATGAAGTTGCACATCGCTGACATCCGTGTCTCCCGCGAAGAACTCGCCCAAGCCCTCGCCGCTGCCGGATTTCCCGTCCCGCGAGCTATAGCCCTCCCCACCTCACGGTGTCCTGTGTCCGGCACCTCCGCTGCCGGATCTCCCGTCCCGCG
>CADCBP010000010.1:383-66838 GCA_902799705.1 uncultured Bacteroidales bacterium
CCGCTGCCGGATTTCCCGTCCCGCGAGCTATAGCCCTCCCCACCTCACGGTGTCCTGTGTCCGGCACCTCCGCTGCCGGATCTCCCGTCCCGCGGTGTCCTGTGTCCGCGAGTTCCGCGAGCGAGTTCCTATCCGCCACCGATGTTTTAACCCTTAAAAGAAAATGGTCTCTATGAAAAAAGACGCAGTAACATTCGCGCAACTTACCGCACGGCTCGAAAAAGCCATCCATGCGGACGTAGGCTTGCAAGGGCTAAACATCCTGCTCTACGGATGGATGCAAAGAGGTGGCGTAAGCAGAACCACATTATTCATGCGTAAGAAGAGTGCGGGAGAAGAATATCTGACACCCGAAGAAGTGCGACTTTTCTCCTTGTATGCCGGCTATGACCTCTCTAAAGGTTGATTTTGTTCAACTTTGAACCAAAGCGAACTCACTTTTTTGGTGGGTTCGTTTTTTTGTACTACTTTTGCACCCGGAACGTCCTTCCAACGGAATGGAAGGAGTGGCCTCCGCCGAGAAAGGTTCCTACAAATAAAAACAAATTTATGAAAGAAAAACAGACAAATATCATCCAACTCATCATCGCCGCTTTGGTCGTCCTTGGGGGCATGGCGCTGCTCTTTGTAGGCGTCAAAACTGACCCGGCCGGACAAATTCACGAAACAGTCCTTGTCGCTTTCGGAGAAGCCGCCACCTTTGCAGGCTCTTTGCTTGGAGTAGATTACTACTACAAGCATCGGGGTCCCCGGAAATTTTAATTTCTGGGGAGAGGAGGAAGCGCGACAATTATACGAGTTACAGAGTAACGAAGTCATTGATCGCCGCTTCCGACGAGGGTATTGATTACCACTATAAATCCAAAATCACCAATGAGAGTAGCAACACTGACAAGAAAGTCTAAAGACGGGAAAGCGGTCATCGGCACCTTGGCTATCCCTTATAACGGCTCAATCTACGAGGCGAAAACAATCGAAAATGCGGACTTCCTCATTCCCGAAGGGGAATACGAACTCGACATTACTTGGTCGCCTAAGTTCAAAAAACCCATGCCGCAGATCATGGACGTCCCCGAACGAGAGGGCATACGCATTCATATGGGCACTAAACCCGAGCACTCAACAGGGTGCGTACTCGTGGACTTCGTGGCGATGCAAATTGTTAACTCGTTTATTAAAGTAACCCAATACCTGGAAGAAGATGAAAAAGCACAAATCAAAATCATTGATGATTATTCTGCTTAGTGCAGTAATCATGTTCGCCATCGTTTGCGGCGTCTGTAGTTGCAAAGCTTGGAGAACCATCACCACTACCTCCTCTTACGTTCAGCAGAATGACTCTGCGAAAGTCACGACGACTATCTCAACCAAAACGGTGGAGGAATACCAGGGGGTGAAGAAAAGGTAAGTCGTAAAGGACACGCGACTATAAAGAAAGTTTTGTCTATTGTGTCGGATATTATCCGAAAGTTTTGTCTATTGTGTCGGATATTATCCGACGATTGTCTAATCCATGAAAAACACACGACTATGGCAAAAGTTAAATGGGGTATGGGTGTTGACTATGTATCCGGCCTTCTGGGTGCTCGTCCTAAGAAAGGTGAGCCTCACAGCTCACACTCTAATGTCTTGCTCGCTACCCACCGCGTAGCGGCTACCACCAACCCGAATTGTACGCGCGTCTACATGGTAGGTGAGTACAACCGCTCGACAGACCCGTCAGCCAAGGAGCTGCGGATCCGTTCCCGCTTCACCGAGGTAGGAGCAGCAGTGCGCCTGCGTGCCAAAGACCTCATGCAGATCAATGCCGACCAGGCTGCGTTCCTCGCGCAGCGCGACCTGCCCGACGGCAAAAAGACCATGAAGGCCTATCTGTGGAAAGTATGCGGTGACGCGTACGACGAGCAGCACGGCAACTAAGCGAGCAAGGCTCGCGTGTAGCACAAGCGGAGTCCGCAATAGCGGGCTCCGCTCTGTTTATTGGCTGACGCCGTGTAGTGCGACCAAAGGTCGCGTTTAAACGCCGAAGGGCAATAATCCCTATAAACGCCCGTAGGGCAATAAACTGCCGCAGGCTATACACGGAGCGAAGCTCCACTACACACCCTTCGGGGTGTTCTTTTTTTGTAAATTGATCTGTCCTTGCTTTTTTACGCTGTCAAGGCCAGCGGTATGTTAAATCGCAACCGTAAACGGATCGACTTGCTTAACTACACCGTTCTCACTAAAGATGAGCGGCTGGTTGTCACGACGATGTTGCTCGACGATTTTACGATGAGTAATCTTTAAACCTTGGCTAATCTTAGCCTCCAATTCCATTTCACTCATATTTTTAGCAATAATTGATTCCACATTTCTGGTTCTATCACCTCAACTTCATCGACTTGATTTTGTTTTCTTGCCACTAAGCACGTAGGTGTTAGAACATTATTATACACTAATACGCTGTCGCAAATCGGCATATACAGGTTTATCAAGTTATAGATGCCGCGTGTGAAACGTTGGCGTATATCTTCTTCCGGAATGCCGTGCCCACCGTTCATTACGCGCTGTGCAACACGGGCTATCGCTTGCTCTTCGTTCTCCAAATAGAAGAAAATCAAATGCACCTTATACCCCAATGTTTGTGCGCGGCGTACGAGCTGCACGTACGAACGCGTCGAGAGCGTTGTCTCTATCGCAAAATCCACCTTTTGTGGCAATAACTCGTCTATGCGTTGGAGCATTATTCGTCCTGCCTGAAAGGATACGGTCTCCGGCGCAAAGGGCGACAAACCACGCGCTATCTCATCCGCATTTACAAAGTTCGTGCAATGCAACACTTCCGGTAATAAGTTATAAGCAGCTGTGGTCTTTCCTGCACCGTTTGGGCCTGCTATAATATACAAATTAGGATGTTGCATTCGTGCCGTTTTGATTTTGCGCTGCAAAATTACAAAAAATAATTCATATATGCAAACATATATGTAAAAAGGAGCGCTTTCACACTCCTTTTTCTTCTATTCCGTCAATTTTTCCACATGGACTTGACGCTATGTCACACTTTATCTACCAGCATCTCGCATCGCTTGCAGTCAAAACGCAATGCCAGTTTCTGACCATTACGAAGACGCAAATAGCGAGGTTCCTTGTCTTTCGGATAAGGATTGGTCTTGCGGCAGTGCCCGAGTTCAAACAACAGGCAGTATTTGCAAGTCATCAAACCATGTACCATTGGATCATTTACCATGTACCACTTGATCATTTACCATGTACCACTTGATCATTTACCATGTACCACTTGATCATTTACCATGTACCATTTGATCATTTACCATGTACCATTTGATCATTTACCATGTACCACTTGTCGCCTCCATTCGTTCAAAACGCTGATAGGTATAAACCAAGGTTTGCTCTCCACGCGCACGTCGCGCGCTATATAAGGTGTATCGCCTAATTTAGCCAACTGCGTGCGAATAGTAGCGAGTGCCTTTCCCGCATCGCGGGCGGGCTCGAAAGATAGTCCTTTCCCAACTATCCCCGTGAGAGGAGTGAGCCTGCCGTCTATAGGTGTATAGCTCAGTTCAAAACCATCGCTATTTTCTTTTAAAACGATATTCACCGGAATCTTCCGCTCGCAATGCAGGGATTTGATAAACTCCGTGTCGAGATTTCGGTATATCGGTATATCAGTATATCGGGATCCCGAGAGCGCCTTATTCACTTTTACCAAACTCCCATCCACGCCGTTCACGTTGCATCCTTCGCTGCCTATTGTCAATCCGTCGCCGTTATGAAGAACAATGCCCGGCTTCAGGCGTACACGCAAAGTGTTACCGCGCACTTCAAGCACTTCGCCGATATACTCGCCCGTGGACTTGGGAGTGTCCCAATTGGCCATAGGACGCGTGCGGCCGTGCAGAAAATAATCCGTCGCGCCGCGGTGGAAAGTCTTGGTCGGGTCTGGTACAAAAGAGCTTTTGTACACAGCCCCTCTATTTACCATTTGATCATTTACTATTTGGTCATTTATTTGACCATTTTGCCATTTATCCAACTTCTCCCTGTAATATGCCGTCACGTTCGTCACATAGTCCGCGTCTTTCAGTCGCCCTTCGATCTTAAAAGTCGTCACGCCGGCATCTATCAGTTCCGCCAAATAAGCACTTCTGTCCAAGTCCTGCAAGGAGAGTAAATGCCGCTGGTGGATGGGTTCGCCTTGGTCGTCCGGCACTTCGTTTCCTTCGGCATCGAGCAAGTCGTACGCCATGCGGCAGAACTGCGCACAAGCACCTCTGTTGGCAGAACGGCCGGCTAACACTTCGGATATATAACAGCGCCCCGAGTAACTTACACATAGCGCGCCGTGCACAAAAACTTCCAACTCGATATCCGGAACGGCAGCATGAATGGCGCGTATCTCTTCGATACTCAGTTCACGCGCTAAGACCACTCGTTTGAAACCCATGTCCCGCAGTCGGGCCACTTGTTCCGGAGTGCGGTTATCGCATTGAGTGGAAGCGTGCAGGCGAATAGGGGGAAGATTGAAATCCAACAGATGCAGGTCCTGAATGATGAGTGCGTCCACGCCGATATGGTACAGTTCCCCAATCATCTTCACCGCTTGCGGGTATTCATCGTCGTGCAGCAGGGTGTTTACCGTCACGAGCACTTGTACGCCGTAAGTGTGGGCATAGCGTACTACTTCCGCGAGGTCCTCTATGCTGTTTCCTGCTTTCTCCCGCGCGCCGAAAGCGGGCGCACCGATATAGATGGCGTCCGCGCCCGCCTGGATGGCAGCGAACGCAACGTTTTTATCTCTGGCAGGACTTAGTAAAGAAAGCATAACTCTTTCACTTTTTCACAGCACGCAGTGCCTCTGAAATCCTGTACATCACAATGCCTGCCGTCACCGACACGTTCATCGAGTGTTTGGTCCCGTATTGAGGGATTTCAATGCACCCGTCACAGATATCTATCACTTCCTGTTGTACACCGAACACCTCATGTCCGAGCACCACCGCAATTCCTTTCTCCTTTAACCTTTCATTTTTCACCTTTCCCGCCACCTCTTCCAGTGTGCTTGAGTCGTAGGCTTGTTCAACGGCATAGACGGTATATCCCTCAGCCTGCAGTGCGCGCACTGCCTCCAGCGTGTCCTTAAAATAGCGCCATTCGACCGTCTCTTCGGCTCCAAGAGCTGTCTTGTGCAGTTCCTGGTTCGGCGGGCAACAACAGATGCCGCAGAGGTCGATGCGTTCGATGCGCATGGCGTCAGCGGTGCGGAAGACGGCGCCCACATTATACTGGCTGCGCACGTTGTCAAGCACCACCACCAGCGGCAGTTTGTCAGCAGCGCGGTAATCAGCCACGCTGAGACGTCCCATCTCCTGTGTCGTACGTTTTCTCATAAGGCAAAAGGCAGTTGTACGCGAAGCACGTGTGCATCTTCGTCTATTTCTGTGATAAAATCTTCATGCAAGGGAATCATCCGTTCGTCTTCCAGGATAGCCAAGGTATTGATGGTGGACTCATCGACTTGGGCGATCTTGCCCACTTCCTTTGTCTCGCCATTCGCCCCTTCATCCATAATGGTATAACCCACGAGGTCCTGCCATGTGATATCTCCGTCTCCTTCGTCTTGCACATCGCTCCGTAATACGAAGACTTCTTCACCCACCAGTTCGGTTATCTGTTCCGCGCGGAAGGGCACAAAGAGCCCGTCGCGTTTGATGAACACGAAGAGCGGCAGGTCTTTGTACCGCGTGCGGCGGACAAGACCGATGGAGAGAAGCTCTTTTTCTGTAATCATTGGCGCACTTGAATGATGTCTCCGCTCGGGGAGACGTAAGTGTTCAACCGGCGCATGGCCTCTTTGCTGATTCCTTTGCGCGGAAAACCGTATCCGGACGCTACCTCATATTCTTCGCCGCAATGCGGGCATACAGCGTATATCCCTTCCATCTCACAGGGACTTCTGCGCCCCTGAGCCGCACACAGCGGACATGCCAGGTCGAAGGCCACGTATCCGACCATGCTGACATATAGCACGACACCGCCGTAACCCCAGGCGTCCATCGCCGTCGCAGGCAGTTTCCATACACCGTTCTCTTTGTAGCCGTCTCGGTCAAGGGTGATGTACGCATTGACGTTTTGCGGCGTGAAGTCGATGAAGACGGTCTTGGTGTTCACCTCAAAGCGTACCGGGTACATCGGCACGCTGCTTCTGGTCGGACCGTCACAACTGCTGAACAGCAGCAAGCCTGCCATTCCTATGATCAATTGCCGGAAACGCCGCATATATGAATATCAAAGATGAGTGTAGAGTAGGGGGGGATGAAGCGTGTGCCGCCTTCGGTACCGTTGCCTTCGGCATCGCCGTAGGACCCTGATTTGTATTTCTCGGAGTCGTAGCCCAGGTAAGCGGGGATATAGAGTTCGATGTCGCCGTTGTTATGAATCTGCCGGCAGCCCTCGACAAAGCCGGGTATCATATTCGGCAGGTACAACGAGGCCTGATTAGCCGTCTCAATCACGCAGCCGTTGATGAGTTTGAGGGTATAATCGCAGACAATGGTACTGGTGCTGTTCGGGCGCGCGTCCTGGGGAGTCGGATCTTCAATCACCTTGTATTGTAAACCGCTCTCCGTAGTTCTCACTCCGGATTGGGATTTGTTGGCTTGTAACCATAACTCGTTCTGTGTCTTCCAGTCTATCCAGTTGTGCTGTTTGCAACCGGCGAGGGAGAGGAGGACTATGACGAGGAAAATAAGCGGGTGTCGAGCCGCTCGACTTATTTTGCGATCCATAATTCGGGATTTAAAATGTTTCTGTCTTTGTATATCTGAAAATAGAGTTCCGTTTTCTGGTCTTGTTCGGGGTCGGTGAAGATGGTGCCGATAGTCTGTTTGGTCTCCACCATGTCTCCTTGCTTGACATTCAGTTTGCTGAGGTTGGAATAGACGGTTCGGTAGTTACCGTGTTGTATGATGACGGCGTAAGTACCTCCTACCATGAAGCAGCTGGTCACCTCTCCTTTGTATGCGGCACGGGCTTTCATGCTGGCAGTTGTCTGGATGTAGATACCTTTGTTGTCTATCGTGACTTGCGAATAGACGGGGTGTTGCTGTTTGCCGTAGTGTCCGCTGATCATGCCTCGTTCCACGGGCCAGGGAAGGCGTCCTTTGTTTGCCTCAAATCCGCCGGCTATCAGTTTCTGCTCTTTGGTCAGTGAGGTCTTGGAGTCTTTCGCCGTCTGCTTACGGATCATGTCATCGATTTTCTTGTTCAGCTCCGCCACTTTCTTCTGTTTCTGGTTCAACTGCTTGGTCAGATCTTTCTCTTTGGACTTCAGCTGGTTGAGCATGTTTTGCTGCTTGCGTTCGTCACGTCTGAGGTGCTCCTGTTCGCGTTTGCGCGAGGAGAGGGCATTCTGTTTGTCGTTACGATTGGTTTGTAGCAGGTCGTTTTGCACGTCTATCTCCGCCTGGGTATTCTCAATGCGCTCTACCTGTCTCTGACGGAAATGTGCGAACTCCTGAAGGTAGCGTGCGCGGCGGGCTAACTGCTGGAAACTGTCGCTGCTGATGAGAAAGAGCAGGGGGGATTGTTGCAGCCGGGCGTAGTGGGTCTGACGTGTCATGCGGGCATAGTCCTCTTTGTAGCCTTCCAGCACCTGTTGCAGCGAGTCGCGGGTGTTACCCAAGGCTTTCATCTCACGGTCGAGGGCGGTGATTTCGTTGTCCAGAGTACGGATGAGTTTCTTCTGGTTTTTGATGTTCTGCTGGGTGAGTTGCAGTTTGTTCAGGGTTGCCGTCTCATCTTTTTTCGTTTGTTTGAGCATGTTATTCGTCTGCTCAATCTCCTGTTGCAACTTACGTTGTTTCTTCTGCAGGTCTTTCACGCTGTCCGCTGCGTAAATTGAAAATTGAAAACTGAAAATTGAAAGGACCAAAAGCCCTAACAATCTTCTTACTATTTTCCTTTCAGCTTTCAACTTTAAACTTTCAAAGTATCTTTGACACATCTACTTGCGTATATTTGTTCAGCCGTATATTGTTCACTCTCACGGGTACGTCGAGTTGGCGTGCGGGATATTCGATTACCAGTTCGATCATCTCTTCGCCGAACGAGTACACGAGTCGCGCTCTCTCGCTGCCTGTAGGCAAGTCAGCGGTGCAAATCTGCTGGAGTTCGTCCCAGTTGAGGGATGGGGTCAGCCGCCGGTTGATGTCCGCGTAGGTGACTTTGGCGTAGCGGCCGTGGAGCTTGTCGATCGCGGTGACTTCGATAGGTGTCGCTTCGACGCGTAGTATCTCCATGCCTAAAAGAGGCATCACGCTGATGACGAGCATCGAGTCGTGTACCGTCTGCATCGTCACGTTTGCCGACAGACGTTCTTCGTTGGTCGTCACGGTCGCCCGTGCTCCTTGTATGAGGCAGGTGTGCCATGCCGGTACACTGATCTCTGACGGCTGATTGCTGATAGCTCCTCTCTTGGCGCCGCAAGCCGCGAGCAGCAAGGCGGCACACACCAATACTATGTATTTATTTAATCGCATTCAGATGTTTTTTCACTTCTTTGACTGTTTCCTCGTTTTGGGCATGCAAGAGGGCGCGATTCAGGTAGAACTTCGCCAGGTCGTTCTGTCCTTTGAGGTGCAAAATCCATCCGTAGGTATCGAGATAGATAGCATTGTTCGGGTCCTCGCGAATGGTTATTTCGCTCATCCGTTCCGCTTTCTGCAGGTCGCCTTTATGGGTGGCGAGCATGTAGGCGTAGTTGTTCAAGACGCTTATGTTGCCGGGTTGGATGGCTAATATCTTGTCGAAGGTAGCGTATATCTCTGCGGGCTTGGCTTTCAGACGCTCCAGTGTCTCTGCGCGGAAGAGGAGGAACTGGATGTCTGTGGGGTCGAGTTCGAGGTATCTGTCCACTACGACCAATGCCTTTTTAGGCTTGTTGATCGTCGCATAGATGCCATAACGCGTCGCTGCACTATAGACCGTAAATCCTTTCACGCCGTCAATACGGTCCTGTATTTTGAGAGCTTTCTTCCATTCGCGAAGTCCGATATAGACGCGTTGCAGTTGCTCCATGAGCTCGGCGTTCTCAGGATTCTCTTTCAACGCCCGCTCCATGACATACATGGCTTGGATGACATCCTCTTCCGTCTTATGTTCCAAGAGCGCGGACGTATAGCGATACCATGAGTCGCGAGGGTTCGCTTGGAAAGCACGTTTGAGTGCGTCCATTGCCCGTTCTTCCTGTCCCATCATATGATAGAGTACGCCGAGATATTCGAGTGTCTTCCCGTCGTCGGGACGGATAGCGTCGCAGAACTCCAATAGCACCAACGCTTGTGGGAGATCATTGTGGTCCAATGCCTCTCTCGCCGCGTACCAGTAGTAGGAGAATTGCTGTTCCTGCTCCACCGTCTGAGGAGCAGAAAGTGAAAATTGAAAAGTGAAAAGTGAAAGGACCATAAGCCCTAACCCTCTTCTGACTATGTTTCTTTCACCTTTCATTCTTTCACTCTTTCAACTTTCAACTTTCAAAGTTCCCCGCTATGTCCGAAGCCTCCTGCGCCTCGTTCGGTGTCGCTCAGTTCCGTCACCTCGACGATGTCGGGTGTCTCGTGGCGTGCGATGACCATCTGACAGATACGCTCTCCGGGTTCGATAGTCTGCGGTTCACCACTCAGGTTGATGAGTATGACTCCCACTTCTCCGCGGTAGTCGGCGTCGATGGTTCCCGGGGTGTTGAGCACGGTCAGTCCGCGTTTGAGAGCCAGCCCGCTACGCGGACGAATCTGTGCCTCGTAGCCTGCCGGCAGTTCGATGAACAGTCCCGTGGGAATCAACTTGCGTTCCATCGGTGCTAATGTAACAGGTGCGTCGATGTTACAGCGTATATCCAAGCCTGCCGCCTGCGCACTCTCGTACTTAGGCAGGGCGTTCTTGCTCTTATTGATAATCTTCAAAACCATACTCTTTCACTCTTTAATTCTTTCAACGCCTAAAACCTCTTTTCCGCCAGCACTCTTAGTCCGTCAGGAACGATTTTGATATGTATATCTTTGTCCATCTCCACGGGGTCTCCGTCGATATGGAACGGTCCTGCCTCTTCTCGTTCGAGAGTGATTTCTTCAGCCCGGATGGTATCCATGAAATGGCTGTCGTCAATACTTCCCGCGAACAGGCGCAGAGCCAGCGATGCGCTTCCGAGGATGGCGTGGCTCGACATGAGCATGATATCCATCTTGCCGTCCTGGATACTGGCTTTGGGTGCGATGAGGGCTTCGTAACCCCATTGGTTAGCGTTGGCGAAGGTGATGAGGAAGGCGCGGTGCGTCACGTCGATGCCGTCACCTATGAGGTGGTATGTTTGTGGTTGGTATGCGACCGCTTCCTTGAGCACATTCTGCAGGTAAGTCATAAATCCGCGTTTGTTGCTGCCGGCGAAATTATCCGCTACCAACGCATCAAAACCCGTGCCACAAGTACTGACGAACAGTTTGCCATTAGCCAAACCGTAGTCCACGGAGATAGGTTCGCTATGGTTGATGAGTTCGATAGCTTTCTGCGGACGCAGAGGGATGTTCAGATGGCGAGCGAAACCATTACCGCTCCCGAGGGGGATGATGCCGAGAGCTGTTTTTGAGTCGCGCAGTCCCTGCGCCACTTCGTTGACCGTTCCGTCCCCTCCGACGGCAACAACGGCGTCAAAGCCCATACGGGCGTATTGGCGTGACAGTTCCGCGGCATGGCCGGCATACTCGGTGAAGGTGATATTCGGCAGCCATTGTTTTTCGTCCAGTGTCTGCATGATCACTTTCGGCAACTTGCGTTTCTCTTTCTGCGTTTCTTTGGCTCCGGAAATGGGGTTGATGATAAAAGCTATATTTTTCATATTTCGACAGTAGTCATGCGCGCATGCCCATATAGCGCGAATAAATTTGGCTGCAAAGGTACAAAAAAAGAATGATATGTGCAAATATTTTTGTATTTTACAAAAAAAATAGCACCTTTCGGTGCCCTTGGGGCATGATAACTGACCAGTTGACGAGCGCTTTTAAAAACTTTGTAGTAATAAATACAAAAACAAGCCCGTTTTCGCGGGCCTGCATAAACCATTTCACATTTGTGGTTGTATTAACAAACAGGATGGAGAGTTACCTTACTTTCTTGATGCGAAATGGTGTTCGAGACGATTATTTCAGTTTGAAGACCACAGGAATAGTATAGTGAACATTTACCGGTTCGCCGTTTTCTTTACCCGGTTTCCAGTCCGGCATGTTATTCACAACGCGCAAGGCTTCGTTATCCAGACTTTCCGTGCCGCTGGACTTGACCACATGCGCATCCGTCACCTTCCCTTCTTTCGTGATCACAAACGAGCAAGCAACCCGTCCTTCTTTCTTATCCTTTTTTGCGTCTGCCGGATACTTTACATTATCCATCAGATACGTCATCATTGCAGACATACCGCCTGGGAATTCCGGCATGCTGTCCGGCGCCAGAACCGGCAGTTCGGGTTTCACTTCGGCTTCAATAGAAGTAGCGATAGTCGTTTTGCTGTCACTCTTTACGTCACTCTTTACCACGTACACATTGTTTCTTTTTTCATTACCGTTCCTGGTAACAGTCACCGAAGAGGAGCATTTTTTGCCAGATTCGGTGGTGTTAACAACAACTACATTGCCATCTTCGACTTTGACCACTTTGGTTTGTATCGTGGAACTGTCGCTTTTTGCGTTTTTTTTGCTTCCTGCGCACACGCTTATTGAAACGAGCAGGCAAAGTGCGCTAAATAATACTTTCGTTTTCTTAGCCGCAAGGGCACGATTAATTGCATTCTTCATTTTTCTTTTGTTTTGAGGGTTATACTTATTAATTTTTCACGCAAGTCCGCAGCAATGGTACCAAGTTTCTGCGCTGTGCGTGTTTTTTTATTGCTTATACTGTTTTGCGACAACATCATAATATCTGCTATTTCCTTAGCCGACAAATCCAATAGAACCAGCACGCAAAAGCGAATGTCTTGTTCCGAGAGTTCCGGCTGTGCAGCCTGCAGTTTGTCCACTGCATCATACAGATACGCGTTAACTGTCGTGCAGAATTGTTTGTAATCGTCCCAATGGAGTGCCACCTGGATTTTTCCCTGTGACAACACCAAGGCGATATTACGCTCCAAATCCTCGCGTTTGACGGACTGGGAGGAACTTTTCCTGTTGCGATAAACGGCATATACTGCTATTCCTGCCCCGACCAACACTATGGTCAGTAATAGAATCAGGACATTATGCTTGCGCGTGTTCGCGGTCTTCGTTTGTATCACTTCACGATGGATGGTGCGGGTGGCCTGTAACATGGTGGCGTCGCCTTCCTCGCGATATCGGCGCTCGGCTATCAGGCTCAGTTCAATCACGGAAAGCGGGTAGTAAACGGAATCGCTCAGATAGAGGAACTCGTTTGCCGCCTGACTGAAACAATCGAAAGCCAGCGAATCCTGTTGCCCGGCCAGATACGCCTTGCCGAGATGATAAATTACTTTTGCCTCTTTGGCTGTCTGTCCTTTGGTGCGGAATGTTTCAGCCGCATCCTGTAATGCAGGTATATTCGCGTACGTCTGTAGCGCGTTTTCCAAGGAGTCAGCAGTCCGAAGAGTGGCATCGGCTACCTGTTCGCTCTTCCTATCGTGCGTCGCACACGCAGACAGCGCACAGAGGATAATAATGTATGAGACAATTTTTCGCATAATACGTGTTGTTTTAGTCACTTTTCGGACTACAAATTTTGTTCCAAAATCCACTGCAAAGGTACTACAATTTTCAAAGCCATCCAAATTTTTTTATGCGACAAATGATTTTGTAACGTGCTGATTTACAGTGCTGTTGCAAAAATAATTAGCGACATGCTATTCTGTAACTACGACAAAAGCGGGCCGAAACCCGCTTTTGTCGTATAACAACCAAAGTATGAAGCTTTGGGCGTTAGTCTTCTTTCCTGCTATCCTCGGTCGGTTTTTGTTTCTTAGCCAGCCGCAGTTCAACAAGGAATGAACATAACATTCCTATACCGACACCAAAGGCGATGATGAGCCAGAAATAGATGTTAGTACAAAAAACATCAGCCAGCCAGTTAATCAAAGTTCCGAGACCTACGCCGAGCAGGATACATGCCGTACGCAATGTGCTGAGATCAATCGTGCCGGGCTTCTTGGCTTTCTTCGGTTCGTCAATGAGCAGTTTGGCGGTCTCCGGATCGGTGTGGTTCTCAATGATGAGTTGACGGATTTCTTTGTCCTTCGTCTTTTTGTGCATAGAGGACCAAAAGGCCATTACTACAGCTATGATAGGCAGACCAAAAATACAAATAATGGCTACGATACCAACAAAATTATCAGCTATATATTCCATAATACTAAAAATTTTAATTGTTTAACAATGTTTGTTTGGGGAGTTGACTAGTATGCTCCTCTATTTGTATGATACGCGGAGTGCGAAAAGGTTACACCTCCGGCGAGAAATAATGTAAACGTTGCGCAGCCAGAATAAGGATGGTGGCAATCGGCAGGGCGATACTCAGAACCCGTAATGGTTCCGGCATCTCCGGCATAAAGACGAACAATGCGTAGATATACACCACTACCGCTACTGGCAGGCCGAAACAAATGCCTAAAAGCTTCGCCCATTTGCGCAAGGTCTTGAGGCGCAAGTCGCGACGAACAGTGCGCATGACGGTAGCGTTAATCTGCGCTATTTCCGGTTGCCGCTTGGCGCTCTCGCGCAGTAAGATGTCTAATTCTTGATCGGTCATGATTGCATTTTCCTTTTTATTCGTTCGCGTATGCGGTACATGCGTACCTTGATATTATTTTCCGTTTGCCCGAGTCGTTGGGCGATGGTTTGCAACGGGAGGTTTTCGTAATAATGCCATTGGATGATTTGCCGGTCGGCTACGGGCAGTTGAGCGATAGCGGCTTCCATGGCTTGGAGTTGTAACTCTTTCTGCTCGTCATAGCTTTCGTCCGGCGGGTCGGTGTTCTCGTCCAACGGCTCCATGTTTTTCTCTTTCTCCAACATGCGCAGCGCTATATGGTTGGCGATGATGGTGACCCATGCTCCGAAGTTCTCTCCGCGCCAACTGTCCAACTGACGATATGCCTGAATGAACGCCATTTGCGTCACTTCCTGTGCGTTGTCTTCGTCCTTCATCAGACGCAAGGCTGCACCATAGACACGGGAGGTATATCGCTTCATCAGCGTCTCGAACGCACGTGCGTTGCCCTCTTGCAACACCTCGCGTATCAGTTCTATATCCGAAGGCTGAAACAGCATACTCTATCTATACGATACGCCTGTCCGCCAAAGGTTACACCCTGTGTGCTTTTTTTTATTCCAGAGTGACGATAGGGGCGTCTTCGGCGGATTCTTCGCGGGTGACGTTGACGCGAGCGCGCAGTTCTTTCTGCTCCCGGCTCACGCCCATCAGGATGCCGAAATAGACAGAAGTGATGAGCACGGACGTTCCTCCCCTCGAGATGAGGGGTAAGGGTTGGCCCGTAACCGGACCTAATCCTACGGCGACGAGCATAGATATCAACGCCTGGCAGGTGATCATCAGGGCTAAGCCCATCGTCATCAGCATCGCCGGCATGTCGCTGTAGCGGCTGGAAATATTACAAGCTCTAAAGAGAATAGCCAAGTACAAGAAGATGACAAAACCCGCCCCCAAGACACCCGACTCCTCCACGATGATAGCGAAGATATAATCAGCGAACGCCAGCGGCAGGTAGTCGCGCTCCTTACTGTTACCCGGCAAGACACCCAGCGGTGAAGCACCGCCGCGTGCGATAGCCACCGACGCATACACCTCTTGAATATTCTCATCGGTGAGCACGTATTTCTGATCTCTGACTTCTGACGTCTGATCTCCGATATCCAGATGCCGGTCGATACGGCTGACCCAGGTGGTAGCGCGTTTGAACGGTCCGTGCATCGGTCGGTTAGGTCGTACAAAACCGAACTCAACGATGGCGTATCCGAGGCACAAGGCGACAACGGCGATGCCTACCACCGACAGCGTATATTTCCACGGAATGCGCGCGAGAACCCAGAGGCAGAAGATGATGAGTCCGATCAGCACCGCCGTGGAGAGGTTGGACGCCATGACCGGCAGCATGACCACCGCCGAGAGAATCAGTGTACGGAAGAAATACTTGCTCTTGTCCTCCTCCGTTTTGATGCGTGCGAGCTGATCAGCCACGACGATGATGAGGCTGAGCTTGGCGAGTTCGGAGGGTTGGAAGGTGATGCCCGCTATACGCACCCACCGCGCCGCACCGTTGATTGTCACCACCAGCGGATTGCCCGGTATCATCGTCGAATAGACGAGCAGCGTGCTGATACCTAAGAGCACATACCCGCCGAAACGCACCCAGTACGACGGTATATACTGTATGCCGAACGCCGCCACCACGCCGAGCACGATGAAGAACATCTGCTGTCCGATGGGTCCGAGAGCGGAATGGTGCGAATAGACGAGCGTGCTCGAAGCGGAGAAGAGGGCTATAATCGCCACCGCTATCAGCAGCGCGAACAGCCACCAGTACGTGCGGTCGATATTTTGTAAATTCGGCTTTTTCATAATGCTCTAACCGCTGCCATGAATTGTTCTCCTCTGTCTTCGTACGATTTGAATAAATCAAAGCTTGCACAACATGGACTTAATAAAACTGTATCTCCTTCTTTGGCGGCGTTATAGGCTCCGTTAATGGCGTCTCGCAAATTATTCGTATCGATGATATTGAGACCGAACCGGTCGAAGTGCTCGTGGAGTTTTTCGTTATGGAGGCCCATGAAGACGAGGGTGTGGCACTTGGTGCGGACGAGTTCGTCGATCTCAGAGTAGTCATTGCCTTTGTCCTTGCCGCCGAGGATGAGGACCGTAGGGGTCGTCATGGACTCGAGGGCATACCAGCAGGAGTTGACATTGGTAGCCTTCGAGTCGTTGATGAAGCGTACACCCCTCACCGTAGCTACGTACTGGAGGCGATGCTCCACCCCTTGGAAGGTCTTCAGGCTCTCGCGTATGATCTCTTTCTTGATACCCACTACGTTCGCCGCTATCGTCGCCGCCATGGAGTTGAGGACATTATGCCGGCCCTTGAGCGCCAACTCGTCTTCGCCCACCGGCAGCGGGTTAGGACAAGAGAAACCGTAGGGATAGAGGGTGGCGCCGAGGTGGAGTTTGCCCAGTTCGCGGTCGATGACCGGGTCCTCCGCCCAATAGATGAAAGCGTCGTCCGATGTCTGGTTACGCGTGATGCGGAACTTGGCATCGACATAGTTCTGGAACTTAAAATCATAGCGGTCGAGATGATCGGGGGTGATGTTCAGCAAGATGGCGATGTCCGCCTTGAAGTCATACATGTTATCAAGCTGGAACGAACTCAGTTCGATGACATAGTAGTCATGGTCCTCCCGCGCCACCTGCAAGGCAAGCGAGTTGCCGATGTTCCCCGCGAGCCCGACATTGAGGCCGGCATTGCGCAGGATATAATAGATGAGCGAGGTGGTGGTCGTCTTACCGTTGGATCCGGTGATACAGATCATCTTCGCGTTCGTATAACGCGCGGCGAACTCGATCTCGGAGATGATTGGTGTCCCTTGCGCTTGCAGTTTTTGAATCAGCGGCGCGGTCAACGGGATACCCGGGGACTTGACGACTTCGTCGGCATTGAGTATCAACTCCTCGCTATGCTTTCCGTCCTCCCATTGCACACCGTTCTGATCCAACAGCGCGCGATACGGTTCACTGATCGTCCCGCAATCACTCACGAACACGTCAAAACCTTTCTCCTTCGCCAGAATAGCAGCTCCGCTACCACTCTCGCCGGCTCCTAAAACAACTATTCGCTTATTCATTTTTGTCTTTTGTCTTTTAGTGAAACGGTCTTTATTCTTTTAGCAGGCTTAGCCTGCGGTCGTTTATCTTATCTTCAGTGTTAGGATGGTGATGGCGGCTAAGATGAGGGTGACGATGCAGAAACGCAGGACGATCTTCTGCTCGTGATGGAGGTTCTTATACCCCTTGAAGAGGATCGTACAAGTCGGGTCGTTCTTCAGCACCTGCTCCACCGACGTGCGGTAATGGTCATGTAGCGGCGTCCTCTTCCACACACGTACGTGCTTGCCGCGTGATTTGTAGAATTTATACACCCGCGTCTGGATGATGACGGACAGGCTCTCCATGAGGAAGATGCCGCAGAGCAGCGGCACCAGCAGCTCCTTGTGAATAATCATCGCCGTGACACCGATGATACCGCCTACGGTGAGGCTACCCGTGTCACCGAGGAAGACCTGCGCCGGAAAACCGTTGAACCACAAATAACCGACGAGCGCACCGACGAACGAAGCCAGGAAAACCACCAGTTCTTCACTGCCCGGAATATACATCACATCGAAATACTCCGCCCACACGACACTGCCGGAAGTGTAGGCGAGGATGAGCAAGGCGATGCCGATGATCGCCGAGTTACCGGCACACATACCGTCCATGCCGTCGTTGAGGTTAGCGCCGTTGCTGACCGCCGCCACCACGAAGACCGTGAGGAACACAAAGAAGATCCAACCGAAGCGGTATTTGTTGTTCTCTCCCGTCCAGGAGAAGAGATCGGCGTAGTTGAAGTTATGATGCTTGACGAAGGGAATCGTCGTCTGGGTCGATTTGATCTCCGGCGTCTTCTCTACCACCACGACATTGTTCTCTATATGACTGCTGACCACCTCGTTCATGCTCACGGCGGGACAGAAACGCAGGGTGAGTCCGACGATGAGTCCGAGCGTCACCTGTCCGGCAATCTTCACCCATCCGTTGAGACCGTCTTTGTTTTTGCGGAAGGTTTTGATATAGTCATCGGCGAATCCTAACGCGCCCATGAGCGAGGTGGTGACAAGCATGAGAATCATATAGACATTCGTCAGTTTGCCGAGCAGCAGACACGGCAACAGAATAGCCGTGATGACGATGAGACCTCCCATGGTAGGCACGCCTTTCTTGGCGACATTGAACGGGTCCGTTTTCTCGTCACGCTGCGTCTCGGAGATATGATGGCGCTTCATGAAATCGATGAAGCGGTTGCCGAACCATATACTGACGCACAGCGCGATGATGCCGGCGGTGATGGCGCGGAAGGAAATGTAGGTGAACAACCTCGCGCCTAAGAGATCGCTGAAATGATTAAAAAAAGAATATAGCATATAGGGGTTGTTTTAAAGATAAAACAAAAATGCACATTAAATATACTTCTTTACTTCCTCGTGGTCGTCGAAATGGTGCTTGACGCCTTGGATGATCTGATAGTCCTCATGTCCTTTTCCGGCAACAAGGATGACGTCTCCCGGTTGAGCGAGGGTGCAGGCCGTCTGAATGGCTGCCGCGCGGTCCTCGATGACGAGGGTGGAGCGCAGTTCGCTCTCCGTCAGTCCGTCCGTCATATCTTTGAGAATCGCCTTGGGCTCTTCGTCACGCGGGTTGTCGCTCGTCAGGATCAACTGCTCGCTGCCTTTCTTCGCAATCTGCGCCATCATCGGTCGTTTACCTTTGTCCCTGTTACCGCCGCAACCGATGACGGTGATGAGCTTAGGCTGATGACTGACATCTGATGACTGATGGTTCCCTAAGATCTCGCGGATGGTTTGTATGACATTATCCACGGCATCGGGTGTATGCGCATAATCCACGATGGCGGTCCAGCCTTTGGGACTGTGGATGGTCTCGAAACGTCCGTTGACGGGTTTCAGGGTGCTGAGAACCCGCAGTACGTCCAGTTCATCAAAACCCAGACACAGCGCGGCACCGTAGATACAGAGGAGGTTGGAGACATTGAACCGTCCGACGAGCGGCACAAAGACCTCCTTGCCGTTGATACTCAGCATCATGCCGTCAAAACCCTCTTCGAGGATCTGTGCGCGGTAGTCTGCGAGGGCGCGGGTGGAGTAGGTGTGCACGGCCGCCTTGCAGTTCTGCGTCATGACGAGTCCGTTCCTGTCGTCTTTGTTAGTGACCGCAAACGCCTCTTTCTTCAGTCCATCGAAGAGACGTTTCTTCGTGTCGCGGTAGTTGTCGAACGTCTTGTGATAGTCGATATGATCGCGCGTGAGGTTGGTAAAGAGCGCTCCGTCGAAGTCCAGTCCCGCGATGCGCTCCTGGGCGATGGCATGTGAGCTCACCTCCATGAAAGCGTACGTACATCCGGCATCGACCATCCTTTTCAGGAGCCCGTTGAGCTCGATGGCATCGGGCGTGGTGTGCGTCGCAGGAATGGCTTCCTCTTCGATATAATTAACTACCGTGGACAGCAGCCCCGCCTTGTGTCCCAGCGCGCGCACGAGTTTATATAACAGGGTGGCGATGGTGGTTTTGCCGTTGGTGCCCGTCACTCCAACGAGCGTCAACTGCTTGCTCGGCTCACCGAACCACCGACTCGCCAACAGTCCCAAGGCGCGGTCGGTGTTGTCCACAAGGATATAGGTTACGGGTGAGGACGTACCGGATACGGGGAGGTAATCCTTATTGGAAAGGACGATTGCTGCGGTGCCCTTGGCGACACAACCATCGATGAACGTGTGTCCGTCTACTGCTGTGCCGACCTGGGCAACGAAGAGGTCGCCTTGTCCAATCTTACGGCTGTCAAAATGCAAACCGTGGATCTCCTTGTTCACGTCGCCGATGACTTCAATCGGCTCAATCGCTGTCAATAATTCGCTTAGAAGCATATTATTTTTAATTCTTAATTTTTAATTTTTAATTCCGTTTTTCAAGATGGCGAGCGCCGTCTCGAAAAACATAACACCCTGTGTATGCCATGGTCTTCTCGGCGATGACGCGCACGGCTGTGCCGCAGTCCATGCCTGCGTCATAGGGGAACTGCGGGTCCTCGATCATGCAGATACAGGTGTATTGCGGGTTCTCTTCGGGGAAATAGCCGACGAAGGTCATGCGGTGGTGTTTGCCTGAGTAGCCGTGCCCGGGGATGAAAAGCTGCGCCGTGCCCGTCTTGCCGGCAATAGACACCCATCGTGACTGCGCCTTGCGGCTCCACGGCTTGGCGGCCGCTGTGCCTAAATGGTCATCCCAAACGACATCATGGAGCGCACCCTGTATGTCCCGCAGCGTACGGGACGAGCAGATAGACGACTTGACCACTTCCGGGCGGAACGTACGGACATTCCCGCCGTTCTGGCGGATAGCCGTGACGAGCATCGGACGCATCATCCGTCCGTCGTTGGCGATGGCGTTATAGAACATGAGAATCTGCATGGGACTCAGTTCGACGGAGTAACCGTACGACATCTTGCTGAGCGTGACTGTGTCTCGCGGGACATCAATACGTACCTTGTCCGCTCCCGGTATCTCGCAATAGACGCTGTCGGTGAGTCCCATACGCTCGATCTTGCGGACGAACTTCTTCGCGGACCCTTCGTAACTGCGAGTGATGAGCTTGGCGAGGGCTATGTTTGACGACACGGCGAGTGCCGAGCGGACGGTGAGAAGCGTGTCCATAGGGTGCGCATCGGTGTGCTTGACGGAGAAATACTGCCATGGATGGCGGGTGACGGAGACGGTGTCGTCGATGTTTATCTTGTCGTCATCAAGTGCGGCGACGAGTGCGATGGTCTTGAAGGTCGAACCCGGCTCGACACGCTGCACGGCATGGTTCTGCGCCTCGAAATACTGGTCGGATTCGCTGTCCCGGTCGAGGTTGGCGATAGCGCGTATATAACCGGTCTTGGTCTCCATGAGAATGGCGCATCCCCATTTAGCATGCCGCTCGGCGGTCTTGGCGAGGAGCGCGTTCTCGACGATGTCCTGCAGGTTGGCGTCGATGGTGGTGACGACATCCAGTCCGTCCTGTGCCTCCTCCTCGGTGACGGACTCGTTGCGTCCTCCGATACGCTGTATGGAACTCATGCCGTCCACGCCCCGCAACTCTTTGTCGAAGCGTTTCTCAAGACCCGAGTTGCCCCCTCCGCCGTCTCCGTAGATGCCTCCGATAGTGCGGCTGGCAAGGTTGCCGAAGGGCTTGATACGACGGTATTGGTCCTCAAAGAAAATACCGGATTTATATTTGCCTTTCTTGATGAGCGGGTTGAGTTCGAGTTCGCGTCTCTGCAGGTAGTTGATGCGATGGTCACACACCCGCAGCCGTTTCTCACCGCGGTGGTACGCCCGCGTGATACGCGCCTTGTAGTCTGCCTGTGTGTGCTCGCCTACGATGCGCGACAAGTCGCGCGCAAGGGTGTCGATATGCGCGGTGAAAAGTGCTCCGTTCTTCTCATGGAGTGCGGGCACGCGCGTATCCATATACATATAATATTGCGGCATGCTGGATGCCAGGAGTTGACCGTTGCAGTCGAGGATGTTTCCCCGCGTGGCAGGGATAGGCTTGTGGGTAGGAACCTGTTTCTCCGCCACCTTCAGCCATTCGTCGCGTTCCACTGTTTGGACATAGATGATCTTGCCCATCACGGCGAGGAAGCCGCATAGGATGCAGGCGAAGATGATCGCAAAACGCCAAACCGTATTTCGTTGTTCGTCACTCATGGGTTATCTTTGTTGGCGGTACCCGGTTCTCCTGAAGCGTGCTGCCTTGTTCTCTCAGTGTGACCGCCACCTGCGATTGACGCGTAGTGTTGGTCAGCTGGGCGCTGATGGTCATATATCGAAACTTGGCGTCAAGCATCTCCTTCTTGGTGTCAGTGAGACGGTGTTGCTGCCGTCCCGCCTGGTAGCCCATGAGGATATACACGAAGACCAGCGCCACGATGAGGGCGATAAGCGGATATTGCTCGCGGATTGCCTTGCTGCGGAGGATATCGCCGTTGAGCCAGGATTGGACGTCGTGATTAGCCATGTTTCTAAAGGGTTTATTGCCCTGCGGGCGTTTAGTGGAGCTACGCTCCGTGTATCGCCTGACGGCAGTTTATAGGTCGGTTCTCTTTTCCGCCACGCGGAGTTTGGCACTGCGGGCACGGGGGTTGACGGCAACCTCTTCGGGGGTGGCTTCGCGTCCTTTCTCGATAAGGGTGAAAGGGGTAAGAATGTTGCCGTAGAAATCTTTCTCGATGGTGCCATCGAGATTGCCGCTCCGCAGGAAATTCTTCACGAGGCGGTCCTCGAGCGAGTGGTAGGTGAGGATGGCGATGCGTCCTCCGGGTGCGAGCAGGTCACGCGCGGCAACGAGCATCTCGCGCAGTGCACCGAGTTCGTCATTGACCTCAATGCGTAGCGCCTGAAAGAGCCGTGCCAGTTCCTTGCTGCGCTCCGCAGGGATATGCGATGCAGAGACAAGGTCTTCCGTGCGAAGAATAGCCTTCTGTCCACGGGCCCGACAGATATTCTTTGCAATGGCGCGTCCGTTGTTCAGTTCGCCGTAAAGATAGAAGATACGCGCAAGGTCTTCTTCACTATAGGAGTTGACGATGTCTGCCGCCGTGCGCTTGGCCGTCTGGTTCATGCGCATGTCAAGAGGTGCGGAGAAACGGAAACTGAAGCCCCGTTCAGGACAGTCGAAATGATGAAAACTGACACCGAGATCGGCGAGCAGTCCGTCAATGGCGGTCACACCGTAATAATCCATCCAGTTGCGGAGGTAGCGGAAATTGCTATGCACGAAGGTCCAGGAAGCATTTCCCGTCGGCCATTTCCCGTCGGCCATCTGAAGCTGGGCATTCTGAAAAGCCTCTATATCCTGATCGAACGAGAAGAGTCGGCCGCCATCTTGTGTTAGTCCGTTCATTATAGCGCGGCTGTGCCCTCCTCCTCCGAAAGTGACATCCACGTACGTCCCCGCAGGCTTGACAGCCAAGCCGGCGATCGTCTCATGGAGCATTGCGGGGATGTGATAGACTTCGTCCATTCGTGTGGGGTTTTTTAATGCCTTGCGGCGGTTTATTTTTTTGACATCTTGGCACGGAGACGGGCAGCGAGTTCGGTCGGCGAGAGTCGTTTAGCAGCGAAGTTCTCCGGCGTCCAGAGTGCGAAACGGTTGAGCATGCCCACAAAAAGCACGTCGTTCTGCGCCCCGATCGTCTCGAGGTTCTTTTTTTGCAGTAGGATACGTCCTTGCCCGTCCATCTCGAGGTACTCGGCATCCGCCATGAACTGCATGAGGATAAGCTGGTCCTCGGGGTTCCACTCGTCGAGGGCGGCGCGGAGCGTCTCTACTTTCTCATTCCAAATTTGCTCGGGATAGAACATGAGGCACTCGTTGTCGGTGTCACGACGCATGACGATGCGCTTGGAGTCCACCTCGGCCAGGATGCGCCGGTAGGCGGCAGGGATGAATATACGTCCCTTCTCGTCCAATCGTCCTTCGATATTTCCTACAAATGTCTGCATAGTTTTCGTTTTTCTTGGCCCCTTAGGCACGATTAACTTTGTTTTTCGGCTGCAAAGGTACAAAAAATATTTTAAATTCACCACAATTCCCCACAAAAAAATTTATCAATTGTTTTATTAACAGTGTTTCGACACGGTATAAGCAAAATAAAACGGCTGAGTATCAACAACTTAGCCGTGTTATTAACAATTTAATAAAAAGTGGGGTAAAATGGGGGTACTTATTTGTAGATAAGCAAATAGGTATTATCTAGGGCGAAAATGTCCTGCGCCACTTGTTGAAGCTGGGTGGTAGTGGTGCGTGCCACTTTGCGGAAAGTCTCTTCCCAGGTCGGTGCCGCTCCGAAATAGAGCATTGCTTTCGCAATAGCGAGCGCGCTGTTCTCTTGGTTTTGCGCCGAGATGGCGAGTTGTCCGCGGAGTTGCTCGAGAGCATGGCGTAGCCCGCTTTCGGTGAGAGGCGTGGTGCGCAGTTTGTCCAACTCGTGTTGAACAAGTTCCAGGGTACGCGGATAGTCCTCGGGATCGCATGCCCAGTAAGTACACCAATAACCGGTGTCGGAAAGTGGGGTGTAGGTGGACTCTACTGTATATACGAGCCCTTTTGCCTCGCGCAGGGAGAGGTTGAGACGGCTGTTCAGACTGCCACCTCCGAGGATGTTATTGAGCAGGAACATCGCCAGTTGATTGGGGTGTCCTAAGGGGTAAGCCCGTCCGCCGAGCATGGCGTGTATCTGATGAGTATGCTTTTTGAGGGTTATATGCTTATTAAGTGCAGGTTTTATGCAGGTTTTATGCTGTACACTTTTTTTCTGAAGGGTACCGTTCAGTCCTCCGAACTCGTGTTCGGCAAGGCGGAAAATACGTTCTGGTTGGATGTCTCCCTGGCAGAAGACGACCATTCGCTCGGGCGTGTAGTGTTGTTTCATCCATTTGAGTGGATACTCGGGCTTGGAAGAAATATGCCGGAGTGTCTTCTTGGTGCCGAGAATAGGCAGGGCCAGGCTGCTCCCGTCGAAGACGAGGCTTTCGAAGTCGTCGTAGATGAGTTCGCTGGGACTGTCGTTGTAACTCTCTATCTCGTCGAGGATGACCATCCGTTCGCGATCCGTCTCTTCTTTCTTGAAGGCGGGCTGGGTGATCATCTCCGCGATGAGATGAAGGGTGAGTTGGACATGTTCGCACAGGATGGCGGCATAGAAGGTGGTCTCTTCTTTAGTGGTGTACGCATTGATCTCGCCGCCAATACCTTCGATGGACCGGATAATCTGCCGTCCCGAATGGCGGGTGGTGCCTTTGAAGACGCAATGCTCGATATAATGCGCCATGCCGTTTTCATCAGGCTGTTCGTCGCGTGTCCCGGCACCGACCATCACGCCGATATAAGCAATCGGAGAAGGCGTCCGTCGATGCACAATTTTGAGGCCGTTAGGCAAAATATGATAAAAAGTTTGCGTATTTTCTTGCATAATTCATTTTTTTGTCGTACCTTTGCAGCCGCTTTGAGTTGGAGCGCTCGCTACGCTCGCGCGGCATTGGCGGAATTGGTAGACGCGCCAGACTTAGGATCTGGTTCCGAAAGGAGTGAAAGTTCGAGTCTTTTATGCCGCACGTTATGAAAACGATTTATAAGTTTTTTCTATTGGTCCTTGCGGCCGTAGGTGTATGCTCATGCAATGATGAGTATCAGTCAACACCGGTAATTTCGGTCAGCCGGGTTGTGTATGTGTCTCATTCGGATGGTAGTCGTGACACAACATATTTCGGTGATACCTTGTTGGTGGGCGACACGGCTCGCATAGAGATGAGTGTCATGGGTGTATCTCATCCGTTGAAGACCGCCCAAGTGAGTTCCGAAGAAACGGCGTTGGGTTGTGCTTTTGAATGCGACCCGCAAGTTGTGGAGCAAGCTTTGGAGAAGGACTCGCGCCCCGAGGAGGGTTATCTGCATTTCCAGCCCTACGTGATGGCTGTGCGGGTAACATACCGTTGCGTGGCGAAGAGCACGGGCGATTACAAGGTGACCTACGCAGCGGAGTCGATGGCTAAAGAGCCGTATTCGCACAACTCCGTAGAGACCACGCAACTTATTCGTTAGTCTTGGCTTCCTGCCACAAGGTTTCCATCTCGTCTAAGGTCATGTCTTTTAAGTCATGGCCTTTTTCTTTGGCCCGTTGCTCGAGGTAGTTGAACCGTCGCATGAACTTGAGGTTGGTCTGTTCGAGGGCGTTGTCGGGGCGTATCTTATAGAGTCGCGCAGCATTGATCATCGCGAAGAGGAGGTCGCCGAACTCGGCTTCTTTGTTCCCTCCGTCGCTCTTCATCAACTCCGCTTTCAGCTCGTCCAACTCCTCTTGGACTTTTTCCCATACATCCTCGCGTTTCTCCCAGTCGAAGCCTACGTTCGCTACCTTGTCCTGGATGCGGTATGCTTTGACGAGAGACGGCAGACTGTCCGGGATGCCACCGAGAACGGTTTTGTTGCCGCCTTTCTCTTTGAGCTTGACCTGCTCCCATAGATGGCTGACTTCTTCTGCGTTCTTCGCGGCCTCGTCACCATAGACATGAGGGTGGCGGAAGATGAGTTTGTCGCATAGCCGGTTGCATACGTCGGCGATGTCGAAAGACTCGCGTGGCTCATCAACCGACGAACCGGAGAAATTCCATTTTTCTTCCGAACCCATCTTGGCGTAGAAGACGACATGGAGGAGGACGTCTCCGAGTTCCTTGCATATCTCGTTCATGTCATGCTTCGAGATAGCCGTCGCCAGTTCGTAGGTCTCTTCTATCGTGTTTTGACGCAGACTGTCGAAGGTCTGTTTGCGGTCCCACGGGCATTTCTCGCGGAGGTCGTCCATGATGTCCAACAGGCGTTCGAAAGCCCGGAGTTGTTCTTTTCTACTGCTCATAGTTGCAAAGTGTCAGGTTGCCCTTGTTATCCAGTTTGGCGTAAGTCCATTGTTCGATACAGTCGCCGAGTATGATCACGCGGCTGCCGGAGGCTATCTGCAAGTCGAGTTCGATATGTCGGTGACCAAAGATATAATAGTCACGATGGTTCTGCTGTTTCTCCTGTTCTTTGGCGAAGAGAACAAGTTCTTCTTTGTTTTCACCCTTGTACAGACAGGGGTTGGCGATGTCCTTCAGGCGGCTCTTTTTAGCCCAGCCGTAACCGAGCTTGTTTCCCCATGATGGCGGTAAGCAGCGGAAGAGAAACTCCGCTACTGGAGAGCGGAACAGTTTGCGCAGACGGATGAAAGAACGAATCTTTTTTCGTACTCTTTTGGGATATATTGTCTCCCAGTCGGATGGCAGCAGTCCGTCGCCATGACTGAGGTAGAGAGTCTTGCCGTAACGGCTGATGGTACATGGCTCATAATGTACCTCCATGCCGGTCATCTTCGCCAGTCCTCCGAAGGTCCACATATCATGGTTGCCTATAAAGAAATGTACATGAATACCGCGTCTTATGAGGCTGCGGATTTCTTTCATCAGCGGAGAATACTGGCGTTTCGCATGGTCGTGTTGGAAATATTCGAACCAGAAATCGAACATGTCACCGAGCATGTATATCGATGCCGCGTCTTTGCTCATCATCTCAAGCATGTCGATGAGTTTTTTCTGTTGCGCCCATCCGCGCTTGATAGCCAGGCTGCCTAAATGTGCGTCGCTTAAAAAATAGATCATGTTTAAAAGTTTATGCCCTTCGGGCGTTTATATCGCTTTGCGATGTCTGTCGTTTAGAGGAAGCCGAGTTCGAGTTTGGCTTCTTCGGACATCATGTCTTTGCTCCATTCGGGTTCAAAGACGATGGTGACGTTCACGTCCTTTATGCCTTCTACCGATCCCACTTTTTGGCGGATGTCTTCGACAATGAAGTCTCCGGCAGGGCATGACGGCGCGGTGAGCGTCATCGTGATGTCACATACTCCGTCGTCTTTGAGTTCGATACCGTAGATGAGCCCGAGGTCATAGACGTTCACAGGAATCTCCGGATCGAAGACGGTTTTGAGCATACGAAGTATCTCTTCTTCTTTTTCTAAAAACTCATTCATATATGAATCGGGGTGCTCGGAAGCACTTCGCCGCAAAAACGGCTACAAAATTACTACAAAAAAATGACATACACAAGCATGCATGTCATTTTTTCGTCTTTTCGCGGTAATTAAAGTAACTCCACGGACCTGTTGACGAACTTTGCGAGAGCTTCGCCCTTCAGTTGTCCGCCGGCGAGGAGGGCGATATCAATGAGTTGTTTGAGACGCTCGTCTTCGTCTGTTAACTTATAGACAGTCTTTTCAACCGTTTCTTTCTTGCCGTCTTTCTCCACCTCTTCCTGTACTTGCTCGCTGGTCTCTTTGTTTACCAGATCCTGGATGAGCGGATGGGCGGTGTTGATGACGAGGTTGTAACTGTCGGGCATCTGACCGTAGAAGGACATTCCCTGCTGGTGAGCTGCCATCTCTTTCATTCGCCTCATGAACTCGTTTTGCGTCAGGAAGACAGGCAGGGCGTCGGACGCCGCCGCTTCGCAGGTGACGTTATACTTGAGTTTGTCGGCATCGGAAGGAAGGATGGCCTCGAACGCCTTGCGCAGGCCCTCTTTCTGCTCGTCAGAGTAGGTGTCTTTGGCGGTGTCTTCTTTCTTGATGAGGTTCTCGATCGTGTCCGAATCAATACGCACGAAGCGCAGTTTCTCATGTTTCTGCTCGGCCTGCGACATGCAGTGTACGTCGAGTTCGCCATCCATAAGCAGCACGTCATAACCTTTTGCTTTCGCACGTTCGATATACGTATAATGTGCGTCCGGATCGTTGGTGTAGAGCAGTACGAGGTTGCCGTCCTTGTCGGTCTGAGCATCTTTTACCTGAGCCTTGTATTCATCGAGCGTCGCGTACTTGCCGTCGAGGTTCTTGAGGAGCGCAAAATCTTTCGCCTTCTCGTAGAACTTCTCATCGGTGAGCATGCCGAATTGGATAAACATCTTGATGTCGTCCCATTTCTTGGCGAAATCGTCCTTGTCGGCCTTGTAGAGTTCTGTCAGTTTGTCAGCCACTTTCTTGGTGATGTATCCGGAGATCTTCTTGACGTTGTTGTCCGACTGCAGGTAACTACGGCTCACATTCAGCGGGATATCCGGGCTGTCGATCACACCGTGCAAAAGGGTGAGATACTCCGGAACGATGTTCTCCACTTCATCGGTGACATAGACCTGGTTGCAATAGAGTTGGATCTTGTTGCGGTGTACGTCGAGGTTCGACTTGATCTTCGGGAAATAGAGAATACCTGTGAGGTTGAACGGGTAGTCAACGTTCAGATGAATATGAAACAGCGGTTGTTCGAACTGCATAGGGTAGAGTTCGTGGTAGAACTTGTCATAGTCCTCATCGGTCAACTCGGCCGGCTTGCGGGTCCAGGCAGGGTTGATATCATTGATGATGTTCTCTTCATCAAGCTCTACTTCCTTGCCGTCTTTCCACTCTTTCTTTTTGCCGAAAGCGATCTCAACGGGCAGGAACTTGCAGTATTTCTTGAGCAGCCCTTCGATAGTAGCATCCTCGAGGTACTGGCTGAACTCGTCGTCGATGTGTAGCACGATGTCGGTGCCCCGTTCGGCTTTGATGGTTTTCTCCATCGTGTATTCGGGGTTGCCCTCGCACGACCAATGTACGGCTTCTGAATCCTCTTTGTACGACTGGCTGAAGATCTCTACTTTCTTCGACACCATGAAGGCGGAGTAGAAACCGAGACCGAAATGGCCGATGATGGCTTCCGTCTTGTCTTTGTATTTGTTCACGAACTCTTCGGCACCGGAGAATGCGATCTGGTTGATGAATTTGTCCACTTCTTCGGCAGTCATGCCGATACCGTGGTCCGAGACGGTGAGGGTCTTTTTCGCTTTGTCAATAGTGACGCGTACACGCAGATCACCGAGGTCGCCTTTCACTTCGCCAACGGAACTCAGCGTCTTCAACTTGGTCGTCGCATCAACGGCATTGGAGATCAACTCACGAAGGAAGATCTCATGGTCCGAATACAGAAATTTCTTAATGACGGGGAAGATGTTATCACTTGTTACCCCAATTGTTCCTTTGTTCATATCGTTTGTATTTTAGTTTATCGGATTAATTTGAGTAGTCTGAATACTCCGACTTTTTATGGTCAAATTTCGTGCCACACCCATGCGACTGCCATTTTGGCAGACATGCAACAAAAAAGCACCCCGGAGGGTGCTCTGATTAGTCGAGTGCCGCACATTTGCGGGCGAGGAATTTCGCTTCTTCTGCATGGAGTAATGGTGACACCTCTTTATATACGCGCACGTGATACGCGTTGAGCCAGTCGATCTCGTCCTCCGTCATGAGGGACAACTCGATGAGAGACGTGTCGTAGAAGCAGAGGGTGAGGGTCTCGAAGGCGAGCCATTCATCTTCGGTCGTCGTCTGTTTCGTGCGCTTGGCAGGAATGACGGTGATGAGATTCTCCGTGCGGATTCCCCATTTGTCGGTGCGGTAGATACCTGGCTCGTCAGAGATGATATGTCCCACTTCGAGCGCCGTGGGGTTGTTGTCCGTACGTACGTTCTGCGGGCCTTCGTGGCAGCCTAAGAAATGCCCTACGCCATGACCTGTGCCGTGACCGAACGTGATGCCGGCTTCCCACATGTATTGCTTGGCGAGAGCATCCAGTTGGTTGCCTCTCGTGCCTCGCGGAAAACGTGCGCGGGCGAGGGCGATATGTCCTTTCAAAACGTAAGTATAGTCTAATTTTGCCTGTTCGGGGATACGTCCTCCGAGCCATACGGTGCGGGTGATGTCGGTCGTGCCATCCAGATACTGACCGCCGCTGTCGAGCAGTAACATGCCTTCGGGTTTGACCTCCGCGCATTTGTCCGGCGTCGCCGCGTAATGGACGATGGCGCCGTTACCCTTATAGCCGGCGATGGTGCCGAAAGACTCCTCCACGAAGTTCTCTCCCATCATGCGGAACTCGTGCAGTTTCTCCATGAGCGTCCACTCTGTCTGTGTCTGTCCGTCCCGGAAAGCCTCTTTCTCCAACCAGAGGAAGAAACGCGTGAGAGCCACCGCGTCCTGACGCATGGCGATGCGTTCGCCCTCCAACTCGACGGCGTTTTTGCGGGCCTTGTCGATGAGGATAGGAGACTTGGCGTTTACCTTCTTGCAACCCTCCGGAATGGCTTCGTAAAGAGCTTCGTTGACACGCGCTCCGTCGAAGAGTACCGTTCCTCGGAGACCGCGGATAGATTCAAATACAGCCTCGTATGGTTGCACGTCTATGTGATTGAAATCCAAGTAGTTCTGCGCAGGAGAGTCAATCTTTTGTGCATCCACGAAGAGGGTGCATTTATCGGCCTCCAGCACCACATAAGAGATCACTACAGGATTGTATTCTACATCATTGCCGCGGATATTCAGCAACCAAGCGATTTCGTCTAATGCGCTGATAATCAGTGCGTCGCCTTTCTTGGCGGCGAGTTGCTCGCGCATGCGGGCCAGTTTGGACTCTACGGTCTCTCCGGCGAAGTCGGAGGAGTAGGGGTAGAGTTTGTCGGCCGGGATAGCGGGGCGTCCTTCGACCCAGAGCGGACGGATGAGGTCGATGGATTTCAACTGTATTTTCTCTTTCCATTCCGCGAAGTCGTTGACACTGAACATCTCCGGGTTGACGCCGATGAGTCCTTGGACATGCTCGCTCAACCAGTTGACCACACTCGGGCAGTCGATATCTGACTCGCGCATCAGTTCGATAGTGGAGTCCTTGAGTTCGATGCCGGCCTGCAGGTAATAGCGGCTGTCTGTCCAGAGGAGTGCGCGGTCGAGGGTGACGACCATCGTGCCGGACTCGCCGTTGAAACCGGAGAGCCACTGCATCTCGCACCAATGAGCGGCCATGTATTCACTCGCGTGCGGATCGTTGCCGGGGACTACGTACGCCGAGACACCCGCCTCACGCATGGCTTGCCGCAGAGCGGCTAATTTGTCTATTGTCTTCATAAGATGGATTTTATATACGTTCTAATGTCTGTAAGCGTACCCAACCTTCGTAGTTTCCTACGCGGATGTTACACCACTCGCCTAATGTCTCGCGGATGGTCACTTTGGTGCCCTCATGGACGGTGAAGAGGTCCGTTCCGGAGCGGTCGGGAGAGGACTTGCCGTTCACAACGCCCTGCGTGATGATGGCTTCGTTCCGCAGGGTGTCGCGTTTATGCAGCGAGGCGGCGTTCAAGCCCGCGATGAGAGAGAAAAGCAAGGCGAGCCAGGCTATGTGAAAAGCCGTTTTGCGCAACCAGGCTTCACGGCCCAGCAGGAAAAGCAACAGACCTGCCAACGCAATGATAAACAGGCTGATAGAACCGATAAGCCAGGTGGGCTCTTTGAGACTGTTCCGCACGGTGCGTGCCCAGGTTGAGAGGAAGAAATCCTGCTCCACGATATTATCCGTGATCTTACTCTGCGCAAACGCAAGGTTGTACTGCGCGTCTTTGTGATTCGGCTGTAAACGCAAGGCACGTTCGTATTGAAGAATAGCTTGCGCCAGTTCGCCCTGTTTGAAGCGGGCATTGCCGAGGTTGTAATACAACGTGGCATTGGGCTGCTCGTCAAGCAAGGCCTGATAGATGGTGGCAGCCTCTTCGTAGCGCCCTTCGGCGTAAGCCGTGTTCGCCGCATCAAAATCACTCTGCGCGAAAGTAAATGTACTGACGAGAAGTACTGCTGCAAGGCAGAACCCTCTAAACGTTAAACGCTCAACTCTAAACTTTATCTTCATATCTTCTGGTCTTCAAGGTTGTTAATCAAATTCGTGGTGGCCTTGTAGAGGTCGTCCATAGCGTGGTCGGTGGAGGGCGCGTAGCGGGCGAACTCAGCTGTAGAGAGAACATTCTTCACTTCGGCGATGAGAGTATCGCTTACTCCCTTTTGTGCCAGCAGCGAAGCGATATTTTCTTTGTTCAAATCTGCCATCGGGATGGACAGTCGATCGCTGAGATACGTCCATGCGGCCTGTTCGATGGCTGCATAGAAAGCGTTGGAGTCATTGGCTTTTAATGCTTTCTCTGCCGCCTTCAGGCGTTTCTTGGCAACCTTGTTGGCGCGCTTGTAACGTACCCGGGTGATATCTGCATTCTCCTTGATTTGCTTGCGCAGAACAATCAAAAGCACGATGGCAATCAGCAGCGGGATGACGTACCATAACCAGACATGTTGAATACTGAAAGTGGATGGCTGACGACTGATAGCGGATGGCTTTACATCGATATACCGGATGTCGGTGCCGAGTTGCTTGATGTCTTCCTTATGGGTATAGCTGACTACTGAAGGCTGATCACTGATGGCTGAGACCTCACCATTGCCTCTCTTCACATGTATCGTATATTCAGGGGTGGAGAGGGTGCGGTAGGTCTTGTCTTCGATGTCGAAATAACTGAAGGTGACAGCCGGGATCGTATAGTCTCCTGCACTCCGTGGGATCGCCAGGTATTCGATGGACTTGGTGCCGCTCACGCCGGCTGTCGTGGTGTTGAAGTTATTGGTCACTTTCGGGTCGTAGGGCTCGAACCCTTCCGGCCAGTCGATGGCAGGAGTCTTGATGAGTTTCATGTTGCCTGCACCGCTGATGTCGATCTTGATGGTTACGGCATCGTTCGTCTGCAGTTCCGTCTGCGAAATCGACGGAGTCATGGTGAACTTACCCACGCCTCCCGAGAATCCGGCGGGTTTACCACTTGGCAGCGCCGCTACATGAATGGTCACGCCCGGGGCGGTGAGCATCTTCGTGACGGTGGTGTACGAACCGAAGAAATCATCGAAGATGGAACGCACGCGTTGTTGGGTCTGTACGCGCAGCACCGCTTCGAAGTTAGCAGGGTCAATCTTGATATCTCCGGAGTGTTGCGGATAAAGAATGGTGCGGTACAGCACAGCCGTTTGATAGTTACGACCGTTGTAGTGCTCCAACTGTGTCTGTATCTCGCCCTGCTCCAGGTCCTGCTTGAGGAAACCCGTGAACTCCGGTAACTTCGTGTTATTGGTCAACTGGGCAACGTCCACGTTCGCGAAATAGAGCTTGTACGTGATCATCAGGGCTTCCTGTTCATGCACGCGTGTCTTGGAGGCAATGGTGCGCACGAACAGATTCTCGGAGGTGACAGCACCCGAAGAACTGCTTTGGCTGCTCTGGGTAGTCGGGCTACTCTGCCTGCTGCCGGCTGACTGCTGATTGCTTTCCTCCTGATCTGCCGGCAGAACTTGTATCCGCACACCGTTGGACTGCACGTTCTCGCCATCTACTTTCACGGTCGCGGGACCGATGGTGAACGTTCCGGCTTTCTGTGCCATCAGGGTGTAGGTGTATGTCTGCTCGAAAGAAGACGTACGATGCCCGTTGACGAAAGAAGTACTGCTACTCGTCGAAGTGTACGGGCCGGCTAAATAGTCGAAGTCCGTGAACTCCGGCGCACGCAAATCACGGCTGCGCTGGTTCACCGTGTAGGTCAACTGGAACGGACGGCCCACAATAACCTGACCCGGAGCCTGCGCCTTGAATACCACATCATCGGCAAAAACCGACAAAGTGATTAAAGATAATAATATTGTTAGTATTTTCTTCATAATCTATTATTCCAAAATTTGAATTTTTCGTAGAGGATTTGGTTTTTCCGGTGAGGGAGTTATGGGGTCCATAATGACCGAACCGAAAAGCCGAAGACTTCGCGAAAAAACAAATTTACTACCATTCTTTCTCTACACGGCGCTTTTTCCCTTGCTGCCGTTGCATCTTTTCCTGTGTATCCTGTTCATCTTGCTCCAGAGCCTGCAAGATCTGCTCAGCCGTCTCTTTGTCCATCTGATCCTCGTTCTGCTGCGGTTGTTCCTGTTGCTCTTGTTCTTGCTGCTCCTGATTCTGGTCTTGTTGCTGCTGTTGCTGTTGCTGCTGTTGGTCTTGTTGCTGCTGATCTTGCTTCTGGTCCTGGTTCTGTTGTTGCTGCTGTTGCTGTTGTTGCTGTAACAACTCCATGGCTTTCACCAGGTTGTACCGTGTGTCATTATCTTTCGGGTTAGACCGCAGAGACTCCTGATACGCGCCCACAGCCTTGTCGTATTGTTGTTGCGCAAAATGACAGTTACCGATGTTATGCATCGCTTTCGCATATCGCTCCTTGTCTTTTTTGCGGTCCAGCATCTTGGCTGCAGTGGAAAACTCAGACAGCGCGTCTTCGTACTTGTCCTGACGATAGAGGGCGTCACCTAAGTTATAGTGCGCCTCGTAGCCGTTCTTGTTCTTCTCTATTCCACGGCGGTAGTCCACTTCCGCCTTCGTGAAGTTCTGCTTCTTGTACTCGCGGTTGCCTTTACGTACATCGCCCGCTTCTTGCTGGGCAAAAACCGAAGAACTGAAGGCGAACAGGAATACGACTAATATACTTTTAACTATCCACTTCATAACTTCTCTAAACTTTCAACTTTCAACTTTCAACTTTATCCTTTTCCCCGAAAATATCCAGACGGGTGATGGCTTTGTTCTTGCGGTTGAAGATAAAGAAGTCAATCACAAGCAGTAACAGGGCAATCAAAGCAAAGCTTTGGAACTGCTCGTTATAGTCGGTATAGACTTGCGTCTCTATCTCCTGGGTCGCCAGTTTGTCAAGCTCTTTCTGGATGGCTTTGGTGGCGGTGTTGGTGTTGTCGCACCGCACGTAGATACCTCCTCCGGCCTGCGCAATCTCGCGGCACATGTCTTCGTTCAACCGGCTGACGACTACATTGCCTTCACGGTCTTTGCGGAAGTTATTTGTGCCGGGCATGGGAATAGGACTGCCTTCCGGCTTTCCGATACCTGCTACCAGCACGCGAATACCCGCTTCTTTGGCACGTTGGGCTACTGCTACCGCATCGTCTTCGTGGTTCTCACCATCGGTGATCAGGATGATCGCGCGGTTAACGTCCGCCACTGGTTGTCCGTCTCGGTCACTGACCGCTCCGAAACAACGGATACTCGTGCTCAACGCCTGACCGATAGCCGTTCCCTGCGTCTTGATCAACTCAGGTTTGATGGAGTTCAAAAACATCTTCGCGGAGATATAATCACAAGTGATCGGTAACTGTACGAAGGCATCGCCGGCGAAGACGACGAGTCCCACTTTGTCATTGACCATGTTGTCCATCAGCTTGGACAGCATCTGTTTGGCGCGGTCAAGACGGTTAGGTGCCACATCTTCCGCGAGCATCGAGTTGGATATATCCAGTGCCACGATGGCCTCTATGCCCTGCCTTTTCTCCGTGCGCTCGCTCTGACCGAACTGAGGACGCGCGGCGGAGAGGATGAGCAACGTCAACGCCACGAGCACGATAGTGAACTTAACCGTCGGACGAACACGACTCGCGTTCGGCATCAAGGCTTCCATCAACTCAGGGTCACCAAACTCCTGCAACTGACGACGCTTGCGAATGGTGTATAACCAGTAGGCTACCGCAAAAACCGGCACACTCACCAGCAACCATAATATCTCTATATTTGCAAATCTAAACATAGTCTTTTGTTTTGAATTGCCCTTTCTCCCTCCCTTGAGGGGAGGGCGGGGAGGGGCTTTAATTACTTATTGTCCTCAGCACAAAATATCTCAAGATAATCTCAAGCAGCAGGCAGGCAAGGGCGGCATACAGGAACGGAGCGAAGTTCTCCGTGTGTTTGCTGTACTCGCGTACGCGCATCTTCGTCTTCTCCAACTGGTCGATCTGCTCGTAGATACTCTTCAGACTGCCGTTGTCCGTCGCGCGGAAATACTGTCCGCCCGTGGTCTCGGCAATACGGCGCAGTGTGCTTTCATCAAACTCCGAATCCATCGTCACATACTGACGACCCATCGGGGTGTTTACCGGCACGCGCGTCTGACCATAACTGCCCACGCCCACAGTATAGACGCGGATACCGAACGTCTTCGCGATCTCGGCGGCCGTCTGCGGGTCGATGTCACCGCGGTTATTGCTACCATCGGTCAACAAAATCACTACTTTGCTCTTGGTCTTGCTGTCTTTCATTCGGTTCACAGCGTTCGCCAGACCCAGACCGATAGCCGTACCGTCTTCGATCATGCCGTATTCAACGGACTTGAAGAGGTTAACCAACACCGCGTGGTCGGTCGTCAACGGACATTGCGTGAAGCTCTCTCCGGCGAACACAACCAGTCCTATTTGGTCGTTCGGACGGGCAATCACGAAGTCAGACGCCACTTGTTTGGCGGCCTCTAAACGATTCGGACGCAGGTCTTCCGCCAGCATCGTGCCGGAGATATCAAGCGCCATCATGATGTCAATACCTTCCGTGCTCTCCGACGACCAGCGGTTGGTCAACTGTGGACGCGCGAGCGCGAGAGATAATAAGGTGATGACGGCTACGCGCAGCGCAAACGGCACGTGTAACAGCCAGATACGCCAACTCTTCGGCTGCGCCGCTAAAGTCGAGGTGTCCGAGATCTGCACACTCGCGTCACTCTTCCATAACTCGTATGCATACCAGCCGATGATGGGAATCAGTAACAGTAACAGAAATAAATATCCCGGATTAGCAAATGTCATACTTCTTCCTCCTCTTCTGGTTTATCCGGAGTCTCAAGATTTTCCGGTTCAACAATTTTTGTGCTGTTGACAAACTCATATGCCGTAGTAAGAGCTTGCTCGTTCTCGTCTGGCGTCGTGTGCCATTTGGCAAACTTCACTAAATCAGCGAGTTGCAGCATCTTGCTAAGTTTGCTAAAGAGCTCTTTCTCGATGAGCGGTTTCATGGCGCGCAGCGTCTCATCCGAGGTCTTCTCCGTACTCTGCACGTCGAAACGGCGACCGATATACTCACGAACGACATCCGTCAGTTCTGTTTGGTATTCTTTCACCTTGCCGTCCTTCCAAATCTTCGCGGCCTTGATCTCGTCGAGTTTCTCCAACGCTACCTCGTCTGCCGGACGCAGCAAGTCCGGATTGATGGTCTCTTCTTCAGGCTTGCGTTTGCTCTCCAGCCAGCGCCAGAGATAGTATCCGCCGACGCATAGACCTGCTATCAGCAGGCCTAAAAGGATCCAGCGGATGATGCCCCACCACCAGATAGGTGCTTTCTCGATATCTTTGATATCGGTGATGGCAAGTGTCGTATCTACCTCGAACGGCTGAACGACATTCAGCGCCATGGATTCGGTCCAGAACGTGTCCGCGCCGCTTGCTACCGCGATAGGGTTGATGACGAACAAACTGTCCTTGAAACTCGTCAGCGTCAGGTATTGGTTCAACTGAACGCGGCCGTCCGCTAAACTCAGCGTATCGACGATCGTCTTGTCAATAATCTCGATGCCGTCCTGCAGCGACTCGCCGAAAACAGGCATTTCCACCTGCTCCGAGGCTTCGTGCGTCACCTGCAGATGCAGGCCCGTCTGATCGCCTAACATCAGCGTCGTCGAGTCGATACTCGCGCTAACTATTATTGCTAATAATAAATTCATCATATATTTCGTTATTACGTAATTACGTCATTACGAAATTAATTTTTAATTATTTAAAAAGCATCATCAGCTTTTTCACATAGTCCTCATCCGTCCGCATACTCACATGGTTCATTCCGGTCTTCGTATAGACAGTCTCTAAGGCCGCTTGCTGGTCACGCCATGCCTGCCCGTACGCGTTGCGTACACTCGCCAGGCTGGTATCCGCCCAGACACGCGCACCCGTCTCCGGGTCACGTACCTTCAACAGTCCCACATTCGGCATCTCTGCATCGCGACGGTCGTAGATCTGTATCGCACTCAGGTCATGCTTCCTGCTCGCAATCACAATCGGCGGAACCGTATTCTTCCATTGTCCATTGTCCATTGTCCATTGTCCGATGAAGTCCGAAATCAGGAACGCTGTACAACGCCGTTTCTGGGCATTGATCAGGAACTGAAGGGCGGCATTGATATCCGTGCCGTGGTGTTCGGGCTCGAAACTCAATAACTCGCGGATGATATGCAGGACATGGCTCTTACCTTTCTTCGGCGGAATGAATTTCTCTACGCGGTCGGAGAAGAAGATCACACCCACTTTGTCGTTGTTCTCGATCGTTGAGAAGGCGAGGGTAGCGGCTACTTCAGCCATCGTGTCGCGTTTCATCTGACTCGCCGTACCGAAGTTACGGCTGCCACTGACATCGACGAGTAACATCACCGTCAGCTCTCGCTCTTCTTCATAGACCTTGATGTAAGGACGGTTCATGCGAGCCGTCACGTTCCAGTCGATGGAACGTACATCATCACCCGGCTGGTATTCGCGCACCTCGCTGAAAGCCATACCACGGCCTTTGAACTGGCTGTGGTACTCGCCTGCGAAGATATTGCGACTCAACCCGTGGGTCTTGATCTCTATCTTCCTAACTTTTTGTAATAACTCTTCACTTGTCATAAATCCATTTACGATTTGGACATTTACGATTTGGTCATTTATCGGGTCATTGAATCATTGAGTCAAATGGCTAAATAGCCCAATGGTACATAAATGGTACATGGTACATGACCAAATGGTACTTTATGGAACTTGAACGGCGTTCAGTACTTCCGTGATCACATCCTCCGTCGTGACGTTGTTTGCCTCGGCTTCGTAGGTCAGACCGATACGGTGACGCAGCACGTCGTAGCATACGGCACGTACATCCTCCGGCGTCACGTAGCCTCTCCTATGAATAAACGCGTACGCGCGAGCGGCTTTGGCGAGGTTGATACTTGCACGCGGCGAACCACCGAAAGCGATCATCTGTTTCAAATCCTTCAATCCGTACTCTTCCGGATTACGCGTAGCAAACACGATATCCACGATATATTTCTCGATCTTCTCGTCCAGATAAACCTCCTCGACGATCTTACGTGCCTTGATGATGTCGGCGGTGCTCAAGATCGGCAGAACCGTCTTCTTCTCGCTGGCGATGTTCTGACGGATGATGGCCTGCTCCTCTTCTTTCTTCGGATAACCGATCACCACCTTCAGCATGAAACGGTCAGTCTGTGCCTCAGGCAGAGGATACGTACCTTCCTGCTCAATCGGGTTCTGGGTAGCCAGAACCAGGAACGGATCGTCCAACTTGAACGTCTGCTCGCCGATCGTCACTTGACGCTCCTGCATAGCCTCAAGCAACGCGCTCTGCACTTTCGCCGGAGCACGGTTGATCTCATCGGCCAACACAAAATTAGCGAAGATCGGACCACGTTTGATCTTGAACTCTTCGCTCTTCTGACTGTAAATCTGCGTACCGATCACATCCGCCGGCAGCAAATCCGGAGTAAACTGAATACGGCTGAAATTTGCCTTAATAAGGTCGCTTAAGGTCTTGATAGCGAGGGTTTTTGCCAAACCCGGCACGCCTTCCAACAATATGTGCCCATCGCTCAACAGACCAATAAGCAAACTCTCTACCAAATGCTTCTGACCTACGATCACTTGGTTCATTCCTAAGGTCAACGCATCTACAAACGAACTCTCGCGCTCCACGCGCTCTTGCAGTTCACGAATATCCACTGGATTTTGCATAATTTTGTATAGTGTTTTTATTATTGACTTCGTCTCTTATCCGGGATTTTATCCCGCGTTTTTTAGCACAAAAACCGTGCCAGAATGGGGCTTTGTTCGTTGAGCCGGATATTATCCGGCATATATTTCTCATTTTTTGCCTCATGCTCGCGTTTTATTTTGTTTTTTACCTCCTGCGTTTTATTTTGTTTTTTGCCTCCTGTCTGCGTTTTATTTTGTTTTTTGCCTCCTGTCTGCGTTTTATTTTGTTCATTTATGTCGCATGTCATGCGACTTTTGATACTCGCGGTGTATGTGTCCTCCCGTCTTTCCCTTCCTTTCTTTCCCTTTCTCCTCCGCATCTGTCCACTTTTCGGGGCTGTTTCCCCGAACAATCCTCTCCGTCCATTTGCCCCGCATTTTATGCGGGTTCTCTTTCTTGGTAGTTCTGCCGGATGTCATCCGGCTTACATCTGTTCCTGCTCCACATTGTCCTGTGCCCGCGAGTTCCGCGAGCGGGTTGCTATCGCTTTTTTCCCCTCCTTGTCCTGTGCGCGCCACCTCCGCTGGCGCGTTTAGTATTGCTACCTGCGGTGCTATTTCCTTATTTTGTTTTTTACCTCCTGCTCACGTTTTATTTCATTTTTTACCTCCTGTCTGCGTTTCTTTTGTTGTTTGCCTCCTGTCTGCGTTTTTATTTTGTTCATTTATGTCGCATGTCATGCGACTTTTGATACTCGCGGTGTATGTGTCCTCCCGTCTTTCCCTTTCCCCTCTATAATCTCTGTGCACTTCTCGCGCATCATTGCGCGAGCTCTTTCACTCTTTCACTCTTTCACTCTTTCACTCTTTCCTCTCTCCCCCTTCAGGGGGCTGGGGGGGCTTCCTTCTCCCTCTTGCCGACTTTCGGACTCGCGGTGTAGGCGGAGCCCACTTGGCGCGCTTCGTCGGCGCTCCCTCCTCCTTTCCTTCCGCTGCGCCATATTCGCCCTCGCGTCCGCCGATAAATCGTCGCCCCGCCCGCTTCGGGCTCAACTTTGTTTATTGATTCGGGATTCAATCCCGAGCAGGTTTATTTTTTAAAAAAAAATCTTCAAAAATTTGTATATATCAAAAAATAATTGTAATTTTGCACCGCAAAATCATTAACACAAACTATTATGCCAACATTATTTACCGTTTTTGGTTTTCGTTTTCTGTTTTATTCTAATGATCATGAACCTATCCATGTTCACGTAATCAAAGGAAACTCAGAAGCCCGCTTTCAAGTACAACCGGACGTAAAGCTCTTGGACAACAAAGGGCTCAAACCGGCAGAATTAAAGTTGGCGGAGTCGTTGGTAGAGGAAAATAAGGAGATGATTGTTGAGCGTTGGAACGTGTTTTTTGCAAAATGATAGATATTAAGAAAATATGGTTAACTGACACGGCCATTTGGATCCAGACAGCCGATGGTAAGCAAGCTTGTGAGAAATTCGCAGACTACGCCTCTTTGCGCAATGCGTCCAAGGCGGAACGCTCTGACTATTCGTGTTCTCCTTACGGCGTGCATTGGCCGCATTTGGATGAGGATCTGTCTTACGAAGGTTTCTTCGCTCATTAACCTCTCGTCGCTATTCGGTCTTTCCCTTCTCGTCTCTCTCTATCGTCTTTCCTTCTCGTCTCTCTCTATCGTCTTTCCTTCCCGTCTTTCTCTTCCCGTCTTTCTCTTCCCATCTTTCTCTTCCCATCTTCCCTATCGTCTTTCTCTTCCCGTCTTTCTCTTCCCGTCTTTCTCTTCCCATCTTCCCTATCGTCTTTCTCTTCCCGTCTTTCTCTTCCCATCTTCCCTATCGTCTTTCCCTTCCCCTCTTTCCCTTCCCCTCTTTCCCTTTCCCCTCTATAATCTCTGTGCACTTCTCGCACATCATTGTGCGAGCTCTTTCTCTCTTTCATTCTTTCATTCTTTCCAAAAATCCTTCCCCAAAATTTGCATATATCAAAACTTTTTCGTACCTTTGCACCCGAAAACGAGAAATAACTTGCTCCGGTTCTAAACCGGCCTGTACTCAAAATCAGAGCAATCCCAAGTCTGGAAGAGACGCATCTCAGAGTAATCCTAGACCATGCTCATCACAACAACGATGTAACTAACATATATACAGATACTTACAAACAATGGCACGACACCTGAAATCTACCGTAAAAAACCGTTTGAAATGCGCAGTTGCGTACTACGCCCCTCATTCGGACATCTCCGCTTCTCACAGACGTGGAGTATGTTATCTCGTGCCTGTTGCCGGCATTGAAATGCTCTGGGGCGCCATGAATACCCATAAGGAAGGCCGCCACTACCATAAACACATCATCGTCCGTCGTATCCCGCGTACAGGAGGACAACTCTTGCAACTCTATACTTACCGTTTCCCCAAGACGTGGTCTGCCGCCTGCGTGGCGAACCGCGAATTGATCAAAGAGGCCCAGCGGCAAGCCCATGCCCTCGAACATGCTCATACCCGCGAAGCCCTCGAATGGCGCACGCGCTTCCTCCACCATTATTACACGGTTTTCAAGGGCGGCGCCAAACCCGAACCCGGCATGAAACCCTATTCGCGGTTCTACCAATATACCTACGTCGCTATCTACCGCGAACTCAAGGAAGCAGCCCGCAAAGCCCGCGAGGAAGCTTCGTGCACACTCGCCCCTTCCGTGGAAAAACACTCCTTTGAGGAAGACATCTCTTTCGAACCTGTCATAGACAGGAGACCTCTTCTCGCCCGCCGTTCGTACCCCTTGCAGCATCTTAGTGAGTATAGTCCTCTCTTCGGAACCATCTCGAGCAACCCTCCTGACCCGATACCTTTAAATCTGCACTTCACAACCGCAGAAGTTTAAAGTAATTCTTAAAAATAGTATATTTTGCAAACTCTATTTTGCAACACTCTTTGGAGTGCTGCTTAATAATCGTGTACTTTTTCATAATAAATGACATTGTGAGGTTGACAAAAAAGCTGTAATTTTGCACCCGATAAAAAATGGGCCTTTTTGAACCCTAAAAAACGCAAAAATATTAATTAAAACAGTAATATGAGTAAATTTTTACAACGAATCTTTGTCTGCGCAGCCCTGATGGCACTGCCGTTTGTGGCAAAAGCAGACGATTTTCAGGTGTCCAACTCGAATTTCGAGGACTGGAGCGCTGCGCAGTTCGATGGCCAGCCGCAGGCGAAGGGTTGGAACGCCTCGAACGTGGAGCAGGTGGGTATAAAGTTTAACTTTGCCCACAAGGAAACCGGCCATAACGGCGGGTATTGTTTGATGGTGCAAGACCAGGAGGTCGGCGCGATGGGTATCACCGCTACTTCGCCGGGTTATTTTGCCTTGGGTCGACCTTGGGCTTACCTTCCGGGTATCACCTCTATCAACCAGGCTACAGCCGGTACCTCCGGTGGTATCACCTGGACTCACCGCCCGGACTCGATGGCCGTATGGATCAAGCGCACGGGTTCAGACTGGACGAAAGAGGACTTTTATCTCTTGTACTACTCCTGGAGTGGTACCGCCAAGGGAACGAGTTACAAGAACAAGCAGAAAGGTTGTACGGATCACACCGAGACCAACGAGGAGTCGGATATCCGTCAGGCGCTGAACGGTAACGAGTGTGGTACGGCCCAGAAAGCTACGCAGGTAGCCGAAGGTATGTGGCGTGAGCGCGCTCAGTACTCCAACTGGACGAAGATCACCCTGCCGATCTACTATTTCAACAACACTGCGCCGACGATGATGAACATCATCTTCTCGGCTTCCAACTACCCGAACTTCCGCGCCAACGACGGTCTGTACGCCGGTAACTCGCTATATGTGGACGATGTGCAACTGATCTACGCTTCGACGATTCAGAAGTTATATGTCGGCGGCCGCGAGTGGAAGGCGTTTGACCCGAAATCGACGGATGTACAGATCTACGAACTGGCCGAAGACGCAACCTCTATCCCTGCTATCGAGGCATTCCGCGGTGCGGGGTCGTTGACCAACGCCAGAGGAACGACCGTCACCTTTAGCGGCCGTAAACTCGAAGGCTCGGAGATCTCGATCACCAACGGCGACTTGACCTCCACGCCGACCGTCATCACCGTGAAGTCGGAGGACGGCAAATCGACTACGACCTATAAGATTCAGTTCCAGAAAGCTGCCGGCAGCAACGCCAAGTTGGCATCCATCGCTATCGACGGCTTCGCGCTGAGCGGATTCAACCCCGCGAAATACAACTACACCTACGACCTGCCGTACGGTACCACCCAAGTGCCGGTTGTCACCGCACAGAAGCAGGAGGACGAGCAGAAGGTGGAGATCAAACAGGCTACTTCCGTCAACGGAACGGCTACCATTACCGTCACTGCAGCCAACGGAACGACGAAAGCAACCTATTCGATCGCCTTCAAAGTCGGCCAATTGGCGGATAACACGCTGAAGGACATCCTCGTCAACGGCAAGTCTATCCCGGGCTTCACGCCTACGCAGACGGTCTATAAGGTGTCGCTGCCTGTCGGTACAACCACTATGCCGACCGTCAAAGCCGTCTCCGCTTACGCGGACGGCGAGCAGACGATCGTCTATACCGCCCCCTCAACTATCGATGGCGGCCAGTACCAGATCAGCGTTACCACCCCGGGCAACACCGTAGCGAAAGTGTACAAACTGAACTTCAAGATAGAAGCAGCATCCTATTCGCTCCTTGGAGACTTGAAAGTGGAAGGTAATCAGATACAGAGTGTCAGCCCGGCGAAGAGCGGCGAGCCCACCGTCATTGATTTCCGCCCGGAACTTTTGACCTATAACATCAACCTCAAGATGGGCTCCACTACTTTGCCGAAGATTACGGCCGTGAAGGGCGATGAGTACCAGAAAAAGCCGGAAATCAGCAGCCTGGGCGAAGGGGTGGTCGAAGGAACCGTACGTATTACCGTGACGGCCGGAAATGGTGACCAAACGGTATATAAACTGATTTTTGCAACGGAGAAATCCACCGTTTCCACGCTGAAAGGCATCAAGATAGACGGTAAGAATCTGGAGGGCTTCCAACCCGACGTAACGACCTATTCTTACACGCTGCCGGCTGGTACGACCCAACTGCCCTCGATAGAGCCGATAGCCGGAGATGAGTACCAGACCATTACCGTCACCGAAGGTGGCGTGAACGGAAAGACACGTATTTCCGTTGTGGCGCAGGACGGTAGCACGACCATTTATCAGATTTCGTTCTCTGTGGCGACCTACAGCAATAATACGCTCGCAGGCCTCTATCTCGACGGCAAACTGATAGACGGATTCAGCCCGACGACGGACGAGTACTACGTGAGCCTCAAACAGGGAAGTACCGAAGCCGACCTGCCCACTGTAACCTACCAACTGCAGGACGAGAACTTCCAGCGTGCTAGTGACCCCAAGTGGACTACCTCTAACGATGAGTTCACCTATCGTATCACTATCCGCCCGCTGAACGGAGAGAGCCGCACGTACACTATTCACTTCGCGGTGACCAAATCGGCCAATACCGCTCTGGCGATGATCTATGTGGACGGCCAGGCGTTGGAAGGCTTTAACCCCGACGTACTCGACTACGAATATGCCCTGCCGAAAGGTGTGAGCACGATTCCGACCGTCACCTTCCTGAAAGGTGAGGACAGCCAGCGTGTACTCAACGTGCTTGACAAGAAAGTGCAGCGCATTACCGTCACCGCTGAGAGTGGTGCCAAACGTGTGTACACGATTTCGTTCATCGTCACCGCTTCCGATAACTCGCAATTGGAGATGATTTACCTCAACGGCGAGAAACTCGCGGGCTTCCAGAAAAATGTACTGGAGTATGAAGTACAGCTCCCGACCGAGAATTGTCCGGCTATCACGGTGGACAAAGCGCCGGGACAGCAGGTGACCATTACCGCGCCGTACGGTTATGGCGAAGCACACATCGTGGTGAAACCCGAAGCAGGCACCGCCAATACATATATCATCAAGTTCGTGCCGATGGAAGCAACCAGCGCACAACTGAAGGCGATTCTCATCAACGGCGTGGTGATAACTAACTTCAACCCCGCCAAGACCGATTATCAAGCGGAGTACGAGCGCACACGGCCGACTATTGGCTATGTCAAGGACTACGAGGAGCAACACGTTGATTCGCTTTGGAAGGACAATGTGGCATGGCTCTACGTCCGTGACTCGCTCAATAACACCAACGGCTATAACATCACGTTCACCAAGAAACAGGTGACGAACAACACGCTCTCCGCTATCCTTATTGATGGCGTGAAGATACCTGAGTTCAACCCTGAGACAGAGACCTACAGCCGTAATCTGCCTGCCGGAAGTAGCTATCCGACAGTAACTTACGAGAAGGGAGACGAGACACAGACTGTCTTCCTTGGTCAAGTAGCCGAAGGTAAATGGCAAATCATTGTCACCGCTGAGAGCGGAGCAAAGAGGACCTACAAGGTGAATATCTCCGTAGCTCCGTACGCCGATGCTACGTTGGCGGACTTGAAGGTGGAAGGCTATACCATCGACTTTAACCCGTCGACGACCACATACGATCTCGAACTGGAATCGGGACTTCCTTTACCGGCTGTCAGCTACGAGGCGCGCGAAGGACAAGTCGTACTCGAGCACAACGCAGAGAATGCTACGCTGATACACGTCTCCGCGCAAGATGGTAAGCACACGACCTATAGTATTAATTACAAACGCACGGGCAGCACGAACGCGTACCTCGCAGACTTGCTCATTGATAGCATAACAATACCCGGTTTTGCGCCGAACAAGTTCTCCTATACCTACGAACTGGGTGAGGGAACAGAAGTCATCCCGGATGTCTTCCCTGTAGCAGCGCTCAGCAACCAGACCATTACGACCGAGTTGAGCCGCCCGAGAAGCAAGACCAGGATTACCGTGGAGGCCGAAGGCGGAGCAAAGAATGTATATACCATCTCCTTCCCCGTATTAGAGGCGAAGAGTACCCGACTTGGCACACTTACCATCAACGGTGTGGAGTGCGACGTGGAGAAATTCGACTACGAATTCGATGTGCCCTACGGTACTTCCGAGACATACACTATCGAATATACAAAAGCGGAGAAAGCGCAACTCATCGAGTACATCGATGCGCCTATTACCGGCATAACGAAAATTATCGTTACCAATAGTTCCGGTGAGAAGGGTACCTATTCGATTCGCTATAATGTAGCTCAGGCAGAGGGCGCGAACATCCTCAAGAAGATTAAATATACCTACACGACCTCGGACGATGAGTTGCACGAAGGTGAAATCGCAAATCCTCAGAAGGGCGACAACAAAGTCGACCTGCCGTTCGGTTCGAAGGCATTCGCAATTACGGATGTGGAGAAGAACTATCCGGGCCAGACGGTTATCCGTTTCGATGGTTCTATCCGTCGTAGTGCCAAACTGATCGTGGTAGCCAACAGAGTAGGTGAGGAAGACATGACCTATACCGTTACGCCGAGTATGCCGGCCTTCCAAACAGCCGGCAAACTGCAGACGCTCAAGTTCCAGAATAATGAACTGCCCAATTGGAATCCGGACGTCTATAACTACCTCATTAACGTCACCGCAGAGCCTATAGCTGAGGACTTTGCCTACACAGCTTTTGACGGCAAGACAGTAGAGGTGTCGACTATTGATCCTGTGAAGAAGCAGATTACCTTTACCGTAGAAGGCGGCGCAACCTATTCCGTTTGCTGGTTCTATCAATATGATAACACCTACGTGAAGGATGGTCTACACTATGACTACTTCGACTTCTCGCAGTCTTGGGTACCTACGACAAATGCTCCGATGTACAAGGCAACTTGGACGTCTAATCCCAAAGAGAACGGCAAGAAATCCACAGGCTTCAAGCCTTACGGATGGACAGTTCCGGCAGACTTGGCTGCGGGTCTCGAATATGAGATCAGTATTGGTTTTACCAATGTGGTCGATCTGTTCTGGTACACGGGTAAGGAAGTAATGGCTGCCGGTGTAAACGGTGCTATGCTTTCGACCATCAACGGAGCAAGTATCAACGGTTCTGTGCCCGGTATGATGACCATTGGCGGTACGATGGCGCTGTCTCCTGGTAAAGCCGGTAATTCCACCTCAAGCATCTCCTATACTACCTCGAAATTCATCCAGATGCGTAATACGCCGGACTCTATAGGTGTTAATTACAAACCCTTGTCGGCATCCAATGTTCCATCTTGGTATATCGAGTATAAGAGTGTGGACGCCAACAACACTACACGTACGGATAAGTTCGATGGCTCGTATGGTAACTCGTCATGGCAATATGCTTCGTTGCCTCTGAAATCCGTTGTGGGCGGCGCATATCCTATGGCTAAGTACGCACTTACTATCAACTCGTGCCATAAAGCCAATGCTGGTGATATGACGGGCTCGAATACCATCTATACGTCCGACCTGCAGATTGAAAATCTCCATTTCGTCTATAACTCCAAATTGACGAATTTCTTCGTGGACGGCATTAAGATCACGAATCATGAAGCCGATACCTTCTACTATGAGTTGGCGAATGGCGTAGAACTCTTTGCTGCTCCTTCGCTGACCTTCGAACAGCAGGTGCACGATCAAATGCAAGTCATTGAATGGCTCAATAACGGCGAATGGCTCAACGGCGAACTCACTGCCAAAGTGACCAACTACGGAGAAAACTCGAAAGACAAGACCGAGTATTATGTTATCATCAAGCGTAAGAACACCTTTAACATCTTGGATTTCGCTATTAACAAGGACGGCAAACCTATGTCGTTAGCGGAAGATAATGACACTACGGAGATAGACATCCCGTTCGGAACGACCGTACTGCCTGACCTGGAGATTGTGCCGAATAACGCTCACCAACGCTTCTCTATTGAGAAGAACGGAAACACCGTCAAGATAACAGTCAAGGCAGAAAACGATGCAGAGAAAACCAAGGTCATCGTCTATCGTGAAAAGAAGAGCACCGATGCCACCTTGGAAAACATCGAACTGAAGGACGACGAAAAGAAGGACGTAGAACTGATCCCTGCTTTCAACCCGAACACTTTCGCTTATCAGATAGAGGCTACCGCCGTTCCGACAATAAAATGCGAAAAGACGCCAGGTCAGACGGTGGACATGAAATACGGATATAACGGTGTTACCATTACGGTCACCGCCGAGAACGGAGCAAAGAAGACTTACACGATCACACTCGTTGAGCCGACAGCTCCCACCAGCGGTCAGATCAAGACCTTCAAGTTCGACGGAGAGGAAATATCGGAGTTCGGAGGCGACAACACCGAGTACACGCACGAACGACCGAACTACGTCTTCTTCAAGCGTGACTACGAGAAAGACTCCGTATGCTTCAAGCAAACGCCGGCGGGTATGACTTGGGATGTGTCCAACTCCAAGAATACCAAAACGACCTATACGTTGAATTACCCGACCAGCTCCTCCAACACGAAATTGGGCAACATCCTGCTGAATGGTAAAGATTTTGAAGAATTTGATTCCAATATTGAGGAATATGATATTCCGTCAGAAGGTACTGTTCGTTTGGAGGCTATCGCTGCCGAAGAAGGACAGAAGTTGGGCGCCGTACAGTCGAAATCGGTTACCGGCGATACCATTATCTATACGATAACTGTCATTGCCCAGGATGGCCAGACAAGAGACTATCTATTGCGCGTATCTAAGCCTAAGAGCCTGAGCTCCGAACTTGCAGGTATTCTTGTTGATGGCGAACTAATTCCAGGCTTCCGTCCTGACAGCCTCGCATACACTATGGTACTGCCGTCGGTAGGCGCTAAACGTGAAGAACCGATGATGCCATCGTTGACCTATGTCCTTGGACAGCCGGGTCAGACAGTCACTATGACAGCCGGTGTGCTCAATGAGCAAGCAACGGTCTTCACCGTTCACGCTGCGGCAGGTTCGAACACCACTTCATATGAAGTGACCATCAACTCCGAGAAGAGTCATTGTACCGAATTGTCGGGAATCATCCTTAACAAGGCCGCGTTGGAAGACTTCGAACCGGGACGTCACTACTATTCCGTCTCGCTACATGATAGCGTGTTCACCTTCGATTATACGACGGACGATCGTTTCCAGACCGTAACCCCGTCGCTTGAGACAATCACGCCGGAACGCGAATATACGAAGAAGTTCCACGTCGTAGCGCAAGACGGTTCGTACTCGGACTACCTCATCCAGATCTATGTGGAGAACCCGTCGTCGGATTGCCAATTGGCGAACATCAAGCTCAATAACCAGGAACTGTCCGACTTCGAGCGCGAACTGAACGCCAAATCGCCGCTCAAGTTCGATCCGTCTGTGACGGTCTATGACATCATCCGTCCGTCGAGCATGACGGTACTGCCGGAGGTAAGTGCACAACTTAAGATGGCCGGACAGCAAGTGTCTATCGAGCAAGTGACGGATACCATCTTCATCCATGTTCTTGCGCCAAACGGCACGTCTACAAACACCTACCGTCTCAACTTCCAGACGTATTACTCGCAGAATGCACAGCTCAAAGCGATATACATGGGCGATAGCATCATACCTGGCTTCAAGAAAGATAAATACGTCTATGTAATCCAGTTGCCCGAGGGCGTTCACGAATACCCGGAGGTAAGTTGGCAGGAGGATGAGAGTGTGCAGACGATTGACTCGGTATGGGACGAGAAGAACGATCAGGTTCAGATTCGTGTACAGGCTGAGGACCCGAGTGTGTCGAACATCTACAACCTCATTTTCTCCTTCACCCGTTCGGCAGCAGATACACTGCTTGCTATTCGTGCAGACGGTGATACTATCCGTGGTTTCGAGCCGCATAAGTTCCACTATAACTACACGCTGCCTATAGGCACACGGACCTTCCCGTACCTCAGTTGGGACGAAGTAAACGAATGGCAGACCATCACGCTTGATACGGTAAGAAGTCTTAGTGTGGAAGGTACTCAACTGGTACGTTCGATAACTGTTACCGCTGAGAACGGAAGTAGCAATACCTACCTCGTGACATACGACATTCGTAAGTCGGATATCAACACGCTCAAACAGCTCTACGTCGATAAGACGCAACTCAAAGACTTTGATCCGGCAATTACGGAGTATTACGATACCTTGACCGCGGAGCGCGCAGCGGAACTGGGCGATGACGTGCCGGAGGTAGAGTATATCGAGGGTGACGCATACCAGACCGTCTCCGTTTCGAAGGCTCCGGACGCTCTCGGCGGTAAGTGTCTTGGGCATAAGTCCGTCGTTACTGTTAAGGCAGAATCGGGCGCACCACGCGAATACACGATTCATTATCCGGTAGCGCTGTTAGATTCTGCATATCTGGAAATGATTTTCCTCAATGGTGATTCGCTGGCTGATTTTAAAAAGGAGACGTTTAACTATCCTAATATCGCGATTGGTATGACGGATCCTATTCCAGCAGTTACGGTTAAGAAACAATATGATGCACAGAATGTAGACACCCAATTAGATGTCTATCTGGATTCCATAACGAATGACCAAGAGGAAGTAATAAGAGTAGACACGCTGCCTATGATGCGCATAGTTGTGACAGCAGAGGATACAACGATAAAAAATACGTATAACCTTGTTTTTAGACGCGAAAAATCATCGGAGACCAAGCTGCGCGATATCATCCTCATCAGGGATAACAAGGTCATTCCGTCCAGCCTCTTCCCCTATCGCCCGGATTACTACGAGTACTCCGTCACCCTTGACTTCGACGGAACGCGTACCGCAATGGCGCAGGTTCCTGAAGTAGAGTGGGTGAAGTATGACGAAGAGCAGACTGTGAAAGCGGACAAGCATGAGTTGCCTAACGGAGATATTCAAGTGGATGTCACCGTCATCGCCCCGAACGGAGAAGACCAGGCAATCTATGTGATCACCTTTGTTTTCCGCAAGCCAAGCGACGCTACCTTGCTCTCCATCACCCTGGGTAAAGAGACCATAGAGGTGGATCCGAGAAACACTGAGTATGAGTACGCTCATCCGTACGGCTCCACTACCGAGGACTACTTCAAACCCGAACAGGTGTCGTATGTACTCAGCGACCCGCTCGCTAAAGCAACGCATACCATAGACGAAACGGGTAAGATTCTCATCACCGTGGTGGCACAGGATGGTTCGGACCTCACCTATTTCGTGACGCAGTATATCGCCAAAGACGATGATAACTGGCTCAAATCCATTGAGTTGGACGGTGTCGAGATCCGTGACTTCGATCCGGAGGTCACCTTCTATACCTATTATCTGCGTGATGGTTTGAACCCGCCGTCCATCCTGGCTATCCCGCGCTCGGAGAATGCGGAGATCATCTATGGTATTGCTGCTGCCGGTGATACCTGCGAAATCATCTGTAAGGCTCAGGACGAGTCGGAGCGTATTTATCGGATCTACTTCGCTAAGTCGGAGATCAATGATGCACTCACACCGACAGCCAACGACGTAATCATCATCCGTGTTCCGGGGCAGAACAAACTGCTCATCGCTTCCATCCGGAAGAATGTGGCATTTGCACTCTACGACCAGAACGGACGACTTGTACATTTCGAAGAAACAGTGCCTGCCGCTGATCCGAACGATGTAATCGTCTTCCAGGATGTGAATAACAAGGATGTCTTCTCCAAACTAATCAGTGATAAGACATGCAGGTTTATTGATATCATCCCGGGACAGGTGTACTTCTACGGATTCTATACCTCTGAAAAAGTATTCAAGTCCGGCAAGATTATGTGCAGGCCTTAATGGAAACAGACACGGAATAAACGGAAAAAGGAGCCCTTCGGGGCTCTTTTTTGTGGTATCTATTGCGTATGTCAATTTTTTGTAGTACCTTTGCAGCGCAATTTGACAACCTATGACTGAGAAACATACCAAGAAACGCATCTTAGTGACATACATGGAGGCCGGTTTTGGTCACATCACTACCGCCAATTCTATCGCGGATGCCATTGAGGCATTGCATGACCCTGATATTGAACTTATCCGCAAATATACGTTCAAGGATGATCCTGTGCTGTTGAAGTTGGAGAAGAACTTTGTGAAGGAGGTCAAATGGGCGAACATATTCCCGTGGCACACCTATATTCAGATGGCGGCTACCCATATCTTCGGCATCCATAACTCTTTGCCTTTTGTGGCGTCCACCGTTTATCGCCGCGCACGCAAACGCTATCTTAAGATGCTCGAACAGGTGCGCCCTGACATCATCATTGATACGCATTTCCTGACATCTTTCTTTGCCACGCAGTACCGGGATAAGATAGACCCGCATGTCAGAGTCGTGACCTATAACCCGGATAACAATGTCCATAACTGGTGGAATATACGCGTGGACAAGTTTATCGTCAACTGCCGTCTGGCGTTCCACGATGCTCTGGAGCATGACTTTACGCGCAAGCAGTTGATGATCGTTCCTTTTGTGACGCGCAAGGAGATCATGGAGGTGACGGAGAGCCCCGCTTTCTACCGCGAGAAATACCACCTGCCGCAGGATCGCTTCACCGTCATGGTAGCTGCCGGCGGCTACGGACGATCGGGAATGGCGCGCGTGATAGCGGCGCTCATGAAGGTCAAACATCCGATTACCGTGATTGCTATTTGCGGAACAAATACAAGACTCTTCAAACGCCTGCAGAAACTCAAGGCGGAGGTCACGCCCCGTATCGACTTGCGGCCGTACGAATTTGTGCCGCATGTCTATGAATTGAACCGCGCGGCGGATGTCCTGCTCACCAAGGGAGGACCGAATGCTATGTTGGACAGCGTCCTGATGGGAGTACCGGTAGGCGTCTTCTACTGCGCTTCGCCTATCGAATATCAGTCTATGCACTTGTTTACATCCATACTCAACTGCGGACGGTTCTTCAAAACTTCCTTCAAGATCGTGCGTTGGATTAACGAATGTGTGACCAATCCCGCTATTCTGGATATCTACAAAGAGGCGGCGCAGGAGGTACGCAGAAAAGGAAACGGAGCAGAGTATATCGCTAAGTTTATACAATCCTACAACGAATAAGCATGAGCAAGCAACCCGACATAGCCTCCGAGAACCGCTCCGTAGCGTCCCGCTTCAAGCCGTCAATGGTCATTTGGCCTATTCTCTTCGGCTTGGTGGGAGTAGGGTATATGTTCTGGCGGGAGATGCGGAATGGTATCCCTGACGAGCCGCTTACGCTGGCGAATCATTGGTGGATCTTTGTCATTCTCGTTGTGCTCTTTACTTTGTTCAAAGATTTCTCTGGCATGTATCGCCTGCGGGTGATGTCCGGCATGCCGCTGAAGTTCAGCCAGCTGTTCCGTATCCGCATGTTGTATGAGTTCACCTCGGCGGTCACGCCTTCTGCGGCTGGCGGTTCTTCACTCGAAGTGCTGTTCATTCACCGTGAAGGTGTAAAAGTCAGCAGGGCTACTTCCATGACTGTCCTGGCGCTTTTCATGGACGAGATGCTGATGATCGTCCTTTTCCCCTTGCTGTTACTCATCATCCCCTATAGCGAACTATTTACCTCCGAAGGGTATTTCCAATATGGATACCTCTGGGCGTTTATTGTCGGTTATGCGATGAAGTTCGTCTGGGTGACAATACTCTTCATCGGCTTGTTCTGCAAATCGACCATCATCGTGAAGGTAATAGGTCTGATTTTTAAACTGAAGTTCCTTCGTAAATATAAGATACGCGGCCTGCGTACGGCCTTGGAGATTCGTAACTGTGCCCGCGAGATACAGCACGAGTCCTTCGGCTACTGGGTACGCATGACTTTATCTACTGCCGGCATATGGGTCTTCCGCTTCTTAATCGCGAACATGGCAATCATGATTTTCAACCCGCTTACCGGATCGGATAACCTGATGTGTTTCGCACGCCAGTATATCTTGGGCATCGTTACTATGATTGTTCCTACGCCCGGTGGTAGTGGTTTCGCGGAAGTGATGTTCGATAATTTCTTGACCGAATATATCTCGCAGAAAATGTCCACTATGGTCATCACGCCCATCTGGCGTTTCTGTACCTATTATTATTATCTCATTGCCGGAGTCATCATCCTGCCTCGATGGCTGGGGAAAAGCAAGTTAATTCGTAAACGCCATGAAATCAAGTGACATCTTTGTTTGCATCTTCAATTACCACGCTGCGGAAAACGCGGAGTTCCTTTATCGTGAACTCAAGCCTTCTTTTGAGTGCCATATTATTGATGCCGATAGTGGCGAACGCCCCGATCCGTGCGGTGGGGACACGGTCTATCTGCCGAATGTCTTCTATAGTGGTATGATGCATCATGCCATCATGATGGCGAAGGAAGGCAATTACCCGTATATGTTCTTTATATGCTCGGATGTGCTCATTTCGCGCGAAGCCTTGGAGCAAATCAAGCATATCTTGCTCTCTGAGTCTTTTGACGGGGTGGGCGTCTATTGCCCTTCTCATGCCGACGACTCCTATACGTGGGCGGCATGGTCTTACTCAAGGCATAGCGGCAAACGGCGTGAAGTGGCGTTCGTGGAAGGTATGCTGGGATTGTATTCGCAACGCGTGTTCGAACAACTGGAGCCGCTTGACATCAACCCCCACGGATGGGGACTCGACCTCGTCGCCTGTTTCTATGCACGTCATTGGGGATTGCGATGCGAGGTAGATGACCGCGTCTCAATCACACATCCCAAAGGCGATGTACGAAAAAATACCCTCGCTCGTAATGAAGCAAGGGCATATCTCATGCGTTATCCCGAAGGGTGGGCTATCAGACGGTATTGGATAATAAGTTCTATCCGCAATGCTGCCATCCAGCTCTTTATATTGCCTGCATCGTATCGGAAATGGTTGAAGTTCTTCCTGCCTGTCTATCGTTTCTTCCACAGACACTAACCCTTCGCCCCTAACCCATAACCCTTCGCCTTACTTCCATCGGTACCCGACGCAGAGACTGATGCTCTGAGGATAGATCAGTGCGTTGGCTATCTCCTGTCCCTTCATCTCACTGTAGAAGCCTGCTATGTCCGAAAGGCTTACTTTGTATTGCAGGTTGATCTGCATCCCGAACGTGCATTCGTAACCTACCGTCACGCAGACACCGAAGTGATTGTTGTGAAGCGTATATAGACGGCTGTAGTCATAACCATCCGTCGGGGAAGGACTTGCTGCCGGATTGACGTCATAACTGCGGTATTTGTTGGCGATATTGGAAGCGAGGGTGAAGTGCGTGAAGATACCACCGCCGAATTGTATATAACCCTGCTGCATGTTTCCGAAGCGGCCTAAGAAATACACGGGAATATCCATACCGAAGGACCAAAGATGGTTTGCCGTGTCGGTCGCAGCGAAATAATTCTCCTGGGCGGAGAGGATGACCTGCGGTTGGATGGAGAAATGCTTCGAGAGACGGAAATCAATGAAACCGCCCAACTCGGCGCCGATACGCATATACGAACTCATCGGCCGGTGGTTGCGGGTGATGATGAAATTACTCATGTTCGCACCCACAAAGAGACCGCCGGACACCAATCGAGGTAAGTTTTCCTGGTCCAGCGAGTCTAAGAGACGCTCTGTGTCGAACTCCACGAACTGCGCTTTCACGTCGTCTAACTTCTCTTGTAACTTAGTGTCCTTTACTTGAGCCGACACGCGTACCAATGGCATGCTCAATAACGCAAGAACCATTATTCCTATGATCTTTATGTCTTTCATTTCGCTCCTCCTTTCACTCTTTCATTCTTTCACTCTTTCACTCTTTCACTCTTTCATTCTTTCATTCTTTCACTCTTTACAGCGAGAACCTCACAGTCACTTTGACGCCGTTGCGTCCCCATCCGGGGATGCGCCGACGGGCTTGAATCATGATAGGCTCTCCGGTCGCGGGATCAATCATCGGGTTACCGGCTCCGTCTAACTGCGGCACTTTGTACGGCAACTCATACTCATTATACGTCAGACGGCGGATGTAGTCGATACGGATGAATTTGAAGATGTTCTCAAAGCCCGCGGTGATCTCCAGATACGGCAACTTGCCGATAGGCGATGAAGTCGTTCCGGATACATAGTAGCCGTCCTTGTCGAAAGTGGCTGTTTGCGGGAACTCATACAAACCGCTACCCGTCTCTAAGTACGGGTTGTTCTTTTTCGTCAGACCGCCGTAGATCCCCGCGAAACTGACTACGCCGCGCAACTTGAGTTTGTTGATACCCGGGATGCGGTTTAAGATCCAGCCCTTGAAATAATAGGTCATGTAGAGCGACACATATTCGTCCATCATGAACTCCATCGGCTTCATCAGGTTGAACGCGCGCTGGCCCAGCAAGATACTCGTTGAGGTCGGAGGGATATGTAACTTCGTGAACGGCACCTGTTGCCAGATGATACCCGTCTTGACGCGCAGATCGAGGTGACCGAACGCGGAGAACCAGAAGCGCTTGTCGAACATCACCTCTGTCTTGTTGTAGAAGAAACCCTTGCCGCCGTTGTGACGGTCATCCAGAAAACCGATGGTATGTGTCAACTTGATGGTCGGGGCATCTTTCTCAATGGTCCAAGGACTCTTAACACCCGCACGGTCCATTCCAATCGTCGAACCAGGCGAGTACTCGAAATCAATCATCGCCTCGTAGTTGCGGTACGAGCCGATAGAAGTCGTGCTTCTCGTGTACGACGTGTCTTGCGTCACAGGGTCGATATGTTGTGTCCAATCCACACGGTCGTAGCGTAGCGAACCCGCAGCACGGTTGTTCGTGAAGTCGAAATGGGTGGAGAGAATCATGTTGTTGCGCCATTCCTTCATATATTCCAACTTCGCATGGAAGACGTACTGGGCGAACGGCATGGTCGGCGTGCCGAACGGGATAGACATGATGATATTATCACGTCGGACCACATCCGTCAACTGACCGGGTTCTTCGATGTCATATTGGCCGGTGAGCTGGATATGATGCTTCAGACGACCGTCGTACGGATGATACTCGTGCTTTCCGAAGGTGTAGATGAACGTGCCGCTGTATTTGGGCAGCAGGTCTTTCGTTCCGAAGGCGACGTAGCCGCGGAAGAAGATCTGGTCGTGTAAGCGGGCGGTCGAGATACCTCCGACACGCAGACGCACTCCCTCTAACATGTTCCAGCTGATGAAGTTGTATATCGGACCGAAATCAAACTTACTGAGGTACATATATTCCGCCTTGCGAGTCGGGACATATTCGGTCGTCACGGCATTGACGAACAATGCCAGGCTGTTGAACTTGGGCGTGTTGGTGAACTCCCGCACTAAGTCCACTACCGAACTCTCGTACTTCGTCAATGGTTCGGGACGCATTTCATCCGTCCAATCGCCTTCCCATACCAGTTCCGCGGTCGAGTCATTCTTCTCGACCTCACCGGTTGCGAAAGGAGAAAAAGTCTCTTTGGCAATGGGGGTGTCTAAATCCCAGTCGGTGTAGATCTTCGTCTGACGGGCTAACATGCCTCGCTTGTTGTTGAAGATATAGAACTTCGCGTAGGTCGTCGTGCGGTCAGGTGCCCAGAGACCGTTGTCCAACTGCTTGTAACTGTGCTCAATAGAGAAGTTGCTCACGAAGTTGAGGTTGATATCAGGAGGCACGTTGATCGTGTATTTCTTCAAACGATACGTGCTGTCATTTACGATGTACAGGTGTCCTGTGAAACCGTAACTCTCCGAGTTGACAGGTACGAATGCAAGGTCGATACACGGGTAACCGTCCACCATAATGGTGTCCATGATATAGTACTGGTAGAACGTCACGGCGAGGGTCGAACTCAACGGAGAGACGAAGCGGTTGAACAACAGGTTCATACTGTTGTCGTTGATATCTACGTCTTTGAAGATGGCATCGACATTCTTCTGGAACGACTCCGAGCCGATTACGCTCTCGATACCGAAGATACGTTTCTTGTCCAGCACTTTCTTCTCGCGGTGCGGCTTGCGCTGGTAGTATTCCGTATTGAGGTGCTCGCGGATACTCACTGTTACATTCGGATACACACCGGTTGTGTCGATATATTTCTTGACAAACTGGAAATCTCTCCAGAACGGCTTGTTCCAGTTGACTTTGATGTTATCCAACGCAAAAGACATGCGGGCATAACTGTTGGCTGTGTACTGGTCGGCTGTCAGCACGCAGTGCTTGTCTTTGTTGGCTATGACGTTCTTGATCAGTTCAACCGCCGGATTACCTTTGCGCTTGTACTCGCGTTTGCGGTTCTTCGGGGTTACTACGATGTCCTGCAAACCGTACACGTCCGGCGTCATCTTCACCTTCACGCCCTTACGGTTCTGACCCTTACGCAGCGTCAGCAACTCCGTCTTAAAACCAATCATCTGAAAATTCAGCGACGTATAACCTTGTGTGTTGCTGATACTGAAATTACCGTCTACGTCTGATGTCGTACCTACTTCCGAAGGCACCACGCCCTTGTTGGTCGTGGACTTGAGAAAATATATCTGTACGAAGGGCAGGGTCTCTCCGGTGTCGCCGTCAACAACCACACCCGATATACTGGTCCGTACAGGGTCTTCCTGTGCCATCACCATCCCGGCGAAGCACAAGAGTATAAATACTATATAATACCTAATTCTTTCCATCATTCCATCATTTCATATGACCGCTTCGCTAAAGGACAAAAGACCGCTTCGCTAAAGGACAAAAGACTTGTCACTATCGGTCGGACGTTTACAACTCAGAGTCGGATCATTTTCCATCAATCCATCATTGTTGTTTAAGGCTCTCTTCGTGTATCAGGTCCCAGATCTGCATTGCAAACGCTGGTGAGAGTCCTAACCTTTCAACTTTCAACTTTAAACTTTCAACAATAGTCTGATACCGCTCCGGCTGCAACGGTGCTACACCGTGCGCTTTTTTCCATTCGCCTATCCGTCTGCTTACATCCATTCGTGCCGCAATCGTATCCCATAACTGCTCGTCCAACTCGTCTATCTCCGCTCGCAGCCAGTTTAACTGCGGCTCTGCCGCAATACACTGCTGCGAAGCAGCGTTTACACTGCAGCCTCTGGCTGCGTTTAACTGCCGCAACGCGGCGTTTAACTCATCAGGGCTTATCTGCTGTTCAGAATCAGATAATGCGTGCTCCGGATCACAATGCACTTCCACCATCGCGCCGTCGAGCCCTAACTCCGCTATCTTCTCCAACAACTCCGGCACCCGCTGTGCATCGCCGCTTAAATGACTCGGGTCCAGCAACATCGGTATATCCGGCCGCGCCAACCTTACCTTATGCGCCATCGCCCAACATGGCTGATGGTTACATCCGCGATGAACAGCCATCACCGGCACTCCGGTCTTTTCTAACCGCTCTATGTTCCCCAACCACAACGCCGCGTCTGCATTGACGGGATTTTTGATAAGCAATCCTTTCAAATCGCCAATCTTCAATCTCAAATCACAAATGGAGTCAGCCAATGATTGTACAACAATCGGTGTCGCTGACGACCTTGCTCCTATCCACAGATAGTCCACGCCGGTTTCCAGGGCTGCGGCTACATGTTCGGGTGTCGCTACCTCCGTGGCAATCGCCATCCCGTATGTCCGTTTTACGTCGGCGAGCCATTCCAACGCCTGCGCGCCAGCTCCTTGAAAAGTGCGCGGGTTCGTGCGCGGTTTCCATACGCCCGCGCGAAAAATAAATTTAAAATCTCCAGCCTCAAATCTCAAACTGGAAATCGCCTTCGCGGTCTCCATCACCTGTTCTCGACTCTCCGCCGCACACGGACCTACTATGTATATTGCCCTTCCCCCCTTCACTCTTTCATTCTTTCACTCTTTCACTCTTTCACTCTTTCACTCTTTCATTCTTTCACCTTAATAGGTAAGCACCATTCGGAAGTAAATCGTCTCCGGCAAGACCGGTTTGCCGGTGCTGTCGTAGTAATAGTCGGAGTTCGTCAACTGGATATCCAGATAACCCAAACCTACCACATAGTCAAGCGCCTGTGAGTAATAATACGGTGTGTTCACCGGAACAACCTCCGAGAGGAACGTACTCGTCGGCAGCGGCACTTGATAAGCGCTCGTCTTGCCTTTCTCAAACTCGCGGCAAACGGTGAAATGACCGTTGTTGTAGATCTCTTCTGTGATATCCGGCACAGCGATGTGGCAGTAGTACTGACCCGTCTGATCGTCGAAATTCCAATCCGCCTGATTCACGCGCAGGTCTATGATCACGTCGTTCGCCTGCAGACGGAAATCCATACCCTCCGGCTTCTCTTGACCGTATAGGTGGTCGGAGTTCGTCAACTGGATATCGACGTATCCCACGCTGATGCGGTAGTCGATGTACTGCGTGTAGTAGTTGATCATCTCCTCTCTGGCGGTGTCGGTATAGAAACGACTCACCGGCAGTACAGCTTGGAATTTCTCATCCTTGCTGCGCTCTACTTCGCAATAGACTGCCCACTGGCCGTAGTTATATACATACGACGTGATCTCCGGCATCTTGAAGCGGGCATAGAACTGCAACGCCGTGCTGTCGAACGACCATTCGTTGGAATTGACTTGAAGATCGATGGTCTTCTTGTGGTAATAACACTCCGGTGTGTTGTCCTGACAACTCATCATCAGCATCCCGCACACCGCGATTAGTAATAGTAATTTGCTTTTCATAATCTCTTTTTTGAAAGGGGCTTTTTCTATCCCCGCACTTTTGCCGCTGCAAAAGTACTACAAATTTTTCAAATATGCAAGGTTTTAAGCAAAAAAAACAGTCTGTGCCCGCACAAGTAACTTGTTTTATGCTTACTAAGTGCTTATTATATGCTTATTATATGCTTATTTTATGCTGTTCCCAATTTTTTTTATCAGTCCCAAATTACCCCAAAAGGCCCCAAAAACCTCGGGTTGCCTCCGAGTTGCCTCCGAGATGCCTCCGAGTTGCCTCCGAGATGCCTCCGATATCTATTTTGTAACCCGTTAAAAATGTGGGAGTTATGAAAACACAAAAAAACACACTTGCAAGCATGCAATCCTTGTCTTTCATTGTAGAAAATTGTTGCCCTGCGAAGCCCATGTGAGCAAGCTCCCAGTGCTAAAAATCCGCTAACCATCTCGACCGACTTGGATAAGTCGTCCATCAGCCTTACAAAAATATCCCTGCGGGATTAAAAAATACCGAAAATGAATCAGCAATCAGTATTCAGTAATCAGCAATCAGTAATCCCTATACACGCCGCATGGATTTTTGTTATTTTTGTAAGCGTTAGCGCATTTTTGTAAGGCGGTAGTACGGCATCAAGCCGGACGCCGGATAAGCGAACAAAGGCGGGCTTTGAGACTTGCTCAAAAGAACGACTTTGGGCGATTAGACAAAGGCGCATCAAGCGCCGCACCGCCGCATTTTTGATTTGCTAAAAACCAACAACAGGGAAAAATAAATACTAAAAAACCTTTTTTTTCTAGATTATTTGCATATATCAAAAAAAATGTATATCTTCTCGGCGGATTTTGGAGTACTATGTACAATACTGAAACAAACAATCTTAAAATATACAATTATGAAACATTTTATTCAAATCAGTCGTGTACTTGCGGCTAAGAAACTTTACCTTTTTGTGCTGGTGATGCTGATGAGCATTACGGGCGTACAAAAAGCCAATGCGGCGAAAGAGATCTACGCGGCATTAAGCGGGTCCACGATGACCCTCTATTACGATGACCAGAAAGCCTCCTGTTCCGGTGTGCTGGATAAGTGGAGTCCCGGACAAGGTACGAGTTACGTGCCGGAAGAAACTCGCAACTCGATTACAAAAGCAGTGATTAGTCCTTCTATGAAGGATGCCTTCCCGAAATATACTTCCAGATGGTTTTATAATTTAACTAATCTGACTGCTATAGACGATTTGACCAACCTCAATACCGCCAACGTGACGAGTATGTACTCTATGTTCCAAGGCTGTTCTTCGCTGACCTCGCTGGACTTAAGTAATTTCAATACCGCCAACGTGGCGTATATGTTCGAGATGTTCAAAGGCTGTTCTTCGCTGACCTCGCTGGATCTCAGCAGTTTCAATACCGCCAATGTGGAGAGTATGTACTCTATGTTCCAAGGCTGCGAGTCGCTGACATCGTTGGATGTAAGTTCGTTCAATACCGCCAACGTGACGAGTATGTACTCTATGTTCTACGGCTGTTCTTCGCTGACCTCGCTGGACGTAAGCAGTTTCAATACCGCCAACGTGACGAGTATGTTCTATATGTTCGAAGGCTGTTCTTCGCTGACCTCGCTGGACCTGAGCAATTTCAATACCGCCAATGTGGAGAATCTGCAGGGTATGTTCTACGGTTGTTCTTCGCTGACTTCGTTGGATCTCAATATTTTCAATATCGCTAAGGTGAAGTATATGGAAGATATGCTCTACGACTGTTCTTCGCTGAAGACCATCTATTGTGATGACGATTGGAGCAAGAGTTCGGCAACGTCCGCTGACATGTTCGGCGGCTGTACGGCTCTCGTCGGCAGTAAAGGAACAAAATATAATCCCGGTAAGGTTGACAAATCCTACGCCCGTCCGGATGGATTAGTCGGTCAACGGGGTTACTTCACGACGACGGTGGTGTTACCGAATGAGATTTATGCTACTTTGAACGGAGCCACTATGACCCTCTATTACGATGACCAGAAAGCCTACCGTCCCGGTGTGCTGGAGAAATGGTCCACGGACGTGGGAACTTTTTCCGTTGACAAAACTGATAAAGAAAGTATCACTACTGCTGTCTTGGATGCTTCCATGAGATATGCAAGTCCGACAAGTACCTGTTCCTGGTTCGGTGAATTGAGCCATCTGGCTACTATAACCGGTTTGAACTATCTCAACACCGAGAACGTGACGCTTATGTGGGGAATGTTCGCCGGTTGTTCTGCTTTGACCGAGTTGAACGTGAGTTGTTTTAATATCGGAAAGGTTACTACTATGGATGACATGTTCTCTGGCTGTTCTTCGCTGAAGACCATTTATTGCAATGACGTTTGGAGCACAAGTGCGGCACAGTCCGATAATATGTTTAAGAACTGTACTTCCCTTGTTGGCGGAAAGGGAACCGAATATGATGCCGGCAAGATAGACAAGACCTACGCCCGTCCGGACGGTTTGGGCGAGCAACCGGGTTACTTCACGACGACGGGAGGACCGAAAGAAATTTACGCGGCATTAAGCGGGTCCACGATGACCATCTATTACGATGAACAGAAACTTTCCCGTCCCGGTATCTTGGTGGAATGGGCCGCGACAGGTGGAGGCTCGTATGACGTACCCGACGCTACATGCTATTCGATTACCAAGGTGGTGATCGATGCCTCTATGGTAGACGCCCGCCCGACATATACTCATATGTGGTTTGATAAGTTTGCTAATTTGATTTCGATTGACGGTTTGACAAACCTGAATACCTCAGAGGTGGTATGGATGCATGATATGTTCCAAGGCTGTGAGTCGCTGACCTCGCTGGACCTCAGCAGTTTCAATACCGCCAACGTGACGGATATGAGCTTTATGTTCTTTGGCTGCTCTTTGCTGACCTCATTGGACATGAGCAAATTCAATACCGCCAAGGTGGAGGATATGAAGTATATGTTCTTTGGCTGTACTTCGCTAACCTCGCTGGACGTAAGTAATTTCAATACCGCCAACGTGACGAATATGAACGATCTGTTCTATGGCTGCTCTTCGCTAACCTCGCTGGACGTAAGTAATTTCAATACCGCCGAGGTGACGAATATGAACGGTATGTTCGCTTACTGTTCTTCGTTGACCTCGCTGGACGTAAGTAATTTCAATACCGCCAACGTGACGGATATGAACTCTATGTTCTCTGGCTGTTCTTCGCTGAAGACCATCTATTGCGATGACGATTGGAGTACAAGTTCGGCATCGTCCAATACCATGTTTAAGAACTGTACTTCCCTTGTTGGCGGTGATGGAACCAAATATAATTTCGGCAAGGTTGATAAATCCTACGCCCGTCCGGATGGATTAGACGAAAAACCGGGTTACTTCACTGCAAAGGGAGGATTGAAGCGGATCTACGCGGCATTGAGCGGGTCCACGATGACCCTCTATTACGATGACCAGAAAGCCTCCCGTCCCGGTGTGCTGGATAAGTGGGATATGTATAGTGGCTCGCAATCCGTGCCCGAAGAAACACGAGACTTGATTACAAAGGCAGTGATCGATGCTTCTATGGTAGATGCCCGCCCGATATATACCCATTATTGGTTTGGGGGTTTGACCAACCTGACTACTATAGACGGTTTGGCTAACCTCAACACCTCGGAGGTGAAAGGAATGAGCAGTATGTTCTCTAACTGTCCTTCGTTGACCTCCTTGAATGTAAGCGGTTTTAACACCGCTAATGTGAAGAATATGGCCTTGATGTTCTATCGCTGCTCTTCGCTAACCTCCTTGGACGTAACCGGATTTAATACCGCCAACGTGACGAATATGAACTCTATGTTCGAAGGCTGTTCTTCGCTGACATCGTTGGATGTAAGTTCGTTCAATACCGCCAACGTGACGAGTATGTACTCTATGTTCTACGGCTGTTCTTCGCTGAAGACCATCTATTGCAATGACTATTGGAGCACAAGTGCGGCACAGTCCGATAATATGTTTAAGAACTGTACTTCCCTTGTAGGCGGTAATGGAACCGAATATGATGCCGGCAAGACGGACAAGACCTACGCCCGTCCGGACGGCTTGGACGATCAACCGGGTTACTTCACGACGGAAAGGCCGAAAGAAATTTACGCGGCATTGAGCGGGTCCACGATGACCCTCTATTACGATGACCAGAAAGCCTCCCGTCCCGGCATGCTGGATAAATGGTCCACGGACGTGGGAACTTTTTCCGTTGACAAAACTGATAAAGAAAGTATCACTACTGCTGTCTTGGATGCTTCCATGAGTGATGCAAGTCCGACAAATATCTCTTTCTGGTTCAGTGAATTGAGCCATCTGGCTACTATAACCGGTTTGAACTATCTCAACACCGAGAACGTGACGCTTATGTGGGGAACGTTCGCCGGTTGTTCTGCTTTGACCGAGTTGAACTTGAGTAGTTTTAATATCGGAAAGGTTACTACTATGGATGACATGTTCTCTGGCTGTTCTTCGCTGAAGACCATTTACTGCGATGACGCATGGAATCCAAGTTCGTCCGATAAGATGTTCAGCGGCTGTACTTCCCTTGTAGGCGGGAAGGGCACCAAATATGATGCCGGCAAGATAGACAAGACCTACGCCCGTCCGGACGGCTTGGACGATCAACCGGGTTACTTCACCGCCAAGGGCGCAGCTCCGAAAGAGATCTACGCGGCATTGAGCGGGTCCACGATGACCATCTATTACGATGACCAGAAAGCCTCCCGTCCCGGCGTGCTGGAGGAATGGAACGTGGATCAGGGTTCGGAAAACGTGCCCGCAGCAAAGCGCAACTTGATTACAACGGCTGTGATCAATCCTTCTATGA